>CAWBKP010000025.1:0-123907 GCA_963789395.1 uncultured delta proteobacterium | reverse complement strand
ATCATGGTGTCAATAAAACGGGGGCGGCGGATACATGTAATATGGCGACACGGCAGGCGGCCATGGGCCATAAACCGGCGGTGGGGGCGACATATAATACACTCTTCTGGTTTCACGGACTCCCCCCGGGAACTGGTTTCCCTTTTGCAACCATGCACTGCTGATAGGCGATATCATAACGCGTCTGGACTTCATAACCGGATGCATAGGCAGGTCCGCTTGCCCCGGCAGCACCGAATGCCAGTCCGCTGGCAGCCCCGATTGCGGCACCGGCACCTACGTTGCCGTAGGCAGAGCCGATCAATGCGCCCAGGCCTGCTCCCAGCATCGTTCCGATTGCAGCCCCACCGGCAAGATTCTGATTGACAGTCTCATTTGCACTCAGGCCGACCTGACTCTCAGCCCACTGCCTGCAGTCAGCATCATCCATACGAAAGGCATCAAAGGACTTCCCTGAAGGCGGCATGGCCATAACGCTCGGGCCCGGAGGAATCGTTGCGCATCCACTGCCTGTAACCACAACCAAAACCAGCAAAAACCTTCGTATCCAATTCATTGTTCATATCCTTTTTTTGGGGTTGCAGCTGTCTATGGATTTGTCTCAGGCATCCATATCACCCATCCGATCGGAAAACGGAACAGCACTGTATTAATAATAAAGCAAAATCTCTGCCAGACAAGGTATCATTCACCAAAACGGATTTACAGACGATAATCTCCGGACTGTCAATGGTTGGCTGGATCGTTACTATTCAGAATCGGGTAATAACTATCCAGCTTGTATGACGCCCGTATGCCGCTCATTCCCGGATCCGTTTTCTCAGTTCCCGGATCAGCGCAGAGCAAAACTGGCTGGCGTCTGCCACGATGGCGACATCGGCCATCTTCATCATGGCGGCATTGGGGTTTTTGTTGACGGCGATGATAAGTTCGGCATCATGAATGGCGGCGGTATGCTGTATGGCACCACTTACGCCGAAAGAAAAAAGAATCTGGGGACGGATGTTTTTTCCTGCCTGGCCAACCAGGCAATCATGATCCGCCCATTGTGAATGAACAACCGGACGGGTGGCCCCTACTTCCGCACCCATCAGGCGCGCCATTTCAAACAGTTTTTTGAATTTTGCCTTGCTCCCCATTCCCCGGCCGCCGCAGATGACGATTCCGGCATCTTCAATCCGCTGCTCCCGAGGCGGTTTGCGTTCGGAATGGATCAAGCGGACGCGGGCCATCGGAAGGTCGTTTGGAAGGGGAACGGACACGACACGACCGGTTGCCGCATCATCGTGGGGTAATTCCTTGAAAGTTCCCGGCCTGACGGTAGCCATCTGGGGCCGTTTTTCAGGGGTGATGATCGTTGCGATGAGATTGCCGCCAAAGGAGGGCGCTGTTTGAACCAGAAGGCCGTCAGTATTGATATCCAGACCGATGCAGTCTGCAGTCAGTCCGGTTTTCAGTCGTTTGGCGACCCGCGGAGCGAATTCACGACCGAAATCCGTGGCCCCGATCAAAAAAATATCCGGCTGAAGCTGCCGGATGAGCCGCTCAGCCAGATTCACGTAGGTTTCAACGCAGTAATCCTTCAAAATCGAGTCATCAGTCACATACACTGTTTCGGCACCGTGAGCAATGTATTCGCTGATATACGCATTCACCTGGCTGCCGAATACAACCGCACAGACTTCGGCACCGATTGCAGGCGCCAGTTCTCTGGCACGGGCAAGAAGCTGCAACGTCACCCGGTTCTGAAAATAATTCCGGTAATCACCGAAAACCCAAATGCTTGGTCCCGATTTATTCATCTTCACTTTCATCGTCAGTTTGGTCATGATCGTGGGTTTTGAGATCTTTTGCCATGGCGCCGCTCAGCTTGTCTCCGAACTGCTCGAACAGGGTTTCCGCGCTTTTTTTAGGCGCGCCTTTCAGAACAATATTTTTTTTGCGTGCTGTTGGCGAGTAAACATTCAGTATTCGGGTGGGTGAGGCGTTCATGCCCACGGTTCCGGCTTCCAGGCCAAGGTGACTCAGGTTCCGCAAAGCGATCTCTCCTGACTCAAAAGCGTCCTGGAGTCCGGACATGGGCGCAAAGCGGGGCGCAAAGCAGGTGGTTGTTACCGTAATCAGACCGGGCATGTCCATTTCCAGGGTTTCAAGGAACTCATCGGATTCACGCTGCATTCTGACTCTCTGGCCGCTGATTGCAATCTTTTCCACATAGGCAACCGCAGCGATTTCAAGCTCCTGTGCCAGCTGCGGGCCGACCTGGGCGGTTTCGCTGTCACTGGTGTGCCGCCCGCAAAGAATCAGGTCAAAGTCCGGACACGCCAGCTTGATCGCACGGGCAAGGGTAAAAGAGGTGATGAGGGTGTCTGCCCCGGCCATCCGGGGATCCGTCAGCAATATACCCCGGTCCGCACCCATTGCCAGAGATTCTCGAAGGATTTCCTCTGCCATGGGCGGCCCCATGGAAAGTGTCGTGATATGGGCGCCATGGCTGCTCTTGATTTGCAGGGCCGCTTCCAGGGCATGTTTGCAGGCGGGATTCATCATGCCTTCCGCCATGTCCCGTTTCAAGGTGCCGGTCTTGGAATCCCAGGGAAGCTCCGATACCATGGGAACTTGCTTGATACATACAATCAGTTTCAGCATGGGCTATCCGTCATGTCGGCCGGGAAAGAAGGGCGCGGGCGATGACCATTCGCTGCACCTCGCTGGTTCCCTCATAAATTTCAGTGACTTTTGCATCCCGGAAATACCGCTCCACGTCGTATTCTTTACTATAGCCGTATCCGCCGTGAATCTGTACGGCCGCGGTTGTTACCCGTGAAGCCAGGGCGCTGCAATACAGCTTTGCCTTGGCTGCCTCCGCTCCGAAAGCCCTGGCGGAATCCTTGAAGGCACAGGCGCGATAGAGCAGCAACCGGCCGGCGTCTATTTCCGTTGACATGTCCGCCAGATAATTCTGGATGGTCTGAAAGGACGAGATGGATCGGCCGAACTGCTGGCGCTCCCTGGAATATTTCAGTGCTGAATCAAATGCAGCCTGGGCGATTCCCAGTGCTTGCGCGGCGATTCCGATTCTGCCCGTATCAAGAGCAGCCAGACCGATCCTCAGACCATCCCCCGGACGGCCCAGTAGACAGGTAGCAGGCACCCGGCAGTCTTCAAAAAAAAGAGAGGATACCGGATTGGCCCGCATGCCGCAAAGATCTTCGATTTCACCAACGGAAAAACCGGGCGTCTCTTTTTCCACCATGAACACGCTGGCGCCGGACTTGGCGTTTTCCGGATCAGTAACGGCAAAAATCAGGGCCAGAGCGCAGACCCCGCCGTTGGTTACAAAAATTTTCGTGCCGTTGATCACATAGGAATCCCCATCTTTCACTGCATGCGTCTCAACCCCACCGGCATCGGAACCGGCATTCGCCTCGGAAAGGCAGAAGGCGCCGATGCGCTCGCCGCTGGCAAGGGAAGGCAAAAAATGTTTTTTCTGCTCATCAGTTCCAAACCGGACTATAGGATAAGCTGCAACGCTGTTGTGAACGGTGACACACAATCCGATGGCGGCGCTTACCCGGGACAGCTCCTCGACCGTGATCGCATAACTGATACTGTCGAATTCCGCGCCGCCATAGGATTTGGGAATCTGAAGGCCGAAGAAATTGAGCGGGCGCATCTTTTCAATGACTTCCCATGGGAACCGGCTTTCACGATCGATGTCGCTGACGATGGGACCCAGCTCTGTTTCGGCAAACTCCCGGACCGTCTTGCGCACCACCTTATGCTTCATGCACGGATTAAAATTCATAATTCAACACTGTCTTCAGGCTGTCTGTCATTCATAACTTCATTATCGGATCAATAATTGTAACCACTCAGGTATACAGAATTCAGGAGGCAGAATTCAGAATAGCCCGCATATAACCTTCGATCAATTTACCGGCTTCTTCAATCAAGCGGGATGGCTCAGTACCATCACCAAGGGACCTTTGGACAATATTGGCAAAAACGGATTTGCTGGGTCCCTCATTCTGGCTCCTGAATTCTGACTCCTGAATACTTGAGTAGTTACCAAAAAATTATAATAGCCCTGTCGGACAGCTGAAATCAAGTATATCTTTGCCGGCCATGTTTTATCAGCCTGAAAGGCTTCAGGTGGGCAACCGCATTAAAGAACTTGATCAAGATGAACAATTCTGCTAACTTGTCGCAACGTTTACATATTCTGAAAAGAGGATACAAATCAATACCCCGAATCGACTGAAAAGGATTTCACATGACACGTGCCGGTAATGCCGCGGTAATGAGCCTCCTGCTTCCCGGTATAGGACAGTTTTATAACGGCCATTTCTGGCGGGGCATTTTCTGGCTGATTATCACCCCCGGCCTCTGGATAGGCTCCGGCGGATTTCTGGGTGGATCTGCCATGTCATCGCCGCCATCACCGCCTATCAGAAAGCTGCGCCGTTGTCATGAAATCCTTTTTCCAGATTGCTTTCAATCGGATATGCTTTTCAAACAGCAGAATCCGGCATTAGCGCTTTCATTCCCGCAAGGAATCGTTTATACTTGTTCAAATGAGCGCGTCAGCAGCGGTTCATTTTGCATATCACCGCGAAGAACTATCCGAACCAAGGAAGGGTCAATGAAAAAATTAATCGTCGTGATTTTAAGTATCATGGTTTTAGTTGCTTTGGGATGTTCTACCACCCAAACAGTCCCACCCGCGCAAACACCGGAACCTGCCGTAAATAAAACAGCCCGTATCTTTTTTGAACGCGGCAATGCCTACACTCAAATCGGAAATTTTGAAGATGCTGTCAAGGATTTTACCGAGGCAATCAACAGCGACCCCCAATTTGCCGACGCGTACTACAGTCGCGGACGTGTTCTGGGGCGATTGGGAAAGCATGAGCAGGCCATTGACGATTTTACGCACGCCATCTCGCTCAACCCGGAAAATGCCAATGCTTATGCCGATCGCGGCGCTGCACACGGAATTTTAGGCCAGCATGCCCTGGCCATCAGTGATTTCAGCCAGGCGATTCATCTGAATCCGAATTTGGCAAATGCCTATTACAATCGGGCGATCGCATATTTTTCCGAAAAGAAATGTATGGAAGCTCGAAAAGACGTGCGCAAGGCTCAGGATCTGGGGTATCCACGGATACAGCAGGCATTTCTAGATGCCCTGAACAAGGATTGCCCGGAAAGCTAATCATGCAAGGGAGAAGAAAGAATTAGCCCGAGCGCCTGGTATTTCGGGCTCGCTGGTCTGTTTTGGGCGGGGTTGCGCCGCAATACCTAATATATTCAGTCTGCATATTTCCTTCTGACGTCACCATCGGCGTCAACACCGGCGATTCTGAGCTGACCGCCGCCGATTTTATCCTGAGCTGCAGCAAAATTCCGGTAAATTGGGGACGTACATCAATATATAAGTTTACGGGCGCCCCCTGTTTCGGTGATCATATCGTTTTCATTGCAACGACTTGGTCGTAGCGATGGGTTGGATTCGGCCGCCCGGACTCAGACAACGCCAGGCAACCGGAGTGGCCGTGATATGTCCCTGGGGGTCGCGGCAATCGTCTCACGCACGATCGTCTCCAGTGTTTCCGGCGGCATCTGAACCCGTGCGTTCAGGGTCATCCGGGCTTCGGAACCTGTCCCCGCCTGACCGCGAATGCTGAGTGTCTCTTCCTTGCCGGTCAGGTTGCCGATCAGGAAGCTGTCGCCTGCTTCGACCAGGAGTTTGACATGACCGACTGATGCGCCCATGCTGTCAAAGCGTTGGCTCAGACCGCTCAGGAATTTGCCGGCAAAAACGTTCCAGTCAGCCGGCTCGCCACGCAGCAGGATGGTGGCATTCAGCCAGCCAAGGACTGCCTCGCCTTCCGCATAGACATCGTAATCCACTTCGGCAATGTGACTTCCTGCAGTCGGTACGCGTTGTCACTTCATCCAGCCATGCATCGAGCCCCTTGCCGGTCTTGGCGCTTACGGCAAAAATGGCCATATCCGGGTAGGTTTGAGCCAGCCGCCTCTTCAGCACGTCCAGCTCTGCCGGGGTGAGCAGATCCGTTTTGCTGATAACAATGATATCGGCTTCCTCAATCTGTTTACGGAAGATGTAGGCGGCACTGGGATGCAATCCGGCCGTTCCGCCGTCAAGAATGTCCGCAAGACGCACGGGATCGGCCATGACCGACAAGGGGGCAATCACGAATTCCTTCTGAAACCGATCCCTTAGCGGCTGAACAATGGTCGCGGAAAGATCTGTACAGCTGCCTACCGGCTCTGCGATGAGCACATCGGCGTCCGCTTCCGCACGGGCCTTGGACATGGCGCCGATCAATCCCTTGAAAATTGCAGCAGAAGCAACTGCCGGCAACTTCCGCAACCTTGACGTCGTTGCGGGAAAGAAATGCGGTGTCGACAAGTTCGGGGGCCTGATCATTGGTGATCAGCCCGACACGCAGGCCCCGGCCAGCTAGCCTCTGGGCCGCTCTCCCAAAGCAAGGTCGTTTTCCCGGCTCCCAGAAAGCCGCCTACCAGAATCAGTCGAGCCGTCATCGTATTTCTCCTTTGGTTGAATTAGATTTGTCGGCTTCGCAGCAGCATCGATCGGGCGACCTGTTTCATGGCCGGCTCCAGCATGCGGACAAAAAAAAGTGACGCGAGTACGCCACCGAACAAAGGTGCCAACACGTAGACGTAAACGAAACCGCCCACGCGGTCGGGAAACGCGGCATCTCCCCATCCCATGAGCCAGGCTACCAGCCGGGGACCCAGATCGCGCGCGGGGTTCAGCCCGGCTTGCGTCAGCGGTGCGATCAGGCAGATAATCGAAGTCACGGTCAAGCCGATGAACACGGGCGCCAGGGCATCGTCCGGACGCCCCACATTGCATCCTTCTGTCAGCGCAAAAATCATCAGCACCAGCAGGAACGTGCCAAAGGCTTCAGCGCCGATTGCCAGAGGCATGGAAACAACGGCCGCAGCGCCGGGGTTGGGATAGTATTCGCCGAACATCATGGCCGTCTTTACCGACCCTGCCGAACCGCGAACGATGCCATGAACAGCTTCATATGCACCGATTGAAGATGCAAACAGCATATACAGCGTCAATCCGGCAAGGATGGCGCCCGCGAACTGCGCCCCGATATAAACCGGCATCTTCCGGAAAGGCATTCTCCCGCTTACAACCATAGCCAGACTGACTGCCGGGTTAAGATGCGCACAGGACAAGTGCCGTGTAAGATATATGGATAGGGTCACTCCGATCCCCCAGACCAGGGCCACCTGCATCAACCCTGATGCGCATTGAATAAAACAGAGACCGCAACCGATCCGCAACCGAACAGCACCAGCATGAATGTGCCCAGCGCTTCGCCGATGAATTCCCGTTTGAAAATCATGTCCTCGAAAAACCTTTTATTATCGTAATAAACACATGCTGCGCCGCCAATTTCAGAGAACGGTCTGTGTCATGGCCTGTTATCCGTTTTGGTTAGCCTGCGTCACGGAAACAAATGCTCTTGAAATGGCAATGCTTCTGCCGCCGTGCAGGATCCAGTAGATCGACTCTCGCCTTTCATGCCAATATCCAGGGCTTCATCCCAGCCGGCTGCACATTTTCCCTCTCCGTGCTCGGTTTCGAACCTGTATCGGCCAGCGCACCGTACACATGCCGCAGACACTGAAAGTTTTGGTAGACATGTTTCTCCTTTATTTTCCAAACGGACATTTGGGATATGAACAGGTTTTGCATTCCAGACAAAACGCGCCGTGCCCCATGCGGGACAGATCGGTCCGGGTAATGGGAACGCCTGCCAGCAGGCGCGGCAGCAGCAGATCAAAACTTGTGGTTTTAAAATACAGGGCGCAGGCCGGCACGCCGATCACCTGCACGGCACCGATGCGGGCCAGCAGCGTCATGGCTCCCGGATATTATGGGCGCGCCATAGAGCATGTCCTTTGCGCCGGCTTCAATGAGTCCCTGACGGGTGACATCATCCGGATCCACGGAAAGCCCTGCAGTGGTCACCAGAAGATCGGCGCCGGCGCCCAGAATCTCAGCGATACCTTCAACAATTGCTTCTTTTTCATCCGGAACGATTTTGGAATGGACAACGCTGCATCCGTATTTTTCGGTTTTCCCGCGGATGATGGGAATAAAGCGGTCCTGAACCAGACCCCGGAACACTTCCGTTCCGGTCACCAGAATGCCGACCCTTGCTTCCCGGATCGGCAGGATCTGAAATATCGGCCCTTTCTCCAGAATCTGCATGGCTTTTTCAAAATCGGTTCTCGGAAGAAACAGGGGAATCGCACGGGTACCGGCAAAATCCTGGCCTGCCCGCAGCACCGAATAGCCTTTTCGGGTAGCGCACATCACCCCGGGAATCCGGTTGAAAATTTCCAATTGATGGTCATCCACCACCAGGAGTCCGTCGGAAGCCGCCCTGAAATTGATTTTACCTTCCCGGGGCGGCTCCGTATAGCTCACCCCTTTTCCGGCCATAGCCCCCGCAAAAGACAGGGCCGCCTCGTTTTCGTGCACCCACCCTTCACCCGGGCCTTTGCCGTCGTCAACATATACATGCTGCTTTCCCATCCGATGCAACTGGCAAAGATCGCCTGCGCCGATGATCTGCCCTTTTTTAAAGGCCGGGCCTTTGCTTTGGCCCGGAATGATTTCCGTCAGATCATGGAGGATTTTTTGTCCGATGGAGTCTTCTACCGGCGCGCTTTGAAGCCGGGGAACGGGCGGAGTTTCTGCTGCCACAAGATATGGCGACTGGCCCTGACAGGCGCGGCAGATCCGCCCGTGATCCTGGGGATAGGCTTCGCCGCAGAGCGGACAGGACGCAATGCGGTCCTTGTGCCGTTTTTGAAGATACTGCGGCTGAATCATGACCGGCTCAATACTATAGATCGACGAGCCTGCTTCGCGGATCTGCCGCATCAGGAGCTTATCGTCCTGTTCCTTTTTGGGCTTGAGCTTAAAAAACCAGGTGTGGATTTCAGAAAACGCCTGGATTTTCCGGGTATCCACAAACACCCGAAAACCGCCGCCCTGATACTTGTCATAAAGGCTCAGGGCATATCGCCCGAGATTGAATACCCGGAGCCAGCCGTTTCCCGTAGTACACGGGGTCAGCAGCTGTATGGCGTCCGGAAGGCAGTAAGTTGTTTCGCTGATGGCGTCAAACAAGGTGTGCGGGGGGAGTTGTTGCATGGCAACCTCCACCATGATGCCGCCGATCACAACCCCCGGGGCTTTATACCCGTGAAAGGCTTCCACGGCTTCCAGAAATTCTTCATAAGTGTATTCGCCGATGGTCGAAAATTGACCGGGCAACGGAATTTGATTCGACATGATAGCGTCCTGTTTTCGATCTGCCATTGCTGACTGAGCGATCTTGATAAGTTAAACGCATAAAAGCGTCATTAAAATTATCATTATTTGGAAATTTTTAAAAGGAGGAAAGGGCAAGTCCGGGATCGTCACTGCATGGCCGGCTATCCGCCGATGGATGACATCTGGCCCGAAACCCGTTCCGGCGTATCGGCAGGTCAGACCGTGCTGAGCGCCTTTCATTCGGGCGGCGTTTAAAAAAACGGCCGATAACGCGTCATCGGATGCGCCGCTGCGCAAAGGGGTTTTGAGATCTTCCTGATGATCCGACAGCAGGCAGGAACGGAGCTGGCCGCTGGCCGTCAGCCGGAGCCGGTTGCAGGTATGGCAGAAATGATGGCTCATGGCGCTGATAAATCCGACCTCACCGGCCGCCCCCTCAAATCTGAAACGTTCCGCCGGACCATCGCTGACCTGATGTTCAACCGGAATCAATTCTCCGATCCTGATCTGTCAGCATGCTGCTTGATTTCCGGCGTATAAAGGGAAGAGGTCATCCCCGCTTCAGAGATCCCGATGGGCATATATTCGATAAACCGGAAATGAAACGGATAGGTCAAAGGAAAGCCGGGCAATATCTTCCAGTTCATCATCATTGAAGTGACGAAGGGCAACGGTATTGATTTTGATTGGAGACAGTCCGCTCCTGATACGCTTTCAATATGCCTTCCCAGACCCGATCAAAAGCATCCACCCCGGTTATTTTCTTGAATTTATCGGGTTTTAGGGTGTCCAGACTGATATTGATCCGATGCAGCCCCGCATCCATGAGAGCATCCACATGGTCTTTCAGCAGCACGCCGTTGGTGGTCAGCGAAACATCCTGAATCCCGTCAACCTGGTGAAGCGCCCGAATGAATTCATAGACCCCTTTGCGAACCAGCGGCTCTCCGCCCGTAATCCGGACCTTACTGATGCCGAGCTGAACCGCAATTTTGACCAGGCGCAGAATTTCTTCATAACTCAAAATGTCTTCATGCGACAATTTCGGCAGTCTGATGGCGGGGAGAACAGTACTGACATCTGAGATTGCAGCGATCCGTAATGGAAATACGCAGATAATTCAATTTTCGGTTATAAGGGTCTATCAGCATTATTCTTTATCAGATCTCATTTTCAATCCATCAATTTCTCAGCCTGTTTCCTTCAGCCGATAAAATTCCGTGATGGCCTCGCACAATCCGGGAATGGTATAGGTTTGGGCCGTAATGTGAATTTCAAGCCCGAGTTCGTTGGCCGTGGCCGTGGTAATCGGTCCGATACTGGCAAGGGTGACCCCCTTGAGCAGATCCCCTGCCCTGTCGGACGGCAGCAGCGCCATAAAATTACTCACCGTTGAAGAGCTGGTAAATGTCACCAGATCCACCTGGCGGTCTTCCAGAAGCTGAATCAGGGCATCGGCATGGCCATGGACCTGGCGGGTGCAATAAACCGTCACCTCGTCCACAACCGCTCCCATTTTCGAAAGCTCGACCGGCAATACGGGCCTGGCTTCTTTGGCCCGGGGAAGAAGGATCCTGTTGCCTTTTATGGATTCGGCTTTGAATGCATCCACAACCGATTCCGCGCGATAGCTCTCCGGAATGATATCGCTCTTCAGGCCAAAGCGCCGCAGATGCTGAGCGGTAACCGGACCGATGGCCGCTGTCCGGATATGACCCAGGGCGCGCACATCGAGGCCTCTGGCAAAAAGTCTTTCAAAAAAATATTTGACGCCATTCACGCTGGTAAACACCACCCAGTTGTATGACGGCAGGCAATCCAGCGCAGCATCCAGCGCAGCCCAGCTGTCCGGGGGCCCAACCTGAATGGTTGGAAATTCCAGGCAGTTGGCCCCAAGATCGGTCAGGGATTTCACCAGATCGCTGGCCTGTTCCCTGGCCCGGGTCACCACAACGGTTTTTCCAAACAGGGGCCGGGTTTCGAACCATTTCAGCTTCTCCCTCAGGGTCACCACTTCTCCGACCACGATGATGGCAGGAGATGACAATTTGGCTGCTGTGACCCGCTCAACGATGGTTTCCAGGGTTCCGGTCACCGTACGCTGTCTGGCGGTCGTTCCCCACTGCACCAGCGCCACGGGCGTCTGCGGGGACTTGCCGTTTAGAACAAGCTGATGAACAATCTGGGGAAGGTTTTTGACTCCCATCAAAAACACCAGTGTTCCCACCCCGGCCGCCAGACATGCCCAGTTGATGCTGGATGCGTTTTTTTCCGGGTCTTCATGGCCGGTCACCAGCGCCAGGGTGGAGGTAAACTCCCGGTGGGTCAACGGGATTCCGGCATAGGCAGGGGCGGCAATGGCGGAGGTCACCCCGGGAACGATCTCAAACGGAACACCTTCCCGAACCAGTACCTCGGCCTCTTCCCCTCCCCTTCCAAAAATAAAGGGATCCCCGCCTTTCAGCCGCGCAACGGTTTTACCGGCCTTGGCTTTTTCGGCAATCAGCAGATTGATCTTGTCCTGGGTCAGGGTGTGATCCCCGCCTTTCTTGCCCACGTAAATGATTTCCGCATGGGGAGAGGCCTCTGCCAGCAGCGAAGGCGCGGCCAGATAATCATACACCACCACATCCGCATTCTGGATGCAACTTAAGCCCTTTGACGGTAATCAGGCCCGGATCTCCGGGCCCTGCGCCGATCAGATACACTTTACCGCTTGATTGGTTCATGAATGTCTCTTTATCTTTTCATGAGCGGCATTTATACGGCCGACAGAAGTTCGCTCAGCAGCCGGTCCGCGCCTTTTGACAGCAGCCGTTCGGCAAGCTCGAATCCCCATGGATTCGGCTTGGGTTTCGGGACCGGAAACCGAATCGCGGATGATGTTTTTGCCATCCAGAGACGCCACAAGCCCGCGCAGGCGAATGGCGGTTCCTTCGGTTTTTCCATAAGCGGCAATCGGTACCTGACATCCGCCCTGGAGCCGGTGCAAAAACGCCCGCTCTCCCAGAACCACCCGCCGGGTCGGGAAATGATCCAGACCGGCGACCGCCGCTGCCGTCATCGCATCATTGTCGCGAATCTCGATGCACAAGGCGCCCTGACCGGCCGCAGGCAGCAGCAGGTCTTCAGTCAGATACTCGGTAATCCGGTTTTCAAGACCCAGCCGTCTGACACCTGCCGCAGCCAGGATAATGCCATCCAGATCATGACCCTCCAGTTTTTTCAAGCGGGTGTCCAGGTTCCCGCGCAACGGGACGATATTCAGATCCGGCCGCACATGAAAAAGCTGGGCGGACCGGCGAAGACTGCTGGTGCCGATGCGGGCGCCGGATTTCAGGTCCTTGAGGCAAAGCCCCTGGCCGGAGATCAACACATCGAACGGATTTTCCCGCTCCGGAACCGCACCGATACAAAGGCCTGCCGGGATATCCCCCGGCATGTCCTTCATGCTGTGAACGGCGATATCAATGCCGCCATCCAAAAGCGCTTCCTCGATTTCCTTGACAAAGAGCCCTTTGCCGCCGATCTTGGCCAGAGGCACATCCAGAATTTTATCTCCCTTGGTTTTGATGATCCGGATCTCAACAGACAGATGCGAATGTTCCGCTTCAATGGCCTGTTTGACCCAGTTCGCCTGCCAGAGGGCCAGCTTGCTGCCGCGGGTTCCGATGCGCAAGATGGATTTCATCAGTGGCCACACCCGGCGCAGCTTGAAGCACTGCATCCGCCGCAGGAAGACCCGACCGAAGCCGATGAACTGACCGTTTCCCCGCCGCCGCCCTTGCAGACAAAGCCGCAGGCGGACATGAGCCGGCACACCTTCGGGCTCCTGCAGCACGGACATGCTTCAGGCTCCTGATTTCGAAACACCAGATATTCAAAATCCTTTTTGCATTCCTGACAACGATACTCATAAATAGGCATGAGAATGAACTCCTCTATATAAAATATTCCCGGACAGTCATCTTCGCAGATGCATTGACACGATCATTGTTTCAGTTGTTACATCCTACACGGGGTCAGGCCCCTCACTGAGAAGATACAGCAACTTTCAGTGACTTTTGCATCAGCCTGTTAAGCCTTTCGCGGTAAACCTCATTTTCCGGAGCAATCGCCACACTCTGCTGACAGAACAGCCGCGCAATCTCAGGGTTTTCTCCGATCTTATCGTAAAGCTGCCCCAACCTGGGAAAAGGACTCTGCATCGCTGGGATTGTTCTTGACCGCACGGGTATAGACCGCAACCGCTTCCCGGAGAAGGTTCAGCGATGAAAAACAGGCACCCAGGGTTCGCAGGGCTGTTCCGGATTTCGGCCGGCAGTCCAGCGCTTTTTCCAGAAATGATCTGGCTTTTTCCGGATTTCCGGCATCGAGATAAAGCTTGCCGGTTAAAAGGGCCAGCTCAAAAATCCCGTCATCAATGGCCGCAGCTTTCATAAAAAATTCCAGCGCCATTTCTTTTCGGCCGGTCAGCAGGCAGATCACCCCCAGATTGATACAGGGCCATGACTTCATCAGGCTTCAGCAGCAGCGCGGCATCAAATTCCGCTTCCGCCGCATCGTACCTCTCCATCATGCCGTAACAAACGCCCAGGCTGTTATGAACATTGACATTGGAAGGATCCAATTGCAACGCCTTTCGATACTCTTCAACGGCCCCCTGAAGATTGCCTGCCTGATAAAGCTGGTCCCCGCTGATGTTCAGACTGACGGCATCCAGAACCACCATACTTCCGGGGCCCACCACCGCGGCATGGGTCAATGCCTTCCATGCATTCAACACCGCATCATTTCGGCTGAAACCGGCCAAAGGAAAAACAGCAATCCCGATGGAAACGGTTTCTTTTTGAAATGCCGCCAGTTGATTCTGAATATTCGCCCCAAGATTTCGGCAAACAGACCAGATCGGTTTCCGGAATCATGCACCCAAGGGTATCGGGATTGATCAGCCCCCACATGGCATGAAGCGGCCGGGTCACCTGCTCCAGAATGAACCCGGCATTCAATAAAAACGGATCGATGGCACCGCCGTCTCCTGCGTTTAACCGGGAATCCGACCGAATCATCATGACAGTGAACCCGAAAGCCCCCATTTGCTGCAGCGCCGCATCCACAAAAGCCTGACCGGCCAGTATGCCGGGAAATGCATTTGAAAAACCATCCTGAATCTCCCCGGAAATAACCGGGGCTGAAGCATCCGGCGAAAGAGATGCCGTCGAATCTTTTTCCGGATGGCGAAAGGGTTTTTGAAAACAAAAACACCTGTGAGGTGCCGGTTGAACCCACCGAAGTCATGTCCGGTTTTTTCCAAAGCCATTGTCTTCATGACAGCACCGCGGTCCTTTTTAAAAGCGCCGAAACAGCCGTTTGAATCCACTGCAGTTCATCGTCCTGAAGGGTTCGGACATCCATCAGGAAGACATCGGTTTCAATTCTGCCGATAACGGGAGGCGCATGATGACGCAAAAACGATTCCACGGCATGTGTCGATATGCCGGCCACCCGCATCCCCACACAGACCGTTGGAATATCCAGAAGGGGAAGAGAGCCGCCGCCGGCCCGTGAAGACAATGCATGCTGGGTCAGGCTCAGCCGCAAATCCCCGATATCGGACAGCAGCGCGCATAACCGGTCTGCCCGGCGCTGAATCTCGTTGCATCGGCAGGGTCAGCATTCGCAATGTCGGAATGGCTTGTATGGCTTTTTCCGGGTCCCGGTACAGGCGAAGCGTACTTTCCAGCGCCGCAAGCGTCAGCTTGTCGATGCGAAGCGCCCGGGTCAGGGGATTTTGCTTGATGCTATCCAGAATGGCCTTTGTTCCCAGAATGATCCCTGCCTGGGGGCCGCCCAGAAGCTTGTCTCCACTGAAAGTAATCACGTCCGCGCCGGATGCAACCGATTCCTGAACCGTGGGCTCTTTCTGCATCCCGTATCGCGAAAAATCCACCAGAGTGCCGCTTCCCAGATCTTCCATCACCGCAATTCCCCTGGCTTTTCCCAAGGGATACCAGCTCGCCGAGCGAAACCGATGCGGTAAACCCCGTCACCCGGTAATTACTGGTATGCACTTTCAGCAGCAGGCCCGTTGATTCCTGTATGGCCTGGGCATAATCTTTTAAATGGGTGCGGTTGGTCGTCCCGACTTCCTTAAGGATGGCGCCGGTTCTGGCCATCACATCCGGAATCCGGAATGACGCCGCCGATTTCAACCAGTTCCCCTCTGGAAACCACCACTTCTTTTCCCTTGGCCAGCGTATCCAGGCACAGCAGCACCGCTGCGGCATTGTTGTTGACCACCATGGCCGCCTCGGCGCCGGTGATCTCGCAAAGAATATCTTCCACGGCCCGGTAACGGGATCCGCGCTTTCCCGCGCTGATATCAAATTCCAGGTTCGAATACCTTCCGGCAATGATCTGAAGATTGGCAATGGCCTCATCCGCCAGCAGGGATCTGCCCAGGTTGGTGTGCACCACGACGCCCGTTGCATTGATGGTTCTGAAAAGATTCAAAGACATGGCACCTGCAGCCGATTCTCTGATTCTTTCAATGACGGATGCATCAGAGAGCCCCTGTTCAATCGTTTCATCGCTGTTTTCAAGAATGGCCGTGCGAAGCGATTCGATCACCTGACGGGCGGATCTGGTCACCACGGATACGGGAACATCCTGAAAAAACGCATCGGTTTTTGCCAGCTCCAGCATCCGGTCAACGCCGGGAAGCCGGCGCAGCAGCATTTGTTGGGTTTCAGAGAGTTTCATGAAGCGTTGATTGCCCTTTATTTATGGACTTTTTTTTTTCAAACTAGTAACATATCATCTTAAAGTCAATGGGTTCAATAGATTTATTCACAGGCTTTGATATAAAATATCTATTTATCAGCAAATCCCGAAAGGGGGAGTTATGAAAAACATTCTGGTAACCGGCGGGTGCGGATTTATTGGATCGAATTTTATCCGCTACCTGCTTTCTGAATCCGATTTCAGCGGCCGGGTGATCAACGTGGACCGCCTGACCTATGCCGGAAACCCGGAAAATCTTGCCGGCATTGACACCGAATTCAAGGATCGCTACGTCTTTGTCAAAGCGGATATCTGCGACCGGGCCGCCATGTCCGAGGTATTTGACGCCTTTCAAATCGATACCATCTGCCATTTTGCCGCGGAATCGCATGTTGACCGGTCCATCGCCGAACCCGATGCCTTTATCAAGACCAATATCAACGGGACGTTCAATCTGCTGGAGCTGGCCAGGCAGAACATGAATCGCCTGGTTTTGTTTCACCATGTCAGCACCGACGAAGTCTTCGGCTCCCTGGGCAGTGACGGCTATTTCACGGAAACCACGGCCTATGATCCCAGCAGTCCCTATTCGGCTTCAAAAGCGGCATCCGATCACCTGGTCATGGCCTACAGCCGCACCTATGGTCTGCCGATAACCCTTTCCAACTGTTCCAACAACTACGGCCCCTATCATTTTCCGGAAAAACTGATTCCCCTGATGATCCTGAACGCCCTGGAAGGAAAGCCCTTGCCGGTTTACGGAAACGGCCAGAATGTCAGGGACTGGCTGTTTGTCAGAGATCACTGCCGGGCTGTCTGGCTCATCATGCAAAAGGGCCGGCGCGGAGAAACCTACAACGTCGGCGGCACGATGCGAAATGACCAACCTTTCCGTGGTTGAGCTGATCTGTGATATCATGGATGAGCTGGTTCCGGCAGCTGCCGGGTCCAGACGGGAATCTGATCACCTTTGTCAAAGACAGACCCGGACATGACCTTCGCTATGCCATTGACTGCGGAAAAATCGAAAAAGAGCTGGGGTGGCTGCCCGAAGAGTCCTTTGAAACCGGCATCCGAAAAACCATCCGCTGGTATCTGGAGCATCGGGACTGGGTGACCCGCATCAAAACCGGCGCGTATCTGGAGTGGATTGAATCCCATTATCAGATGTAGGCAACACAGGACGCAAGAAAGATGCCTTCAATAACATTTCATCATATTGGCTGATCACTGCCTTGTTTCTTTTCCCGCAGCCTCAAGAGGACTATTTATGAAAACAGCCAAAGATTATATCATTTTCCCGCTCGATGTGCCATCCGTCGATGCGGCCAGAGATTTTGTCCGGCTGCTTTCCAATCATGTCGGCATGTTCAAGGTGGGGCTGGAGCTTTTTGTCCGGTCCGGACCGGAGCTGGTGCGATGGATTCTGGAATCAGGCACTGCCGGCGTGTTTCTGGATCTGAAATTTCATGATATTCCGGCAACGGTATCCCGGGCCATGGCAGGGGTCGCCGAACTCGGAGCAACATTTGCAACGGTTCACTGCGGCGAAAATCCGGCCATGCTGAAGGCCGCGGTGGAGGGCGGAAATGGGAAGGTCGGGGTTCTGGGCGTAACGGTCCTGACCAGCGTTTCCGGCCAGGACATCGCAGCAGCCGGGTTTTGCCCGGAATATGGAGAAAATCCAGCCGGCCTGGTCATGAAACGGGCTGAAATGGCCAAAGCTGCGGGATGCACCGGCATTGTCTGCTCGGGGCTTGAAGTTTCCGCCGTGAAAAACCGGTTCGGCAGGGAGTTTGTCGCGGTAACCCCGGGAATCCGCCCGCTCTGGGACGGGGTCTCAAAAGATGACCAGCAGCGGATCACCACCCCGGCACAGGCTGTGCTGAACGGCTCGGACTATATTGTCATCGGCAGGCCCATCCGGGACGCCAAAGATCCCCGGGCAGCCGCAAAACGCATTGCCGATGAAATCGCAAACGCCGTCGACGGTTAACCACCATGTCTTTGTATTTACAAGCATCCACATCCGGTAACCCGCCAGGCATAGCACCACCAGGCCCAGAATCAGGGCGACCCATAACTGACCGGTGTCGAATTTTTTGAACATAGAGAATCACTCAAGTAGGTTTCATTGGGATCCGGCCGTTGACCAGACGGATCAGCCTGCCTTTTTCAATGATTTCACTAGCGATTTCAGGCTTGTTGACAATTCAAGAAATGCAGCGGAACCGGAAATTTTCCTATTCAGTGAGCTGAATCTGGCCGGCAGTCTCCTCAGGCAAGAGCAATGCCTTTTTCTGCTCATACTGCAGCAGCTTGAATTTTTCCATTTCCATGTGCATGACATTGACTTTAAGCCGGTACTGCAGATAAATCCACCAGATGATGGTCAGAAAAACGATCTGAACAAAGCGGTGGGAATCCACCAGAATTTGGCCAGCCACGCAGAAGTGACACTTCCCGGCAAATTTGACGACTTCCGGAATATACCACACCAGAAACAGCGCGCAGACCAGAAGGAGCATGAACCAGATGACATTGATTTTGCTCAGGCGGTTCAAGGCCGAAATCCACTGGTTGGCATTTTCCTCATCTTCCTTGAAATCCGGTTCAATGGCCTGAAAATAGGCTTTGGTGATCAGCGTCACCAGAAAAAATAGACCGATGGGCGCGCCGATGGAAATCAGAATCCATCCTTTCCAAGGGAACGGATTCAACAATCGTCTCGTCGCTGATCAGAAGATAAATCTGCTGATTGTTGTACATGCTGTTTCGCGTACTCACGGCAATCCGTTCATTTGCCTTGAGTTTTTCCGGATGGTCAATGTACAACTTTGGCCATTTCTTCGGTTATCGGTGTTTCAATATGATTCTTTTCATCGAGCTGATAAACGAGGGTACAGGCAAAAATAAACAGCTCAAGAATACCACCGATAATGTGATTAATCGTAATATCGTATCCCGGTTTTTTAAATCAATTTTTTCATTCATACATGATAACTATACTTTATTGTGTTAAATGAGTGTTGCAAGCTTAATGTGCAGCAATTACTTGAATAACAGGACCCATTCGATTAAATTGACAATCGTACGTACCGTATATACTAATATGAATCAAAGCGTGATTGTCAATAATCTGACGGAATGGCGAAATGACTCAGGCATGTCAAACAGGGGACATCAGTATTCGATAGGATGTCCGGATACGGAGATCGGGGATTTGGTTACGGACCGATAACGCATGAAAGAGAGCTGCGCTCTCTGCCTTCCTCGCACACTGCTGCGGAGGAAGGCAGAAGAGCTACATCCAGGCATAAGATCTATGGCATCATTTGTTTTGCAGCTTCTTCCATCCAGCGGAAAACGGATCCGGGGAATGACACCCAGAACCAGCAGAGATGCCGCCAGACACACCGCCCCAGACGGCGCTGCCGCGTCTTGGCACCTGCTTCCGGCTGCAGAGCCGTCGCTTTCCTGGGTATAGGCGTGGCGGACGATGTTTAAATAATAATAAATGGAAATGGCGGTGTTAAGCGCAGCAATGATGATCAGCCAGTTATACCCGCGGTTCCAGGCTGCGGTCAGCAGAAAGAGCTTTCCCATGAAACCGGCCGTCGGCGGCAGGCCGACCAGCGCGAATGCACCGACCGCCAGAACAAAGGCCAGATATGGCGCCCGCTTGTAAAGGCCGTTCAAGTCATCCAGCATCAGGTTCTTGCCGTCCGTGGACAGGCTGCAGATCACCCAGAAACAGGTCAGATTCATCAAGAGATAAATCAGGCTGTAGAAACCGGCGGCGGAAAGCCCCATGGCGCTGGCAGCCACCAGCCCCACCAGCACATATCCGGCATGCGCAACACTGGAATACCCCAGAATCCGCTTGACATCCGTCTGAATCAGGGCAGCCAGATTTCCGAATGTCATGGAGGCCGCCGACAATACCGCCATGATGGTGATAATTTCAATTTCAGGTTTTACCAGGGCAACCAGGCGAATCAGGATCACCACGGCCCCGAGTTTGGGAAGGGTGGCTGCAAAGGCGGCGGTTTCGTTGCTGGTGCCGTCATAAACATCCGGGCACCAGAAATGAAACGGGAACAAGGCCAGTTTGAAAAAGAAGCCCACCATAAACAGGGTGATTCCCGTGACCGCCAGGGGAGAATCCGCCCAAGCCCAGGACTTGGCGGCCAGAAGATGCAGATATGTGGTATGCTGGGACGCCAGGATGTAGGACAGGCCGAACAGCGCGATGGCAGTCGCCGCCGCACCAAAGAGAATGTATTTGATTCCTGCTTCGGCGGCGCGCGGATCATTGCCGCGAATGGGAATGATGGCGTAAAGACTGTACGAGGCAATCTCCAGTGAAATATAAATGGTGATCAGTTCAACGGAGCTGGCCATCAGCATGAGCCCAAGAGAGCTCAAGGCAAAAAACAGAAAATAATCCGCCCGCTGATCGTCTTTGATGGTCGGAGCGGACATGGCATTTAAGGACGCAATAGCAAAACCCAGGGCAACGGCCATCTTGAAAAACTGAGACAACCCGTCCACCTGGTATGCGTCCCAAAACAGGAGTCCGGATCGTCTTCATGCTGAAAGCGGCCGCGGCAATGCCGACAGCAGCAGCCCATGGCAGCCAGCCGATGCCGAAGAAAACCCCTTTATTCTCAGTTCCCGGTTTTTTCAGGGTCTGAACGAACAGTCCCAGTATAATCAGGATCTGAACCAGTTCTGGTAAAAGAAGCGTAAAATCAACCTTCACAAGGTTCTCCTTCCTCAGCGTGATGAAGAGAACAGTCCGGCAAAAATGCCTTTCTGTGTGTTTGGCAATGTTGCGGTTTTAACAATGGCCGGTTTGGGTTTGGGCGTAACGCGATCCATTACCCGGTTCAACGAAGGATCTATGGCTCTTAAGGTAAGGCCCGGCGCAAGTCCGATATAAAATACCAGAATGGCCAGGGGAACCAGATAACTCCATTCCCTCAGATTCAAATCCTTCCACGCCTTGGCCTGCGTGGGCTCTCCCCAGGCCAGTTTCTGGCCGAGACTCAGCATATAGGCGGCTCCCAGCATGACGCCGGGAATAATGGCGGCGCCGACCCAGGGTTTGGCCGTGAATACGCCGATCAGAACCAGCAATTCGCCCAACGAAACTGTTGGTGCCCGGAAACCCCAGAGAAGACAGCGCAAACAGGCCGAAGAAAAACATATACGCCGGCAGATATTTGCCAAGACCCATGTTATTGACGATTTCCCGGCTGTGGCTGCGTTCGTAAATGGCGCCGACCAGCATAAACAAGGCGCCTGTGGTGATGCCGTGATTCAGCATGACCATGAGCGCGCCCTGAAATCCTCTCTGGGTAAAACATGAATATTCCCAAGGGTCACAAACCCCATATGGGCAACCGAAGAATAGGCGATCAGCTTTTTCATGTCCTTCTGGCCCAAAGCCACAAACCCGCCGTAAAGAATGGATACAACGGAGATGGCGATCATCATGGGCGCAAAATAAACGCTGGCATCCGGTGTCAGCGGCAGGCAGAACCGCAGAAAACCGTAAGCTCCCATCTTCAAGAGAATGGAGGCCAGCAGCACGCTGCCGGCGGTCGGCGCCTCCACGTGGGCGGCCGGAAGCCAGGTGTGAAACGGGAACATCGGCACCTTGATGGCAAAGGCCAGGGCCATTGCCAGAAACACCCAGAACTGGAACCGGAAAGAAAATGTCTGCTCCGTCAGCTCCGGTATGGAGAACGTACCACCGACCTTGTAAAAGGCGATGATGGCGACCAGGAGCAGGGTGCTTCCGGCCAGGGTGTACAGAAAAAACTTAACGGATGCATAGCGGCGCTCCGGTCCCCCCCACACGGCAATGAGCAGAAACATCGGCACCAGCATGGCTTCCCAGAAAATGTAAAAGAGCACCAGATCCAGCGCCAGAAACACGCCGATACAGGCCGATGTCATCAACAGCAGACTGAAATGAAATTCCTTGACCCGCTTGGAGATATAGGACCAGGAACACAGCACGCATAACGGCAGAAGCAGAATGGTCAAAAGCACCATCAACAGGCTGATACCGTCCATTCCCATGTAATAAGTCAGTCCCCACTGGGGCATCCACGCAATTTTTTCAACAAACTGATATCCGGGAGTTGTCATGCTGAATCGAAACAGGGGAAGCGCAAGGAATATCTCTGCGATGCCAACAAGTAAGGAAAAGACCCGAACCGTTTTCTCATTCCTGATAAATGGCAGAACAAAACAGGCGGCTAACGGGAAAATATGTCAAAATGGATAGAATTGGCATTGTGGTCTGACTCATTCGTTCTCCGTTCGACGAAAACTGACGGTCTTATCAATCATGAATTAAATAAGTATTAACTAGAAACCAGATCAAGGCAAATACGGTCAGTCCAATTACCAGGGCCGCCGACAAATAATCCTGCAAGCGTCCTGTCTGGGTCATGGCCGCTATCCGGCCGATTTTCTGAACCGTATAGGCCGATCCATCCACCACGCCGTCGATGGCCGCCTTGTCAAACCAGGCCGAACCGGCCGCAATCTGCAACATGCCCTTCAGGCCGCCGATGCGGTAAAATTCGCTCCACCAGACGTCAATGACCTCGATCGGACGCCGGGCAATGGCCAGAAACGCACGTCCCACCATCCGGTAAAAAAAGTCGAAGTCCATATTGATCTTGGCTTCCGGCTTAAGCTTGTTGCGCATGATGTAAAACCCGAGACCCGTAAAACCCAGCAGCATGGAGGACTGAAGCACATGCCACGGCGTGTAGGGAACATATTCGACGGCATAGGGAAGAAGCCTGTAAAGAAAATTGGGATAGATGCCGATGAAAAAACAGAGAAACCCGCCGATGCCCATGGCAATGTACATGTTCAGAGGAATCGGCGTCAGTTCCATTCCCGGATCTTCTTTGGAAAAAAAGGCGAAATACGGCAGCTTGATGCCCACCGATAGAAAGGTACCGACCGCGGCAATTTCCATGCCGATGGCAAGCCACGTATGATGGGCTTCGGCAGCACCGGCAATGGTAATGGTCTTGCTGATAAATCCGGAAAAAAGCGGAACCCCGGAAATGCTGACCGCGGCGATCATGTACCAGAAGCAGACCATGGGCAGGCGCTTGAAAAGGCCCCCGAGTTCCGTCAGTTTGGAGGTTCCGGTCGCATACAAAAGGGTGCCGGCGCTCATGAAAAGAAGCCCCTTGTAGAGAATGTGCGCATAGGCATGGGCACAGGCTCCGTCAATGGTCATGGCGGTGCCGATGCCGACGCCTGCAACCATGTAGCCGACCTGGGAGACGATATGATAGGCCAGAATGCGGCGGGCGTCGTTTTCGATGGTCGCGTAGACAACCCCGTAGATGGTCATCAGGGTTCCCATGACACCCAGAATCTCAAACCCGGAAAATCCGCGAAGCAGCACATAGACGGCGGTTTTTGTGGTAAATGCGCTCATGAATACGGCGCCGGTGACGGTTGCTTCCGGATAGGCGTCCGGCAGCCAGGCGTGCAGCGGAATGACCGCCGCGTTCACGCAGAAGCCGATCATGATCAGATAATCATAAATATTGCGCGGCATCGGGCGGCACCGCGTCAAATGCCCAGGAACCGGTGGCCTTATAGCGCAGCAGCAGGCCGGCCAGCAGCATCAGCCCGCCGAGCGTGTGAAACAGAAAATACCGGAAACCCGCTTTTGTGGAGGCCGGAACCCGCCGCAGCCAGACCAGAAACGTCGATGAGACGCTCATGAGTTCCCAGAAAATAAACAGGGTGGGATAGTCGGCGGCAAAAACCGATCCAAATGCACCGGCAATATACATCAAGGCGGCGATATGCTGCGCCCGGTCCTTGATATGAAACGCAAAAATAAATCCGATGACCGCCTGAATGGCAAATACATGGGCGAACACCAGAGACAGGGCATCCACGCGGCCCAGACTCAGCGTCATCCCCAGATAATTCAAGGTGGCGAAAGACCCATGGGGCATGGTAGATCACGCACAGGACAGCCAGGGATGCGGCGATGGGCGGAAACCATCTGCCGATTTTAACCGGCAGGAACAGGACAATCAGCGCGCAGCCGACAAAGAGGATGGAGGGATGAATAAACGCTGTCACTTTGCCTCCTTAAGGGATGCAGATGAATTATTTCTCATATTTTTCATAAAAGTCCACGTCTTTTCCCAGAAAAGTGTGCGCAGCCCCCTTGGCAAGCCGGGCCAAGGCCACAGCGACGCCCAGGCCGAAAACGGCCCAGAAACCGGGAATTTTCTCCGCGCCGAAATGCGGATGCGGCGGGTAAAATCAGGAAGTTCAGCACGACCATCACGGCCAGAACCGCATACATCGCCTTTTTCAGGAAAGGCGCTTCCATAAACTGTTTAAAAAAAGACATGGCTGATGACTCCTACCTCAAAACCCTTTGATCGTCTGGATAAACTGGATAAAAAGCTGGGGATACATTCCCAGAAACACCGAAACCAGGGCGGTGAAAAAAAGCGGCACCACCATGGTCATGGGCGCCTCCGTAAAATGGGAGTGGTCGACTCCGGCCGCCGGCGCCATGAAAAACGCCCTGAAAATGATCGGCGTAAAATACGAGGCGTTCAGAATCGTGCTGGCCAGAAGGGCAACCATAAAAATCGTGTAATTTGCGCTGACCGCACCGTTGATCAGATACCATTTGCTGACAAACCCGCACACCGGCGGCACGCCGATCATGGAAAGACTGGCCAGGGCGAATGCGCCGAATGTCCACGGCATTTTTCTCCCCAGTCCGGACATCAAACTGATGCTTTTATTGTGAGTTGCCACATAGATCGCGCCCGCGGCAAAAAAGAGGGTGATTTTACTGAAGGCATGATGGGCGATATGGGCAAGCCCCCCGGTAATGGACGAGGGGGTCAGCATGGCCACCCCCAGTACGATATAGGAAAGCTGGCTGACGGTGGAATAAGCCAGCCGGGCTTTCAAATCGTCCTTGGTCAACGCAATCACCGATGCCACCACAATGGTAAAAGCGGCAAAACAAGCGGTCACAAACCCCAGATGCAGGTCCGTCATGAGTTTGACCCCGAATCCGGACAGCAGAATGCGGCTGACGGAAAACACGCCGGCCTTCACAACCGCCACGGCATGCAGCAGGGCCGAGACCGGGGTGGGCGCAACCATGGCAGAGGGCAGCCAGTTATGAAACGGCATGATGGCGGCTTTGGCAAGACCTGCGACATACAGAAAATACGTGATCTGAACCAGAACGGGATTGGCATCGGCCGGAAAAATACCGGTCATCATATCGCCGAGCTTGAAATCCAGGGTCCCGCACAGGACATAGGTCAACACCATGGCCGGAAGCAGAAAGAGCTTGGATGTTCCCATGAGGTAGACCAGGTATTTCCGGGCGCCGGCAAAACCTTCCTCATCCTGATGATGGGCGACCAGGGGATAGGTAAAGACGGTGATGACTTCATAGAACAGATACAGGGTAAAGATATTTCCGCTCAGCGCCACCCCTTCGGCCCCGAAGATGGCGACGGCAAAACAGAAATAATACCGGGTCTGGGCGTGTTCCTTAAGGGACCGCATATAGCCGATATTATAGGATGTGGCCAGTATCCAGAGAAAGGATGCAACGATGGCGAAAATCATCCCAAGCCCGTCCGCGCAGAGTTTGACCTCGATTCCGGGAAGAATCTCAAAAAGCTTATACACCAGGATATTGCCCTTTAACACCTGCGGCACAAAAGTCATCACGGAGGCAAAGGTCAGAATGCCGGCAACAAAAGAGACGGCTTCCCGCTGATTGATGTTTTTACGCAGCAACCAGATAAACAGCGGCGACAAGCCGGTAATGATAATCGGCAGAAGAAGAGTTACGCTTTCAGTCATCATCCGTTAGCCCTTTAACGTTGAAATATCGGCGATTTCAGTGGTTCCGAAACGCCGGGATACGATCAGGATTATGGCAAGCACCAGCGTGGCTTCTGCTGCGGCCAGCCCCATTACCAAAAGCGTGCCAAGCTGCCCCAGTTCATCCAGGGCCGGCGTCAGCCGGCTGCTGGCCACCAGCGCCAGTCCGGCGCCGTTCAGCATCAGTTCAACGGATATCAGCATCCCGACAAGACTCTTGCGGCGGGTAATGCCATAAAGGCCCAGTCCAAAGAGTATCAGCGCTGCCAGATGATACATTACCAGAAAATTCATTTGGCTTTTCTCCTCTCAAACCCCAGAAGTACGGCCCCGGCCATTGCAACAAACAGGACAACGGAAATCAGTTCAAAAGAAAGCGAATACGGGCCGGTCAAAAACTCACCCAGCCTGCCCATGGTGACTTCAGGTTTCAGCGGCAATGGCTTTAGGCATATGGCGAATCACCACGGCCGCCAGAACCAGGGTCGAAAACGAGGCTGCCCAGATGCCGAGAAAGCCGCGGCCGCTACGCCCGTTTCGGAGCCGGATTCGCCTTCGGATGTACGGGTCAGCATGATGGCGAAAAATATCAGCACCGTTACCGCGCCCACATAGATCAGTATCTGCATGAAGGCAATAAACGGAGCTGCCATGAGCAGATACATGCCCGCAACGCCGAAGAGCGTAACGATCAGTCCGGACAGGGCCCGGACCAGACTTCTGGCGAGTACGGCCACCGACGCCTCCGCCGATGATGAGGACTAAATACAGCCCGTAAGCCGGATGAATCCCTAATAGCGATTCTAAAAGCTGATCCATGGTTCCCCTGTTCTTATGATGATAAACGCCTAACAACTTGTCCGCATTTCATATAAACTTAAATAACCATTCCATTCCGCCCGGCATCAGGCCGCCTTCTTGAGTTTGAGTTTTGCCAAACGCGCACGGTCTTTGAGCCGTTTCAGCAGATCAAACTCAAAATCCTTGCGGGAGGCGCCGGCCAGATACACATCTTGTGAAAAAGTCAAAGAAGATACCGGACAGCTCTGAACACACAGACCGCACAGGCTGCACAGATTGTAATTGAGGCTGAACCCGTCCAGTACCCGCAGTGTCTTGTCCGCTGCACATACCGGTTCCCTGGCCGCGGAATGGGGCAGCGGCACATTGGAAATCAGCAGAAGCTGACGGACCGGATCCCCCGTTTCCTCTCCGGGCATATGCCCTTCAATACGGATGCAGGCGGAAGGGCAGACTTCCTCGCAGCGCCTGCAGACGATGCAAAGCGGCATGCGGGGATTGTCCGAATGCGGTACCAGATCGATATGCCCCCGGTAGGTATCCAGATTGGTGACTTCCTGCCGCGGATAATGCACGGTAATCCAGGGCCTGCAAAACTCTTTTCCCGTGACCTTCAGGCCGACAATCAGGCTCCACAGCCCTTTAAGGGTTTTTTGAATCGTTGTCATCCTACCTCACAAGGTTAATGATCAAAGCAGTTCCAAGCAGGTTGATCAGGGAAAGCGGAATCAGCCACTTCCAGCAGATATTCAGGAGCTGATCGAATCGGACTCTGGGATATGTCCAGCGAAACCACATCATGACAAGGATCAGGGCGTAGATCTTTGCCGAGCATCCACCAGTGGCCGGAGAAAAAAGGCCCGCTCCACCCGCCGAGAAAGAGTACGGATGCCACCGCACAGACCACGATCATGTAGGAATATTCCGCCAGAAAAAACAGGCCGAAGCCCATTCCGGAATATTCCGTATGAAAGCCTGCGGTCAGCTCGCTTTCCGCCTCGGGCAGGTCAAAAGGCGCCCGGTTGGTTTCCGCCAGAGCCGACACGAAAAAGATGAGAAAGGCCAAGGGCTGGGAAAACACGTTCCAGGACAGCATGCCATGTTTTAGTCTGCGCTGCCGTGATGTCCACAAAATTCAGGGACCCGCTGGTAAACGCCACGCAGAGAACGGAAAGCAGCAGCGGAATTTCATAGGCAACGGACTGGGCCACGGCACGGGCCGCGCCCAGTAAGCGCGTATTTGTTGTTGGAGCCCCAGCCGGCCAGACACAGGGCCAGAACATTCAAGCCGGAAAACGCCAGCACCAGCAACAGTCCCAGGTTGACGTTCAGTCCCAGCAGATGGGGGCCGAACGGAATGGGAAGCAGGCAGATGGCAACCGGAGCAAAGGACAGCAGGGGGGCCGCCCAGAACAGGATGCGGTCCGCACCCCTTGGCATGACAAGCTGTTTTCCCACCAGTTTCAGGGCATCTGCAAGCGGCTGCAGACAGCCCGTGGGGACCCACTTCAAACGGGCCGGGTCTTCGTTGAATGAATCCGGCCACTTTCCGTTCCACATACACCAGTATCAGGCCGTTCAGCGCGATAAAGGTCAGAATGGCGATCAGCGCAACCAGCAAATGCACCAGTGGATGCATCAGGAGTTGGAGAATTTGCGTCATCTGTCAATCTCCGGTATCACAAGGTCAAGACTTCCCAATATGGAAACCGCATCCGCCAGAATCGTCCCCTGGGCGAGTTCCGCAAACACATGAAGATTCGAATACCCCGGCGCCCGCAGTTTCAGGCGGTATGGCCTGGCCGACCCGTCACTGACCAGATAGACGCCGATTTTTCCGCGCGCGCCTTCCACCGCATAATACACTTCCCCTTTTGGCGGCAGGATGCGGTCCGGAACATCGGGATTGATAAACGGGCCATCCGGAATCCGGTTCAGGGCCTGTTCGATGATCCGAACGCTCTGTTCCAGTTCCGCCATCCGGACATCGTATCGATCCATGGCATCCCCGTTTTTCCCGACCGGGATATCAAACTCGAACTGGTCGTAAACCGAGTAGGGTTCCATGCGGCGGACATCGTAGGCCACGCCCGATCCCCGAAGCACCGGCCCGGTGGCCCCGTAGCGCCTGGCCATTTCAACCGGCAGCGCACCGATGTCCTCGCACCTTCCCCGCAGGATCATGTTTCCGGTAACCAGGTCGTGATACATGGGAATCCGGGTTTTAAAACGCTCGATGAAATTGCGGGTCTGGGTCAGAAACGTCTCTGTCAGATCCGCCGAAACCCCGCCGAACCGGTAATAGCAATAGGTCAGCCGGGAACCGGTTGGAATCTGAAGGATGTCCATCAGGATTTCCCGGTCGTCGAAGGCGTACAGAATCGGCGTAAATCCGCCAAGGTCCAGCACATAGGCGCCCCACCACAGCAGATGTGAGGATATCCGGTTCAGCTCGCAGGTGATGACCCGAATGTATTCGGCACGGCTGGGAACCTCAAGCCCCATCAGCTTTTCAACCGCACCCACATAGGCCCAGTTCCAGGCCAGCGCATGCAGGTAATCGACCCGTCCCATATTGGGCAGATACTGAACGTAGGTTTTGACCTCGCCCATTTTCTCATGCATCCGGTGAATGTACCCCAGGACCGGTTCCGCCCTGCGGACATATTCGCCGTCCAGTTCCACGATGACCCGAAGCACGCCGTGGGTGGAAGGATGCTGAGGCCCCAGATTCAGAATCAGGGTATCGCCTTCTCCCTTGCCAAGCTCTGAGAATCGGGACGAATAATAATCGCCGTTAAGATTAAAAGCGGGTTTATCCAGCATCAGCCTGACCTTCTTCTTCGAAAGCGCCGTATTGTTCGAAATATCGTTTTCCCAGTTTAATCGCCAGATTCCGTCTGGAACATTCCGGACACACGGATGACATTCGGCGGCGGAATCAGATGCTCTCCCATGCGCTCCATCACCTGTTGCAGATCGATCAATGGGACCGTAAAACTTTCCGCAGGATGTGCACTTGGGCAATTTAACCCGGGATGCGATTTTCCCGTGAAGGATAATCCGGCGCTCTCCGTCCACATCTTCCATGGAGATTTTCTGGACCGGACAGATCTGAACACAGGCGCCGCAGCCGATGCAGTACGTCGAGGCTTTCTGAAACGCGGTATCCACGTGAATGGCCGTGCCTCTGCCGGCCAGGGACAGTGTCCTTCCGGTCACCGCCTCGCAGGCCCGGGTGCAGAGACCGCAGACCACGCAATCATCGTTCAGGGGCGAGAACCGCTCCAGGTCGCAGCCGTAATCAACTGCCAGCCGCTGCAGTTCCGGGGATGTCGGGCATCTGGCCATCAAAAGCTCGATAATCAGTTTCCGGCCATGGCGGACTTCCGGAGAATCGGTCACGACTTCCGCATCCCGTCGCAACGGAAAATTGCAGGCGGTCACGAATTTCGGCCATTTGCCTTCAATGACCTGCACGGTGCATAGCCGGCACATGGCTGCGGCCTCAAGCGCAGGACTGTCGCAAAGCGTCGGGATAAAGACGTCGTGTTCCCTTGCCAGCTCCAGAATGGTCTGGCCCATCTTTGCGGTAACTGTTTTACCGTTTAATACAATGTTGAGGACTTTCATCGGGGGTGTCCTTTAACGAAATGATGACAAATTAAAACGTAATCACATGATTTTGACGCTTCTGAATTTACAGCTCTTGTAGCATTCCATACATTTGATGCACAGAGACTGATCAATGACATGTGTCTTTTTCTTCTCCCCGGCAATGGCCTTAACCGGACATTTCGACTTGCAGACCCCGCAGCCGGTGCAGGTTTCCGCATCAATATCGTAATGGAACAGGGGTTTGCAGACGCCGGCCGGGCATTTCTTGTCCCGGATATGGGCGTTATACTCTTCACGGAAATACCGGATCGTGGACAGTACCGGGTTGGCCGCCGATGTCCCGAGACCGCAAAGCGAAAAATTATTGGTGAAATTGCCGATTTCCTCCAGCAGCTCGACATCGCCTTCCCTGCCCTCTCCCTGGGTAATCCGGGTCAGTATTTCCAGCATCCGGATCAGTCCTTCCCGGCAGGGTGTGCACTGGCCGCAGGATTCCTCGAACAGAAAGTTGACGAAATACCGGGCCACCTCGACCATGCAGGTGTCTTCATCCATGACGATCATGCCGCCGGAACCCATGATGGATCCGACTTCGGCCAGTTTTCCATAGCCCACGTTGATGTCGGGAATCTGATGCGGAATGGGAATGCATCCGCCCGAAGGCCCGCCGGTCTGCACGCCTTTTAATGACCGTTTATTGGGAATGCCCCCGCCGATGCCGAAAACGATTTCCATCAGCGAGATGCCCATGGGAACTTCAACCAGGCCGATGTTGTTGACATTGCCGGTCAGGGCAAACACCTTGGTTCCGGAGGATCGTTCCGTGCCGTAAGACTTATACCAGTCGCCGCCGTTGGTGATGATGTCCGGAATATTGGCGTAGGTTTCCACGTTGTTGAGATTCGAGGGGCTGTCCCGGAACCCTTTTTCAACGGATCGGATGTATTTTGGCCGGGGTCTGCCGACTTTTCCTTCCAGGGACGCCATCAGGGCGGAGGATTCGCCGCAGACAAATGCGCCGGCGCCGGTCGATATGGTCACCTTGAAATCAAATCCGGTTCCCATGATGTTTTCACCCAGAAGGCCGAGGGCCTCTGCCTGACGGAATGGCGGTTCTCAGTGTTTTCACGGCCATGCGGATATTCCGCCCGCACATACATGTATCCGCGGTTGGACCCGACGGCATACGCGCAGATGGCCATGCCCTCCAGAACGCTATGGGGATCTCCCTCAAGAAGCGCCCCGTCCATGAATGCTCCGGGATCTCCTTCATCCGCGTTGCAGATGACATAACGGATACCTTCCTGCTTGGCGCAGGATTCCCACTTGAGTCCCGTGGGGAATCCGGCCCCGCCGCGGCCCCTGAGCTTGGAATTGGCGACTTCGTTGATCACATCCTGCGGCGACATTCGGGTCAGGACCTTGGCCAGCGCCGAATAACTGCCGCGGAGGATGGAGTCATTGATATCGGTGGGATCCACTTTGCCGATATTCTTTAAGACCAGGCGGGTCTGCTTGGCATAATAGGGAATGTCGCTGGCTTTGGCAATGACTTCCTTGGAGTTTGCCGGCTTGTATTGAAGTTTTTTTATGACTTCATTGTTCATAATCGTTTTATTGACGATGTCCTCGACATCATCCACCGTGACCCGCTGATAAAACAGGTTCCCCGGCTCGATGACCACCAGGGGGCCCCGGGAACACAGCCCATGACACCCGGTGGGCTTGGCCAGCGGAACGACTTTTCCGTTCCATCCGGTTCCGGAGAGCACCTGCTTGAATTTATCCACGACTGCGGCGCTGCCGGCCGCCCGGCATCCGGTGCCGGAGCAGACCAGGATCAGCGGTGCATTCGGGTCATGCTTGCTCTGAAGTTCCTGCCGGAAAAGTTCCAGACCGTCAGGGCTCGTAATTTTTTTAACCTCAGGGGGAGTTGCGGTTTGAGTTGCTTCGATCATATCATCATTCCCTTATTCCGCATTCAGACGATCCATGAAATCGTTTAGCGTGGCGATATCTGCCTTGGGGTAACACTTCTCATCAATAACCACAACCGGTGCCACAGCGCAGGCGCCGACGCAGTTGACTGTTTCCAGGGTCAGTTTCATATCCGGAGTCGTTTTGCCGGGAGTGATTCCCAGCCGTTTGGAGATGTGCTCTGTCAGGCCGCCGCTTCCTCTCAAATGGCAGGCCGTGCCCGTACACACGCTGAGAATGTACTTTCCCTTGGGTTCAAGACTGAATGAGGCGTAAAACGTGGCCACTTCATAAATCTTGGTAATCGGAACCTCGATCACCTGGGACAAGTACTTCACGGCAGCTTCCGGTAAAAAGCGGTAAACCTGTTGAATTGCCTGCATCATCATGATCATGGCTTCCTTGTTTCCGCCGTAATCATCACGAATGATTTTATCCAGAAGACTGTAATCGATTTCGATTTCCCTGCAGTCTCTCCTGGCACGCACACGCTGTCCCCGACATTCATGCCTCCTTAGGCTGGATGGTAATCAAAAGATGTTGGGTTGCCCTTCATTCTGTACAAAAGGGCACCATGGGTCGTCAAAGCAACTAATCCGAATCCGAGTCGCTGCCGCTCAGCTCCTTGAAGCTCAGACATCCGGTTGAGCAAACCGTTACGCAGGCCGGCTTTAGACCCTGATCCACACGATCCTTGCAATAATCGCATTTGACGACTTTCTGAGCTTCGGAATTCCACTGCACCGCCCCCCAGGGACATGCCACCATACAGGCCTTGCATCCGATGCAGCGATCAAAATCCACATAAACAATCCCGTCGGATTCACGCTTTTTCATGGCGCCGGTCGGGCAAGCAGCGACACAGGCCGGGTTTTCACAGTGAAAACAGGACATGTAAACGTAGGCTTCGCGGGGAATGCCACTGAGTTTTCGTTTGCCCAGCACGACAATTTCACACAGCCGGGGGCCTTCCGAGAGCTGCTTGTTCTGCAGGCAATAAACCTCGCAGCTCAGACAACCGATACATCGTTCTTTATCTTGGATAATGGAGTAATTGACTCTTCATGGGATCCTTCCGGGTATGCCTTTTGCTTAATGTTAGCAGTCCGAAATCGTGATAATGAATAAACCTGCCGGTCAAAATAACACACGTTTATCGGTCTTGCGGAAACCGGCTGCAAACCGCCTCCCGCCTTCGCCTCCGAGATGTCACAAGGGTCCTCTCGGCGCACACCTGTGCAGAGAGGGAGAATCAGGGATGATATCACACCTTGCCCCTTGTCGTTTTCAGCGGCTGTTATGAAAAATTGCCGTCAACCAGTTGATCAAATGGCAACACTGCATAAAGCGACTGTCGGTTTTTTTCTTTTAACAGTGGATGCACACCAAGATCATCGGGAAGAAGAAGCGGTTTCAGATTCGGATGGTTTTCAAAAACGACACCAAAAAAATCAAAGCATTCCCGCTCGTGCCAGTCCGCACCGCTGAAAACGGAAACTATGGACGGAACCGACGGCGCATCATGGGACGTCAGCACCCGAACAGTCAGCCGTTCGGACCGGTCATACCGGTCGAAATGATACACCACAAGAATTCCCTCCTGAACATCGACGCCCGAGACATCTTCAAGAAAATATCCATTTTCAAAAAGAAGGGCCGCAACATTCAGCAGATGTGATTTTTCGATAAACATCCCGGCATAAAACCCGGTTTTGCGCATAATCGGAAGCTGCTTTTCCCCGGACTTCGAAGCCGGATAAGACCTCAGGAAGTGAGCGATTCGTAAGTTGCGTTTTCATATACGGTAATGTTCTTTGGGTTCTGGCCACCAGCGACGGCCAGTCAGTTTCTTTTGAAGCTCGAACAATCCTTCCAGCAATCCCTCGGGCCTGGGCGGACAGCCCGGCACATAGACATCCACGGGAATCAGACGATCCACGCCTTCAATGATGCCATACTGCCCCTCAAAGCTGAACGGACCGCCGGATATGGCGCAATTGCCGAGCGCCATGACCCATTTGGGAGCCGGCATCTGCTCATACAGCCGGACAACGGCAGGCGCCATCTTTTTTGAAACCGTTCCGGCAACAATCATCAAATCCGACTGCCTGGGGGACGGGCGGAATACCTCTGCGCCGAATCTGGAAATATCAAATCTCGCCATGCCGACAGCCATCATTTCAATAGCGCAACATGCCAACCCGAACGTCATGGGCCACAAGGACATGGACCTGCACAGATCCATGATCTGCTGAACGGGTTGAATCTGAATCAGCGGCGGATCCGTACCCGTATCCGTCATCTGCCTGTTTTAGAAGGAAATCCTTCTTGGCCATGTAAACACTCCTTTGCGCCAGAAATATACCACCGCAAGCCCAAGAATACCCAGAAAGACGGCCAGCTCCCAGAACAGGGTCCAGCCAGGGCTGTTTGCATAAACAACCGATACCGGAAACAGATACAGGACATCCACGTCAAAGGCAAGAAACAGCAGCGCATAAAAATAATAATTGATGCCGAAATTCACACGCGCCGACCCCAGGGGGTTTATTCCGCATTCATAGGGAAGGGATAAGTCGCTGGCTTTGCTTTTTGGGGATAAAAACAACGAGAGGACAACCGGAAGACCGCCGAATGCAAGTCCGGCAAACAAAAACAAAATGATTGCAAAGTTCAACCAGTCAAACTGCATGAGATTTTCACCCTTGTTTGGATTGGAAGAAAGTTTTTGAAAAACAAACTGTGTCCGTTTACACTGATGCTGTTTATCCTGTCAAGAACAAATGAACAATATTTTCATATTTAATCAACTTCAATTTATTGATTGATGATTAAATACAGATAGTTATAAAATATTCTACGCATTTGGTTAGCACGGATGCAATCAATAATCCTGATACTTTCCACTAAAAGCGCATCGGTTTGTCAGTATGAACCGCCAACCAAACTTTGATGTATAGCGCAAAAGTGCATGATATTGCAAAATGGCTCCGCTCTGACGCTTTCACGCCTTCACGCGCCTCAACCCGCTTACGCCTTTTTGACCGACACGAAATGCTCCTGAAACGCCAGTCCTCCCCCGGACGGATCCCACTGGTCCAGTCCGCCGCTCATCAGGGAAATATCCGATACCCCCTTGCCGCAGGCCCTGGATTCGGCCGGAATGCTCCGGCCAAAGCCGTGCACCATGAATACGGCCTCAGGGTGCATGAACTGGCTGAGCCTTGCTGGTATCGTGGCGCTGTATCCGTTGCAGAGACCACAACGCTGTCTCCGTCTGAGATGCCGTTATCTCGGGCGGTTGATGCATGCATCCACAGCACGTTTTCCGGCATCTGGGAAAAGAGCCTGGGGTTGTTGATCGTCTGGCCTGCTGCGTGAATGGCGCACCCGCCGATGGCAAGGCGGTAAAGACCGGGCTTTGCGGGGGGGGAGGCATAGGGCGGCAAGGAGGCAATGCCGGCCTTCTCCCACTTGGAATTGATGATTTCAATCTTGCCGCTCTGTGTATCCAGCGTGCCGAGCTTTTCATAAACCGGCTTTTGCGTCAGATCAACCCGGCCGGTTTCTGTAAAGTCTGCCATCGACACGCCGGTCTCCTGAAGCTGATACTGCCAGATGTCCTCAATGCTGTTAAAAGACAGTGCGGCAATGCCAAGGCGTTTGGAAAGCTCTGTAATCATTCTCCAGTCCGAGCGGCTGTCCAGTCTGGGGTTCACGCAGCGGAACCGGGCCGAAAAGCCGGGCTTCAGGCCGTTTTGCTGAAACAGAATGCTCTCTTGTTCCAGGTACGCGGACAGCGGCAGCACGATATCCGCATGCCAGGCCGTCTGGGACCAGAACGGCGTTGCGCAGACCAGAAGATCGAGATTGTCCAGAATTCTTGTTAATGCCACAGGGTCCGCATGCTCTGCCAGCGGATCATGGCCAAAGCACATATAGGCCTTGACCGGATACGGGCTCTGGGTCTTTACGGCCTGAAAGGCCTGATGCAGCAGCCCTTTTTCCGGATCAAAAACAGGGTATCTTGTGCCCACGCCATCGGCGCGGACCCCGCCTGGCTCCGGCAGCAGATCCACCAGTTTCTTCAGGCTGTTTCTGCCGGCACTCTCGGGTGTGGCGGCAAGGGCCAGCCCGCCTTTGGCGCCGATGGCCCCCAGCAGCGAATTGATGATAAAGGCCGTGCGGCTGACATAAAACGAATCCTTGTAGCGGGCCGTCATTCTGCCCGGATGCCAGATAACGGCAGGGGCGGCCTTGGCGATTTCCTGAACCAGAGAGACGATGGCATCAGCCGCAATACCGGTCTCGGCCTGCGCCCACTGGGGCGTATAGGGGGCTACAAACGTGCGAAGGGCTTCGATATCGCTGATCCGTTCCCCTGCAAAGCCGGCGTCAAAGAGCTGCTGATTCAGCAAAACGTGGATCACGGCAAGATTTAACGCATAGTCCGTACCGGGGCGGATCAGCAAAAAGCGGTCTGCCTTGGCAGAGGAAATCGTTGCCCGGATGTCTATCACCGCAAGCTTGCACCCGGCCTCCAGGCCGCTCATCAGGTCATTGACTTCTTTGACATCGATGGATTCAAAAAGGTTGCGGGTCTGAAGAACGACATATTTTGCCTTTCTGTAGTCGAAAACCAGCGCATCCGCACCGAATCCAAAAAGCGACTTGGCGGCATGATGCACGTTGATATCGCAGCTGGCACTTGCTGTATGGTAATTGGGAGTGCCCATGCCGCGCATAAAGGCTGCAAACAGATCTGAAAAACAGCCGCCCCCATCCGAGCCCATCAGGCTTTCCTTGCCATACTGGGACTGAATTGCAGAGATCTTCCGGCCACCCGATCCAGGGCCTCGTCCCAGGAGAGCCGAATCCAGCTGCCTTCTCCGCGCCCTGCCTTTCGCATCATCGGAAACTGCGGCCGCTGATCATCTTTTATCAGTTCCAGTCCGGCGGCTCCGCGTGCGCACAAAGCACCATTGATACCGGGAGCATGGGGATTTCCCTGAATAAATCTGCATTCACCATTTTGAACATTCACCTGAACAGGGCAGTGCACGGAACACATACCGCAGATACTGAAGATGGTTTTCTCTGACATGGCAAAGTCCCTTTCGGTACGGACGCATTATCGGCTCATACAAGCCGGGTTGTTTGAAGATGGGAGACATATTTTATCTTTGCACGCATACCAAAATCGCCGATGACTTTCAAGAACAATAAACCCGATGCTGCTCTGAAACAATAAAATCGGGCTCCCGATTTTTGTCTCTTTGCTTCGGACCCGGCCGGATTTCCCTTCACCTAAAAAGAACCCTTGACACAACGCCGCTAGTTTTATAGGTATCAGCCGATATCATTTCAGACTGCAACCCCTCTGCAAAAAAAGATACCGATAAAACAGGACCCAAGATGAACAACTGCCATATTCAATTTGACCCGAGACGATGCATTGCCTGCAAGGCATGTGAGGTGCACTGCCAGGTGGCCCATCAGACGGCTTCCGATGTCAAGATGGGATTATTGATCACCGCGGAGCCGGTTTGCGAGGAAGACACCATCCAGATTCTTTCGGCCTTCAGGGCCTGTTTTCATTGCGAAGAGCCCTGGTGCATGGCCGTCTGCCCGACCGATGCCATTAAAAAGCGAAAAGCGGATGGAATCGTTTTTGTGGATGCAAAGCTTTGCGTCGGCTGCAAGGCCTGTATCGACGCCTGCCCCTGGCAGGTGCCGCAGTGGGATGAATCAAGCGGAAAGGTGCTAAAATGCGATTACTGCAGGGACCGGCTCGATGCGGATGAAAAGCCCGCCTGCGTTACGGCTTGTACGGCCCACGCGCTGAGCTTTAAACGCCCCAATACGGGAACGCGCAAAACCCGCCAGGACTATGCCAAGTCCCTGCTGGAAAAAAAGCGCTGGCTGTAAAACGGCACAGCGCTTTGGATGCGGCCGGGCCGCTTCCAAAGCGCTGCTTCTTTTTTCAGGAAATCTTGTAGGGTTTGGCATCCATCTCAAAGAGAATATCGGCATACCAGTCCTGCCGGGTCTTTAGCTGAATCAGCAGCTGATTCTTCTCGATGGCAAGACCCACGTTGATCGCCAGGTATTCCTTCCATGTCAGATGGTCCTTGTCCGGCTCGAATTCAAAGTCATAATACCACCTGAGCGCACCGACTATTTTTGAACCCACTGTCACGGGAAAGCCGATGATGGCCTTGATGTTCTCCTTTAGCGCCTCCTCGCGGTACTGAACCCGGGAATCGGTGGCGACCTTGGAGATGATAACCGGCTTTCCGGTGATCACCTCTCCGATGCTCTGTGCGGCATACAGCGTCCCTTTGGAAATGTAGCTCTCACTCAGCCCGAAAGAGGCCACCCGCTCCAGCATCCCCTCGGACTGCTTGATCAAAAACAGCGAGCAGCCCCTGGAATTGCCGGATAAGGTTGCGGTCTTGACCAGGTTCATCATCGATTCGCTGACCTTGAACGCAGGCATCAAATGGATATTGGTGGTCGAGTTCTTGATGGAGTCAAAATAAAACGACTTTCTTAACGACAGCCCCACATGAAGCGCCAGCATCTTCAGATACTCCATCTCCTCCCAGGAAATTTCCCGGGTACTGTCAAAATACAGCCGGAGCGTGCCGACCAGAATGTTTCCAACGGCAACCGGAATACCGACAATGCTTTTAATCCCTTCTTTTATCGCATCCTGCGGATACTGCAGATTCGGGTCCGTGGCAACATCGCGGATCACCACCACGTTGCCGTGGGTCGTCTCACCGATGCTTTTTTTCGGACTGACGTCTCCCTTTGTCTTATAGGCGTCGCTCAGACCATAAGCTTCGGAAACTCTCAATGTGTCATGCGTGCGGTCAAACAGCAGCAGCGAGGCGCCCTTTGCACCAAAAAGCTGTGATGAAACCCGGACAACCGCTTCCTTTGTCTCCTTCAAATCAAGCGATCTGTGAATCTCCGAAAGCCCCTGAATGAACTGATGGGAAAAATCCTGGAAGGCCATACTGATGTTCTCCTTCATCTATGAAAAATGGTTAAACTCATATCGGATGGCAACCTGAACATATCAGCATCTTTGACTTTATGCGCTATCACAGTTCTATTGACGAGTCAATAATGATGGCAAGCAGTTCGCTCATTATCTTCGGCCATTTCGACATTGACATTTTGTATTTGTTTCGATCTCGATTTAACTTGATCGTCCTCCCCGATCCGCAACTATCTATCATTACCTTTTTCGGGAATGATCAATTTCTGACCGATATAAATCCGGTTTATCACATCGATTTCAGGATTGGCTGCGAGGATTTTATTGACGCCTTCGACTTGGTTATCCGGGAAATACCGGGATGCTATCTTAATCAGCGTATCCCCTTTTTTCACCACTACGCTTTTCGGGCGGGATAAACGTGATGATGGGTTCCCCGGCGGAAAGCCTTTCATACGCATCAAGGGGAAGACAACCACATTGCCGGTTTTTTCCACAGGGGAGGCAGGCGCCTGGTCCGGCAGGGTCTGCTTCATTTCCGGCAAATCCGCTCCTGCGGGCAGCAAGGTCGAACTGGATCTATCGTTCTCCGATTCGGCGTCAATCGTCGGATCAGCCAATTTTGCAGCATCTATAGCATCCGTGTTCATGACAGCCGGGGTCATTGCCGGATCGGCAGCAGTTTCAGAGCCGGGAGGTTGGACCGCAGCCGGTATTACCGCCATCGATGTCTCAGTCCCGTGAAGAAAATATCGGGCCCTCTCTTCCAGCCTCTCCTGATAGACGAAAACGCCAAGCAGGATACATATAACGACGGATGCGCTCAAAACAGCCAGCAGAGGAGTCGTTTTCAAGGAAGATAGCCTGCTGCGGCCAGCGTGAGACCCGGAAGTAAAGCGGACATCGCTGCGCTGATCCCTGCCGATCTGTTTCAGGATCTTCCGGTCAACCTTCAACAGTTTTTCGGTCATACAGACCCGCAGCGCACTGTCGCAGAGCTGGTTGATACTGCGCGGAACGCCACCTGTCATTTTGAAAATAAGATGCCTGCATTCGGGTTCGAAACAGGCGTCAAAACTGGAGCCCGCCTTATTGAGCCGATGATCGATGTACTGGATGGTTTCGGCAGCATCCATGGGGGCGAGAAAGCGGTTGATGTTGATCTGCTGTCGAAGCTGGCACAGCTCGGGACGGTTCAGCCTGTCGCTGAATACGCCCTGCCCGAGAAACAGAATCTGGAAGAGCTTATGCTCCGGTGTTTCAATATTGGAAAGGCGTATGATTTCTCCGATGCGGGTGTCGGAAAAAAGGTGAGCCTCATCGACTATCAGAACAAAGCGTTCTGCCTGACGGCCGGACTTCCACCAAAGCTGCCTTTACATGATCGACCAGATCATGTTCACTTTTCCCCGGGTCGTCTATGTTTAATATTCTTGCAGCAGATTGCAGAATCTCCATGTAACCGACACCCGGATCCGCTATGATGATCGGGTGCACGGAGTCGGGCAGTCTGCTCAGCAGGTAATGGACAAGCAGGGTCTTTCCGGTTCCCCTTTCCCCGCAGACCAGGGCAAACTCTTTTTCCCACTGTATGAAATAGAGAAGCGCAGCGGTTACGTCACTGTGATTCGCACTGAAAAACAGGAATCGCTGATCAAGACTGTTTTCGAAAGGGGAATTTGAAAATCCAAAATAGCTGTTATACATTATACCTTTTATTGACTACGCTTTAAAAAAATCCGTATTCAACTCAGATCATCGTCTTTTTTGCTCGACCTGTACATTGCCATCCCGATTTTGACTTTCTATGAGTTCATCGCATGATATATCTGCATGTCTGAAGGATTCAAGCCGCTATAAGCCAAGTTGCCTCCCCCCTGAGTTTTCTCGAAAGATAAGCCATCCGTGATTCGGATTCAATCATTTTTTTCACGGCATCGCTGCCTTTAAGGGGTCTTGACTTCATTCTCGTTCGATATTGTCTCTTCCGGCGGCGTTGTGCTGAATCTTTGTAGCCCCTCGAATTTTTGATCCTATAGCAATCCCCAAAAGAAGACAAAGCAAACCAAATGCTGCCGATATGCCCATCCATAGAACACGAGAGCTTTCAGCTTTTGCTGTATTTTGTTGGGCCAATTCTTTATCTTTTTGTACGGACTCCCTCAACTGCCTCTCATATTGGAGTTGATCTTCAAGTTCGCTAATTTTTGTCTCTGCGTCCGCCTTCATCTGCCTTTCAACTTGGAGTTGCTTTTCAAGATCATTTATTTTTGTTTGTTCATTGTTTTTCCAATGAGAGAAAGGCCAAATAGCCCAACTCGTTGAAGCAAAGGATATCAAACAAATTGAAATAACCATTGCAACAATAAATATTTTTTTCATTATTCCCACCGTCCCATAACCGATTCATTTAACATAATTGTCAAGCAATCCGATTTGTCTACTTATTTGCACCCCTGGGAATCTCCCAGGCGTTATATCCTGATCTGGCAGGCTTCCCTGGCCGTCATCAATCCACTCTCGCACCAGCAGCCTTCAACATATGCACAATGTCGTTATGACCTTCATGAATGGCTATCCACAACGCTGTTACGCCACCATTTGACTTTGCGTTCACGTCCGCAACCTTTGAAATCAGTTGGGTAACGACATTCGCGTAGCCCTTCTCGGCTGATATTATCAACGCCGTATAGCCATCCTTCTCCGTCGCATCCACGTCCACATCTTTGGCAAGAAGAAGAACTTTCACACAGTCAGCGTGACCGTTCCTTGCAGCTTCTATCAGGGCCGTGGTGCGTGTGAAGAGCGCATGCCCGTTAACATCCGCACCATTCTCAAGACAGCTTTTTATCGCTTCAAGATTACCTTTTTCGGCGGCATCTACGAGGTCGCAGTGACTTGCCGCCGAGCATGAGTATGAGAAAACGATTGCAACGAAAAGAAACGTAATAGTGAACATGCCTTTAGAAATTGTCATAAAAATATCTCCTGTAAACTTTCCTCTTAAGCCAATCTGTTTAGCAACGGATTGCAGATCACTTTCAACAGTGAGTCGTCGCCGGCAGCTTCCTGTCCCAATTCCCAGACCATTACACCACCCAATTGAGATTGGATTGCCCATTCGGTCTTTTGACGGATCAAAGCTGGAATCAATATCCGCCCTGAGGGAAAAAGTCACACGGGGATTCTCACTTAAACAAAAAAAGCTTTCCAAGATTAGAACTTGAAAAGCTTTTAACGGAATGATAGATTTATAGTTTTTATGGAGCCGGCGAGCGGACTTGAACCGCTGACCTGCTGATTACGAATCAGCTGCTCTACCAACTGAGCTACGCCGGCCGGCACGGATGGCTTTGTAAAATGCCCGGTCTCTAAGTTGAGATTGAACTTTCTACTTTGCCATACCATTTATGGTCTTTTTCGATTTATCGCGATTGGATACTGTTTTTATGTTTCAAAATCAAGAAAAAAATGGACTCCATTCCCTGATGGATGCCATTCTCTATAGAAATCAGCGTATTGAATGCACCGGAATTTTCGCTTCCCAGCTGGCTTATTTGTGTACTTCCCTGTACCAATACCATCCCCTGCCGATGATCATCGTGACGTCGTCATCCAAAGAAGCCCAGCAGTTGATGGCGGATATGGATTTTTATGCGGGCAGGACACCGCTGCCCGTCAGTTTTTTCCCGGCGTCAGCAGCCGGGGCGTACAAATCCCTGTCCAGTCACAGCGAGGCATCGACCAAACGGATTGCCGCGCTGTATCAACTTATTTATGCCACCTCCCCGCCAATTGTGATCGCGCCCATTGAAGGCCTGCTCCAAAAACTCATTCCCAGGCAGGAGCTCTGTAATTATTCGGAGCTATTGATGGAAAATGAAGAAATCAGCCTGGATCGGCTGGTGGAGAAAATGGTTTCCGGCGGCTACGTTCGGACGATGATCGTTGAAGAGCCCGGAGACTACTGCATCCGGGGGGGGATTCTGGATGTGTTCTCCCCGCTGTACACAGACCCTTTGCGGATCGAGCTTTATGGCGACAGCGTGGAATCCATCCGTTTTTTTTCCGCATCCACCCAGCGCACGATCAAAAACATCGCCGAGGCCATCATCATTCCCGCGCGGGAAGCCATTATCAAAATGGAATCCATCGAGACTGTCATTGGCCGCATCCGGGAGCAGGCATCGGTTCTGGAGCTGCCGGTCACAACCATCCGGGATCTGGTGGCGCGCATCAAAAATGAAGGCGTTTTTCCGGGCATTGAATTTTTGACCCCGCTGTTTTATCCCGCAATGGACAATCTTTTGGACTATGCGCCGCAAGATGCCTTGTTCGTGATGGTGGAACCGGCTGAACTTGAGAAATCCGCTCTGGCATTTCATGACAAAACCGTCCGGCAATACATGACGTCGCGGAAAAACGGCGCCTTGTGCGTGGCACCAGAGGCCCTGCATGAAACCTGGGATGCTGCATATCCAGCAATTCTTGAGCGCCTTCCGCTGGTCCTGCGGCAAACATCACTGGTTCTGCCGACCACAACACCTCAACATTTTTCAGCCGTGGCGTTTTCAGTTGAAAACAATGCAGATATCCAGGAGCAACTGGCTGCTCAGCGTGACGCCGAACAGCTTCTGCTGCCGCTGGCTCAGTGGGTAAATAATAAAAAAGAGCAGGGGGTTACGACCCTGATCGTCTGCAGCACCCGGTCCCAGGCAGAACGGCTTTCCGCCCTGATGCAGCCTTACGGGATTCAGCTAAAACTGGCAAGCGGCATGCCATCAGACCTGCACTCTGGGAAGGGCCGGGTCTATGCCTGCCTCGGACACGTTTCCGCCGGTTTTGTGTGGCCGGATCAAGCGCTTGCCATTATTTCCGAAGACGAGATATTCGGCCGCAAGCATCACAGAAAGCGCCTGCCCGCGTCAAAAATCCACACCGAACAGATCATCTTCGGGGAACTGAAAAGAGGGGATCTGGTGGTTCACAGCGATCACGGCATCGGCCAGTACGAAGGACTGATGAAGCTGATTGTTGACGGAGCCACCAATGATTTTCTGCTCATCACCTACCGGGACGCGGACAAGCTCTATCTGCCGGTGGTCCGGATGAACATGATTCAGAAATACCTGGGCGTGGACGGCGTAGCGCCGGTTCTGGATAAAATGGGGGGAAAATCCTGGGACCGGGTCAAAAAACAGGTCAAACAGTCTGTCGAGAAAATTGCCGGCGAGCTTTTAAAGCTCTATGCCAGTCGGAAAGTGGCCCCCGGCATTTCATTTTCAGGCATCGACAGCTATTTTCACGATTTTGAAGCCAGCTTTTCCTATGAGGAAACCCCGGATCAACTGCACGCCATCGACGATGTCCTGCAGGACATGCAGTCCCCTGCCCCGATGGACCGGCTCGTTTGCGGGGATGTGGGATACGGAAAAACCGAAGTTGCCCTTCGGGCCTCCTTTCTGGCCGTCAACAACAGCAAACAGGTTGCGGTGCTGGTTCCCACCACCGTGCTGGCCGAACAGCATTTTGAAACGTTTTCCAGCCGGTTCAGGCGGTATCCGGTCCGGGTTGCTTGCCTGAGCCGGTTTAGAAGCGCCAAGGAGCAAAAAGGCATTATCGAAGAGCTCAAGACCGGAACCGTTGATATCGTGATCGGCACCCACCGCCTGCTGCAAAAGGATATCGGCTTTAAGGATCTGGGGCTGATCGTTCTGGATGAAGAACAGCGCTTCGGGGTCAAACACAAGGAAAAACTGAAAAAATTCAAACACAACGTAGATGTCCTGGCGCTGACGGCCACGCCGATCCCGCGGACCCTTCACATGTCCATGATGGGGGTCCGGGATATCAGCATCATCTCCACCCCGCCGGAGCATCGCCAGCCGATCGCAACCTTTATTTCAGAATTTGACGACACCGTGGTCACAGAAGCCATCCGAAAAGAGCTGGAGCGAAAAGGCCAGATCTATTTTGTTCACAACAATATTCACACCATCTGGTCCATGGCCGATCACCTGAAACAACTGGTTCCGGAAGCTCGGCTGGATGTGGCGCACGGGCGCATGAGCAGTGACGAACTGGAGGATGTCATGCTGCGGTTCACCAAAAAAGAGCTGGACCTGCTGGTCTGCACCACCATTATCGAATCCGGCCTGGACATTCCTTCGGCCAACACCATGCTGGTCAACCGGGCAGACCGTTTCGGACTATCCCAGATTTATCAGCTTCGCGGCCGCGTGGGCCGCTCCGATGAACAGGCCTATGCCTACTTGTTTATTCCGGCAGAGCACACCCTGAATCCGGACGCATTAAAGCGGCTGAAGGTGCTCATGGAGCACAGTGATCTGGGCTCCGGTTTTCAAATCGCAATGAGCGATCTGAAAATAAGGGGGGGCGGAACGATTCTGGGCGCCTCCCAGTCGGGCCATATCGCCGCCGTCGGCTACGACATGTTTTTAAAACTTATGGAAGAAGCCATGTGCGAGATCAAGGGCGAGCCGATCTTGGAAAGCCTGGAGCCGGATATCCAGATCACCTTAAGCGCTTTTATCCCGGAAACCTATATTATGGATATCGATCAGCGGCTGGTGGCATACCGGCGGCTGGCGAAAATGACCAGCCTGGCCGAGATATCGGATTACAAAAAAGAAATGGTCGATCGATTCGGTCCCCTGCCTGACGAGGCCGCCAATCTGCTGCTGAAAATGATGCTTAAGGTGCTTTGCATTGCCGCTGGAGTCAAGCGGCTGGATCTTTTCGGCCAACAGCTTCACCTGAGATTCTCCGAGGCGCACCAGAAAAATCCGTTCGGCATCGTGGACATGATCGTTTCGGAAAAACGACGATTTGAATTCACCCCCGACCATGTATTGAAAGTGCATCTGGACAAACACCATTTCAGCGCGCTGCTGTCGGAAACCAAAAACATCTTGAAAGAGATTGGTCAGCGTGTTAACAATTGAAGGGTTTGTAAAAAGTCCATCTGCAGCGCTGCACTTCATTCATTGTCTGTGATGCGTACTGTCACGTACGCCGCAATGACAGGATTGTCGCCGGAAGCTACCGTGTGCGCACCTTGCATCTGGAGACTTTAACATAGCCATCCCATTTTGACTTTTAAGGAGCAGGCAAGCCATCATGACCCAGAATATCATTCACCGATTTATAAAGCGACAATTTCCCCTGCTGGCGATAATCGCCGCCAGTGTGATACCGGTTGTCCGGTGGTTCCCGCAGCCGGCCATCGGAGCTGAAGTGATCGACCGGATTGTGGCTGTTGTTAACAACGACGTGATTACCCTGAATGATCTCAACAACCAGCTTAAACCCTATATTGAGAAAATCACTGCCATGGGATACCCGCCGGACAAGGAACACCAGATGATTTTCAAGGTTAGGGAGGATGTTCTCAATCAAATGATCGATCAGCAATTAACCGATCAGGAAATCGCCCGGTACAAAATTACGACATCGGATAAGGATGTGGATAATGCCCTCGAGCGGGTCAAGCAAAGCAATTCACTTACCGACGAAGCCTTCCGGCAGGCGCTGGCAAAAGAAGGGATTACTTATGAGGAATACCGCAAAAAAACCAGAGAGCATATATTAAGATCCAATCTGGTCAATCGGGAAATCAAATCCAAGGTTGTCATTACCAAGGAAGACGTCAAGGCTTACTATGATGCGCATCCTGAACTTTACGGGTTCGAGGAAAAATATCATCTTGCCAATGTCATGATTCGATACCCGGAAACCCCGGATTATTCCACCCGCATGCAAGCCCAACAGAAAATGGCGGAAATCCTTCAGGAACTCAGAGCAGGCAAATCGATCGAAGCGGTTATCCAGGATTTTTCCAGCAGCGCTGTCAAGGTTATCGGGGGTGAACTGGGAACATTTTCCCTTTCCAGCCTGGATCCAAAAATCCGTGATGCCGTGAAAGAGATGACGCCTGGCCAGTATTCAGAAATCATTGAAACCGATTTCGGACCTCAGATTTTTCGTCTTCTGGATAAGGCAAAAACCGCCACCAAAACGGTTGAAGAGGCCTCTGCTGAAATCGAAAACAAATTGTACAAGGAAATTGTGGATCAGAAATTTACAAAATGGCTGCAAGAGCTGCGATCCCGATCTCACGTTAAAATCATTTTGTAGGCGGGAAGGCGTCAGAGCGTGACGGGTTATGGCAATCTGTTTTACCACACCTGCTATTTTGCTCAGACGGGTTGATTTTGGTGAGGATGATCTGATTTTGACGGTTTTTTCCCTGACCCGCGGCAAAATCTCCCTGATTGCCAAATCCGCCAGAAAAAGCAGGAAGCGGTTTTGCGGTGTACTGGATCTGTTCTCTGCGTGCGATATGGTTTGCTCAACCGGCAAGGGCCGCCTGCCTGTACTTCAGGAAGCAACCCTCCGGCATCCGTTTTCCCGGATACGTTCGGATTTCAAGAAAACAGCCTATGCCAGTTATTTTGCGGAGATTCTCAATAACTGGATGGAGGCGGACGTGGCCCAGCCCCGGGCATTCGATCTGCTGTACCAGGTACTGGACAGGCTGGACCGAAGCGATCTGCAGGATGAACTGCTGAGCATCGTGTTTCAAATGACGTTGATGATCATTTCGGGGTTCTCTCCCAATTTCAGCACCTGCTGCCTTTGCCATACCGAAATGGATTGCCTGAATGGATGCCGGATCGGAATTAATTTTGCCAGAGGCGGCGTGATTTGTTCTGCCTGCAATCGTGCTGTTTCACCAATGGTCTATCTGTCCAGGGGGACGATCAAGCAGCTGCAGTGGATGGGATGCGGGGACTGGAGCAAAATTGCCAGAGCCCGGCTTTCCACTCAGTCCATTCAGGAAAGTCTCGGCTTTCTGGAAGCATTTGTTCCCTATCATCTCGGGAAAGAACCCAGGAGCCTTTCGGTTCTGCGCCAGTTCCGGAAAGAGCTGGGAACCTCGGAGTAAATTCATGCATGACATTTATCGAAATATTCTGGAATCCGCGCCGATCGCAGCATCCGCTCCCTGCCGGATCGACATGGGCGGCACGCTCGATATCAAGACTTTCCATCTGCCGCTCAGACGCCTGTCCCCCTGCACGGTCAATGCCGCAATCAACTTGAGAACCCGGGTCCGGATTCACCCCTATCTTCAGGGCCAGGTAAAAGTGAGTTCCACCGGCTTTGAAAGCGTCTCCTTTCCAGAAGATGCCGCGCCGTACAACCATCCTCTGGGTCTGATGTTTGCCATTGCCGCTTATTTCGGTGTCGGCGGCATCCATATCGATATCGATTCGGCATCTCCGCCCCGAAGCGCCCTGGGCGGATCTTCAGCCGCAGCCATTGCCCTGGTTGCGGCCCTGTCCCGGCTTCAGGAAAAGGCCGGTCAAAAGCGCCTGACCCGCAAACAGATTGTTCTGCTGGCACATGCCATTGAAGAAAGTGTGGCCGGCGTGCCCTGCGGATTTCAGGATCAACTGGCAGCCGCCTATGGCGGCGTCAATGCCTGGTACTGGGAAAATGCCCTGAACGCCGGCGGATTCCGGCGAAAAGTTTTGGTCACCAAACCCTTTCATGATGACTTTTTTCCGTCACATACTCGTGGCCTATTGCGGCATTCCACACGAGTCCCGGCAGATCAACCGCATATGGGTGGACCAGTTTATTGCAGGCGCCACCCGGAAAGAATGGCTGTCCATCGTGGATCACACCCACCGGTTTGCCGAAGCTCTCCGTGACCGTAAGTATCAGCAGGCCGCGGACATCATGAATCTGGAAACCGCCGTCCGCCGGCAAATGACTCCGGATGTTCTGGATGACATGGGCATCAAGCTCATTCAGGCGGCCATTCATCGAAACTGCGGCGGCCGGTTTACAGGGGCCGGAGGCGGCGGCTGCATCTGGGCCATCGGGGAAACCGGCCCCATGGATCTGCTTCGAAACGACTGGGAGAAAATTTCTGACGCAAAACCCGCAGGCACATCTTCTGGATGTCCGGATCGATCCGAATGGGTTGATTGTGGAATCACCTTGATGAACCTTGCTGTCAATTGCTTCATATTCAACCCGAAATAGAGGACAATTCAACAAAGGAGATACGCGATATGACAAGGAAAAGCATGATGAGAGCCGTTGTGGCAACCGTTGGATTCGTCGCCTTGCAGCAGGGATCGCGTTCTCAACCCCGGGAAGCGGAGCCGGCATGTCTGCCGGACGAGGCGCTGCAAAAACTGATGGACGGCAACAAGCAATTTGTCGGAAACAGGCTGACAAACGCCGCGATGAGCGACGCCGCCACCCGCACATCGCTGGCCAAATCCCAGAAACCCTATGCCATCATCCTCACCTGTTCGGATTCCCGGGTGCCGCCGGAAATTATTTTCGATAAAGGTCTGGGTGAGATTTTTGTGATACGCGTTGCCGGAAACATCCCGGATCCGGTCGTTCTCGGAAGCATCGAATATGCCGCCGAGCATCTGGGATCTCCCCTGATCATGGTGCTGGGACATGAGCGCTGCGGAGCGGTAACAGCCTCTGTGGACGCAAAAGGCAAGAGCACCGGAAGCGTCAACATCGATGCCATCGTGAAGGTCATTGAACCCAACATCAAATTGGCCGCCAAGGATTGCGCAGCCTGCAAGGGCGAGAAAAAATGCGCTGAAACCCGGAAAAGCGAGTTTGTGGAATGCGTGATCGATGCCAATGCCAAAACCGTGGCTGCCACCCTGACACGGAAATCCGCGATTCTCAAGCATCTGGCCGATGCGAAAAAAATAAAGATCGTGGCCGCCAAGTATGACCTGGATGACGGCGTGGTAACGCTGTTCAAGTAGGATTGACACAGAACATCATATTTCGGCAAGGGTCGCGTATCAACTTTGTTCCAGAACAGGTTGATACACGACCCTTTATTTTTATCGTTGTAATAAGCGTCTAATCCATGGCGGCGTTATGCGCCCGAAGCCGGAAAGACCGAACCCATGTGGATCTACGCCGGAACCGAGCACTGATTTTAAGAACCGACGGGGAATAAATCTGTTTTATCCATAATCGATTTATGACAGAATGATAAAGATATGCAGTTGAAAAAGTCGGCAGATAAATATAGATTAATGGTTTAATCATTTATAGTCACGTTGACATTCAGTTTTTCAGAACTTTTTCTTCGATTAACCGTGAGGATAACAATGAACTTTCAGGATGTGATATTGAATTTGCAGAAATTCTGGGGAGCGAAAGGATGCGTTCTGGTTCAGCCCTACGATCTTCAGGTAGGGGCCGGAACCTTTCATCATTTCACTCTGTTAAAGGCCCTTGGGCCGGAGCCCTGGAATGTCGCCTATGTCCAGCCTTCCAGGCGGCCCACGGACGGCCGTTACGGAGACAACCCCAACCGGCTTCAGCACTATTATCAATTTCAGGTGCTGCTCAAACCCTCCCCGCTCGATGTACAGGACCTGTATCTTCAAAGCCTGAAGGCGCTGGGCATCGACCCTATGGCCCATGACATCCGCTTTGTCGAAGATGACTGGGAGTCCCCCACGCTGGGCGCATCCGGACTGGGATGGGAAGTCTGGCTGGACGGCATGGAAGTCACCCAGTTCACGTATTTCCAGCTGGCCGGCAGCATCGAGCTCCATCCCATATCCGTTGAGCTGACCTACGGGCTGGAGCGGCTTGCCATGTACCTTCAGGGAGTTGACAATGTCTATGACCTGAAATGGAACAACGAGGTGACCTACGGCCAGGTCCACCACCAGCAGGAAGTGGAGCAGTCCACCTACAATTTTGAAGCCGCGGATGTGGAAATGCTTTTTTCCCTTTTCAACCAGTATGAGGCTGAATCCAGACGGATCATCGACGGGTCCCTGGTCCTTCCCGCCTACGAATACTGCCTCAAATGCTCGCACACCTTCAATCTTCTTGACGCCAGAGGCGCCATCAGCGTCACCGAACGAACCGGCTATATCACCCGGATCCGGAACCTGGCCAGGGCCTGCGCTGAAGCCTATCTGAAACAGCGGGAAGCGATGGACTTCCCCCTTCTGAAAAAAGGATAACGAGGAAAAATGGATACGATTTTACTTGAAATCGGATGCGAAGAAATCCCGGCCGGCTATATCGAGCCTGCCCTGTCCTTTCTGTCATCCGCGCTGGTTCAAAAGCTGAGTGACGCCCGTATTGCGTATGGCAAGGCCCGAACTTACGGAACTCCCAAACGGCTGGCGGTCGAAGTCCAGGCCGTTGCCCCCAAACAGTCCGCGCTGGAAATGGAAGTCCTGGGGCCACCGGTCAAAGTGGCGTTTACGGAAAAAGGCAAGCCAACCGTGGCTGCAGAAAAATTTTCAGAAAAAGTCAATCTGCCGATGGATCGACTGACCGTGAAGGAAACACCCAAAGGGAAATATCTTTGCGCCGAGGTGATTGATAAGGGTCAGCCCACCCTGGCTATCCTGAAAACCCTGCTGCCGGATTTGATCCTGGCCACGCCTTTTCCCAAAATCATGAAGTGGGGGGATCTACGGATTCAGTTTACCAGGCCCATTCACACCATCCTTGCACTATACGGCGAGAGAGTCATTTCCTTTACCGTGGGAAACATTGCCAGCAACCGTTTTGTACTGGGTCACCGGTTTATGAGCCCCGGCAAAATCAAGATCGCCGAACCATCGGCCTATGGCGATGCCATGCGAGACGCCCATGTCCTGGTTGATGTGGCGGAACGAAAAAAGCGGGTGAACAAGGAAATATCCGGAATCGCCAAACGTCTGGGCGGAAAAGTGTTTCCGGATAATGAACTGGCCGACATCGTCACCAATCTTGTTGAATACCCGGTGGCTGTGGCCGGAAAATTTGATCCCCTCTTTCTGGAACTTCCGGACAAAGTGCTGATCACCTCCATGCGGGAGCATCAAAAATACTTTGCTGTCATTGATCGAAACGAAAAACTCATGCCCTGTTTTATCGCGGTCAACAACACCCGCGCCAAAGACATGGACATCGTGGCCAAGGGCCATGAACGCGTCTTGCGGGCCAGGCTGAGCGACGCCCGGTTTTTTTACCGGGCCGATCTGGAGACGCCGCTGGATACCTGTGTGGACAGGCTTAAAGGGGTTCTTTTTCAGGCAAAGCTGGGTACTGTCTATGATAAAACCCTTCGCGTGCAGAAACTGGCCGAATTCATCGGCGCTGAAGCCGGGCTGAATGCCGGTGATATACAGATGCTTTCCCGCTGCGCCCGGCTGTCCAAGGCCGACCTGGTCACCCAGATGGTGGTAGAGTTTCCGAAACTTCAGGGCGCCATGGGAAAGGTCTATGCGCAAAAATCCGGAGAACCCGAAGCCGTCGCCATTGCCATCGAAGAGCACTATCGTCCCACATCATCCGGCGGCCAGCTTCCGGAAACGCTGATGGGTTCCATTCTCAGCATCGCCGATAAAGTGGACAGTCTGTGCGGATGCTTCAGTGTCGGTCTGTCCCCGACCGGTGCGTCCGACCCGTATGCTCTCCGCAGACAGGCTATCGGCGTTATTCAGATCATGCTGAATCAAAATTTTTCATTTTCACTAACAAAAATTCTTGAAACCAGCCTTCACATCTATGATCAATTCGATGCCGGCCATATTCAGCAAACCGCGATTTCGGTTCAGGCATTTTTCCAGAATCGCATGTCTTTTTTACTGGCGGAACAGGGTTTTGCCAAGGACAGCATTGCCGCAGTCCTCAGCGCTTCCTCGGACCACATTCCCAATGTCTGGAATCGGGTTCGCGCTCTTGAAGATTTGAAAAAAGCGCCGGATTTTGAACCGCTTGCCATTGCTTTCAAACGGGTGGCCAACATCGTGAAAAAAGCGGATACTCCGTTTTCATCCAGAATCGATACATCCCTGTTCCAGGATCCCTGCGAATCCGCCCTGTATGACGCCTATCAGACGGTTAAAAAACAGGTGGACCGACATCTGAATCAGGGAAATTTCGCCCAGGGACTCCGGGACATGGCTTCTCTTCGAAACTCCGTGGATGCTTTTTTTGTGGCGGTTCTGGTCATGGCAGAAGACCCGGAAATTCGAAAAAACCGGCTGACGCTTTTGGAGCGGATCAGTTCTTTGTTCGATTCGATCGCTGATTTTACCAAAATATCCGGTTGATATGTATGGGAGCTGATGTCTGAACGGGAAAACCGTTCGGATAAATTCGAAATCCGAATATCGAAATTCGAAACAAATTCAAAATTCCAATGTCAAAATGAATGGAACACACAGGTTTGATCATTGTTTCGAATTTCCTGCTTCGGATTTCTATTTTATGAATGTTTGATCGTTGTATCGGATTTCAAATTTTTTATTGTATGGTTATGATAAATATATTTTTATGGAGGAGTACAGATGGCGTTTGATCCTGAAAAAGACAAAGTTCTGAAGGCCTGGAAATGCGAAGAAACCGGCCTGATCATTTCAATCAATCAATATGACAAAGGACAGCCCAAACTCCAGATCGGGCCCCGCATTCTGAATAAGAAAGAAGGCGGGCAGCGCGCGCCGGCCAAGGCCGGACGTCTGACCATGGAGGATGTCATGTGGCTTTACGAGTTGATTGATGAAATCAAGGAAGAAATGGCCAAACGAGTCAGCCCGGAATAATGGAAGGCATTGTCCAGCCCATTGTCACCCCCAACACCCCCCGGACGGGTCCGCTGGGGGTGCTGTCCGCAACCCGGACCGATCTGCCGGCATTGACGGCTGCCCTGGAACTGGGGGACCGGCGCCCCAGGTCCCTTTACATGAGCCAGCTTTATATCCGGGATGACGGCATTTTTCTATCCGGCCCGCTGATGGGCGCGCCCTATGCCGTCATGATCCTGGAAACTCTGGCTGCATGGGGCGCAAGGCAAATCTTTTTCCTGGGCTGGTGCGGCGCCATTTCTTCAGCCCTTTCAATCGGGGATATTCTTGTTCCCAACCTGGCCTGGATTGACGAAGGCACATCACGGGCTTACACACCCCAACCCGGCCCAACCGCACGGCCGTCTATTCCCCTGACCCGCAGCATCACGGATCTGCTGAAAAAAGAATCTATTTCATTTCACGAAGGCGCCATCTGGACAACGGATGCCATTTTTCGGGAAACACCCGAAAAGGTGCTGCATTTTCAGAATCAAGGCGTCCTTGCCGTTGAAATGGAGCTGTCCGCCCTGTTCACGGTATCCGCATTTCTGGGGGTAGCACTTTCGGCGATTCTGGTTGTTTCCGATGATCTTTCCAGCCTGACCTGGAAACCCGGGTTTAAAGACAAACGCTTCATTGAAAACCGGCGAAAACTGGCCGGGTGTCGCCGCTTATATAGCGTCGATCGACAAAATCACCCCAGCGGCGCCTGTGTATCCGGCACGTTTAAAGAGTGCCTTGCAAAAAATGTTTGCACTCTTTTCTTCAGCGTATCCAGGTAAATATAATACACCGGAGTGATGTAAAGGGTCAGGAGTTGGGAAAATACCAGCCCGCCGACCACGGCAAGCCCGAGCGGCCGCCTGGCTTCGGCGCCTGCCCCGAATCCGATGGCGATGGGCAGTGTCCCCATGATGGCTGCCATGGTGGTCATCATGATGGGCCTGAACCGGACCAGGCATCCTTCGACAATCGCATCCCGGGGACTTTTATTTTCCCTGCGCTCCGCCTCCAGTGCAAAGTCGATCATCATGATGGCGTTTTTCTTCACGATTCCGATCAGCATGATAATCCCGACAAATGCATACAGGCTAAGGTCCACTTTAAAGATGTACAGGGTCAGGAGCGCACCGAACCCCGCGGAAGGCAGTCCGGATAGAATGGTCAGCGGATGAATGAAGCTTTCGTAAAGAATTCCCAGAACAATGTAGATGACCAGTATGGCCATCACCAGCAGCCCCACCATTCCCTTGAAAGAGGACTGAAACGCCTGTGCCGTTCCCTGAAAATTGCCGCTGATCGTTGCCGGAAGCAGGGTACGCGCAAACGATTCGACTTCGGAAACCGCATCCCCGAGTGACACCTCGGGCTTGAGATTGAATGAAATGGTAACGGACGGAAACTGTCCGGAATGATTGACCGAAAGCGGTCCCACACCCGAGGTCAACGTGGCTACCGTATCCAGTGGTACCAGGCTCCCGCCGGCAGACCGGATGTAGAGCAGTGACAGGGCGGACGGCTCTCTCTGATACTGGGGCTGGAGTTCCATGATCACCTGATAGCTGTCGGTCGGCGCGTATATGGTAGACACCTGGTTTGAACCGTAAGCGTTTTGCAGGGCGCTTTCAATCTGGCCGGCCGTAATTCCCAGGGCGGATGCCTTGTCCCGGTTGATATCAATGCGAATTTCCGGGTTCTTCATCTGAAGATCACTGTTGACATCCTGGATATTGGACATCTCTTTCATCTTTTTCTCGAGTACCACGGCAACGCGGTACAACTCGTCCGTATCCGGCCCCTGCAATGTGTATTGATACAGCCCCTTGGTGGCCCTTCCGCCGATGTTGATGGCAGGCGGATTCATTAAAAACGCCTGAATTCCCGGCACGTTCGCCAGTTTGGGCCGGAGCTTCTGGATCAGCTCATCCGCGCTTTCCTTTCGCTCGCGGCGGGGCTTCAGGCGCATGAAAAACCTGCCGGAATTTCCGGAAGCATTCGGCCCCCCTGCACCCACGGAAGACATATAGGTTTCAATGGCCGGTTCTGCTGCCAGAATCTCGTGCAGGGCCGACTGGTGACGTACCATCGAATCAAAGGATATGTCCTGGGATGCCTCGGTAAACCCCATGATCTGGCCGATATCCTCGCTGGGCAAAAACCCCTTGGGACTGATACGGAACAGCTGGACGGTGGCGATCAACACAACCACCGATATCAGAAACGTCAACCAGTGCAACCGCAGAGCGCCTTTTAAGGTTTTTTCATACAGCCAGAGCATGCCGTTGAAAAAAGACTCTGTCGCCATATAAATCCGGCCGTGATGCACTTCCTGTCTGGGCCTTAAAAAAAGGCTGCACAGCATGGGGGTGAGACTCAGCGATACGAATCCGGATAAGAGAATGGCCACGGTAATGACCAGAGAAAATTCCCGGAACAGTCTGCCGACAATCCCGCCCATGAACAGCACCGGAATAAATACCGCCGCCAGGGAAATGGTCATGGAAACAATGGTGAAGCTGATTTCCCGGGACCCGTCCAGTGATGCCTGAAGAACGCCCTTTCCCATCTCCAGATGCCGGACGATATTCTCCAGCATCACGATGGCGTCATCCACCACGAATCCGACCGCAAGGGTCAGCGCCATCAGCGACAGGTTGTCCACGCTGAATCCCATCAGATACATGGCTGCGAATGTCACAATAATGGACATGGGAAGCGCCATGCTGGGAATGAGGGTGGCGGACAGGCTTCTCAGAAAGATGAAAATAACCAGAATGACCAGGCAGATCGTGAGCGTGAGCGTAAATTTGACATCATTGACCGAATCGCGGATGGATTCGGAACGGTCGATCATGACCGAAAGCTCGACCGCCGCGGGAAGCTGTTTTTCAAATACGGGAAGAAGTTTTCGGATTTCATTGACTACGGCAACGGTGTTGGTTCCGGGCTGGCGCTGAATGGCAAGCACTATGGAGCGGACATTATTACGCCAGGTGATGCTTTTATCGCTTTCAACGCTGTCTGAGACCGTGCCGATTTCTTCAAGTCGGATCGGAGAGCCGTTTCGCCAGGACACGATCAGCGGCCGGAAGCTTCTGGCATCCATGAGCTGGCCACTGGTCTGAATATTGAAGGCCTGGTGTTCACCGTAGAGGGTGCCGGTCGGCAGATTCACGTTGCCCTGCGAAATCGCCTTTTGAACCTCATCAATGCCGATTCCCCGGGAAGCCATGGCCTTGGGGTCCAGCTGCACCCGCACCGCATATTTTTTGGCACCGTAAATGTTGACCTGGGCCACGCCGCTCAGCATGGATATCCGCTGGGCGATCATGGTGTCCGCGTATTCATTCACCGCAGACAGCGGCAAGGTGGGAGAAGACAGTGCCAGGTAAAATACGGGTGAATCCGCGGGATTCACCTTCTGGTAGGTCGGCGGCGTCGGCATATCCGGCGGCAGTTTCCGGGCGGCCTTGGCAATGGCGGATTGAACGTCCTGGGCGGCGGCATCGATACTTCTGTCCAGGCTGAACTGAATCGTTATCCGCGTGATGCCAAGCGTACTGGAAGATGACATGGAGTCAATACCGGCAATGGTAGAAAACTCCCGCTCCAATGGCGTGGCAACGCTGGCTGCCATGGTATCGGGATTGGCTCCGGGAAGCCTGGCGGTCACCTGAATTGTCGGGAAATCCACATTCGGCAGATCGCTGACCGGCAGCACCCGATAAGCCATCACCCCGAAAACAAGCAGCCCGGCCATGACCAGTGTGGTCATTACCGGCCTTCCGATAAAAAGTCTGGCAATATTCACGATCTGGCCTCTTTGCTGGCGGGCTGTGACAAATTGGAACCGGGTTTCAGGTCCGAGGCTATCTCCACAGGCGCACCGGGAGTCAGGCGCAGATGACCGTCCGTCACAACCTGTTCTCCTGCCGATATCCCGCTTTCGATGATGGTTTCGCCGCCATACGATCTTCCGGTTTTGACCGGTTTTAACTGCACCGTGTTTTCCGGCGTGATGACAAAGACAAACAGACCGCTTTCGCCGGTCTGAACCGCCTGGGAAGGAACCGTCACCACATTTTGAAGTCTTCCAAGTGTCAGCGCGACAGTGACAAACTGACCGGGCCACAGCCGTCTTGACGGGTTATCAAACGTGCCTTTCAGCCGGATCGTCCCGGTTTTGGAATCAACGGAATTATCCACAAAAGTCAGTTTGCCTGTATCCGGTCCGTTCGGTGACCCGTCCGGCAGGGCAGTCACTGCCAGATCCCGGCCTTTCATACGTTCCAGAATTTGAGGCAGATACGACTCGGGTACAGAAAAACTGACATAAATCGGCTGAACCTGTTCAATGACAACCAGGCTTTTGTTGTCATCATTGGCCTTGATCATATTCCCCTGATCAATCAGGATCGTTCCGGTACGGCCCGATATCGGGGAATAAATGGCGGTATAACCAAGTTGAAGTTTGGCGTTTTCAACCACGGCCTCATCCCCCAGAACCGTCGCCTGGAGGGAACTGAGATTGGAGCGGATCTGATCGAATTGTTCCCGGCTGACGAATCCGCCCTGAACCAGATTTTCGTAACGCCGGTTATCCGCCTCGGCCTTTTCCGCCAAAGCCTTGTCTTTTTCAAGGCGGGCCCTGGCCTCGCGAAGCGTGGCTTCAAGCGGCCGGGGATCTATGGTAAACAGCAGATCGCCTTTTGCGACTTCCTGACCTTCCTTGAAATGAATTTTCTGAAGCTCTCCGGTGACCCTGGCCTTGATGGCCACTGTGGCATAGGATTCCACATTTCCGATGGCCCGTATTTCAAGCGGAAAGTCCTTTTGAACCGCCTGAGCGGCCAGCACCGGAACCGGACGTTTAACGTCGGACTGTTTGCGCTGGCCCGGCTTAGCATTCGATGCCTCCGGCACCTGAGACGAACATGCCGTCGTTGCCAACGCCAAAACGCATAGCAGCCATATCCACATCTTTCGGAATTCCATGTTGAACATCTGAGGGCACCTGTTGAAAATTAAAAAAGTTAATTGAAATATGCATTTTAAAATATCACATCTCGATTATCAATATCTATTAACAGAATTTTGCGGTCCATTTTGTGGCTCAGGCTGAAGATTAAGGGCCATCCTCCGATTCTCACAGAAACGCCCCGAATTGAGAGTAGGGACGAACTGGAAACAGTCAAAAGGGGATGGCCATGGACCGATGATCCAATGCGGACGCAGTGAGGAGGCGATTTTCTGCGGGAGTTCTGGTTTGGGAATTCCTGCGAGGCGGGCAGCAAAGCCCGCACCCCAAGGATTTGTAAGGCGCAGGAGTCTTTTGGACCCCGGCGTTTATCGGTCAATACCTGTCATAGGCCAGGCCTTTCCAGTAAACCGGCGTGTTCAGGCGTTCGGCGATATTGACGCCGAAAAATTCGGCCACGGGTTGGAGCAGTTCCGGATTGTCTTTCTGAACGGCTCTTGCGGCGCTCAGAATTTTTTCCAGACCTGTTTGCGTCATTTTCCCCAGAGGCCTGCGGCATCCACCGGAAGGCATTCCCAGAATCGCCATCAACGTCTTGATGGCCAGAGGATTCCTGGCCCGGAAAACCACATCCCCATAAGGCGTTGCCTCAGATGTTTTCACAGTAACCAGCTCAAACAAGGGATCCAGTGCATTTTTCAGCTTCATGGCTTCGGAATTGTCTTTCTCAACCAGCAGGCGAACCAATTTCGCCATTGCAGCCGGCACCACATTGGACATTACTGAAATGGCGCCCCCTGCCAAAATCCCGGAATCCGTCATCATGTCATAGGTCAAAGCATCATCGCCGGACAAAATGGTATAGTCCGGCCCGCAGCATTTTCGGGTCAGCCGCATGTTGTCCAGGTTGCCGGTGGCCTCCTTGACAGTCGCCACATTGGGATAAGCCTTGTACGCGATGGCCAGGTCTTGCGGCAGAAGCTGTGTTCCGGTCCGTCCCGGAATCACATAGGGGATTACCTGGGTATCGGGAAAAGCCGCGGCCACAGGCTCCACATATTCCTTTCGAATTTCGAGAGAGCTGGGGCCGTTGTAATACGGATCCACCAGCAGCAGGCCGTCCACTCCCAGATTCACCGCGTGACGGGAGGCTTCAAGTGCCTCCTGGGTATTGTTGCTGCCGGTGCCAGCAATGCAAAGGCATTTTCCCTTGCATGCGGATGCAATCACCTGCGTTACCTGATGATGTTCTTCCCAGCTGAGCGCAGGACTTTCGCCGGTGGTTCCAACAGCCAGAACGCCGGTTATGCCGCTTTGAATCTGGTAGTTGACCAGTTTTTCAATGCCAGCGACATCCACCCTTTCCCCGTTAAAAGGGGTGATCAATGCAGTATAACAACCGGTTTTCATATATCCTCCTTAATGTCTGAATGGAAACCCAGTTTCCTTTAATAATCCGGCATCCGAACCAATGACCAAACATTCATAAACTCGAAATCCGAAGCACGAAATTCGAAACAATGACAAAAAATCATCATTCTCAAAACGGTGTATTATCAAATCAATCGTTTTTGATATTCGAATTTTGAATTTGTTTCGGATTTGATATTCGATATTCGAATTTCGCCTGAATGGAGTTTCCATTCAGGCGCTGCAGTCGTACTACCTGGCTATTCCCAGAATACTGACATCATCCTGAATCGGGAATCCGTCGCCGAATGCCATCATGGCATCGTATATGCCGCCCACCATTTCCTCAATCGGCCTGTCCCGCAGCGAATCCGCGATCCCGATGAACCGGTCTTTGCCGAAAAGTTCGTGTCGGGAATTCATAAAGTCCGTAACCCCGTCCGTGTACAGCAGCAACCTGTCTCCCTGACAAAGCGTTTCTTCAAGCTGCTCAAACGGAACCATATCTCCCAGTCCGATGACGGTACCGCTGTTATTGAGCGTCTCAATCCCGCCGTTTCGGCAAAACAGAAGCGCCGGAACATGCCCGGCATTGCAGGTGGAAAAACTGCCATCCCGCACATCCAGTACAAAATAAACCATCGAAAAGAACGTATCGAATCGCTCCAGAGGGTACTCCCTGTCCAGAAGCGCCATTAGCTGCCCCGGGGGGGTTATTTCATAACCGGAAGCTGATTTATTCCGAAGCACCAGCCCGGTATGGGGGAGCAGCATCTGAGAAACCGACACCGTAACCAATGCCGCCTGAACACCATGGCCGCTGACATCCAGCACATATATTCCCAGATGGTGCTCATCCAGGAAAAACACATTGAACACATCTCCGCCAATCATTTCTGACGGCGCAAAACGCCAGGCCATTTCCAGGCCGGAAATCCGCGGCGGCGTTTGCGGCAGAAGGCTTTTCTGAATGCCGGCAGCAGCCTGCAGATCTTCATCCAGCCGGCTCCGCTGCTCGGAGAGTTTGCGGTTCATCGCAGTGAGTCTAAGCTGAGCCTGCGAATATTTGGTCACCAGTTCCTTGAGAAACCGGTTGTGCAACCGATTATCCTGAAGCATCGCCCGGCATTTCAGGATTTCTTGAACACAGCTGACGGAATCCGAGCCCGGCTTGCGACGATCCTTGAATGGAAAGGACGAACTATTCGAAACCATTATAGAATCCGATCGATTCCGACACCCTTCAGCAGCATCAGGCGATGGCTTACCGTAGCGATATCCAGGGGGTCGGACAGAACGCTGCCATGTTGCGGCGCAATCATCCCCGCAGGAATTTCGCCAATGATCCCAAGGGCGTACCGCAGGGCTTTTTCCGATGTCATGATCTGCTGGTGGAACCTGAGAATGTCGGGAATCGGGCAGTAATTTTCACCCCGGACACAGCGCGCGAAGTCATTGCATTCCCGGCATTCCGGATTCAGGTGTAAAAACAGGTCCCACTTTGCCCCGTAGCTTCCGAACAGATCGCTGCTAAACAGCACCCGGGTTTTGGTATCGAATGTCACAAAACTTCCAGCGGAATGCGAATAAGGCGTGTTGATGAACTGCAGTTTCCGGCCGGAAGAAAATACAAATTCGCTGCCGATCGCATCGTGGGAAATCAGCCGGGATGATATCGCATAATGCCGGATAAACATATTGTTTTCTTTATGCGAAATAATTTTAAGGTCAGACCGGTCGATGATATCTTCAAAATGGGCCACGCTTCCACACAGATCCGGATCATAATGCTGATAAATCAAGGCGATGATGGATGAGGCAGATATGCCGGTTTCCAGGATTTTCATCATGACTGTCGGAAAATCCGGACGGCTTCCGCCGTCAATAACCACAGCCTCATTGCCGTCGACAATCAGATAGGGATTGCAGTGAAGCCCGGACTGGGCGTCATAGAATCCAACCCAGTAAACCCCTTCGGCGATTAAAACAGCGCTGTTGTAATCCGGTTGCTGTGGTTCCATACATCCCTTGCGGCTGTCTGATCAGTTTGAGGCATCCCTATAAGATGCCAGATCATTCAGGTGAAAAACCGTCCAAGAATCAGGCGTTTTCACTGATCATTGCCATCAGATACTCTCCATAGCCGTTTTTCATCATATCCGATGCCAGGGCTTTGACCTGTTCGCGGGAAATATACCCCAAACGGTAGGCGATTTCCTCGATACAGGAAATTTTCAGCCCCTGCCGGTCCTGAATGGCTTCCACATAACTTGCAGCCTGCTGAAGCGCCTCATGGGTTCCGGTGTCCAGCCAGGCAAACCCCCTGCCCAACAGCTCTACCCTGAGATCTCCTCTGCGAAGATATGCCAGATTGACATCCGTGATCTCCAGTTCTCCCCTTGCCGAAGGCTTCAGGTTTTCGGCGATTTTCACCACATCGTTGTCGTAGATATACAGCCCTGGAACCGCATAATTGGATTTGGGTTTTTTGGGTTTTTCCTCGATGCCGATCACGTTGCCGGCATCATCAAATTCTACCACGCCGTAACGCTCCGGGTCTTTGACAAGATATCCGAATACCAGTCCGCCGCTGTCCCGATTCACCGCCCGTTTCAGGATTTCCGAAAGATTGTGGCCGTAAAAAATGTTGTCTCCGAGGATCAGGCAGACCGGATCATTGCCGATAAAAGATTTGCCGATAATAAACGCCTGGGCCAGTCCTTCCGGCCTGGGCTGTTCCGCATAGGACAAGGAAATACCGATCTGGGAGCCGTCTCCCAGAAGCCGTTTGAACTGCGGCAGGTCCTCCGGTGTCGAGATCAGCAGAATATCCCGAATACCGGCCAGCATCAGCACGGACAGGGGATAGTAAATCATGGGCTTGTCATAAACCGGCAGCAATTGTTTGCTGACCACCCGGGTAATGGGATACAGCCGGGTGCCGGAACCACCGGCAAGAACGATACCTTTGATCATGAATCAACTCCTATTCTCAGTCAAAAACCACGCTTCAGGTCGTAAGTACGTGAATGCGTGAAATCGCAAAATTGCTCCGTCCTCACAACTTCACGCTCTCACGATTTTATTGGCGCTACAATTCATATCTTTTACGATCCAACCGCTCGCCTGTCAAGCATAAAGCCGGCAGGTCCCGGAACCGATGCTTTATAGCACACCCCGCTGCCGGATAGATGATATTCCATAACCGATGCAGGAATAACGGCAGACGCCCCTTTATGCAGGTGAATCGGATCATCGCCAGAACCGCTGTCCAGTAAAAGATGTCCCTGTGTACATAACAGAATCTCAGCGGATCGTTTTCCAGGGCTGATCCAGTAAAACCCTGGGGAAACAGTCAACATGGAAAGGCAGAACTCCTCTGCAGGCGTGTCATACACCCATTCCACATCGCTGCACTTTCGGGGCAGAATCACGGACGGCCCCTGCTCTCGAAAAGTCAGAACGTTCAGCAGTTCCGGAACATCCAGGTGTTTTGGGGTGAGTCCGCCGCGCAGCACGTTATCCGAATTGGCCATCAGTTCAATGCCGACCCCATCGAGATAGGCATGCGGTTCACCGGAGGCCAGGTAAAGGGCCTGTCCGGGTTCCAGACAGAACAAATTCAAAATCGCCGGAAACAGCACGCCGATATCCTCTGGATATTCTGCTTGCAACCGCCGGACCCAATGGCAAACGCGATCGTCTCTCACATCTATAGATCCGGCATGAGAAACCGCGGAAGCTATGGCAGCCGTTCTCTTTTGCGGCGACAGCGTCAGCAGAGATTGAAACAGGCGCTTTAATCCCCGTGAATCCGGCTCGGCTCTCTAAAAGCGCAATCTCAGCTTGCAGCACATCCTGGCAGAAACTGCACAGGTACCGGATGATTTCCGGAGCGCTTCGAAAGCCGTTCATGCCCCAGAACCGGGTCAATGCACAGATGCATTCGGGTTTGTGGTTCTCATCCTTGTAATTTCGGTTGGAAGCCGTCAGGGAAATGCCCTGGCGATTCTCCCGCTCAAAACCTTCTCTTGCCTGCTGCAAATTCGGATGGGCCTGTATGGAAAGCGGCTTTGCAGCGGCCAGTACCTTGAAAAGATAGGGAAGCTTTCCGCGGAATTTCTCCGCAACTTCCTTTCCCAGCACATCCACCGGTTGCGTTTCAATCGCCTGAATCAGCGACTCCCATTTCCCGCCATGAAAAACCTGCGACGGGGCCTTGGGGTGCGCCCCCATCCAGAGTTCGGCCTGGGGGGTTCCCGTAACAGGCTGTCCCAGAAGCTCCGGAATGGCCGTCAGCGAGCCCCAGGCATAGTCCTGAATGGCGTTTTTAAGGATTCCAATGGTTTTCATCTGTCACCTTTCATCTTTACTTATAACCGGCCGGCTGATATAAATTTATTGTGGCGGCTGAACGCAAAGTCGTACAGGTTAAATTCGAATATCGAAATCCGAAATTCGAAACAAATTCAAAATTCTAATGCTCAAAACATTCCGTCTGGGAACCCCGTTTAGAGCATTATTTCGAATTTCGTGCTTCGGATTTTGAATTTGTAGTTACTGACAGTCGTTGAATTCAGACATAATCTGTTCTTAAATGGATAGCCGTGCCGCTGAGAATCAATGAAATATTTTACAGCATTCAGGGCGAATCCCTGTATGCCGGACTGCCCTGCGTTTTTATCCGTCTGACCGGATGCAATCTCCGGTGCGCTTATTGCGATACCCGGTATGCCTATGATGAAGGCATGGACATGACGATCCCCGAAATCATGCGCCGGGTTGAATCCTATCCTGCTACGGCGCTGATTGAGATCACCGGCGGAGAGCCGCTGTTTCAGGAACAAACCCCGGATCTGGTCAGGCAGCTTCTGGATCAGGACCGCACGGTTTTAATGGAAACCAACGGCAGCCTCGATATCTCCCGGATTGACGGCCGCTGCATCCGGATCATGGACGTTAAATGTCCGTCAAGCCGGATGCACACGCATAATGATCCGGACAATCTTCGGCGGATCAGCCCCCACGATCAGATAAAATTCGTCATCGCCAACCAGGCGGATTATAGTTATGCCCTGAATATTCTGAAACTGCTTCCGCCGGATTTTCCCGGATCCGGCGTCCTGTTTTCCCCTTCCTTTGGATCCCTGCCCCCGAGCCTTCTGGCAGAATGGATTTTACGGGATGGCCTCGGCGTCCGGCTCCACCTTCAGCTTCATAAAGTGATCTGGCCAGATACGGAAAGAGGCGTTTAAACATGATTATCATCAAAGGAATGCTATGAATACCCCTGAAAAAGCCGTGGTTCTCTCAAGCGGCGGCCTGGATTCCACCACGGTGATCGCCATCGCCAAAAGTGAAGGGTTCGAGATCTACAGCCTCAGTTTTGATTACGGACAGCGCCATGCCTATGAGCTCAAGGCTGCCGAAAGGATCGCCGAACAATTTCAGGTCGCCAGGCACCTGGTGATCCGTATCGACCTTCATGCCATCGGCGGCTCAGCCCTCACAGATGATCTGGAAGTTCCCAAATCCAGAAATCTGAAAACCATGACATCCGAAATCCCCATCACGTATGTGCCGGCCCGAAACACCATTTTTCTGTCTTATGCCCTGGCCTGGGCAGAAGTGTTGCAAACATCGCATATTTTTATCGGCGTCAATGCCGTTGATTTCAGCGGGTATCCGGACTGCCGGCCGGAATTCATCGAAGCCTTTGAACGCATGGCCAATCTGGCCACCAAAATCGGCGTGGAAGGCAAAACCCGGGTCCGGATCCAGACCCCGCTGCTTCATCTCAACAAAGCCCAGATCATTCTGAAAGGCACGGAACTGGGCGTGGACTATTCCCTGACCCACAGTTGCTACGATCCATCCGCCGAAGGACTGGCCTGCGGCCAGTGCGACAGTTGTCTGCTGCGAAAAAAAGGGTTCACCAAAGCCGGCATCCCGGATCCCACGCGATACATTCGGGGCCGAAATGATACTTATGAAATCCGAAACACCGATAGTTTTGAGCATTAGAATTTTGAATTTGTTTCGAATTTCGATATTCGGATTTCGAATTTTATCATCAGATCCTTTTGTTCAGGAACTTTTTATCTTCTTTGGTGAACCACAAATCTGAAGCCCCATAACGCTTCCCAGAATCAACAGACCTCCGATCCAGAACCGCCAGGTCACCAGTTCCTGCAGGAGCAGAATTCCCAGAAGGCTTGTAAAAACAAGCTCCGTGGTCATCAGAACGCCGCCTTCCCAGCTTTTACAATACCTTAGACCTTTTGTCATCAGCAACTGCCCGATCACGGACGCAACCACGATGATTGCCATCATCACCCCGTCGTTCCAGGTTTGCGGAAGCTGCGGCTGCGCTATGAAGGCCGGAAATGTGATGCAGGTGCCGATAATACAAAAATACATATACACAACGCCGGTCCGGTGGTTTTCACGAAGCTTTTTGATAATGGTGACGGTCAGGCCGGCAAACACGGCGCCTGAAACCGCCAGCACCTGCCCCAGCCAGACACCTTCAAACCGGAAATCAAACAAGCAGGCGATACCCAGCATGGTTGCCGCAATGCAGATGATTTCAGGCAGGGTAATCCGCTCCCGGTATATCAGGGGGGAGAACAAGGCCGTAAATGCCGGAAACGAGAAAAACAGCACCATGGCCGATGAAATGGGGATCAGGCGGATGGCGCTGACAAGGGATAGAAACGCACATGAACCGATCACGCCGCGAAGAATCAACAGCCTGGGATTGGCCCCTTTGATCAGACTTTCTCTGCCGCCGTAAATCCCTAAAAGGATCACAATCCCGAAGCAGAAACGATAAAAGGCAATGTCCCAGACCCGGAAGGATGGGCCGATGATTTTGATGACGCCATCCATGACGGCAAACATCAGGGAGGACCCCAGCATGAACGCCGGTCCGGTGAGCGATGTTTCACGGGTATTCAGGATAAATCCCCTTTGCGAAGAACCGATGAAAGCCCGGTCAGGAAAAACGTATGGGCGGACGGCTGGTTTTGAACCGTATCAAAAAATGATCCGGCCAATTGCATTGCCTGGTCCAGCCACCGTTTATCCGCCGTAAGATCATGCATGGTCGAAAGATTGACCAGTGAAACCGAATTGGCGGACGGCATGGCCCCGTCATACAGCTCTTTGGGTCGAACGGGCAGCTCGACTGGATCAAGGTTCATAAAATATCCGCCGAGCTCCCGGTCTGTGTAATCCGAATCCAGAATGCCTTGAAACCCGATGGCCTCCGTCAGCCACAGGGGATTCCCATCCGCCTGATGCAAAGCCAGCAGTCCGAAAATCATCCATGCATAATCATCTGCGCAGGCCGGCACCCCTGCCTGCCCTTCACGAAAACGGTGCAGCAACCGGCCGACTGGGTCGCACAGGGTTGTCAGGACAAAATCAGCAGCCCTGGCCGCAGCCTGGGCATAAACGGGTTTATTCAAAATCCGTGCGCCGGTTGCAAGGGCTGCAATCATCAGCCCGTTCCAGTCCGTCAGGACTTTATCGTCTTTCAGGGGATGTATCCGCCGGCTGCGGACCGCAAAAAGCCGGCTGCGGATATCCTCCCATTCCTTCAGCAGATCCGCTTCCGGAACCTGCAGGTGCAAGGCCCATTCAGACAGGGGCAGCCGCGTGTGGAGAATATTGACCCCGGATTGCCGGCCGGTTGCCTCATCGTGGAAATTGCCTTCCGGCCGGATGTTCAGAATCTCTTCCCAATGGGCAGAAAAAGGCGCCAGCAGTTGATGGACTTCAGCGTAAGACCAGACATAAAACCTGCCCTCCTCGCCTTCACTGTCCGCATCTTCAGCCGTGAAAAAAGCCCCGGCTTCAGACGTCATGTCCCGAAGCACATAAGCAAAAATTTCCTCGGCTGTCTGCGCATAAAAAGCGTTTCCGGAGATCCGATAGGTTTCCAGAAAAGCCAGCGCCAGAAGGGCCTGGTCATAAAGCATTTTCTCGAAATGCGGCAGAAGCCACTGCTTGTCCGTCGAATACCGGTGAAATCCAAAGCCGACATGGTCCCAAATGCCTCCGGCCCGCATGTTCGAAAGCGTTGTTTCCACCATTTTCAGGGTCTCGGCGTCACGCGCTTCTCATATTGCTGAAGTAAAAACAGCAGCCGGTGCGGAGAGGGAAATTTGGGAGCAGGCTCAAATCCCCCGAACTGAGAATCGAATCTCCGAGTGATTTCGGCAAGGGCGGCATCCAGTGGAGAGGAATTCATCGACGTTGACGACTTGTATTCAAAAGACCTTGACAGGTGCCCATTGATTTCCGAACCGCATCCTGGATCTTCTGCCTTCTGGATTGCCACATGTCCGTGATCTGCGCGCAAAGATCCAGGACGCCGGGCTGACCGAATCGGCTGTGAAGGGGAATATAGGTTGCGGCGAAAAACGGTTGCTTTATCCGGCGTCAGCAGCGCTGTCAGCGGCCATCCCCCGCGGCCTGTTATCAAATGGCAGGCTGCCATGTAGACCGCATCGATATCGGGACGCTCTTCCCGGTCCACCTTGATGCAGACAAAAGCGTCATTCAGGGCCTTGGCTGCCTCCGGATTTTCAAACGATTCTTTTTCCATCACGTGGCACCAGTGACAGGTGGCATATCCCACGGACAGAAAAACGGGTTTATCTTCCGACTTGGCTCGGGAAAAAGCCGCATCCCCCCAGGGATACCAATCCACAGGATTGTGGGCATGCTGCAGCAGATAGGGGCTTTTTTCGTGTATCAGACGGTTGGGTGTCTTCATCTCTTCATGTAGACCTTCAATCAAAGGAAAACACACTGCCGGCGGCAGCCGCCGCAAATCTGTCCTTGAAATGGGCACCCAATGCAACGGTAGCCGACATTCCGGTACAATGGGAAACCCCGACCTGCTCCACGCCGAAATCTTCGAAGCGCCGTATCACCGCGGCAATCCGTTCCGGTGAAAAAAACATCAGATGGGTTCCGCCAAGGATGGCCCGCAGTTTTCGGATTTTCAGGGTGTCCTGAAGATGATCCAGAATGTTCAGCACACCGGCATGGGCGCACCCCAGTAGCAGCACCGGATCTGAAGCAGTTTCAATCAAAAGGCTGGCGTCATCACTGATGGGATCCGGGGAAAACGCATCTCCTTTCTGAAGCAGAAGCTGGGGGTCCTGAAAGTTCTGTTCCGGTTTACAGGGAACTCCGGTAACAAACCAGATCCCGTCTTCCACTTGCCGGGTCTGATCCACCCAGGTAAACTCCGCTCCCAGATCGGACAATTCTTCTTTTGAAACAGGGACTGCCGATATATCGGGGCTCATTGGCAAACAGCAGGGGATTTTTGACATAGTGCCCGGAGAAAACATCCGGATGGGCAACCACTTTCACCGGACCGGTTTCCTGAAGCACGGCTTTAAGCCCGCCGGTATGATCGTAATGGCCGTGGCTGAGAAAAATGCGGCTGACCCCTTTCAGGTTTTTATCAAGCAGCTTCAGATTGTTGAATAGGCCGACGCCTGAGCCGGCGTCAAAGAGATACCGTTTCTCTCCGCTTTCAATCAAGGTGCTGAATCCATGCTCTCCAATAAAACCGGGCCGTCCCACATAATTGTCGCAAAGAATGGTAATATCGGTTTTCAAAAGGCCTCCTTTTTACTAAAGCATCAGGCTGGAAAAAAAGTCATTTCCCTTGTCATCCACGATGATAAACGCGGGAAAATCCTTGACCGTAATCTTGAAAATCGCTTCCATTCCCAGTTCCGGATATTCAAGGATTTCGATGCGGGTAATGCAGTCCTGCCCAGACGTGCCGCCGGCCCGCCGATGGACCCCAGATAGAATCCGCCGTATTTTTTGCAGGAATCCGTAACCTGCCGGGTGCGGTTTCCCTTGGCCAGCATGATCATGGAGCCGCCCCTTGCCTGAAACAGGGGAACATAAGGATCCATGCGGCCCGCGGTCGTCGGGCCGAACGAGCCCGAGGCCCGGCCTTTGGGGGTTTTGGCAGGTCCGGCATAATACACGATGTGATTCTTGAAATATTCGGGCAGATCCTCGCCCCGGTCGAGACGCTCCTTGAGCTTGGCATGAGCGATATCTCTTCCCACGACAATGTCTCCGGTCAGCAGCAAGCCGGGTGGAAACGGGATACTTGCTGAAGGTTTCCCGGATTTCACTCATGGGCCGGTTCAGATCGATCCGAACGGCGTCATCCGCCGCGCCCGAGGGTTCCGGAAGAAACTGCGCGGGATTGGTTTCAAGCTTTTCCAGAAAAATGCCGTCCCGGTGATTCTGGCCTTGATGTTGCGGTCCGCGCTGCAGCTGACGCCCATGCCGATGGGGCAGGAAGCCCCATGCCGGGGCAGTCGGATCACCCGGACATCATGGCAGAAATCACCCCGCCGAACTGGGCGCCCAAGCCGAGGTCCCGCGACATCTTACAGCACGGCTTCCAGTCCTGTCCCGGAAGGCGTGGCCCAGGCGTTTCCCTGCTCCGGCAGCCCATCCAGATAGCCTGCCGAGGCCAGTTTCACGGTTTTAAGGTTGGTTTCCGCCGAGGTGCCGCCGATAACAAAGGCCAGGTGATAGGGCGGGCAGGCCGCGGTCCGAGGCTTTTCATTTTGGCCTTTGAAATATTCCGGGAGCTTATCCGGCGCCAGCACGGCCTTTGTTTCCTGAAAGAGATAGGTTTTGTTGGCGGAGCCGCCGCCCTTGGCAATGAAGAGAAATTTATAGGCATCTCCGGGAGTCGCAAAAATATCGATCTGGGCCGGCAGATTGCAGCCGGTGTTTTTTTCCTCGTAAAGGCGTCAGCGGCGCATTCTGGGAATACCGGAGATTGCCCTGGGTATAGGCATTGAAAACGCCCCGGGAAAGGGCCGCTTCATCCGAAAACCCGGTCCAGATTCTGCTGGCCTTTTTTGCCCATGATCACGGCGGTTCCGGTATCCTGACACATGGGATATTCGCCTTCAGCGGAAATCACGGCGTTTTTCAGCATTTCAAGGGCGACGTACCGGTCGTTGGCAGAGCTCTCGGAATCATGTAATATCTTGACCAGCTGCAGGAGATGGGATGTTCTCAAAAGGTGAGAAACGTCTTTAAAAGCCTGCTCCGCCAGCAGGGTCAGGCCCTCTGGAGCAATCTTCACCATGGCATGGCCTTCGAAGGAAGCTTCTGAAACAAAGTCGGCTGTCAACCGGCGATATTCCGTCGTGTCTGGCCCCAGAGGAAACATCTCCTGATACGTAAATTCGGTCATCTGTCACTTCTCCATTTATAAAAAATAATACCATCCCCCTTTGAAAAAGGGGGAACTTTTTCCACGGTAAAAGTCGGGATTTGAATTGAATTTTACATTGTTTCGATTTTTTATTTTTTAAGTTCTCCGTTCAGAAACTAATTGATAAGCGGCCTCTGAAGCATCTTTTCATACAGATCGATATACTGCTTTGCGGTTACCGAATGGTTGAACCGGGCGGTGCTGTCTTTCATGATGCGCCGGATCTCGAACTGTTTGCTTTTCTCGGGAAGCTGATAAAACGCCATGGCCTGGTCGATGGCCCAGGATAGACCGGCTGCATCATGATTTTTGAACAAAAAGCCGTTTCCGGCATGTTTTAATGCATCCAGATGGCTGATCGTATCATGAATGCCGCCCGTGTCATGGACAACGGGCAGAGACCCATAGATCGGCGCGATCATCTGCGGCAGCCCGCAGGGTTCAAACAGCGACGGCATCAGGATGAAATTCGAGGCCCCGTAAGCCAGGTGCTCAAGGTCTTCACTGAAATCGCAGACAGCAATCCGGTTCTGGATGCCGTGGTGCAGGGCAATGTCTTTAAAATGCTGCTGATATTCTCCGTTGGCGACAAAAATAACCTCCAGATTGCTCTGCCAGTACCTGGAAATGACCGAATAGAGAATATCCGCCAGCAGCTGCGACCCTTTTTGAATGCTGTCCAGACGCGATGGCCAGAAAAACACCGGTGCGTTCTCATCCTGGATCAATCCCAGAAGTTTTTGAAGGGCCAGCTTGTTTGTTTTTTTCCCGCAGCGTGATCATCCGGACCAAAGGTTGCCGTCAGATATTTATCATGCAAGGGACTAAACGCCGGATCCGGCGCATTCAGGATACCTGCCGCGCATCCTGCATGCCATTTGTTGGCCATCTCCTGCTGGATGGATCTTTCGATAAAACCGTGCCGGCCTTCAACGACTTCCATTAAAAAAGTGGGACTCACGGTATTGACAAAGTGCGCTGCAAAAATGCCGCTGGTCAGAAAATCCACGGCATTTGAATCCCGGCTTTCCTCATATTCGACAGCCATGCGGTCATAATACAGATGCTGCCAGAAATAGGCGGCATCGATTCCCCGGTCTTCAATCTGCCACAGATAGGTTTTCATGGTATGAATGTTGTGAATGGTAAACAGACAGGGAATCCCCATTCTCCGGGACATGGCAGGTATCAACCCGGTCATCCAGTCGTTGCAGTGAATCAGATCGGGCTGAACCCTGGGAACGATGTTGTTGATGACTTCCCGCTGAAAAGCCAGCGACATTTTAATGTTTTCCAGCCAGTAATCCGAATAGACCCGGTTTTTGTAAAAAAACGCCCGGTCTTCCGCGAGATGGATCCGTTCTTCCGGCATTTTGTTCTGAATGGCCTGAAGCTCCTTGGACAAAAAAGGCGCCATCTGTCCGCTGAAAATCGCCCGATAATCCGGCATAGCCACATGAACATCGGCGCCCTGGTCAAACAGCGCAGTCACCAGCGCCGCCGAGACATCGGCGAGACCGCCGGCTTTGGCCGTCAGATAACTGGCCAGGCTTCCCATACGGTTGGGCAGATAGGTGACTTCCGGGGTCACAATCAAAATGCGGGGGTTTCGAGATAATGCCATGATAAAATCCTTGTTTCCTTAGGCCCAGGTAATCAGCCCGGGGGTATATTTCACCCAGTTGTCTCCCCGCGGCATCACCCTTGCCGTAAAGGCAAACTGTCCGGAGACTTTACAGATTGTGGTGCAGGAATACATGTAGTGATTGTATCCAAGCTCTTCGCTGACGGTCATGATTTCCGTCTGAATATCTTCAAGCGCATCGACCGTTTTTTGGGTTCCCACACACAGCTCCACGTCCACTTCACGGGGATCAAGCATCCCCAGATGAACCGCCACCGTTACGCTGAAGGCATCACCGATCCGATAAAATTTTTTGGGGTTCACGACAACCGGCGGCATGAGGTGAATCTGTTTCCAGTTCTGCATCAGCCTGAGATGCTGGGCCGCCAGCTGCCTGGACTCATCAGCTTGATTATACAGCAGTTCCTGGGATCGATAGGCGCCCGGGTGGTAAAATTTCTCCTGGTAGTCGCCGACCATCCGCTGGCTGCTGAACTGCCGCATGGCCATTTTCATGGATGCCTTCATCATTCGGATCCACGTTACCGGAATGCCACCCTTGCTTCTTTCGTAAAAACAGGGGATGACTTCATTTTCCAGAACATTGTAAAGGGACCGGCTGTCCAGCAGATCCTGATAACCGGAGTCCGTATGATCGATACGGTTTCCAATCTGCCAGCCGCAGTCTTCGGAATAGCCTTCATCCCACCAGCCGTCCAAAATACTGACGTTGAGAACGCCGTTAATGGCCGCCTTGATGCCGGACGTGCCGCAGGCTTCAAACGGTCTTCGCGGCGTATTGAGCCAGACATCCGCACCCTGAACCAGATGCCGGGCAATATGGATGTCATAATCTTCCAGAAAAACGATCCGGTGCCGCACACTGGGTCTACGGGAAAATTGAATCAGACGCTTGATCAGATCCTTGCCTTCGGTATCACGGGGATGGGCCTTTCCGGAAAAAATAAACTGCACGGGATGCGTTTTGGAATTCAGAATGTCTTCAAAACGCTCGGGTTCCTGAAGAATCAGGTAAGCTCGTTTGTAAGAGGCAAAACGCCTGGCGAATGCAATGGTCAGGACATCCTGCTCCAGCACCGATTCGGCATCCTTCATTCTGGCCATGGGCGCGTGGCGGCGCTGATACTGAGAGATCATCATCTCCCGGCAGGTGCGGATGAGCCTGGAGCGGTTCATGTCATGGGCCCGCCAGAGCTCTTCATCATAAATTTGATCGAACCGCTTGAGGTTTTCCGGATTCCTGATATCCATGTGCCAGTCCGGACCGATATAGCGTTCAAACAGAAGGGCGTTTTCATGGGATATCCAGGTAGGGATATGGACGCCGTTGGTGACATGCGTGATCGGGATCTCGCCTTCCGGAATCCCCGGCCAGATATGCATCCACATGCGCCGGGCGACTTTTCCGTGCAGATTGCTCACGCCGTTGCAATACTGTGCCAGTCGCTGGCCCAGAACAAACATGGAAAACGGTTGATCGGATGAAGCCGTAATGGGCTGACCCCAGGCAAGCATGTCTTCGGCGGACGTCTGAAGACGTTCCTGCAAGGGGATGAGATACGGCTTTACCAGAAACGGCGGGAATTCGTCATGGCCGGCCGCAACCGGCGTATGGGTGGTAAAAACGGTTGTTCGGGGCACGATTTCCAGAGCGATTTTAATGTCGACATTCAGCCGGGTCATAAACAGGGACAGTCGCTCCAGGCTTGCAAAAGAACAGTGACCTTCATTCATGTGGCACACGGTCGGAAAAATTCCCAATGCGGTCAGTGCCCGCATGCCGCCTATTCCCAGAAGCATTTCCTGGGCCAGGCGTTTTTTCTGGTCTCCGGTATACAGACTCGAGGTAATGTCTCTGATTTCGGGAGGATTATCCCGAATATTGGTATCCAGAAGATAGAGCGGAATTCTGCCGATATTCAGTTTCCACACCATGGCACGAATTTCTCCGTCCGGACCGGACACCGATATTTGAACCTCATTTCCTTCCGGATCCAGGGCGCGCTCCAGGGGAATGGAATACATATCGGTTCTGGGATAGGCTTCCTGCTGAAATCCGTCATAATCCAGATATTGATGAAAATACCCCTGCCGGTAGTAAAGACCGACTCCGGTCAGCGGCACCCGCATGTCCGACGCGGATTTTAAATGGTCTCCGGCCAGAACGCCCAGCCCCCCTGCGAACAGCGGCAGACTTTCATGAATGCCGAATTCCATTGAAAAATAAGCAACCGTCCCCTTGTCGCCGAAAACTGACGAAGACGAATTCATCGGCGCCTGAAGCATGGACTCAAACCGCGCCTTGACCCGCGCTTGATGGGCCAGAAAACTTTCATCCAGAGAAAGCTCCTGAAGACGCTCCTGAGGCACCAGTGTCGAAAAATAAAGCGGGTTCCCATTGGCTTCCCGCCAGAGCTGGGGATCAATGCGGCGAAACAGTTCAACCGCATCCCGCTGCCAGCTCCACCAGAGGTTTCGTGACAATTGATCCAGAAACAGCAAGGGTTCGGGGATGGTGGGAAAAACATACAGCGTTTGAAATTGTGTCATGAGCGTTCCTGAAGATTTTTAGTAAAAACAGATTTGTTCACAAAGTCCTTCGAAAAAAACAAAGTCATGAAAAAACGACCGAATTTTGCTGGTTCCACATTCGATACTTGATTGTATAATGCTCATAAAAGCGGCTCAAAGTCAAGAATGACCCTAACGCCACTCTAAATCCATCATGATTGCATCGTATCGTTTTGTCTTATTGGCAATACATATTCCGTTGTCATTTGATCATGGGTATAGTACTATATTAAAGTTTCGGATAGATTATGCGATAGTCGCTTCATATTTTCTCTGCAATCCATTTATCCTTATCTTGTAACTTTTATTGGGTTGATCTTTTTCCTGGATGAAACCATGCTGATCAGTATCAATCCCACAACGCCGCAGCCGCGGCTCATCGCCAAAGTAGCGGATATTCTGAAAGACGGGGGCATCATCGCCTATCCGACAGATACGTTTTACGGCATCGGCTGCGATATCATGAATAAAAAGGCCATTCAGAGAATTTATCAGATCAAGCAGCGGGATTCATCCAAGCCCTTCAGCTTCATCTGCTCGGATCTGAAAGATATCAGCGATTACGCCAAGGTAACCAATTACGGGTATAAAACCATCAAGCGCCATCTTCCCGGGCCCTATACATTTATTCTGGAAGGATCGAAACTGGTTCCGAAAATCATGCTGACCAAACGAAAAACCGCAGGGATTCGCGTGCCGGATCATCCGATCTGTATCGCCCTGGTCAAAGCGCTGGGCAATCCCATTATCTCTACCAGTGCGACAGCTCCGGACGGCGCTGTCTTTGATCATCCGTCCCTGATTCATGAGCATTTTGGAGCCCGGCTGGATCTGGTGATAGATGCGGGCGCCGTATCGGGAAATCCGTCAAGTGTCATATCGCTGATCGACGATACGCCTGAAATCATCCGCAAGGGAGCCGGGGATCTGAGCGCATTTTATTCGTGAAACAATGACATCCGGCAATCTGCTATCAAATCGTTTCTGGACCGCCATCCCGCCCTGGGTGCTGATCGGCGCAGTGCTGGTTCTGGTGCCCATTTTCTCGTTCATGACGATTGAAAACATCAACCGGCAGAAGGAGAACTCCGAAAGGCTGCTGAAAGAAAAAGCCGCTGCCCTGATCCGCTCGTTTGAGGCCGGAACCCGAACCGGAATGGCGGGGCGATGGGAAGGGTTTCAGCTTCAGAAACTGCTGATAGAAACCGCCCAGCAGCCGGACATCGCCCATTTGATTGTCACGGATGCCGGCGGAATGATCATGGCCAGCAGTGATCCGGAGCAGATCGGAAATACCTATGGAAAGGGTTTGAACCTGGAAGCCATTTCCGGGTCACCGGAAAGTTTCTGGCGGATCATTCCCGAAAATAACGGGAAAAAGACATTTGAATTTTATCGCAGATTTACCCCGACCCGGCCGCCGCAGGGTTTCCGTCGGAGTCGCACAAAAGGGGATTCTCCCAACCCGCTGTCCGCTTTATTGCCGATTCCGGCTGAAGGACCAGGTCCCGTCCCGAATTATATTTATCGGCCTGGACATGGATTCCATTGAAGAGGCCCGGCATGCCGATGCCATGCATACGGTGGTCATGGGAACGATTCTGCTCTTCATCGGTTTTGCCGGCGTGATGATGCTGTTTCTGGCCCAGAATTTCCGCATGACCCGGGCGTCGCTTTCCAGAATCAAGGCATTTTCCGACACCCTGGTTGAAAACATGCCCATCGGATTGATCGCCCTGGATACGTCTCTGGTCATCACCTCCTTTAATCAGGTAGCGGACCGGGTTCTGAACCTGTCGGCAGGCCAGGCATCCGGGAAAAAAGCATCCGAGGTGCTGCCCCGGATGTTTTTGGAGCTGATTTCACATCCGGATATCGAAACCCAGGCGGTTGAAAAGGAAATCGTGTGCCACATCGCGGAGAAAACACGCCTTCCGCTTCAGGTCAGCGCAGCGAAGCTCCAGGATGAAACCGGCGCCTTTCTCGGATACGTTCTCTTGTTCAAGGACCTTCGGGAGGTTCAGGCCCTTCAAAAAGCGCTGGCCAGATCCCAGCGGCTGGCATCCATCGGCAGCCTTGCGGCCGGTGTTGCACATGAAATCCGCAACCCGTTAAGTTCGATAAAGGGTTTCGCCACCTATTTCAAGGAGCGGTACCCGCACATATCCGAAGACCAGGAAGTATCATCGATCATGATCCAGGAAGTGGACCGGTTGAACCGTGTGGTCAGCCAGCTTCTGACGTTCGCAAAGCCGGTATCCATCACCAGACAGCCGGTCCCTATTTCAGCACTCATTGAAAAAACGCTGAAGCTGATGCAGCGGCAATCCGCTGACCATCAAATCGATATCGAGACGCACATTCAACCGGAACTGCCCCCGATTCCCATGGATCCGGACCAGATGAGTCAGGTACTGCTGAATCTGTTGCTGAACGCCGCGGACGCCATGACCGGCGGCGGCAGGATCGTGATCAGCGCCACGCTCGATCAGGATCGCCTGGTCCTTCAGATCTCGGACACCGGGTCCGGTATTTCCGAAACCGATCTTTCGCAGATTTTTGATCTCTACTTTACCACCAAAACCTCGGGAACCGGTATGGGACTGGCCATCGTCCATAACATCGTGGAGGCGCATAACGGCGACATCAAAGTAGAAAGCCTGGCGGGCAAAGGCACCACGGTAACAATCCGACTTCCCTGTGAGAACACGCACCCATGAAAAAAAAATCCTGTTCCATCCTTGTCGTTGATGATGATACCGCGCACCGGACCATGCTGCGCACGCTGATCGGCGGTTGGGGATATGAAATCGTTGAAGCCGACGATGGCGCTGTTGCCATAGCAACTGTTCAAGAAAGGCCGTTTGATCTGATCCTGATGGATGTGCGCATGCTCAAAGTCTCCGGTCTGGAAGCGCTGGGCCGCATCAAGGCCATCAATCCGGCCATACCGGTGATTATCATGACCGCCTATTCCTCCATTGAATCCGCGGTTTCAGCCCTGAAAGCCGGCGCTTATGATTATCTGACCAAGCCCCTTGATTTCGACAAACTGAAAATCACCATTGAACGGGCCATGGAGCACATCCTGCTGCGGGAAGAAAATCGCATGCTCAGGCAACACCTGGATCAGCAATTTGACCGGCGGCAGATCATCGGACAGGGCCGAAAAATGGAAATGCTTCTGGAAACGGTTGCCCAGGTAGCACCGTCCGAGGCAACCATTCTGATTCATGGTGAATCCGGAACCGGAAAAGAACTGATTGCCGGAGCCATTCATTTTAACAGCCACCGGAAAGCCGGCCCCTTCATCAAAATCAACTGTGCGGCCATTACTGAAACCCTGCTGGAATCGGAGCTTTTCGGGCATGAAAAAGGGGCCTTCACCGGCGCGGAACGCAGAAAAGAAGGTAAATTCGTGCAGGCCAGCGGGGGCAGCCTCTTTCTGGATGAGGTCAGCGAAATGTCCTTGATGATGCAGGTCAAACTGCTTCGTGTGCTTCAGGAACGGGAAATTACCCGTGTGGGCGGTGAGCAGGTACTGGCCGTGGATGTGCGTCTGATTGTCGCCACCAACAAGGATCTTCTGGCCCTGACAACATCGGGACGTTTTCGGGAGGATTTATACTACCGGCTGAATGTTGTGAACCTCCATCTGCCGCCGCTGCGCGAGCGTAAAGAGGACATTCCGCTGCTGGCGCACCACTTTCTGGAGAAGTTTTCAACCTTGAATCATAAAACCATCAAGGGGTTCACCCCGCAGACGATGGACCATCTGGTCCGGTACGACTGGCCGGGAAACGTCCGGGAATTGATGAATTCCGTTGAAAGGGGGGTTGTACTGTCCCGAAGCGACTATCTGGACGACCAGGTACTTCCCATGCTGCCGGCCGCACCTGCCGTGCCCCCCCCCGCTTTGATGAATCCTTCACTCTCCACCGAAACCATGCCGCTGACGGCTGTGGAAAAGGCGACGATTCTTAGCGCACTTGCATCCGCAGACGGCAACAAAAGTCTGGCGGCCCGAAAACTGGGGATTACACGAAAAACCCTACACAAAAAACTGAAAGAATATGGAGTCATGCCCTGATGACAACCCCCACCCATTACCTGTTCCGGTGCGCATCGTGCAGAACCCGGAACCGAATTCCGGCAGCCCATGCAGGCCAGCCGGGCAAATGCGGCAAATGCAGCGCTGTCTTGAAAACCAGTGATCTTTTTCTTCAGCAGCCGATCATGATTACGGACGCCAATTTCGCGGAAAAAGTGCTTCTGTCTCCACTGCCTGTCCTGATAGATTGCTGGGCCCCCTGGTGCAGCGCCTGCACGATGGTCGGGCCGATCGTCACCGAGCTTGCCATGGAGTACAAAGGGCGGTTCCGGATCGGCAAACTGAATGTGGACGCCAACCCCATAACTTCCTCCCGGTTTGACACGCGGAGCATTCCGACGCTGCTGATTTTTGACAATGGCAGGCTGAGAGACACGCTTGTGGGGGCCATGCCCAAACCGGAAATTGTCAGGAGGATGAGGGTGTTTATTTAGAGCAAGAGCGGAAATCCGTTCAGGCTAAATCCGAAATTCGAATATCGAAATTCGAAACAAATTCAAAATTCAAATATCTAAACGGCACAAGCTATCCGTTCAGTGTCTTGAACATTGATGGTCTCACAAAAAGTCGTCACCCCGGTGAAAACCGGGGTCCAGTAATTTGGCAACTATCTGAACGTACTGGATTCCGGCTTTCGCCGGAATGACGGGATGGAGTGATTTTTGACTTTTTGTGAAATCATCAACTTTAAGATTTCGGGCATTGATCATCGTTTCGGCCACCGTGAAGAATACTGTTCCCCCCTTTAAAAAAGGGGGGCCAGGGGGGATTTCATGATTGCGGTAATTTAAGCCCCGTTTTCAAATCCCCCTAAATCCCCCTTTTCCAAAGGGGGAAATACTGCATTGATGATGATCAAGGCCGATTTTCGTGTTCTGGGTCATTATTTCGGATTTCGGGATTCGGATTTCGAATTTACATATTTTGGTCATTGGAACCGCTTGCAAAAGTACCGCAGTTCGTCGCCCCGGTGAAAACCGGGGTCCAGAAGCCATGAATTCACTGGATACCGGCTTTCGCCGGTATGACGGAAGAGACAATTTGACAGGGTTTTGCAAGAGGCTCTCATTATTTTCGAGCTTCGGACCCGAATTTCATTTTTACATAGAAAGGTTCCAAAATGAGGCAGTATCGATTTATTGTTTGGATTTTCCTGGGAGTCTTTATCGGCAGCCCTTCCCTTTCCTACGGTGAAAAGCTTCAGGTTGTCGCCAGCATTTTTCCGATCGCCGATATGGCCCGGCAGGTCGGCGGCGATGATGTCGAGGTCACCACCATCGTGCCTGCGGGCGCAAGCCCTCACACGTTTGAGATGAAACCCAGTCTGGTTAAGGCATTCGGCGAGGCCAGGGTCTTTTTGATGATCGGGGCCGGACTGGAATTCTGGGCGGATCAACTGCTACGATCTTCCGGTCAGCAACTGAAACCGGTTGTATTGTCCGAAGGCGTGACGCTGATCCGGTCCGCGGATCCGCATCATGATGAGTCCCTCAAAGCGTCTCCAGCCGCTTCAAAACCGGCCGCGAATGCCGAGAACACGCATACCCACGATTTTCATGCCGGCAATCCGCATATCTGGCTGGATCCCCACCTGGCCAAAAGCATGGTAACCCGGATACAGGAGGCATTCTCGATCGCGGATCCGGCCCATGCGCCGACATATGAAATCCGGGCCAAAGCCTATCTTAAAAGGCTGGACGCGCTGGACCGTGAAATTGCGAATACCGTAAATGGCTTCAAGAACAAACAGGTCATTTCATTTCATTCGTCCTGGGATTATTTTGCCGCACGATACGGTTTGATCCTGACCGGCGTAATCGAGAAAACGCCTGGAAGAAATCCGACACCGCGGGAAATCGCCGGAATTGTTGCCGATATCAAGGCCCGGAACATTCGCGCGGTCTTTGCAGAACCCCAGTTCAGCCTCAAGGTGGCGGACGTCATCGCCAGGGAAGCCGGTGTAAAGGTGATGATCCTGGATCCGATCGGCGGCGAAACCCTTACCGGACGAAACACCTATATCGATTTGATGACGTACAATCTGCAGATCATGAAGGAGGCCATGCAGTGAATACAGGCCAATTGATGACCAAACCCGAACCCGGCATCCTGGTGGACATCTCGGATGTCTGGGTCCGATTCGACGGCAAATGGGTGCTCAAATCCATTTACCTGAAATGCTACGAAGGTGAAATTCTGGGCATTGTCGGCCCCAATGGCGGCGGCAAATCCACGCTCCTGAAAGTCATTCTCGGACTGATTCGACCCGAAAAGGGAACGGTGCGCTTGTTTGGAAAAAAGCCCGGCAAGCAGAGCCGGCTGCACGTCGGGTATCTGCCGCAGATATCCCATGCGGAACGCTCTTTTCCGGTAACCGCTCTGGATGTGGTGATCATGGGCCTGTACCATCAGATGGGACTCCTTTCCCGGCTGATGAACAAGCACAAAAAGATCGCTCTGGAAAAACTGGAACAGGTCGGCATGGCCGAGCATGCCGACAAGCCCTTCGGGGTCCTTTCCGGCGGCCAGCAACAGCGGGTTCAAATTGCCAGAGCCCTGGTGTCCGGCCCCAGCCTTCTGGTTCTGGATGAGCCCTCAACAGGCGTGGACAGCGTCGGCCAGGAGGATTTCTACGAGCTTCTGGCCGGTTTAAGAGACAGTCCCGAGCGGATATCCGTGATCATGGTTTCCCACGATATCGGCGTGGTAACCTCCCATGCCGATCGCGTGGCCTGCCTGAACCGTGAAATTCACTACCACGGCGATACGGACTCGGAACTGGATGCCGATATCCACCAGAAGGTTTTCGGAAGAAACCTCAAGGTCATGGTACACGACCCCCAATGCGTATCCTGCAGGATGAGACATATCGACGATGACTGAGTGGCTGCATCTGAGTTTCATGCAAAATGCACTGGCAGCCGGAATTCTGCTCAGCATCGTACTGGCCGTGGTTTCCTGCTTTGTGGTGCTCCGTAAATTTTCCTTTATCGGCGTGGGGGTCGCCCATTCCGCATTCGGCGGTGTGGCGCTGGGCGCCTTGCTCGGGGTCTCGCCCACCATCTCCGCGATTGTTTTTGCCGTTTGCGTTGCCAATGCCATCGGCATTGTCGGCAATCAGCAGCGGCTCAGCGCCGACACCGCCATCGGGATCTTCTTTTCCCTGGCCATGGCCCTTGGGGTCATTTTCATCGGATTGTCCAGCGCGTATAATGTGGACCTTTTCGGGTATCTGTTCGGAAACATTCTGGCCATTACCCACCAGGATATTCTCATCATCGCCATTCTCGGCAGCCTGGTTCTGGTTTCGATCTGGCTGTTCTTCAAGGAGATGCTGTTTGCGGCCTTCGACAGTGAAGTCGCTCACGTCAGCGGGATTCCGGTCATGTTCCTGGATCATTTTTTTCTGACGATCCTGGCCCTGACCGTAGTCATCAGCATGAAGGTAGTCGGCATCATCCTGGTATCCGCTCTTCTGGTCATCCCCGGAGCTGCCGCCGCTCAGGTTACCGATCGATACGGTGCCATGTTCGCGGTTGCCATCGGTGTGGCGCTTGCCGCAACCACGGGCGGCCTGTGCATTTCCTATTATGCGGACCTGGCCTCCGGCGCCACCATTGTTACCCTGGCCTCTCTGATTTTTTTTATTTTCTTCGGCATCGGAAACTGGGCGAAAAGAAAAGGCTGAAGCTGCATGTCTTTTAGACTTTTGCCTGAACGCCTGAAACATCATGAAAGGATTTCAATTTGACACCGGAAGCAATCTCGATTTTCCCCAGGCTCTCATTTCTTTCTTCTGGAAGATAAACGTAAAATTTATCGGGCAGCGCTCCATGTGCTCGAAACCATCGGCATGGAAATCCAGCATGAGGGAGCGCTTTCTCTGCTCTCGCATGCCGGATGCACGGTCAAGAGCGGCCGGATGGTGACCATTCCGGAATCCCTCGTGGAAAAGTCCATTCACAGCGCGCCCGACTCCATACCTGTTTTCAATCGAAACGGCCTGCAGGTCATGGATCTGGGAGGGAACCGCTCCTATTTTGGAACCGGATCAGATCTGATTTATTCTCTGAACGCCTCGGGTGAACGCCGTCTCTGTGTTCTGGAAGATGTCAAAAATGCCGCCCGGGTCTGCGATGCCCTGACCAATATCGATTTTATTATGTCCTTTGCCCATCCCAGCGACGTTGCCCCTGAAAGAGCCTATCTGGTCGAGTTTCAGGCCATGGCCGAAAACTCCATAAAACCCATCGTCTGTACCGCGGCGTCCAGAAAAGACCTGACCCGAATATGGGAACTTGCCAAAAGACTGCGGGGAAGCGAAGCGGTCCTGAAGGAAAAACCGTATTTCATGCATTATGCCGAGCCGATCAGTCCGCTGAAACACCCATTCGACAGCCTGGACAAACTCCTGTTCTGCGCGGAAAAGCGGATTCCGGCCATTTATTCACCGGCGCCCATTGCCGGGTCAACGGCCCCCATGACCATTGCCGGGCATGTGGTTCAGGGCCTGAGTGAATGCTTCTGCGGACTTGTCATTCATCAGCTGGCGTCACCGGGCGCACCCTTTATCATGGGAATGGGTGCGGCCGTTCTGGACATGGCCACCAGCCAGTGTTCCTACAACGCACCTGAATACTACATGGCCTACATGGCCATGATTGAAATGAGCCACCATGTCAATCTGCCGTCATGGGGATATGCGGGCACCAGCGACGCCCAGATTCCGGACGGACAGGCGACCTTTGAAGCCGGCCTTCTGACGTTCATGTCGGCCATGGCCGGCGCCAACCTCAATCATGACGTGGGATATCTGGATTTTGGCAGAACCGGAAGCCTGGAGATGATCGTGATCGTGGATGAAATGATCGATATGATCCGGCGGATGAAAAAAGGAATTCCCATTAATGACGAAATGATGGCGCTGAACGTGATTGAGGAAATCGGCCCCACGGGAGAATTTTTATCCCATGATCATACCTTCAGACACCTGCGCAGCACCCAATGGCGGCCCAAGCTCACCAGCCGGTCCGGATACGAGGAATGGGAAGCCTCCGGAAAGACAAGCCTTCTGGTCAGGGCCAGGACAAAGCTGGACACGATTTTAAACACCCATCATCCCGAGCCGGTTCCGGAAAAGCTGAAACAGGAAATCCAGTCTCTTACAGAACACTACCAGGGATGATGACGCGGATCTAAAACATTTTCTCAACCGGTCTGCGTTCCGGAACATACTCGCGGGGAATCTTGCCTTCCAGCCATTCCCTGGACACGTAAAGATTGCAGTAACAGCTGCCAAATTCCGCCACGTCTTCGGTACGGTAAACACAGGGGCAGATGATGTCCCTGTCCTTTTCTTTTTCTCCCGAAGACAGTCGGCAGGGGCAGACCATATACCCGTAACGCTCCTTGTTGGCCAGAAGGGCCTGCATCAGTTCCGCCACCCGTTCGGTGTCGTCGCTGAAATAATAGCCTTTGGGCTCCTGGACTTTTTTGAGCATTTCATAGAGTTGTTCGGCGTTCATTCCAGCCCCAGCGCCTCCTTGATCTCTTTTTCCTTGAACCCGACAATCACGGTATTGCCGATGATAATGGTCGGAAATGAACATTTGGGATTGAATTTTTTGACATCTTCCAGAATCGCGGCCCTTTCATCGCCTTGAGTCGTATCCACATCCACATAGTCATATTGAATGGTGCAGTCTGAAAGCATTTTTTTGGTGGATTTACAATGGCTGCAGGTGCTGAGCGAATAAACCTTTACCGGAGGAACTGACATCGGTTTTTCCTTTCATTGATTTTCCCCATTCACCATGAAGGATGTCGGGGTTTTTTACCATTCAAACGCTTGATATTCCTGTCGCATCAATCTGTGTTTTCCATAACATGAATTGGGCAGATGCTGCAAGATACATCTAAGGCATGTCTTGACTCCATAGTTGTGCACACTGCATCATCTTTGGATGAATCCGGCCGCAGGCGGGAATGAATTGCGGAAAAGATGCTTTGAGGAGAGTTGAGACGTTTCCCAGTGAACTGCCAGTGACAGGTAAATCAAGTCGGCCATCAGCCTTCCAGATCATCGTCTGTCCGGGTGATTTTGGAAAGGATTTCCTCTTGAAACAGCCGATCCGATTCCAGTGCGATGCGCCGGTGAATATCCCGGAAATTTTCCAGAATAATCTTTGCAAAAGGGGTCAACTGCGAGCCGCCGCCGGAAGCCCCGCCGATGTTTCGGGTCAACAGCTGCCGGCCCATCCGGTTTTCCGTTGCCGTTATTCTTCCCCATAAGGCCCGGTAGCTCATTTTCAGTTCCTTGGCAGCCGCCTGAATCGAACCCTGGCGCTCAATGGCTTCCAGCATTTTAAGTCGCCCCAGACCAAAGATCACCTCTCCGGAGCCATCCTCAAACCAGATTTTCGAGCGGATAAAAAACGGACCTTCTTTACTTTGTGTCATGACAGTCTGATATATCCCTTGCTCGAATATCGATGATCGCTTCTTTTCAGCAATAAAATGCTCTCTTATCTTCAAGGTTGAAAAAGCATTTTTATGAAATATCGCATCCGCTGAAAATCGGCTCATCTCCACCATGTACTTAATAAGTCAATCCGTCAGAATGTAAACAAGAAAAATTTTCTAAATTCTCTGAAAAATCATTAACAGCCGTTCCATGGCGAGACCGCTCTGTTTCTCAACGCGCCGTTGCGCTTCAATGGCATTATCCCGGCGCCTCAAAATATCCCGGCAGACCCCGGAATCGATCGCCATATTGCCGCAGTTTTGCCTGAAAACGCTCCTCCATGCTGACTTGTCGATCCCCCTGAATCCATTTATCGGCAAGAAAAACCACCTCGGCTTCTGTAACCGGGCCTGTTTTGTCGACCGTATAATCCATGTGAACCGCAACGATATCGGCAATGCGGGGAAATCCCATCTTGCGAAGCATCCGGGCGCCTGCTTCGGCGTGGTCGGGACAGCCCCTTGCCAGATCGTGAAGCCGTGCCGCAGATACCGTCCGATGCCTATCCAGCCGGCAGCCGGCAGCGTTCAGCGCACCTACCATGCGATTTGCCAGATCCGCGACTGCCCGGCAATGATCCATGACGTTTTGTGAAACAGCGTGACGGATCATGAGCGCCCGGCATTCGTCACCGGAAGGAATGTCGTGACGGTCCATGCAGTCCCGTGCCCAGGCATAATCCTCAGGCGTATCGATATCCTTCAGAATATATCGATCCACCGCCGGGACATTTATCGCATCGGCCTCAAGTCCGTTTAAAATTTCCCGAAGGCCGCCCTGACCTGTTCCGCATTTAATGGCGTTGACATGAATTCCGGAAACAAGCGGGGGATGTCCGCGGACCTCCAGAAATGTCGGATAACAAATGCCGGCATTCCCCTGTTTGAACGCATCCTGCAAATCGGTCAGGGTCTGACGCCTGACCAGGGGAATATCCACCGGATGAATAAAAAAACCGGCGCAATCCGTTGACAAGTCAGAAACGCCGGCAACAACCGAAGAAAACATGCCTTCAGCAAAATCGGGATTGAAAACCGGGCTGGCGCCGCAACGCGTGGCAAGCGCCGCAACTTCCCCGGCACGATGCCCGGTGACCACCCGGATATCCGAAACCCCCGCAGACGGTATAGCGTTATGACGCGTTCCAGAAGCAGTTCATTTCCCAATGGCAGGAGCGGCTTGAACTCTTTGAGCCTGGATGACAATCCGGCCGAAAGGATAATGGCTGCAATCTCCTGTTTTTCCATAATTATCCGCTATGCTTACAAAAATATATTCCGGCAATCATTCAGATGAAATGCAACCGGGCATTACTTCACGGAACGGGCAAGAATCAGTTCCGCCACAATGCTGACAGCGATTTCCTCGGGGGTCTGGGCGCCGATCGAAAGACCGATGGGACACTGCACTTTTTCAAAATCCGCCGCAGCAAACCCTTCATTTTCAAGTGCCCGGTAAATGGCATCCCGTTTTTTCCGGGATCCGATCATCCCGATATAGCCTGCCGGGGTGTGAAGGGCCTGCTGAAGAACGGTTTTGTCGTGAAGGTGCCCGCGCGTGAGAATCACGATGTAGCTGTCCGGGTGAATTTCAAGCCCCGCAAAGGCCTGTTCGAATGACGCCAGAACCCGAACCTCATCGGCATCTGAAAACCGGCCGGCATTGGCAAATTCGATGCGGTCATCCAGAACCACGGTGTCGAACCCGACTCTTTTGGCAAGTATGGCTGTTTGAAGGCTGACATGGCCTGCACCGAAAAAGTACACCGTCCCTGCCGCAGATACCGGTTCGATGAAAAGCCGCCGGTTACCGGACTGAGTCAGTGCCGGCACACGCAGCTTTTTTGGAATGGAATCGATTGCTTTTTTCAAATCCGAATCCGCGATTTCCCCACCGTCCTGAAACAGAACAGAGCGCCTGACCTGAAGGTCGTCTGATTCCAGGAGTTCGGTAACCATCAGCCCTTTTTGCCGATGGTCCAGCATCTGAAGCAGGTTGGAAAAAAACAGGCGGTTTGCTTCATCCGGAGCAATCGAATCTATCAGGATTTCCAGCTTCCCGCCGCAGATCATGTCCATGGCATCGGCAATTTCAGAAGTCAGATCAAAGGACAGGATCGCAGCTCCCGGTTTTCCCAGCATGTCACGGGCTGTCTCGATAACGCCGGCCTCGATCTTCCCGCCGCCGATGGTGCCTACCAGAGAGCCATCTGAACCGATCAGCATCCGCGTTCCGGCGGCCCTGGGCGTGGAGCCTTCCTGACTCAAAATCAGGGCCATGACCAGCGGCTGTTTCCGGCTCAGAATTTCATGGATGGCCTCGACCCATTTTCGCATGATTTACGCTCCTTTGTTTAGTCCATCGCAATTCGTGAATGTCCACAATGACATTGCCTTTTTAAAATCCTTTCAACCTTGAATTTACTCGGAAAATACTGGTGATATCATGACATAACAGCATTCCCAACGCATCCTGAACCGGGATCGATCTCACGGCATTTCCCCTTTTATATCCATGATTTTTTGTAAATCATGGGCTGCTTGTTGTATGCATCGAATAATCTTCGGAAGCACGCCGTTTTCCATTGCGCCTGCAAAACCAACCACCCATAGGGCCAGTGGCAGCCCCCTGTGATTTCCGACGCCGGTGGCAACGGCCTTGACTCCCGGAAGAAATTCCTCGTCATCAACAGCGTATCCATTCTGACGTACCTGGTCGATTTCAGCAAGATAATCGCTTTTGTCCGTAATGGTTTTTTCCGTGTACCGGGTCAGTTCCCGCTCCTGAATGAACTGAACCGCCTGATTCGTCAGGCAGGGAAGCCAGATACACTTTACCCAATGCCCCGGCCCGCAGGGAAATGGATGTTCCCGGAGGAGCGGACAATTTAAGCGACTTTTGGGATTCAGCGGTCGCCACGACAATTCCCCGGGACCTCCCCATAACGCCGAGGAAATACCGTTTCACCAATCTGATCCCGCAAGGCTTCCAGTATTGGTCTGGCCTTATCACCGATCTGAAAATAATTCCGGTTTTGAAACGCCAGTTCCACAATGGCGGGACCCAGAAAATATTTTTTCCGCAAGGAGCCCTGCTCCAAAGCGCCCACACTTAACAACGACTGAATCAGGCCATGGGTGGTGCTCTTGCTACACCCCATGTTTCGGGCAAGACTGCTCAGGCTCTGCTCAGCAGGCGATTCAGCAACCAGTTTGAGCAAATGAAACGCCCGTTGAACTGCCGGCGCTTGATATCCGGCTGACAATGCATTGTTTTTCATATCGCTCCGTTTGTTCATTATAGTGAATATTGTATCCGAATAATCTGAAACCCTGCAATCGAATCTGTAAATTGATTTGATACCATCAGGTTATAGATAATAATTAAATACGTTTCAGATTGCATCGGCACGTAAATAACCGTATGGAAATATGATGCAGTTATGAAAAAATATTCGACCTGTCACTATTGACATAACACATCATGCTTATAAAGGGGCATCTCATCCTCGCAACAACCAGTTGTTTCTGTATAATTTAAAATAATCGATATGTCAATATTGACATATCAAATCACAGCTGATATATTGCCAAAATGTTCGCTGGAATGGATATTTTGGTTGATGTTAAACACCGGCTCCTTACAATGACAACTCAACAGATTTTTTTCGGAAGCATGCTCTATCTGATGCGACATGGCGCAATCGCGTCCACGGCGGAAAAGCGTTTTGTCGGACAAATTGACCCGCCGCTCAGCCCTGATGGCCGCAAGCAGGCCGAACGGCAGGGTCGGCAGCTGATGGATATTCCGTTTACCGGCATATGGTGCAGCGATCTGGCAAGGTCCCGCGAAACCGCGGCCATTGTCTCTGTGAACCTCGGCATCAAAATTATGCAAGCCTCTGAACTGCGCGAGATCGATCTTGGTCAATGGGATGGGATGGCCATGTCGCAAATCCGCGAACACTTTCCGGGCCTCTGGCAGGCGCGCGGGGAGAATATCGGCCACTTCCGGCCACCCGGCGCGGAGAGCTTCGCCGATCTCCAGCAGCGGGCTGTCCCGTTTATCCGGCGCATCGCCGTTCAATCGCCCGGCAACACGCTGATCGTCACTCATGCCGGTGTTATCCGGGTGCTGCTTTGCGAGGTGCTGCAGATACCGCTGGCCAATCTTTTCAGAATTCATCTGGATTACGGCGGGATAACGCTTATCCAGGATATCAATGGCAAGTCTCGGGTCATGGCGGTCAATCTCTCCCCCTGCCCAGAATAAAGAATAAAGGGGACAGATTTATTTATTCGATTTTTTTGGCCTTCCCTGCCCTCTGAACTCCGCCTTTCGATTTTTTCTCAATCTCTTCCACGAATCGCACACTACCGGTTAACTGGCCGCGCCGGGTGATGTGGTGCGGATAACCCATGACAATAATGCGTGCTGTTCTTGCCATGCACAATCCTTAACTCACAATTTCCATTTGGCAAAATAAATCTCATTCCCTTTTTCCTGTATATTTTTTCAGGCAACGGCAGGGTAGCCGTGAGGAGCAGGCTAATAACCGATGCCGCCGTTACAATAATAAAAACAGATTCCAGACCGCCGGCTACCGCTGTCTCAAGTATCAACCGGGTATCGGATGTCAAGAGGGATTGAAATTCCGGTTTGAACAGGTTTTCAGCGTTTTGCCGCAGTTCCGTCATAAGGACTTGGGGCAGGCTGATTGATGCAGTTTCAAGCCGTGCCATGAGGCTTGTTGTGACAATACCGCCGCAGACGCCGACCCCGATGGTGCCGCCCAGGGTGCGTGCGAACTGGTGGGAGGAGGTGGAAACGCCCAGATCCTTTTCCTGGAGGGAGTTCTGAACCAGGAGCAGTGTTGACAGGGTTACAAAGCCCATGCCCAGCCCCATAATCAAAAAAACTATGAAGCAGACGGTCATGGTGGTTTGTGTTGTGAACATCAGTGCCATGACGCTTCCGGCAAGGAGCATCAGGGAACCTGTGACGGCAGCGGTTTTTTCATTGGTGTGGTGCATGATACGCCCGATGACCAGAGAACCCATGGACCAGCCCAGACTCAGGGAAAGCATGGCAATTCCGGCCTCCATTGGTGTTCTGGATAATGCCCCCTGAATAAACAGCGGGGCATAGGCAAACAGTGCGAAAATGACAAAACTACTGGAGAATGCGGCTGCATTGCCCTGGGCGAACAATCTGATTCTGAAAAAAGCCGGGTTCAGAATCGGGTCTTTTGTCCGTCGTTCCGCAAAAAGAAATCCCGCCCCCAGAACTATGGCCAGAACCGCCATTGCCAGGCTTTCAACAGAGCCCCAGGGAACTGTCCTGCCGCCTGCAATAAACAGCGTCAGCAGAACCAGGATGAATCCTGTCAGCAGTGTGATCCCCGCAAAATCCAGGTGGGTTTCGGTGCTTTTCTGTCGGAATTCATCAAGGAATCTGCTGATGACCACCAGGCAGAAAATTCCCAGGGGCACGTTGATGTAGAATATCCATCGCCAGGAGAAATAGGTGACGATGATACCGCCCAGGGTAGGTCCGATGATACTGGATATCCCCCATACGGAACTGGCCAGAGAAAGGGTCCTGGCCCGCCTGCCCGGAAGGGCGACGTCCGAGAGCACGATGTAGACCAAGGCAAAATTGCCGCCGGCGCCGATGCCCTGAAAAACCCTGGCGGTCACCAGAACGGCCATGGATGTGGATAAACCTGCTGCTGCGGAAGCCAGGAGAAACAAGGAGATGGAAAAAAGAAAGAGCTTCCGGGTATCATACAGGTCGGACAGTTTTCCGAAAACCGGGAGAGATACAGCCCTGGCAAGGAAATAAGCGGAATATACCCAGGCATAGAGGTGGAGACCTCCCAGGTCAGATATGATGGAAGGCATGGCCGCTGTGATGATCAAGGCATCCATGGCGCCCAGAAACAGTGCCAGGAGTGTTGCCCAGATGATGATGTGCCTACCCTTGATCCCGGTGGTGTCCTGGAGTGTCATGATAATGTGTTTCCAGAAAATCTGTCTATTGAAGGCTCATTCCGCCACCCCAAATAGCGTTCTAAGGTCGAAAAACACCGTTTTTAGCCTCATGAAAGGGTTTATTGCCGCTATATAGGGTGCAAATTAAGAACCATGTCAAACGATATCAAATTCTTCCCGTGGCCCGACCCCGAACCACGACCATTTTCCGTTGATGCAAACACGACCTGCCTGTTATGGCCGTGCTGGATGATGTGGTGCGGAAATATAGGGACAGATTAATTTATCAGATTTCCTCGGTGTTCCCGTTGACGAAATAATAAATCTGTCCCTTTTCCCCCTATTGACAGCACATCTTTCATGTTGTACGCTCTGATGTACATGTACAGGGAGGTAACTTGTGAAAGCCATTACATATACAACAGCCCGGCAAAATCTGGCAAAAACCATGGAACAGGTCTGCGAGGATCATTCCCCGGTAATCATAACGCGAAAAACCAACGACTCCGTGGTTATCATATCCCTTGAAGACTACACAGCTCTCGAGGAAACGGCCTATCTTTTACGATCGCCCAAAAATACCAGGCGCTTAATCGAATCCATCAGCCAGCTTGAAGATGAAAAAGGCACCGAAAGGGACCTTGTCGAGTGAAATTAATCTTTTCGGATCATGCATGGGAGGACTACCTTTATTGGCAAAAGACCGATAAAAAAATCCTCCACCGTGTAAATACCCTGATAAAGGATATTAAGCGTAGCCCCTTTGAAGGAATTGGCAAGCCAGAGCCTCTGAAACATGCACTTTCCGGATATTGGTCCCGCCGTATAAATGATGAACATCGAATCGTTTACAAGATTACCGATGATGCGTTTCAAATAGCTCAACTGCGCTACCATTACTGATTACATGCGCTTCAACGGAAACCCAAGACAAACAGGCAGGGCATTCGGTTTAGGCACAGAGAAACCTTGCTCTGCACTGGTATTATCCCCACAGCCACAAACATGTACATAACACAACAATTTCCATTTGCAAAATATATCTATCCTCATTTTTGAAAAGTAGCCGAGTCCATGAAAACATTGCGCTTTTAGATGAATTATTTGCCGATTTCGAATCAATTTCCATTCAAGAAATATGTTGTTGAATATAAATATCTAAAGAACGTCCCCACCCTTATACTTTGGGTTCTTTCCACCACGGGTAGAAATCGGGCATGTCGGAAGAGACTTTCATGGAAAACCGTGGCGGCCTTTTCTGCAGGAAGCTTTCAACCCCCTCGTGAGAGTCCTTTTGGCAGCCCGTCCAGAAAAAGCAGCGCGAGTCGATCAGATGGACCGATTGCGGGTCAGGCTCCGCCTGCCCGTGCCACAGGAGTGCCTTGCCGAGGGCCACGGAAACCGCCGAGGTATTTTCCACGATCTCCCTCGCGATAGACATCGCCTTGTCCAGTACCTGCCCCTGCGGCACCACATGGTTGAAAAGGCCGGATCCCGCCTCTTCAGCGGCGCGAAAGACTCGCCCCGTGTATACCCACTCGGCGGCCTTGGAAATCCCGACAATCCTCGGCAGGAACCAGGATGAGCAGGCTTCCGGGACAACGCCTCGGCGTGTAAAGGGAAATCCGATCTTTGCCTCCTCGGAGACGATTCGCATGTCCATGGGCAGGGTCATGGTAATGCCGATGCCGACCGCATGCCCGTTGATGGCCGCAATCACCGGCTTGCGGCATCTGAATACGGCAAGAGATACCCGGCCGCCGCCGTCCCGGTGATCGGCAATGCGGACTTCGTGGCCATCCTGGACGCCCCTGTCAAATGCGGAAGGGCCGGAGGAAAGATCCGCTCCCGCGCAGAAGGCTCTGCCTGCACCCGTTACGACCACCACGCGAACGGAATCATCCAGATCGGCCGCCCCGAAGGCCTCGATCAGTTCGTTTCGCATGGTCGGCGTGAAAGCATTCATTTTCTCCGGTCGATCCAGGGTTATGGTTGCCACCCCTTTTTCGATTTCATACAGAATCTGGGTCAATTTCATCAGCATTATTTCACCTTTTCACCGTATATGTTTCAGCCGAATATGGCGATCACCCGCCTGGTTCCGGTCCAATCTCATTTCCCTGCTTTGTGACTTAGACCGCCACCGGTTTGGTGATCGCCGGCAGACTTAAGGTAATCGTGCAACCGGGTCCGGAGTTATTGGCCGCGCGAACCTGCCCCTCCATGGCCAGGATGAATTTTTTCACAAGGGCCAGTCCGATCCCGGTGCCGCCGGCAGTGCGGGTCAGCGCGCTGTCGACCCGGTAAAAATCGTCGAATATTTTTTTCAGGGCCTTTCCCGGAATCCCCGGCCCGGTGTCGGAAACAGAGATGTGAACCAGGCCGTCCCGCAAGGCCGCGGCGATGGTGATGGTCCGCTCCGGCGACGATCGGCCGAATTTGATGCTGTTTTCGATCAGATTGATCAGCACCTGAACCATCACCTCGCGATCATAGGCAAACCGCAAATCGTCCGGGACATCCATTTTAAGGGCAAAGTCTTCCTGGGCAAGTTTATGCGCCATCACCGTCCGCACCTCGGACAACACCTCCTGGAGATTGCCCGGCTGAAGATCGAAGCGGCGCTGCTTTTTTTCCAGTTTGGCCAGTTCCAGCACATTGTTGATCAACCGAGAAAGGCGGGCGCTTTCCGAACCCAGGATGTGAAAATAGTCCTGCTCCCGTTCCGGCGTCGCAGCAATCCCCTGCTCCAGCATTTCGATATACATCCGGATGTTCGTCAGCGGGGTTTTGAGTTCATGAGTGACCGACGAGACAAATTGCGAGCGCCTTTCGGAGAGATCGACCACCGTGCGGACGCTATGGTAGATGGCGAAAAACCCAAGGAGCATGACAATGCCCAGCACCGTCAGGGCCAGCGTGAGGGTGCGCCGGGCAGGAGAGGCCGGAAGGGCATCGGCCCGGACCGCGGCGCTGATAAAATCAAAGGGCGCCGGAAAGGTCCGCTGAGTCATGAAACCGCCCGAGGAAACAGGCGCGCCGGCCCGAACCATTTCGCTTTTCCGGCCGTTGTCCATCACCTGCAGGCTCAAACCGGTAAACCGGGCCATGGGCTGGCTTTCAAAATACGTGGCCGCCAGATGGCTTAAAAACGGCAGGGCCTTTAGGACAAACCCCTGACGAAAGATTTGATTGTTGATGGCAACGCGCCGGAAGATGAAAAATTGACCGTCGCCGATCGATATCGATTGCAGGGGCGCCACTTCGACCTCAAAGCGCTTGAGATCCGATACCGACCCGGAGGCTCCCGGTGCTGACGCGGCTGCCTTCAATTGCCGTGCCGGAGCCGGGCGGATTTCATCTGTCTTTGAATCCGGCGTATCAACCGGGCTTTTTTTGCCGCCTGCATTCGCAGGGACAGGCGCCAGTCCCTTGTCCCGGGCCGCGCCGGAGCCCAGGATGGACGGATCTTCCCTGGAGAGGTTCAGTGCCTGGCCGGCGGTGATCTCTTCGGTCCGCTTCGTTTTTTGACCCAGATAGCTTTTGGCCGCCTGCTCCTGGGGCCGGGCCAGGTAACGATCGGCAAAACCGTCCTTTTCTTTTTTCCCGGCTTCCATTTTGGGCGTATCGGCGGCCATCTTTTTGGGTTCCGGCGCTGGCGGCGCCGCTGCCAGGGTGAGCTTCCTGCGGTTGAAAATGCTGTTTGCGGCCTGAAGCCGGGCGATTACGTCGCGATTGGCTTCGGTAACCTTCCCCGGATCTGCCAGCAGCGGCGTTTGAAACGATCCGTCGGGGTTGTTCTGAAAATAGCCCAGAATGTAGTCTTCCCGGGGCGGCTGGGCCAGCGGGGACAGGCTGCCGCCGCGGCCATCGGACAGGGTATGATGGTATTCATCGACGGCGCGATTTTCTTCCAGCTGAACCCACTGGGCGAGCTTTGTCTCCATCTCGTCAAAGAGGGCCTGGCTGAAAAAGCGCAACTGGGCACGCTCCTCCTCGGCCAGCCCTTGAAACGACTGCCGGACCACATAGGCAAGCGGCAGGGATATGGCGATGCAAAACAACAGGATCAGCAGTTTCAGGCGCTTCATGGCTCGGGCTCCAGACGATAGCCTTCCCCCCGTACGGTTTGGATCAGGGCGCGTTCCGGGGTTAACGACATGAGCTTTTTGCGCAGCTTCTGGATATGGATGTCCACCGTGCGGGTTTCGATGCCGGCATCGGCATAGTGCCATACTTCGGTCAGCAGTTCCTTTTTGGAGACGATGCGCTGCTGATTGCGGAAAAGATACACGATGATATCCATCTCCCGGCGGGTGATCTCCAGCACCGCCTCGCCGCAAATCGCCCGAAGGTTCCGGCCGTCAAACCGGATACCGGAAAGCGCGATTCTGCTCCCCGCCCACCTGTTTCCCGCTCCGGCGAAGCACCGCCTCCACCCGGACCATGAGTTCCCGGAGCGAAAAGGGCTTGCTCACATAGTCGTCCGCCCCGGCTTTAAAGCCGGCGATCACATCGTCTTCGGATCCTTTGGCGGTGATCATGACGATGGCCTGATTGGGTTTTTGCTTTCGCACCTGTCTGCAAATGGAAAAGCCGTCCAGGGTGGGCAGCATCACATCCAGAAGCAGCAGATCATGGGATTTTTCAAGCGCCGCAGCCAGCCCCAGGCCGCCGTCGGCCACGCCCTCCACCGCATAGCCGTTAAAGACCAGCACATCCTGAAGACCGTTTAAAATGGACGGATCATCTTCCACCACAAGGATTCTGGCTTTGGGATGCTTCATGGAAGACCTCTTTTTGTCATGGGTTGAAACAAGTCGCCGGCGCTTCGGACCCGGCCCCGGCGTGAGGGTGCCGCCCACTGTATGACATGATTCATCCCTTCATGCAAAGAAAAACTTTTGCAAAAAAACGGACATAACCTTTTGCATTTCTTTGAATTGTCTTTTCCTCGATTTCACTTAGAATCCAGGCAAACGATCCGGGACAAGCACCCATCACACCCAGACACAAAAAGGAGAAGACAAATGAAAATCTATAAAAACAGCTTTCTGGCGGTTCTCGGTCTGATCATCGTAGCAAGCGCGACGCTGGCCTATGTGGGATCGGGCAATTCGGTTTTTGCGGAGCTCTTCAGTTCAAATCACCCCCCCAAGGACCCTGCACCCGTCAATACGGATGTGGTGGCGGTCCGTGCGCAGCTGGTCCAGGAAAAGGTTCTTAAAGGCTCGGACGGGCAGGTGGCGGTATCTCTGACGCTGGATGCCGCGGAAATCCCCCGGCCGGATCACCGGCCGATCGGCCATGCCGATCTGGTGATCGTATTGGACCGCAGCGGCTCCATGGCGGGCCGGAAGTTAAGCGATGCCCGCCTGGCCGTGACGCAGCTGATCGACCGGATGACCGCTGCCGACCGACTGTCGATCATCACCTATTCAAACGGCGTTGAAGTGCTCTCTCCCCTGGTCGGCATGGATGAGGCCCACCGGCATCAATTAAAGACGGTGGTGAGCCAGGTGAATGCCGAGGGCGGCACCAACCTCGGCGCCGGACTGAAGCACGGCATTCAGACCCTGATGCAGACCCCGGCCAACGGCCGTCAGCGGCGGGTGATTCTGATCTCCGACGGCCAGGCCAACCAGGGGGTCATCGATCCCCGGGAACTGGGCAACATGGCCTCCGGCGCCGCATCACAGAACGTTGCCGTGAGCACGGTGGGTGTCGGTGCTGATTTCAATGAAATCCTCATGACCACGTTGGCGGATCATGGCGCCGGCCGCTATTATTTCCTGGAAGACCCCCAAAAGTTTGCGCAGGTGTTTGACAAGGAATTTCAAGACACGCGAAACGTCGTGGCTTCCGGTGTGGAAATCCTGGTTCCGCTGGGAAACGGAATCCGGTTGGTGAACGCCGCCGGGTATCCCATCCAGGTTAACGGCGATCATGCCGTGATTCGCCCCGGAGATCTGCTCTCCGGCCAACAGCGCAATCTCTTTTTAACCTTTCATGTACCCACCGACAAAGAAGCGGAATTTATCATAGATGAATTTCAGCTGCGGTTCAATCACAACGACAAGGCCCATCGCATCGCCACTTCCGGGCAAATGGTCCTTGCCTGCGTGAAGGATCCGGCGGAAGTGACGGCAAGCATCGATGAACCGGCCTGGAGTGCGCGGGTGATTCAGGAAGACTACAGCCAGCTCAAGGAAGGCGTGGCCGACGCCATCGCAAAGGGAGAAAAGGACAAGGCCCTGGACCGGATTCGGGAGTACGAGACGCGCAATGAGGCGATTAACGCAACCGTGGGTTCGGCAGCCGTTGCCGGGAATTTGAAAACAGACGTCCAGACCCTGCGCCAAAGCGTTGAAAACACCTTTGCGGGACCTCCTGCCGCCGTAGCTGAAAAGAAAAAACTGAATTCCAAAGCGTTGCAGTACGAAAGTTACCAGATCCGGCGCGACAAGAAATAATTCCTGTTCGCATTCAAACGCATCCAATTGTCAGGTATTTTCTTCAACAGAAAAAAGGAGACCAACATGAGCATTCTAACCCGCATGTCTCGTCTATGTAAGGCCGATCTTCATGGTGTCATGGATCAGATCGAAGACAAGGGGCTCCTGCTCAAGCAGTACTTGCGGGAGATGGAGAGCGCCTTGAAGGAAAAGCAGGCGCGTCAATCACCGCTTCACCAGAGCTGCCGGCAGATTCAACGGGATCTTTGCCGGCAGAATCTGGAGAGGGAAAAACTGGAAAAGGATCTTGAACTGGCCGTCCGCAAAGACAAGGATGATATCGCCAGGGTGCTGATCCGGAAGCGCCGCATGCTCCAGGCCGGCTGCGACGGGATGCAGCATCAGATGCAACGCATTGAAGAGGAGGGGGCGCATCTGGCCGAAATCCTGAACCAGCAGCTGCTGCAATACCAGGAGCTGAAAGTTAAGGCCGCCGAATACTGCAACCGGGCCGAGCAGCGATCCTTTGCAGATGCCGCCGAAGTGCCGGCCGAATCCGGCTTCTCATCGGCCCCCGCGGATGAAGAGATCGAGCTCGAGCTGCTGCAGCGAAAAGAAGCCCTGAAGCAAGGAGGTGCGACATGAATAAACCCATCCGCACCACCATTGTCTTTGCACTGGTCAGCGGGTTTCTGGCCTTGCCCGTGAGTGACTTGCTGGGCAGATTCGGCAGCTATCCGGCCGCCTTCAAATGGGTCCTCTGGATGGATCTGGCCATCTACGCCCTGCTTCTGGCCAGGTGGAGCCGCACCCGCCCGCTGCCGATCCTGTTTCCCCTGGCCCTCTTGCTGGGAGCGGCAATTTGGCCGGGCACCCGGATCGGATTTTACGCGCTGGCACTGGGCGTGCTGTGCTGGGTGCGAAGCGGCATCTGCTTCAGCGACACGCCGATCCGGGCCCTGATTGCCGAGCTGGTCACCGTGGTCGGCGGCATCGCCCTGGTGGGAACCATCGGCTCCGGTTCAAGGGCTGCATGGCCTCTGGGGCTCTGTCTCTTTATCCTGGTACAGGCCCTTTATTTTTACATCATTCCGTCCGACAGCGAATCGGAAGATAGTAACTGCTTCCCCGGATCCCTTTGAAGCGGCCCGTCGGGAAGCAGAAAAAGTGCTGGCGCAATAACAGGCAGGGGTCAACCCGTTATCCTGACATTTTCAGAACGTGACCCTTAGATGCTTAAAGGAAACAGATTTATTTATTCTTTTCAATCCATCTGTGTCTTTATCATATACGAGGCTCCTTACCTTCCCCACCCGGATTGTGCAAGGGGTTCGTGAATAAAGGGCAGAATAATAAATAAATCTGTCCCCTTTTCCTCGACCCGGTTCCAGCGAAGAACGTCCAGTCTCATGACCCTGAAAAAAAGATTGAAACCGAACACTATATATGCCTTATCTAATAATAATTAGAATAGTAGCATAGCGAATAAACTCATTATCTCGATCCAACACATCGATTCTATATTATGTGGAAGAGGATGCAAATGGCAACAAAGTCTTTGAAAAGCAAATCGCAATTTTCGCAAGCAGCGTTTGTTCGCCAAACCATCCAGAGCAATCTGCTGGAAGGAATCATTGAAATCCCTGGAAATCTTAAGAATCGCTTGGTGGAAATAATTCTCCTGCCTCTTGATAGTAAAAAATCAATCCATCACAGAAGGTCGGAATCGCCTCTTGATCGGTTCGTAGGTGCATGGGATGGGGAACCACTCGTCAGAGAAGAGCAGGGAAATTATGAGACGCGTGAGGAATTATAGTGATCTTTCTGCCTGATACCAATGTGTGGATTCGTTTTTTAAATCCAGGAGAGAATCAGGTTAAGGTTCGATTTCTTGCTGCTGACCCTTCAACAATTTATCTTTGCGCAGTGGTAAAAGCCGAATTGTTCTTCGGAGCCATGAAAAGTAGCCGAGTCCATAAAAACATAGTGCTTTTAGATGAATTGTTTGCAAATTTCGAATCACTTTCCTTTGACGACGATGCAGCCAGAAGATACGGCGAGATACGTTCCGATCTCGTTCGGAAGGGTACCCCGATCGGGCCGAACGATTTGATGATTTCGGCCATAGCGTCAGTACATGATGCGATTCTTGCTAAACACAATACTCGGGAATTTGGACGAATCACAGACCTCAAAATTGAAGATTGGGAGTAACCTAAGTTATTTTTTCTTCATGATTTGCAGGATCTGACAATATCTATTCAAAATCTGCAGTTGAATATAAATATATAAAAAACGTCCCGTTAATCCCCCTTTGACAAAATAATCAATCTGTCCCCTTTTTCCACAAGCCTTTTCATTCAAGCAAATGCCCGCACTCCCGCCACCCCAGAACATTTATTCCTTTGTGCTGATAGGCTTCATCTCCAGCATAGATCAACGCGGGTGCACCGGCCTTGTCTCCGGCCAGGGCGCACCATTTATGAAGTCCGGCAAATGCTTCATGTGTCAGGGTTCGGCCCGACTTGATCTCAATCGGGATCAGCCGAGTTCCCTGCTCAACAAGGAGATCAATCTCGTTGCCGTTGCTGTCCCGCCAGAATGAAAAAGCCGGCTTTTCGCCCTGGTTCAATTTTGATTTGACCAGCTCCGATATGATAAAGGTCTCAAAAATGCTGCCCCGCAACGGATGGGTTACCATTTGATCGGTTGTCCGGATTCCCAAAAGCCAGGATACCAGGCCCGCATCATAGAAATACAGTTTGGGCATCTTTACCAGTCGCTTGTTAAAACTGACGTGATGGGGGCGCAGGAGAAAGACCAAATAACTGGCCTCCAGAACAGATATCCATGATTTTGCGGTATTGTGGGTAACGCCGCATTCGGTTGCCAGGGAAGACAGATTCAGAAGCTGTCCCGTCCTGCCCGCACATAGCCTGACAAAACGCTGGAACGTTTCCAGATCCTGAATTTTGAGCATTTGCCTGACATCCCGTTCCACATAGGCCGCTACATAAGCGCTGTACCAGGCTGCGGGCGTTAATCCGCGATCATAGATAGGTGGATAGCAGCCGGTCAACATCATGGCATCAATATCAATCGGCAGCTTGTCCGCAAGGGCCAGTTCCGGTACGGAAAAAGGGAGTAATTCCACAAAAGCGGTTCGTCCTGCAAGAGATTGCGTAATGCCGGACATTAGACCGAACTGCTGGGACCCTGTCAATATAAACAGGCCCATTCGGCGATCCTTATCCACCAGGGTTTGAAGATAGGACAAGATTTCCGGACACCGCTGCACTTCATCCAGAACCGCGCCGTCGGGAAATCGTGCGAGAAAAGAACGGGGGTCTGCATTGGCGGCTTGCCGCAGATCAGGCTCTTCCAGAGACGCATATGGATGATTTTCAAAAACCGCCCTGGCAAGGGTCGTCTTGCCCGACTGACGCGGGCCTGTCAGGGTAACAATGGGAAATCCGCCCAGCAGGTTTTCAATTGTTTCTTTTACATTTCGCTGGATCATGGCAACAGGCTAACAAAGTTTTATGCAAATTGTCAATTGCTTTTACAGATTGCATAACAAATAAAGCGAATAAAGAACAATAAAGGGGACGGCTTTATTTATTAGATTTTCTTGGCCTTCCCTGCCATGAGGATGTGGTGCGGATAACCCATTACAATTATTCGAGCTGTTCCTGGCATGCACAATCCTTAACAAAACATTTTCCATTCGGCAAAATAAATAATAAATCTGTCCCCTTTTTCCCCTATCTGTAAATGCCGACGTCGATTGGCGATTCTTCCTGAATTCGCCGGAGACGCCCGGTGTAGGCCGATATCTGCTGATTTCGTTCCTCTTGCGTCATGCGAACAGGCCCGAACACTATTTGTGGCGACAATACGTCAAAGCCGACGAATTGCAGCATGCCACGGTGGACAGGACGAAGGATTGCCGCGATGTCTCCGTTGAACCCCCCCGGCCGATAGGCCTCTTCAGGACCTCCCGTCGTCAGAGATAACAGCGCGCGCTTTCCTCGAAAAACGCCGGTCTCGTATATATGCCCCCCGCCGTAAGTGCGCCCCATGGCAAAAACGCGATCAACCCATCCTTTCAGTACCGCGGGCAACCCAAACCACCATAGCGGGAATTGCCATATCATCAAGTCGCACCACTCGATCTTTTGAATCTCAGTCTCTATCTCTGCTGAAAAGCCATTTACTTCGGTAGCGTAAATTTCTTCCATCTGCTGCTTGAAGTAGTCAGGGTCCTTGACTGTCGTAAAGTTTTTCCTACCGGAAATCGGATCGAAGCGCAGTTCATTCAGGTTGGATGTCTTCACCTCATGACCCGCAGAAACAAGCGTTTCACAAGCCGCTCGAAACATCGCACCATTGAAACTCTTTGGTTCCGGATGCCAATAGACGATGAATATTTTCATTGATACTCTCCTTGAAACCGGCGGTGTATTCATAGAAAAACTTCGACGCCGCCCTTTGCATCTGTAGAAAAAGACAGGCTGAACCGCGCACCCGTCATTTTTCTTTTGCGGCAAGCGGATAACTCCGAAGGGGGGTTGTTGCCTTGCTGGTTACCCGACACCGCGTGCCATGCCGGCTTAATGTTGCGATTTAAATGGAAGACATTCGTCGGATCGCACTCAGCCTTTACTTTGGCGAGCTTAGCGTAATTATCCCGTCCGTAACTGGCCACGATGCGCCCCTCGCCCGCGTCCCCGATGAGATTCAGGGTGACGGTCCCGCTCGACCAGGGTTTGAGGTCGGTATAGAATCCCGGGGCATCTCACTTAATTCTTGAGCAGAATCAAAGACAGAAAGGAATTTAGAGAGGCGTCCCCGGAACTCCCCAAGAAAGCGGTTGCTGGACGTACAGCGCGATCCTATCCGTCTATCGTCTGGATTTCCAGTAGTCCGGGTGCCGATGAAGATGTATAACCGCGAAGATGTAAACACGATCGGATTCTATGTTGTATAAAACTCCGTATGGAACGCGACTGGTCAGACATCTGCGAATATCATCTTCAACAATCGGCCATGCATTCGAATAAGAAAGGATGTTCAGTGCCCAAAACTTTCCCTGTTTCTCGCAAAGACCTGATCGCCTGGAACGGGATTGATACTTTTGGACCGGGAGTGCGGCTTCCTGAAATAAGGGACCGAACGGCTTCATTGATGTCGCCTGTCAATGACTGCTCGGTTCCAACTGCAAATAAAGGGGACAGATTTCCTCTGCGCTCCCTTTTACAAAATAATCAATCTGTCCCCTTTTCACTGGATCAACGCCGTTTTCTGTAGATGCAAATCCCATTATCCATCACATTACCGCCAGCTTACAGCCGAGAGCCCTGGTTACTCTACTGATCGTGTCAAAGCGCGGACTTCCCCCATCGGCAAGCGATTTATACAGGCTCGCCCTGGTCACTCCGGCCTTTTTTGCAATCTCAGTCATGCCTTTGGCACGAGCAGCCGTATTAAGCGCGTGGATAAACTCCTCCGGGGTGCCGTCAGCGGCGTCTTGCAAGAAGAACTTGATATCTTCATCGGTTTCAAGGTGCTCAGCGATGTCAAAGAGCCGTGTCTTCAATGCCATGGTTCATTCCTCCAATTCCTTTAATCAACTTATCCAGCCGCCGAGTATCCTGGCGTGTGTCTGCCGATCCTTGATCTTGCCTATCCACTTGTCAAAATATTCTGTGCTGCGCAGTTCGTACTTCATGTTTAATTGTATCCACATGGAAACACATTGTCAAGATTTACCATATAAAGTCATTCATGCAGTGGAAATGTGCTTTTTAAGTCGAAAAATAACGATGGCCAAGTCCGCGGGACCGGCAACGAACGTGCCGCGTATGACCGGATATAGAATAAATAAAGGGGGCAGATTTATTTGTTCATTCTTTTTTATAAATTCATTTCGATTACCGATAACAACTTATTTATTTATGTACGTCCCCGTTTACCCTCGTAGGCGTCATTTTTGTGGGCCGGGGCTAGCAGCTTCTGCCCGGCAGGCACACGAAATTCGAACATCGACATGCTGCCGTTGGAATCATTTCCCGTGAGTTGGAACCGGATTTCTATCGGACCAATCTTGATGGTCTCTTCCGAAGGATTAACTCTGGTTGTAGGCAGCTGCATAATCATGCCTCCTTTTCAACAGATATTTCCGAGTTATGTTATCAATAGTACAGCAGATCCTATGATCTGCAACAGCTCTCGTTTGGGTTTCGAACATCCCGTATTCGACAACAACTTATTGATGTACTCCCATGTATCCCTCTATCTGTAACTGCCAACGTCGATGGGTGATTCTTCCTGAATTCGACGGAGACGCCCGGTGTAAGCTGATATCTGCTGATTTCGTTCCTCTTGCGTCATGCGAACAGCCCCGTACACTATTTGTGGCGACAATACGTCAAAGCCGACGAATTGCAGCATGCCACGATGTACAGGACGAAGGATTGCCGCGATGTCTCCGTTGAATCCCCCCAGCCGATAGGCCTCTTCAGGACCTCCCGTCGTCAAAGATAACAGAGCGCGCTTTCCTCGAAAAACGCCGGTCTCGTATATATGCCCCCCGCCGTAAGTGCGCCCCATGGCAAAAACGCGATCAACCCATCCTTTCAGTACCGCGGGCAACCCAAACCACCATAGCGGGAATTGCCATATCATCAAGTCGCACCACTCGATCTTTTGAATCTCAATCTCTATCTCTGTCGAAAAGCCATTCACTTCGGTAGCGTTCATTTCTTCCATCTGCTGCTTGAAGTAGTCCGGGTCCTTGACAGACGTAAAGTTTTTCCTTCCGGAAATCGGATCGAAGCGCAGTTCATTCAGGTTGGATGTCTTCACCTCATGACCCTCAGAAATAAGCGCTTCACAAGCCGCTCGAAACATCGCACCATTGAAACTCTTTGGTTCCGGATGCCAATAGACGATGAATATTTTCATTGATGCTCTCCTTGAAACCGGCGGTGTATTCATAGAAAAACTTCGACACTGCCTCTTAAAATAAAGAAATAAAGGGGGCAGATTTATTTGTGCGATTTTCTTGGCCTTCCCTTCCCTCTGAACTCCACCCGCCTTTCGATTTTATAGTCTATCTCTAACTCGACCAGCGATAATCCCAGGGTTCGCCTTCAATCCAGGCACGGACAGGATTTCCACACATCGACTGCAAGCCAGAAGATGCTCAACTGATGCGAATACGACCTGCTCGCACCATATTCTCCGATTCACAATTAACCGCCCCTTCTATTTTCTTCAAACATCTCCACCGGCATCGCATGCCGTAACCGCCAGACAATTCTTATCGGTCGCTCACGCTCATGACTCACCCGTTCCACCGGCCCAAGATACGTAAACGGAACCGTGGCGGCGTTCCGCTTTTTCTGATCCCGTGCAAAAACCAAAATACTGTATCCTCGATCGACATGATGAATCAGATTCTGACCGTCATGGTGATGTTGTGCGGTATTTGCCTGCGACTCCCAATGCAGAAGTTCTCTGCTGATGGGGTAATCCGCATACATGGTGCTCGGCGAGAATTCCTTTTCCGTTTTCTGAAACGTGACCAGCAGCGCATAAGCCTTTACCTCAGGAAAATGAAATACGCCCACGCCGGTCTGGCCTGAAGTTTCAAGATTTGCCTTGCCGAATGCCGCCTGAATCTCCTTTCCGCCGTATTGTGCATGCAATTCCAGCGGGCAGAAAAATGGTAATTCCGGGATCACCCCGCCAACTGCGCTCGTGTCAAGTGCCCAGCTCAGAATTTCGTCCAGATCGGAAAGGATGGTCGGATTCTTTGACAGGCGCTGGAAAGCCGCTTCCAAGGATGAAATTCCGAACTTGCCGCCCTTATCCCCCCAGATGCGATAATACAGGATCATGACCGACCTTCCGGCAAGGGCGATTGCTTCCTCAATTTTACCCTGGGAAATCTTGCCGATGACACGCCGCAGCAGCATGGCTTCTTTGGAACCGTTGATGAATCCAGCCCGAATCAGGGTTTTTCTCAATCTGGCAAGATCGGGATCAACAGGGATGGGACATAGCTGTATCTTGGCTTTCCACTCCGACCAGGATTCTTTTGCCAATAGCACCTCCGGTTCATACCCATGATAGCGGATGAAATTGCCAAACGTAAGATCTTGGCCTGTCTCGCTGGTGAATGTCTGGAGACGGTCAGGAACCTGCACCTTAAGATTCCTGAGGTTCTCCCTGATATTTCTAAGAACATATTCCCGTGACTGGCGATCCAGCTGGATTGAGCACCCTGGCGGAAGGTGCGGAAAGTCCAGTTCCACCTCCCGATCAATTGCATAACGGTGCTTTGGCAGCAATGCCCGGAATCGGATGTCCATCCGGTAGTGCCGATGCACCTGCCCCACAAAATCAAGAACCGTGAGGCATTCTTTCTCCGGCGCATGGCGCAGACCTCGACCCAATTGCTGGAGGAATACGGTCAGGCTATCTGTCGGCCGGAGGAACATAACCAGATTGATTTCCGGTATATCGAGACCTTCGTTAAGCACATCAACGGTAAACAGGAAAATCAGGCTGCCGTTTTTGAAACGCGAGATCATGCTTTCGCGCTCATCGGATGCAATGCCTGACACAAATGCTGCAGAAGGAATGCCTCTTTCAGTAAATTTCTGCGCCATATAGCGGGCATGGTTGATGGTGACACAGAAGCCGATCCCCTTGGCGCTGGTGCGATAGTCGGGCTGGTAGCGTTCCAGTGCCGCCAGGATCGCATCCAGCCGGCGCAAGGCATGCCCCTGATCAAGGGTATATACGTTTTCGAGTTCAACCTTGCTGTAGTTTCCGTTATCCAGAAACGGTCATTATCGATTGCTACCGGATCTGAAACACCAAAATAATGGAAGGGGCAGAGGAGTTTCTCCTCAAGCGCCTCAGGCAGACGGATTTCTGCCGCAAACGTATTATGGAAATCGGCGGCCACGGATTTTCCGTCCATCCGTTCCGGAGTCGCGGTCAGGCCAAGCAATATCGCCGGGTTAAAATGAGCGAATATGGGTCGGTAGCTGTCCGAAGCGCCGTGATGGACCTCGTCGACAACGATATAATCATAGAAACCTTTTCCAACTTGCCTCCAGAGCTCTCGGTTCGTCAGCATCTGGACAGAGCAGAACAGGTGCTCCCGGCGGGTCGCTGCGGATTCCCCGACAAGCAGTTCCCCGAAACTATGGTTACGCAGCACGTTTCTAAACGTGATGAGTGCCTGTTCCAGGATTTCCTTCCGGTGGGCGACAAACAGGAGTTTCGCCTGACCACTGCGTTCCTTGAAAAAACGATGATAATCGAACGCGGCAACCACGGTCTTGCCCGTTCCGGTAGCTGCAATAAGCAGATTTTTATAGCGCTGATGAACGTTTCTCTCCCGCTCCAGCGCATCAAGGATGCGCTCCTGGAACGGGTGCGGTGTCAGGTCGAAAAAAACCGACGCATCCCAGTTTTTCTGGAGCGCTCACGGACGATTGCATCCCGGAAACGATCAGGCTGCAAAGGGTCAAAGGGGATAAATTCCCTGCTGTTCCAGTACGTCTCAAATTCCGCCGTAAATTTCTCCAGGATATGCGCCATGTCCTGGGCCGTTACCTTCAGGTTCCACTCCAGACCGCTGGTGATGGCCGCGTTGGACATATTTGCGGAGCCGATATAAGCGGTTGAAAAATCGGAGTTACGCCGGAAATGATAGGCCTTGGCATGAAGCCGCGTTCGTTCGGTATCATAGGAAACGCGCACCTTGACATTTGGCATTCCCGCCAGCCATTCAACGGCCGGAGCATCGGAAGCGCCCATGTAAGATGTGGTGATGACCCGCACCGGAACGTCACGCTGCCGGAGATCTTCAAAGGCAGGCATCAGCAGGCGCAGTCCTGACCATTTGATAAACGAGACCAGAATGTCGACGCTGTCGGCAGACTTCATTTCATCAAGCAGTTCATGAGCCAATTGGGGTTCCTGGGGAGAACCGGTGAACAGACTGCTTTCAGTCAAAGGGGACAGGGGCCGCGGGATGCCTGATGTGCCATAATGCGGCGGGGTGATCTCAAGAAGGATTGGCTTTTGTTCTTTGACAAGGTGATGTTTTGCAAGGTGCCCCAGGCCCGGTTCACCGGCAACCTGGTCAAGAATCCGGTTACAGAGTGCCAATCGCCTTTCCGGGTCAGACTCCTCCCGGAGTGCCTGTTCAAGCACCTTTGCCACAAAAGATGCATACATACCGGGCTGCTCTTCCGGATCAATCTTGCCAAAGACGGTTCTTAACTCGGGACGCCGAGCGATGGCTTCCCGGAGATACTCATCGACAAGCGATTCATATATGCCTGGGGCAAGCTGTTTCATCGTATCCCAGGCTTTTTTTCGGCAAGATAAGACGCCAGAACAGGCACATCGGCTTCTGCCCATTCGAGGGCATGAAGTTTCTCAGGTGTTAACCAGGCGATGGCAGCGTGTTCATGGAGGACGATCTCACCAGCTTCAATTGCGCAGATAAACGGATAGAGCGAGATCGTAAATGCCGGGTAATGATGTGTGCTGACAGGAAGGTTTTTCCCCACGCTGACCTGAATGCTCATCTCTTCATGAATCTCACGTCGCAGACACGCTTCAGGGGACTCACCGGGATCGATTTTGCCACCCGGAAACTCCCATTTGAGTGGCATACTCATGGCGGCACTTCGCTGAGAAGCAAGAACGAGCCCATCCCGCTCGATAATGGCGCATGTGACATGAATATGCCTGGTTTTATTCAATCTGGCCTCACAATAAGATTTAGCCTCGTACAGATTTCAAGGGATGGAATCATATGCTACCCGTTTCATCAGCCGTGCAAGGTTTCCACTATCTTCTCCAGGATCAACGATCAGGTGGACGTGATTGGTCATCAGGCAATATGCGTAAACCTTGCAGCCCAGACTTTCTTTCCACTCGCACAGATTGTCAGGTAATACTGATAATCCGCATCCGATGCAAATACGACCTGCCTGTTATGGCCGCGATAGAAAGAGATAAAGGAGATAAAGGGGGGACAGATTTATTTGTTCATTCCGTTTTATTAATTCATTTCGATTACCGATAACAACTTATTTATTTGTACGTCCCTGTTTACCCCTTAACTCTGCTCCCCCTTCAGTTCTGGTTCCGCCTTGGAAACAGGTGGTCGTTGAGCACGGATTCCTCGTTCCGCTTGTTCATGTCACCCTGTAGCCAATAAGTCTATTATTTCTGGATCTCTTTCCATTCTTTAATATATTCTGGAATAACTATAATTGCTTGCTGGCTGAATACGCAAAAAAATGCTCTTTGAAAATTAAAAAAGCATGGGCGCTGTCGAATTTCCGTTCGACATATGGGACCAAAGCAAAATTTCTGCGTAAAACGCCTATTTTTGAGTATAGCTATCCGTCTCGGTTTTCAACCTCAAAATTGGCGCCTCAGTTCTTGACCTGTTGCTCTATCAGGTAACAACAGAAGCAAATCGTTTATAAATGGATTTCCATAAAGACGCTAAAGGATTCATCTTGCCAAACGATATTATCCATTTTCTTGATGTGTGTATAATTCTACCGGCCACATAGATTAAGTCCAGCATGACGGTTCGGATTCTTCGCCGCTGTGCTTTATTTCTGTATTCTGGCATCTTCTCTATGTTGCCGTTATCTTCTCGGAGACTTTCCTGGCCACAAAGTCGCAGCAGATTATAGGCCACCATTCCCAAAAGAAGCACAAAGGCATTGCTCTCAAACCGACCGCTGGGCAAGCGCTCCAGGTCCATGTCGCTTTTCAACTCGGAGTGAAATTGCTCACTTGTCCCATGATCATGATACAGAAGGATCGTTTCATAGGGTTGCAAATCAACGCTGGTCCAGTAGTTATCCACCGATACTTCCGGGAAAAGAAGGGCCTGTCCTTTTTTTATCGTTCGTTCGGCGACTTCAAAAACAATCGGAAACGGCAATGGCTCGCCTTTCAGATTTTGACATGTTTTTCCACGCCAAACTTGTTTGCCGACACGGCATGGGATTGATGTTCCGATTTTTTTGGCCAGTTTGAGCCAGGCTTGTGGATCTTCTTTACGCAAATTGCGCTTGATGATAAAATCAACTCCTTGATCAACGCAGCAGTCCATATTATCATGACTGTCATTGCCGGAATCTAAGCGAAGCAGTATTCTCCGGCCAGTAATACGCTTGGCATTTTGTATAGACTCTTTGATAAATTCTGGGGTATTTTTCTGACAGTGCTGGCTGCCTTCCCGAAGTTCCAGGTTAACCAAGTAACCTTCTTTTCCAAGATAGGCGAAAATGGGCGCAAATCCGTCATCGCCTTTATAGGTTCTTGATACGCCTTCTTTTTGTGTTTTTGAATTGTCAAAAGGGCTGACATCAGCATCCATTGGGACGAATTCACCGCAGCTTGTTTCGATGGCAGTAATTTTTGGGGCTATTCGTCGAATCAAATCCGCTGATTCTTCTTTGATGATTTTGTCAAAAGCGTCTCCAATCAGATCAATGCGCTGCCTGAGAGTAGGACCGGACGGGCAGTCCTTCAGTCCAAGGCTCTGAGAGAAAAAAGAATTGTTTCTAAAAAGTTCAATCGCCTGATAGTCGGGCTTTCCCAGGCACAGCAGACCGACCATTGCGGTCACTATGTCAGCATGAGAAATTACTGGAGACTCACACCGAATAAGCTGAACTGCGTTTAGACGTTTTCTTAACTGAGTTCGACTTATCAATGCACCGATAAGCGCTAATCCAGAGTGACTTGACAGGTTCTCGTTGCCCTCTTTGACTGAAAAAATGATCGACATATGGCTGCACCTCGGAAGTGAAGATATTTTAGGTGCAAAATAGCATAATTATATTAATATATCAATATGTTAAATAGGTAATTGCAACTTTATTGCCACTTTTTCAGGTAATATTTAACAAGACATTTATGCCACTTTATGTAGTGTTTCAATATACAATTAAAATGTATAAATATAATATGTTAAGAATACTATTCATTGACAACATCCTGTTTCATTTCCGAGCAGAACTTATGGCACTTTTAAGAAATAGGCCGGTTAAAGTATTAGCCATTCTGCAAATGAACTGAATTGACACCCCAAGTCGATCATGATATCGATTTGTAGCGGGATTTCTCCCGTTTTCCTCCTTATTTCTGTTATTGACTTGCCTTGCAAAATTCTTCCACTTTTGACGAGGAGTTTCTGTCATGAAAATTCCTTTTTTATCCTGTGCGGTTGCTGCCTGCATGCTCCAGTTGTTCGTCTCCGCGGCAAGCGGTACGCCTTCGGATGACCCGGATGTCATTGCACATCGGGGCAAGGAGATGACCGGCAAGGGAACGGAAATGCCCGTCCTTACGCTTGCCAAGCCGGAAGGCGGCTGGACCACGAGCCTCCAGCTTGAAGTGGCCGGGACCTGTTCGGATGCAACCGCCGACCCGATTCTTGTCAACATCAACGGGGTCCGCTACTACATCCGGTCTTTCGAGGGACAGTTTTCGCGGAAATTTCCCGCCGCAAAGGGAAAGAACACCGTCATCGTCGAATGCGCGAACAAGGCGGGCGTGGCGCAGGCCAGCGCCACGGTGGATGCCGTCATCAATCCCATCCCGCTGAAATTTGTCCTCACCAGCGACATGGACGGGGTCTATACCGATCTTCACGTCTACGAGCCGGACAAAACACATGTCTACTGGGCAAAAACGAACTCGCCTTCGGGGGGGATATTTTTCCTGAACTCCCAGGGCGGATCCTTTGACCAGCCGGGGTACGGGCCATATCTTTACGTGCACCCCGCGCCGCCGATCGGGGTTTTCCGCGTGGACGCCAACTACTGGCCGGGAAACGCCGTCCAGCACACGCTGGCCAATCTGGATGTGATCACGGATGAGGGCCTGCCCACCGAAAGCCGGAAGCGCATCCGAAAGCCCCTGGCCCGGCCCGGCGAGACCCAGACCCTTGCCTATGTCGTGATCCAGGGAAACAACCTGCCGCCCAAGATTTTCGTACCCGACCAGGACCCCGAGGCCGACATGCCGCCCGAGGTCAGGGCGTACAAGCAAAAAGGGGAGCCGGCCAAAGAACAGGAGGAGATGAGCTACATCCCGCCGTCCGATGAAAAGGCCCTGCGCAGTTCCGTCACGCGGCTGGCGCTGTTTCAGGCAAAAAAGCCGAGCCCCCGGTGGGAAGAGGCACAGCGGGACTGCGCCGGACTGGTCCGGTTTGCGTATCGCGAAGCGATCCGGGTGCGGTCTGCCGACGACGGCCGGATGCTCGGCATCCCGAACGCCCTGTATCTTCCCGAAGTTTCCGAGTCGTCCAGAAAGATCTTTGCGGACCTTTCGCGGATCTGGCAGGTGGGGTTTGAAAAAGACGGCAAACCGCGCTTCGGCGCGTTCGCGGACGCGGAGACGCTGATCGGCTTTAATTTCAGAAAGAAATCGCGGGACCTGTCCCAGGCCAGAAGCGGCGATCTGCTCGTCTTTCAAAAGAACCTGGAGAGCGATGATCCCTACCATCTGATGATATTCGTGGAAGACCGGCCAGAGGCCCTCGTCGTCTACCATAACGGCGCCGCCCAGGCGGACGCCCAGGTTCGCGTGGTGCGGATCAGGGACCTGATGGCATCCCCCGACCCGGTCTGGCTGCCCATCGCCAATAACCCCCATTTCTTAGGAGTCTACGAGTGGAACCGACTGCTGCCGGGAAATCAAAGCGTCTTATAAGAACGGCCATCGTACTGGCTGTAGCCGCTTTTATTGCGATCCTCTTTCTTTTCTGGGCCTGGAAAGGGCTCCCCAGTGCCCCCTTGAGCACATTTGTCCCGTCTGATCTGCCGATGCTCGCGCTCGATCTTCAGTTCATCGACATCAACCGCAATGAAATCCCGGCCGGCCAGACCCGGCTGGCAAGCCAGAGCCCGGCGCCCGTAAAAACACCTGCGCCCGGCGCCGACGCCTGCCCCGAAATCGTCGGGGGCGACATCCGGGGCGGCGCCGGGGTCAAGGCCGGGGACAGGCTTTCCGAGAAGTGCCCGAAGACGGCCAAATGGGTCGTCAAGCGCCATCCCATCGGACTTTCCCTTTATTTCGCCGATCCGAAAAAAGTCCTGTCGTTTGTTGAAACCAACCAGGCATTCAAAGCGTTCCGGGAAAGCCGCATGGTCCAGGGAATCTTTTACGACCCGATGCGAAACGCCGGCATCCGCGCCGAAGACCTGGGCCTGAAAGGGCTTGCGGGGACGGTTTTTGCAACCCTTGCAAAGGAGTCGATCGCGGCCCACGGCCAGCTCCACTACGATGCGGTTCACGGCAGCAAGGGGTTTGTCTATTCCTTTGTCCGCAGCGAATGCCCGTATAGCGCAAAGGCCCTGCCCGTCATCTGCCGCGCGCTGGCCCGAAGCGGGTACAATGTGCCGAAGCTGAAAGAGCCGATCCTGGAGATGCGCATCGGCCTTCAGCGCGTCTTTATCACCGAATACGAAACCCGGGTATTTGTGGCAAACGGGCTCGAGGCGCTGATCAATGTCATGGAAAGCCTCGGGCCGCCAGAGGCGACGGAAGCGGCGGATTCCCCGATCGTTGTGAGGGTGCGGGCCGAAGCCTTCGTCAACAACCTGCTTCCGGTGATGGTCGGTCAGCCCGGATTCAAGATGGACCTCGGGTTCGGGCTGTCCGGGCAAACCCCGGATGTCCTTTGCTTTCCCGCCGGAAAGATCGCCGGCCATCTGCGCCCAAGGCTCTTCAAGGGCGTGCTGGCCGCCATCCCGCACGATGCCTTCGCAGCGGTTGCGGCCAGTTTTTATCTGCCGCCGGACATGACGCCCGAAGCGTGGAAAAGCTGGCCACGGAGGGACCCGGCACTCCGGCGGCAAGCGGTCCGGACGAGGCCGGCGTTGCCGTTATCTGGGACCTGTCGTCCGATGGGGACGCGGTGACCCGCATGGGGGTCGTCATCGCCGGCCAGAGCGCGCCCGATGCCGCGCAGCAATTCAAATCCCTGTTTGCCGACCCGAAGCTTACCGCCGCGTGCGGCGGCGGCACGGTTTTTCTGGCCGCCACATCCGAGATGCTGCTCACCCGCATGAAAGAGGCCTGCGAGCGCCAGTCGCTCAGCGTGCTCGATTGGGAGAAAGGCTCCCTTGCGGAAGATTTCTCCTCCAGACAGCTTCTTTTCTTTCTGAACCCGGGAACCGGCATGCGGGAGCTTTTCCTGGCCGGCGGCGCCGGGGCAGGCGAACAGACGGATTCCGCAGTCCCGTGGAAGCGGCAGTATGAAAAAGCCAAGGCCGGGATGCGCGCGGACAGCGAAACGGTTTTCGGCGGCCTTCCCATCTTCGCCTACTCCGGCAACGCGGCGCAGGCAACCGGGACCGTCACGCTGAAAGGGGTTAACGTCAGACAAGGGGCGGCAAAATGAAGCCTATTCGATTTCTCTCGGTGTTGTCGGCGGTGGTGTTTTCACTTATGGGCCTTTCGGCGTCTCCGGCCGTCGCGGGCAGCCCCTTTTACCTGACGGTGGAAAGAAGCTTCTCCAATACCGAGAAACCGCAGGTGCGGCTGGACTATACGTCGACCGAAAAACCGATGCTGGTCCGCGTCCTGCGCCCGGAAAACCTGGAGCGCTTTCTGGACGGGCAGTTTCAGATCAGCAGAAGCTACGAGCAGCCCGTGACCGAGCTGAACCCCGGGCACTTCTTTGTTGCCGGGCTGAACAAAATGGAATCGCCCCTGAAGACCGCCCGGAACATGCTGGACCCCAAATTCCGGAAGGCCTTCAAGGACACGGCCTTCAGCAAAGCCATCCAGGACACGACGCCGGGCCAGGTCGCGCTGCCCCCCGAGGAAATCATCCAGGGCCCGCCGGCCGGATTTTCCGTGGTGCCGACACGTTCATCGACCTGAAGTACATGGGCACGGCGGCAAACGACCTGGGCTGGTGGTTCGGGGATAATGCATGGCGCGAGGACCGGTACAAGATACGGAAAATCGAGCTGGACCCGCTGCCCGACGGGGTCTACCTGATCCAGGCCGTGCAGGGCAAAACCGAGGCCCAGTGCCTGATGCAGGTCAGCAGCCTGTCCGTTCAGGTGAAGCAGTCGACGGAGCAGCTCGTCGTAAGGGTGATCGACCGGCAGATGGACCCGGTCAGCGGCGCCGGCGTCAGCTTCCGGGACGGCCGGGGAAAGTGGATCGGCCTGGACAAACAGACGGATGCGGCCGGGGAAATCGCCTTTTCCAGCCCGCAGGGGGCACTTGACGGCAAGCTGGTCATCAAAGTGGAAACCCCCGACGGCCGCAAGGCGCTGACGGACACCGATTTTCTGCCCACCGTATCCCATGACGACGCCGTGTTTATCATCACCGACCGCCCGATTTTCAAGCCCGGCGAGACCTTCTTTTACAAAGGCACGATCCGGGCCTTCGAAAACGGCCGGCTCCGGGTGCCGCAGTTCGGCGGCAGCCGGGCCAAGGTGAGCCTGATCCCCTTCAGCGGTCCTGCAACGGACCTGCAGGCCCAAGTGCCCCTGACCGCGTTCGGGTCGTTCAGCGGGAGCTTTGACCTGGACGCGGCACAGGCGCCGGGCCTGTACCGGCTGGTGGCCGAGATCGGGGCCAAGCCCTACGGGGGCGAGTTCCGCGTCCGCGACTACGTCAAGCCCACGTTTTATCTGGAGCTCATCGACCGGAGCCCGACCGTTATTTCCGGCGGGCGCTTTTTCGTCAAATTCCGGGCCAAGCGGTACAGCGGCGGCGTGCCGCACAACCTGAAGTACGAGGTGTTTCTCTACCGGAAAAAATTCGAAACGCCCCAGTGGGTCGCCGAATCCGGCGGCGGCCTGAGCGCCGGCACGGACTACCAGGGCGGGATGAAATCCGCCTCGGCCCTTACCGAACCCCGGCGGATTTACAGCTCCGTGGAGGCGCGGCTTGCCGACGGGAACCTGAGCCCCACCAACACCTGGGAGTCGGCCGCCGTGATGGATGCATCCGGCGAGGCATCCTATGAATTCGACCTGCCGAAGACCGACGCCCCGGCCGAACAGGAATGGATTTACACGCTGATGGTGCGGGCCCTCGATGCGGCCGGCTCCCAGGCCCTTTTGACCGAAAATATCTACGTCACCCTCTCCGAGGCCCAGCCCTCGGTCCGGTTTTCAAAAACCGTGGCCCGGACCGGCGAAAAAGGGCTTCTTGTCTTTATCCGCTCCACCTATCCGGACGCAAAGCCCGCACCCGATGCCGGCGGCGTCCTGAATATCGCCCTTGAGCAGGCCGGCGCAAAACCGGCGGAATTCGTCAAGCTGCCCTTTACGACCGACGACAAGGGCCAGTGCCGATTGGCGCTTCCGGATCTCACCCGGCACGGGCGGCTGCGCGCCGTTGCCGTCCTGGAAACGCTCGGCGGAAAACCCATGGCCCGGCCCTGCCTGTCCGAGCCCGCCACGCTGATCGCAGGCGACCTGAAGGGGGAAGCCGTCCTGGACAACCGGGAGCTGGAGCTCTACAGCGAAAAAACCATCCTCAGCCCCGGCGAAAAGGCGCAGGTGCTGGCGCTTTTTCCGGTCGGCTGGGGCAAGTCCGAAAGCGGGGTCGTCTGGGAAACGATCTCCGGGGACCGGATCCATGACACCCGGTCGACCACTTTCAAGGGAAGAAGCCGCTGGTTCGAGGTGGAGGCCAAACCCGAGTACGGCACCGGCTTCTACCATACGGTCGGCGTGCCGTTGAGCGGCGGCAAATACGCGGAGCAGACCCTGGGGTTTCGGATCATCCCGTGGACCAAGCGCCTGAATATCGCGATCACGCCCGAGCGGGAAGAGACCGAGCCCCTGAAGCCCTTCAGGATCGATTTTGAGGTCCGCACCGCCGACGGGGAGCCGGCGGCCGACACCGAGCTTGCGGTAACCATCGTCGATCGGGCCGTCTACGCGGTCCAGCCCGAGTTCCGGCCCGGGATCTTTGACTTTTTCTATCCGCTCCCGCGGCTGAACCTGGCCACGTTCTATTCGGACGAGCTGCAGGGATACGGGTACGCCGATCTTTTGAAGAAGCCCAACTTTAAACTGGGGGCCCTCAAAAGCCAGAGCAAAATCACCAAGAAATCCATGCGCGACACGGCCGGCTGGTTCCCGCACGTGGTCACCGATTCCAAAGGCCGGGCCACCGTCACGGCGGATCTTCCCGCCAATGTGACCGAATGGCTGATCACGGCGGTCGCCGCCGACAAGGACGGCCGCGTGGGGGAATCCAAAGCGGGATTCAGGACCCTTTCCGATATCTCCGTCGATGTCCTGGCCCCGCAGTTTCTGAGGCAGGATGAAGCGGCCGAGCTGAAGGTTTCAAGCGTCAATCATCTTGCCCGGAGCCTTACCGTGACGTCAAAAATGGCGCTTGGCGGAGACGCCCGGGTGCAGTCCGGCCTGCTGGAGGCGTCCTTCACGATCGAAAAGCAGGGGGAAATCGTTCTGCCGCTGGAGGTTGAAGCCACGGGGGAGAGCGGCGCGGCAACCCTTAACGTGTCCCTTGCAAGCGATGAGACCGTCCGCGTGGCCGGGCCCGAAGCATTCGAGGTCGCCCTGAAGCCCGCGGCCATCAAACAGGTCTTTCCGGGCGTGCAGCAGGCGCGATACCCTCGTCACCCCGCTGCCCGATACGGCCCGGATCCGTGATGTCAAGGTCCAGGTCAATTCGGGGCTCCTGGGCGCGGCCCTGAACGCCGCCGCCGTTCTGGTTTCCTACCCCTACGGCTGCACCGAGCAGCTGGTCCATGCCACGATCCCCAACCTGGTCCTGATGGATATCGTCCGGCGCGCCGGGATCAGCCGGGATCAGCTGGGGCCGCTGGCCGAACCTCTGGGAAAGGCGGAAAAAAACGCGGTTCTCGGCATCCGGAAAATCCTGCAGAATCAGAAGGGAAACGGCGGATTTTCCCTCTGGCCGTCGGATTCCGACGCAACCGCCCCCATCACGGCAACGGCCCTCTACGCCCTGAAATTCGCCAAAGAGCTGAAGGTCGAAGGCGCGGAAGGGGCGTTTGAACGGGGACTCGGGTGGCTGTCGGAGCAGACCAGAGACGATGATCCCGGCCGGATGGAAAACGGCCCGGCACGCGATGGATACACGCTTTCCAGAATGGCCGAAATCGGCCTGTACAGCCAGCCCTGGAAACGGCAGATCGCCTATGTGGAAGCGCTGCGGCAGACACAAAGCCCTTCCCTGCCGGATCTTGTCTACGGGCTGAGAATCATTGCGGCGTATAAAGATCAAAGCTGGAACCGCTTCAGCGAGCATTTCAAGGATACAACCGTCAGGGGGGAGCTGATCGAAAAACTGCACAAAGCCCTTGCTCAGTTGGATCCCGATGCCGGCGGAACCGCAGCCGAGGATGCAACGCTTTTTGGCGAGCTGGGGTTTGGATTTGGCGTCCCTTATCTTGCCTCCTCCGCTATGGGCGTCCTTTCAGATCTGAACGCGCTGCCGCCAGAGCTGGAGACCCGGGTGAAACGCATGCTGCTGTCGCAGATGAAAAACGGTTACTGGACTTCGACTTTCGACTCGGCGCTGGTGATCTTCAATACGCGCGAAATTCTGAGCCGGGAGGCGGCCGCTTTTGAAAGGGAGAAGGAAACAAACGCCAGAAAGATACGCGTGCTGAAGAAAGACGGCACGCAGCTGGGCGAGCTTTCCCGCATCCCCTCCGGGTTTACCGGCAGGTTCCAAGCTTCGGGGGCGCCCGATCTGCTGTCGCAGATCCGCCTGCAGGGCCTGGAATCGACCGATTTCGCATCTTCCGCAATCAGCGCGGACGTTCCCTTCCGGGCGGTTGCTCCCCGATCCGACGGGGTGACGGTTGAAAGGCGGCTCCTTCGCGTTACCCCAGCCGGCAACGAGGCGCTGGACCCGGACCGGCCGCTGCAAAAAGGGGATGTGGTGATCAGCGAGGTCAGCCTCAGCCGCGGGCCGTTTAAGAATGCCGGATCCGTTCAAAGCCGGTTTCTGGTGGTGGAAGACGGGGTGCCGTCGCTGGGCCAGGCCGTCGACGACGACAGGACCTATCTTGCCGACGCCGGGGTCCAGGCCGACGACAACGACTACTGGGCCGCCGTCAAGCAGACGCAGCGATACCCGGAAAAGACGGTCCGGATCGCCGCGGTGCGCCCCGGAGGGGAGATGAAGCTCTACCAGGTCTGGCGGGCGGCTTTTGCCGGAAAGGCGACGGTACCGCCGGCCCAGGCCTTTGACATGTACGATGAGAGCATCCGGGGCAACTCCGGCGCCCGGTCCATCCGGGTCCAGTAGCCATGGGTTTTTTCCGAAAGGCCGTTTTGCTGGAGGCCGGGGCCGCGATCCTTTTTTTCGGCGCGCTGGCCGGCCACCCGGAACTGGAACGAAGCGGGACTCAGGCCTTGCGCGAGCTTCAGGCCCTGGGATACCGGACGCCGAGCGTTTCCGAGCCCGTCCGGGTGTATCCGGCAAAAACCGGAGCCGATTTCACCGCCGGCCATGCGGGCGGCTGGCACCCGGGCGTGATTTCCCTGCGGGAGGACCCTGCGGGGCCCTTCGGCCCCGAAATCTACCTGCGGCATGAATTGATGCACGAGGCCGGCCACCTCACCTGCGGCGGCAGGCTGCCCCTCTGGGCCGAGGAAGCCGCCGCCGTCGCTTTCAGCGGAGAGCTGGCGGCCCGGCCGCCCGCCGGGCCGCCAGGCGAAAGCGAGCTTATGCATCTGAGGGAAAAGGTCCGTGTCGGCGCGGGATTGGACGCCGCCGCCTACGGCGCCCTTTCAAAGCTCGTGTCTATCCACGGCTGGCCATCCGAGCCCTGCGGCGTTTCCGGAGAGATGGAAACGCTGCTTCAAAGCGGTGCGGCCGGCTCGGGCTTCAGCTATATCCTCATCAGCCTGCTGTCCGGCGAGATCCTCGATGCCAAGGGAGATCTGACGACCCGGTATCCCCCCGGATCGCTCCTGAAGATCCCGTACGCCGCATCGCTCACGGAGGCCGATAACGCGGCCGTGGGCGAAGAGCTCTGCGCCAGCAACACCGACAGGCTCCTTGGCCGCAGGCGCTTCTTTTCCCCCGAAACGTTCCGGTTCCTCACCGCCGCTGTCAAGGATGCGCCGCTTACCGGAAGCCTTGAGAGCCAGGAGATGAGTGGCGGGGACGCGCGCTTCTGGCGCCAATTTGTGGGGGAGCGCGACCCGGACGGCGGCTTTCCGTTTGAAGCCGGCCTGAAAGCGCTTTCCCTGGTACTGCGCGCATCCCTGCTGCTTCAGCCTGAGCGCTTTTCCGGGCTTTCCCGAAACGGCTTTACCCCCGGCTCGACGCTGTATCCGGCGCCGGAGCGGCAAAAAGCGATCCTGAAGCGCCTGCATGCCATGAGCAAAACCGGAACGGTCTCCGACGCGCGGGGAAACCCGCTGGCAGGGCATCTCATGGTGGCCTGGCCCCGGGAAGACCCGCTGTATCTGGCCGTATTCCGCAGCAGCGGCGGAATCGGCGCTTCGAACATCCGCCGGGCTTCAGAGGTCCTGGAGGGGTGGTCTTTGCGCTGCACGCCCGCAACCGGGCGGGTGCGGGTCCGGCTGCTTTCGCTCACACCCCGCGCCTCGTGGGAGATCCGGGACGTGTGCCCGAGCCTGGAAAGCAAGGGGCCCGGCGGCCGGAGCGTTCGTTTCAGCACCTGCGGAAAGTTTAAAATCGTCTCCTCGGCCCGGGGAAGCCGCTCGGAAAGATGGGTCTCGGGACTTCTCGAAAGCCGTGCGGACGGCGATGCGGTCGTCCTGGAGACCGACCCCGAGACCTACGCCGATGCGGTGCTGTCCGCCGAAGCCCAGGATCTCCGGGGAGAGGCCCAAAAGGCATTGCGGGCGGCCATCGTCTGGAACGGGGTTCATGGCAGCCATCGCCATTCCGACACCCAGTCCCTTTGCGACACGACCCACTGCATGGTCTTTCAGGGACAGCCCTCGGACGGGCCGGGAAAGCCGCCGGGCAAAACCGACCCCGCCCTTCTCGGGCTGCTTGACGACGTCGCGGCGCAAAAAAAGCCGGGCTGGCTTTCTTTTTCAGAGGGCGGAGACAGCGGGTGGGAAAAGCGGATCCCCTTCGGCGAGCTGAAAGCGCTGGTGGATGAACCTGCGGTCCTGGATCTTCGGCGGGAAAGGACAAGAAGCGGCGAAATCGCCGTCCACCTGATGTATCCGGAAACCGAGGAAAAGGTCCCCTGCGAAGTCTTTCGCGCCAGATTGAAACTGCCGTCCTGCCCGGCGTCCATTCAAAGCGATGCCGCAACCGGCGCCTGGATATTTAACGGGACCGGCAAGGGTCACGGCCAGGGCCTGTCGGTCGACCGGGCCAGGGCGCTTGCCGGATCAGGCACCAGCGCTGCGGCGATTTTAAGGGATGCATACAGATAGACCTGTTGGTCTCAATCCCCAGTAGAATCTGCCGGCAGCGAGCTTTTTCCGTGAAAATACCTGCCCCCTTTTCCAAATTGGGCCAGGGGGATTTCAGATGAACTATTGAAAAATCCCCCTCGATCCCCCTTTCCCAAAGGGGGAGGTCATTTCATTGCCTCGGGTGAAGTCCTGAAGCAATTCATGAATGTCTGAAAAACCGTCAATTTGCCGGTTGACGGGAGACGGTTTACCGGTTATGACATGTTCGATGATCCGGAATGAAACGCACCTTTCAGATGCCCTGCCCCCCTTCGTGTCGGTCCATGGCGGCCACAGCGCCGATTATTGCCAGCACGCCCGGGATTCCCTGGATGATATTGTCAGAGCATACCATGACCAGAATTTTGCCTGGGTCGGCATTACCGAGCACATGCCTCCGGTAAGCGATATCTTTCTGTATCCGGATGAACGCGCGGCCGGACTGACCGCAAAGGCCATGCAGGAGCGTTTTTTACGGTATATGGTGCACTGCCGGAACTTGCAGTCGGCCTATCGAGAACAGCTGACCATTTTCGTGGGCATGGAAACCGAGGCGTATCGGGGCGCCGTGGATTACGCCATCCAGCTTCGAGACCGATTCCAGCCGGATTATATAGTGGGATCGGTTCACCATGTGGCCGATATTCCCATCGACATGAATCCGTCCGAATACGCCATGGCCGTCACGGCATGCGACAGCATCGAGGGTCTGTATACAGCTTATTTCGATTTACAGTATGATATGATCCAAGCCCTGAAGCCGTCCGTGGTGGGTCATTTTGACCTGATCCGGATATTTGATCCGGATTACATCTACCGTCTGAAAACACCGGCCATCTGGAAACGCATCTGCCGGAATCTGGATGCCATTGCATCCCTTGGGCTGATGCTGGACCTAAATGTCCGGGCACTGCTGAAAGGCGCCAGTGAGCCCTATATCTGCCGCCCCATTCTGGAAAAAGTCCGCCAGATGGCTATTCCCGTAGCTCCGGGAGATGATTCCCACGGCGTGGACACCGTGGGCCGCCATATTGCGGAAGGCATCCGATACCTGCAATCCGTTGGAATTTCCACTTCCTGGACCCCACCCGTCACACATCGGAAACGGCCCCCCTCTCCATGAGATGTATTCTGCGACCATGAAGTTGGGTTGGTGTTTCAACCGATTTCAAGCATCTGTGATATCTTCTATTGAAAAGCGGGGGATGCGCTGCCGGATGGACAGACAGATATGGCCGGCAGGCAGAAATTCCATTATGATGCGGGGTTACCAATATCCAGA
>CAWBKP010000024.1:0-442476 GCA_963789395.1 uncultured delta proteobacterium | reverse complement strand
ACATCGTTTAATATCACCTCGATACCGGCCTGGGCGCATACCTGGGCTATTCCGCTGCCCATGAGTCCGGATCCCATCACCATTACCTTTTGAACATTCATCTGCCTTCTCCTGATCATTGCCATTGACGCCGGTCCGAATTTCAAGGGTTGAAATGAATTTCCCTGTAACCGCAGTCGGGTCAATGCGATTGATTGATAGTGAACCAAACGGCTGAATGCCCGTTTTGTTTTGCAAGTCGTGTTCCAGAAAAATACAAACACACTGAAATATATTTAACAAACTGGAATAATGACGGAATATTATTTTGGCGGGATGTTTGCAAACAGGCGGCTAAACAGCGATGATGTCGATGATTTTATACATCCGTCAAGGGGAATTTTGAAAAAAACTGAATTCACAGTGTTTAATTCTGATGAATAGAAATATCTACATGAATAGATTTCTATGCATGATGCTGGATAGGATCACGGGATGTGGTATTTTTTCATTTTCTGATAGAGACCGGTGCGATGAATTTTCAAAAGCTTTGCTGCCATATTCCGGTTATACCCTGTCGCCTCCAGGGCCTGAATGATGGCCTCACGCTCGGCGTTCTCGATCGTTGTTTTTAAAGACGCTCCCACAGCGTCGTTTGAATACGCTTCTCCGAATTGCGTTACCGTTACGGACATGGGCAGATCCGCAATTTCGATCCGGTCCGACCTGCAGACGATCAGAGCCCGCTCGGCAACGTTTCTCAGCTCCCGGATATTCCCCGGCCAGGCGTACTGCCGCAATGCCGCAGCGGCATCCGGCGAAACTGAATGGATGTTACGGTGATTTTCACGGCTCAACTGTTTCAGAAAATGATCGAAGATCGGAAGAATGTCCTCCCGAATGTCACGGAGCGGCGGCAGCCGGATGATGATCACGTTCAGACGGTAGAACAGATCGAGGCGGAACGCTTTCTGCCTTACCATGGCTTCCAGATCCAAGTTGGTGGCGCTGATGACCCTGAAATCAACCTGCCGGGGTTTGCCGCCGATCCGTTCGATTTCTTTTTCCTGAAGTACCCGCATCAGTTTCACCTGCAGCAAGGGCGGCATGTCTCCTATCTCATCCAGAAAAATGGTCCCCTGGTGCGACAGTTCGAATTTGCCGGGTTTTCCCTGTTTCCGTGCGCCGGTGAATGCACCCGGTTCATAGCCGAACAGCTCGGATTCAATGAGATCTCCGGGAATTGAGGCTGAATTGACTTTGACAAAATTATGCTGTCGTCGCCGGCTGATCTGATGGATGGCATGGGCGAAGAGTTCCTTGCCGGTTCCGGATTCGCCAATGATCAGCACGGGAGAGTCGCTCTCGGCAGCCTTTCTGGCCAGAGCCTTGGCTTGAAGCGAGAGCGATGAATCGCCGATGATGTTTTCAAAGGTATACCGGCTGCCGTATACCTGATTCAAGGTTTCCTTATAAAAATCGAGATTGTTTTTGAGCGCTTCGATCCGGCCGTAAAGTTCTTTGAGCTTTTCGGGACTCATGAACATGAGCTTGCCGGCAGCCCCAACAACGCGGCCGTCCTTTACGAGCGGAATGCGGGCAACGACACGGTGCTGATTCTTTAAGACCATGCTCCTGCCGATCTCCGCCTTTCGCGTTTGCAGGATCCTCGGCATCCGGGTATCGGCGCTCACCTCGGTGATATGGCGGCCGATGGCATCCTTTACGGGTATCGGATAAATCCCCTCATTGGCGCTGCTCATGAAACGAATGATCCCCTCGGCATCGATCAGAATCAGGCTTTCATACGGATTGTCCAGAAGCGCCATCAGCAGGTCGCCTGGAATCTCGTCAATCGAAACCCCGCTGTTCGTTGAGACCCTCAAGGATGTTTTTCATTTACGCTCCCTGCATGCCTCATTCCAGACCCCGATGCCGCTTCCAGTAATGGTATTCATAAGGCCATTCTTCTTTTCGCCACAACATGAGATTGCGCATTCTATCTTTGAATTCGCAGATCGTCTTTTCATTTTCCGCGGAAACCGCCTTTTCTTTCCATGACGTCACGAGGGTTCTTCCCAGTTCAAATGCAGAATTTCGAATATCGTCCGGAAAAGCTTCGGTTTCGATGCCCCCCATGGTCGCCCATACGGCGCCGACCGGCCGGATACCAGTAATCATCAGGAAATGATTCATATATTCGGCAATGGGCGCTTCGTCTCCGCCGCCGGATGTGACCACGGAGGCGCCGTATTTCCCTTCAAAAGACAGACAGTGAATCGCCTGGCAGCATCGGTCCATGAACGCTTTCATCTGGGCGCTTACCTGAAAAATATAATTGGGGCTACCCAGGATCACGCCATCCGCACCCAGGATTTTTTCCTTGATGGTTTCGAAATCATCTTTCTGAACGCATTTTCCCGTCTTGTGGCAGGCATCACATCCCTTGCAGGGCATGACGTTTCTGCCGGTCAGGGAAATGGTCTCCGTGTGCGCTCCCAGCGATTCCGCACCTTCGGATGCGATCCGAAGCAGCCTGGCGGTATTTCCTTTTGTTCCGTGAGGGCTTCCGATTAAATTGATGATCTTCATATGTTTCTCCTGTTATCATTCTCCTGACAGAAATCAGAATCAGGATTTTTGTTTAACGGCACAGGCGGGGCAAGAAAGCGATGCTTGTAACGGTCAACGACCGACATCAGCATGATGCCGATCAAGAAATGCTTTTAATGCAGCGGCATATCCCGGAGTCTGGCTGGAGCCGCTGTGTCCGGCTCCCTGAGCCACGTAAATCTCGGCCTGATCGGGCCTGAAACTGTTTTTCAGGGTATAGGCGTAGGCAACCGGAAATCGCTGATCGTTTTCCCCGTGAATCACCATGACCGGCATCGTAATGTCAGGCGCGATTCTGGCCGGGCTCGTCAGGTTGATATCGCTTCGGTAAAACACATCCATCCAGAAAATGATGGCCGGACCAAAACAGTTTCCGAAAAACCGGTTAAACCAACGGTAAAGGCTCAACAATGCGTCCTTGGTGTAGGCATAGCATCCTTCGAGAAACAGTAGCTGAATGCGGTGGGGGTTTCTGGCAGCAGCCAGTATCGCCCCTCCGGCGCCGGCGGAATGCCCGTAGAGGATCACGGGCTTATCCACCCAGTTCAGAACCGCTTCGATATCTTCCGAGAATTTCATGGCGTTCATGAACCGCCGGGGGCTTGAATTGCCGTGGTCCCGGGCACTGTGCAAAATCGTCGTGTACCCCAGCCTCCCGAACACCCTGGCTCTTTCAACCATCCGGTCACGGTTCCGGCCCCATCCGTGGGCCAGCACCACGGTCCCCCGGGACGGCCCGTCCGGATCGATGCGCCAGATCTCAAGCGAGCCCCCGTCAACGGCGGGAATACGGGTGTCAAGTACCTTACCCCAGTCGGGTTGATCTGCTACCGGGTTTCGGGGATACGCCTGAACCAGATACGTAAATGCCAGCGACAGCAGCACATAAGCGGCGACCAGCCAAAACAGGCCTTGCGCCAGTAATCCCATCATGCGGGCTCCTCCGGTGTGACGCCCAGCAGTTCGCGGCGCAGCAGATCCAGAGCGGTCATGGCAAAAATCTGCTTATTCATTTCCCGGCTTCGGAACCGGTACTGGAACCGGTACGAGCGGACACCATCCGCAGTTGCCAGTCCGATGCATACCGTGCCGACGGGTTTTTCTTCGGTGCCGCCCCCCGGACCCGCAATGCCGCTGGTGGCAAGGCCGTAGGAGGCCCCGGTGATCTGCCGCACCCGGAGCGCCATTTCCCGTGCAGTCTCTTCATGAACCGCGCCATGACGGTTCAAGGTATCCTGAGACACGCCAAGAAGTGCAATTTTAGCCTGGTTGGCATATACCACGCCGGAGTAAAGAAAATAATCGGAGCTTCCGGCCACATTGGTCAGCCAGTGTGCGATCAGCCCGCCCGTACAGCTTTCTGCAACGGCTATGGTTGATTTATTTTGAGACAGCAGGCGCCCCACGACAGCTTCCATGGATTCCCCATCGGCAGAAATGAGTTTATGGCCCAGCTTTTCCGAAACCCAGCGGCTTGCCTCCCGAATCATCACTTCCACCTGATCGGCATCGTTTCCACGAACATAGAACTTGACCTGAATTTCCGGGAATTTGGCGCGAAATCCCAGTTGAATCTCCGGAAAATAGTGTGAAAACTCCTTGAGCCGTTCGCCGGTCAGGGACTCGGTCAGACCGAATGTGGTCAGGGTCTGGACCCTGCAGAACTGCCGGACCCCTTCCTGAAGCGCCTCAATTCGGGGAATCACGGATTCAGAGAGCATCCTGCGCATTTCAGAAGGAACGCCGGGAAGAAAAAACAACCGGCATTTGCCGAGAATCATCATGAATCCCGGAGCGGTTCCAATGGGATTCGGCAGACAGGTTGCGCCTTCGGGCAGATAGGACTGTTTGATATTGGATGCAGTTATCGGCCGATGAAAGGATCGGAAAAAGGATTCAACGATCTCCAGAGCCTCGGGACTCTGAACCAGCGGCACGCCTGAGGCAACGGCAGCAGCTTCTGCAGTCAGGTCATCCGAAGTCGGGCCAAGCCCGCCGGTGACAACGCAGACATCAGTGCGCAAAGCAATTTCACGAAGCACGGAGACCATGAGCGGGATATCGTCTCCGACAGCATGATGCCGGACAACCGCAATGCCGGTTTCTTCCAGTTTTTGAGCAATATGGGCTGAATTGCTGTCAACAAGTGTACCGGAACGGATTTCATCACCGGTGGCCAGAATTTCTGCAATCATGGGTATCTTTTGGAGCTGAGGGGTTAAAATGATAAGAGGACAAATGACGTTCGCCACCTGTCCTCTGTCTTCCGGTATGTACCATCCTGGCTTATTTGGTGAGTTTGACAACCACGAAGCCGGCATTCATCCGCCAGATAAACATCTGTACGGTGTCATTTTTCTTGAGCTTGGCCATCTGGGCTGTATACTCTTTTACGGTTTTGACCGACTGATGATTGATCTCCTTGATCACATCGCCGGCCTGAACCCCGGCCTGCGCCCCATTGCTGTCGGGCTCGACGCTTTCCACGAGAACCCCCTCGGCAGACGTCAGATTCATCCGCTGGGAAAGTTCAGGCGTCAAATCGGTCACCCGAATCCCCAGTTCATCTTCATGACCTTTGTTCGCGCCTTTGGAAGCCAGCTTGGCATCTTCTGGACGTTTGGCGATCTCAACCGTAAAGGTCATCTTTTTGTTGTTTCGGAGAACCTGTATCTTGGCCTTTTCGCCGACAGGGATACCGGCGATCGTATTTGTCAGATCCCTGCTGCTTTCCACCTTGTGGTCATTGACTTCAAGGATGATGTCATTTGCCTGAATGCCGGCCACATCCGCCGGATCACCTTTGACAACCTCCATCACCATGGCGCCTTTTTTGTCCGGAACGCCCTGGTATTCGGCCACATCCTCGTTCATGTCCGAAATCACAACCCCCAGCCAGCCACGGGTGACCTCTCCCTTATTTTTAAGCTGATCGATCACGCCTTTGGCCAGATTGATGGGAATGGCAAAGCCGATTCCCTGGCCGCTGGCAATAATGGCGGTATTGATCCCCACAACCTGCCCCTGCAGATCAATCAGGGGGCCGCCGCTGTTGCCCGGATTGATAGACGCATCGGTCTGAAGAAAATTATCATAGGGGCCTGATCCGATGACGCGGCCTTTGGCGCTGAGAATGCCTGCCGTAACTGTTTGCTCCAGTCCAAACGGACTGCCGATGGCCACCACCCACTGACCGACTTTCAAATTTTCCGAATCCCCGAAAGGAATTACCGGCAGGTTGTTCCCGGAGGGCACCTTGATCAGGGCAAGATCGGTGGATGGGTCTCTGCCGACGATTTCGGCGATATATTCTTTTCCATCCTTCATCTTGACCTTGATTTTGTCCGCATTTTCGATCACATGGTTGTTGGTGACGATAAAACCGTCCTTATCGATGATGAATCCGGACCCAAGACTTCGTTCCTTATGGTCTTTGGGAAGTTGTTCCCCAAAAAATTTTTCAAAAAAATCATTGAACCGATCGTCATTTCCATAAGGATTCTGATTGAAGTGGCGATACGTCCGGCCACTGCCCTGAACGGTTTTCTCGGTGCGTACATTGACGACAGCAGGGCTGACCAGCTCCGCAAGTGAGCTGAAACTTGCCGGAACCATGGGGATATCGGCTGTTTTGGCAGCCGCGCTAATCGTAAATCCAAAAAATAATAAAAGTCCGAGCATAACCCCTCCGGGTAACAAACCGGAAAAGAAACGCTTATAAAACCTACCGTGTTGACCAAGCATAACCGCCTCCATCGTTGTGAGTATTCTTGCCGGAAACTTGCAGCAAAGTCGGGAAAATGCCGGCATGGCCGGCGCTGCTTCGGCACTGTGTATCAAAATAAATCCGCTTCCCCTGATGTCAACTCCGATAAGGCGCTTTACCCCAATTCTCTGACATAAATGATCCGTAAATCGTACAGAACACTTTTCAACATGGTGGCCTCTTCCTGAGACAGATTCCCGCGGGTTTTTTCCTCGAGCATGGCCAGCACATCGATCGTCTGTTTCGCAAGGGGCAAATTTTTGGTACGCCTGCCCGTGCCTGGCTCATCGATGACTCCCAAATGCGATAGAACAGCGGCATTCAACGAGACGACAAACGTGGAAAAAGTGATAATCGGCAGTTTGGAAGAGGATTTTTCCCTGGCGGAATCATCTCTTTCTGTCGTTACTTCCGGCATGATCATTCTCCTGTTTTTACGGTAATGAACTCTCACAGCAGGCTTCGGATACCCCCCTCTCTCCTTCAGCCCGCGCAACTGAATACCCGTCTAAAATTCCAGCGGAATCGCCATTTTGACCGAAGGCAGGGTCCGCAGCTCCGCAATCACGGCATCGGGGATGGGGGTATCGGTACACAGAAAAATGATATTCCGGTTCCCTTTCTCTTCCTGCCCGACCTGCATCCTGCCGATGTTGATCTGGTGTCTTCCCAGACAGGTGCCTATCTCGCCGATGGATCCGGGCTTGTCGATGTTGTGAATCAAAGCCAGATGGCCGATCGGAATCATTTCCAGACGGAATGTGTTGATGCGGACGATCCGGGATTCTTTTTTGCCGAAGAGGGTGCCGGCAACCGTATTGGTCATTTCCGTGGTGATGGCTTTGACGGTAATCAGATTGACATAATCCTCGGACTCGGTGCTGACCGTTTCCGTGACCTTGATGCCGCGTTCTTTGGCGATGATGCCGGCATTCACAAAATTCACATCATCCTTGACCACAGCCGCCAGAATTCCTCTGAGAACCGCGGTTGACACCGGCGTCAGATCCAGCCCGAAAAAATCTCCCGCAAACTCGATGATGACTTCCTTCAGGGGGCCGTGAATCAGCTGGGACTGAAGTTTTCCGATCTGATCGCCCAGGGAGAGAAAGGGCCCCAGTTTGACCAGCAACTCTCCGGTGATCGACGGCACATTGACCGCATTTCGAATGGTGCCGTTTTTCAGATAATCGATGATCTGCTCGGCAATGGCCACCGCCACATTGGTCTGGGCTTCCTGGGTGGAGGCTCCAAGATGCGGGGTTCCGATCACGTGGTCCAGTTCAAACAAGGGGGAATTGCCGGGCGGCTCCGTGGCAAACACATCCAGGGCAGCCCCGCCGACTTTTCCGGATTTGATGGCATCAACCAGATCCGCTTCATCCACGATGCCGCCGCGGGCGCAATTGATGATCATGACCCCGTCTTTCATCTGATCAAAGGCGGATTTGTTCAAAAACCCCAGGGTGTCTTTCAATTTGGGCACATGAACGGTAATGTAATCGGATATCTTATACAGGGTTTCCAGGGAAACGCATTCAAAGCCTGCTTTTTCAATCAGCTCCTGGGTGACAAACGGATCATAGACAATGACCCGCATTTTAAGCCCCCTTGCCCGGTCCGCAACGATCGATCCGATCTTGCCAAATCCGATGACCCCCAGGACCTTGTCAAATATCTCCCGGCCCTGAAGATTTTTCTTTTCCCATTTGCCTGCTTTAATGGATGCGGTTCCCTGCGGGATGTTCCGGGTCAGTGACAGCATCATGGCAATGGCATGTTCTGCGGTTGTGATCACGTTACCGCCGGGCGTATTCATAACAATAACGCCCTGCTTGGTGGCTGCCGGAATATCGACATTGTCCAGTCCAATGCCGGCCCGGCCCACAACCTTCAGGTTGACCCCCGCCTTTATGATTTCCTCGGTCACTTTGGTGGCGCTTCGAATCACCAGCGCGTCATATTGACCGATGATGTTTTTAAGCGCATCCGGAGACAGCCCGGTCTTGACGTCCACCTCGATTCCCGCTTCTTTTTGAAACATTTCAATGCCGATTTCACCCAGATTATCACTGACCAGTACTTTCATTGAGTTCTCCCTTAACCGCAACGTGAATAAATATGTTTCGGACCTACAGCCCGCAGTCCAGACAAATCAATATGTGCGGTTTCGTAATATAGATTCACAAAAAAAACAATTAAAATAGAATGCCGGCATATCCAACAAAGCTGTCTCCCGGGCTTTTTTCATGGCTGGTTGCATAGGTCACCAGCCTGGATCGTACCGCACCCAGTGCCATTCCGGCAGAAAGCGCGGCGGCGGCGGCCCCCGCACAGCAGGCATTGCGCTTTTCCTGAGCGTCTCGAATGATCCCCAGCGGATTCATGGACAAGATAGCGTCAATGACGCTGCGATCGTTAGCGTCGCGGGTCCACTGCAGGGCCGACTTGCCCCGTCCCTTGGGAGTATACCCGTAATTGGGGCCATAATGCGTCAAGTCGGTCGAGCCCAGAACAATGATGTTCAATCCCAGTTTCCGCGCTGCTGCAGCCACGATTTCTCCCATCTCAACGGATTTTGGAGAAGGGGGGCTCCGATCGGAACAATTTTGACATTGTTCCAGAAATACTTGATAAAGGGAAGCTGCACCTCGAAAGTATTGTCCGCGGCATCTTCATCGGATGCTTCAAGTTCAAAGGGACTCCGCAGAGACAGCTCCCTGGCAAGGGGCTCATGAATGGCGATATTTCCAAGGGGCGTTTCCCAGGCGCCTTCTTTCATGATGGTAAAAGGAGCGTCCGGATACAGGTGGGTTCCAAAAATCACCACCGCATCCGGGGCGGATACCCCGCTTTTCAGCAACCGGATGACATCGCAGGCAATGCTTCCGGAATAGTACCAGCCGGCATGCGGAACAATGCCTCCGACAGCCGGACTGGATGGATCCGGCAATACGGTTGAATTATTGATAAAAAATTCAATCTCCTGCCGACATCCCGAAGCCGTGCCCGAATACCATGTACCGGACAACGCCGCCCGTCTGGTTTTCATAGCGCATTACCTCCTTTCTTGACCTTTGTCATCAGGTTTATTATGAAGTGTCATTAAAAATAAACTGAAACAATGACCAAAATCACAAAAATCATAATGATGAAATCTGTGTGTGTGACACGGATACTTTTTGTAATTCTGATATTGGAATTGCTTTTGTTTTGAATTTCGGATTTCGATATTCGGATTTTGTCTCATCGGATTTTCCGTTAAGACATTTTTTAGATGGACTTTAGTCAAAATCGTTCTTATTGTTTATCACCTTTTCAGGGGGAAAAAATCAACCTATTTATTTAGCGGGTAAGCTAACCGGGAGGCAGTTATGTGGGAATATACGGATAAAGTAAAAGATCATTTTCTCAATCCCCGCAATGTCGGAGAAATCGAGAATCCGGACGGGGTCGGAGAAGTTGGATCACTGGCTTGTGGAGACGCCCTGACCCTGTATTTTAAACTGGATGAGCAGCAGCGGATCAAGGAAGCCAAATTCAAGACTTTTGGCTGCGCAAGCGCCATCGCATCTTCATCCGCCCTGACTGAAATGCTGATCGGCAAAACGCTGGAAGAGGCGGAAACCATCACCAATGAAAACATTGCCGAATATCTGGGCGGTTTGCCAAGGGAAAAAATGCACTGCTCGGTCATGGGGCGGGATGCTCTGGAAAAAGCCATCACCTGCTATCGCGGAAGTGCTGAAAAAAAAATCGAGGGTGAGATCGTCTGCGAATGTTTTGGTGTAACCGACATTCAGATTGAGCGGGCAGTCCGAGAAAACCACTTGACCACCATCGAGCAGGTCACCGATTATGTCAAGGCAGGCGGCGGGTGCGGAAACTGCCATGAAAAGATACAGGAAATCATCAATACGGTTCTGGGCAAGGAAGCGCCGGCCAGAAAAAAATCGCCGGTACTGACCAATCTGCAGAAAATCAAGCTGATCGAACAGACCCTGGAGCGAGAGATCAAACCGGCCCTGAACAAGGACGGCGGGGACATCGAGCTGATTGATGTTTCCGGAAACATCGTACAGGTAAGGCTTCGCGGCACCTGCGCAACCTGCAAGAAATCACAGATCACGCTCAAGAATTATGTTGAAGCCAAACTTCGCGAACTGGTAACGCCCGAACTCGTGGTTGAGGAGGTGACCCAATGAACCCGCTTTATTTTGACAACAATGCCACCACCCGGGTCGCTCCCGAAGTGGTCGAGGCCATGCTCCCCTATTTTACCGAATACTACGGGAATCCCTCCAGCATGCACACTTTCGGCGGAACCGTCGGGCGCCAGATCAATGACGCCAGGGCTAAACTGGCAGGTCTTCTGGGCGCATCCCCGGAAGAAATCGTTTTCACCAGCTGCGGCACGGAAAGTGACAGCACCGCCATCATGGCGGCCCTTCGGTCCAACCCGGACAAAAAGCATATCATCACCTCCCGTGTCGAGCATCCGGCAGTGAAAAACCTCTGCGAATACCTAGCCAAAACCGGCTATCGGGTCACTTTTGTACCGGTTGACAGCAAGGGCCGGCTGGATATGGACTATCTGAACCGCCACCTGACCGATGATACGGCCATTGCCAGCTTCATGTGGGCCAATAACGAAACCGGCGTGATTTTCCCGATTGATGATATTGCCGGGATGCTGTCTGAAAGAGGCATCATTTTTCATACCGACGCGGTTCAGGCTGTTGGCAAAGTCCCCATTGACGTCAGAAAAAACCGGATCGACATGTTGTCGCTTTCCGGCCACAAGCTGCATGCGCCCAAAGGCATCGGCGCTCTGTACGTGAGAAAAGGCACCAAATTCTCTCCGTTTATGATCGGCGGCCATCAGGAAAAAGGCAGGCGGGGGGGACGGAAAATGTGGCCTCCATTATCGGCCTTGGCAGGGCCAGCGAGTTTGTGACCGAACACATGACGGACGAAAACACCCGCGTCAAGTTTCTCCGGGACAAGCTTGAAACCCGGCTCGTCGAAAAAATTCCCAATGCCTTTGTAAACGGCGATACGGACAACCGGCTTCCCAACACCAGCAGCATTGCCTTTGAATTTGTGGAAGGCGAGTCCATCCTGCTGATGATGAATGAATTCGGCATCTGCGCATCTTCCGGCTCAGCCTGCACGTCAGGATCCCTGGAACCCTCGCACGTGCTCCGTGCCATGGGAGTTCCGTTTACCGCCGCGCACGGCACCATCCGTTTCAGCCTCAGCATCTACAACACCGAACCTGAAATTGACCTGATCATCGAAAAGCTGCCGCCCATCATCGAACGCCTTCGAACCATGTCGCCGTTCTGGAAAGGAAGCTGTGGCTGCGCCACGTGATCCTTCGTATCAACAGCGTCTATGCATCTCAGCCCCGGACATGAATTGCATTTCTTCCCCTTTTGAATAAAGGGGACTAAGGGGGATTTGTCATCAAGGTATGAAATGAAAATAGCCATTGCGCAGATCAATCCGGTTATCGGAGACTTCTCTCACAACTGCAGTCGCATCATCCGCTTCTCAGAAATGGCAAAAGAACGCAATTGCGATCTGGTTGTCTTTTCCGAGCTGGTCATTCCAGGCTACCCTCCCCGGGATCTTCTGGAGATGACGGATTTTATTCAATCCAACCTTGACGCGCTGCAATACGTTATGGAGCGAATCAAGGGGATCGGCGTTGTCTGCGGATTCGTTGACAAAAATCCCGCGGATCAGGGAAACCCGCTGTTCAATGCCGCAGTGCTGTTTGAAGATGGCCGGATGCTCCACAAGGTCTGCAAAAGATTGCTTCCGACCTATGATGTCTTTGATGAAAGACGATATTTTGAGCCCGGTGCAGAAAGCCGGGTTTTTGCCTATAACGGGCAAAGAATCGGATTGACCGTCTGCGAAGATGTCTGGAACGACGAGGATATTTTTCAAAAACGCATCTATCCGGTTGATCCGGTTGCGCTTCTGGTACAAGGCGGGGCGGATTTGATCATCAATCTTTCGGCTTCGGTTTACCATGCCGGAAAATCCGATTTCAGAGCCCACATGCTGGGATCCATCGCCGCCAAGTACGGCGTTTCACTGATATATGCCAATCAGGTGGGCGGCAATGACAGTGTATTGTTTGACGGCGCCAGCATGGCTTTTGACGCCTGCGGCACAAAAATCGCCCAGGCAGCGGATTTTGAAGAAGATCTGGTAACGGTGGATGTGAATATTCCCGGCTGCCGGGAAATTCATCCGGTATCAGAATCCCGGACCGCTTCGGTGTTGAAGGCACTGGTTACCGGCACCCGGGATTATGTGAATAAATGCGGATTCTCAAAAACGGTTGTTGGCCTGAGTGGCGGGATCGACTCCGCACTGACCCTGGTGATTGCAAAGATGGCCCTTGGCAAAGAAAATGTCTCGGCCGTATTCATGCCGTCACCCTACACCTCCAGGGATAATTATGAAGACACGGCCGAGCTCTGCCGGCGGCTTGACATTCATCTGACCACCATCCCCATCGACGCTATCTTCAAGGAATTCACGGCAGTTCTGTCTCCCGGCTTCACGGGCGATGATCCGGGAATCACCGAACAGAACATTCAGGCCAGAATCCGGGGGACCCTGCTGATGGCCCTTTCAAACATGAACGGCAGCCTGGTTCTTTCCACTGGAAATAAATCCGAACTGGCCGTCGGCTACTGCACGCTTTACGGCGACATGAACGGGGGTCTTGCTGTCATCTCCGATGTTCCAAAGACCCTGGTGTATGACCTTGCCAGGTATGTCAATGCCCAGAATCCCGTCATTCCCGAGCGCATTCTCGAAAAAGCGCCTTCTGCAGAACTCAAGCCCGAACAGACCGATCAGGACGATCTGCCGCCTTATGACATTCTGGATCCCATCCTAAAAGCCAGCATCGAAGATCTCAAGACTTTCGACGACATTGTCAAGATGGGATTTGACCCGGCCCTGGTCCGGGACATCCTTTCCCGGATCGACCGCAATGAATACAAGCGCAACCAGGCGGCACCCGGCCTGAAAGTCACCTCAAAAGCATTTGGTTACGGTAGAAGGTATCCTTTGGCCAAAAGAATGGAACGCGTCAAGCCTGAAACTCAGTATAATATTAATTGTAAATCCGATGCACGAAATTCGAAACAGATTCAAAATCCAAATATCTAAACATATCAGTTTGAATCCACATAAAACATTTGATTATTAACCAATATCAGAGCCTTGTAAAACCCTTGCAAATTGCCTCTACCGTCTTAACGGCAAAAGCCGGTATCCAGTGAACTCAACGACTTCTGGACCCCGCCTTTCATCGGGGTGACGAACGGCGGTATTTTTGCAAGAGGCTCTCAATTTTTCGATTTTTACGCTTCGAAAATCGGATTTCTCATTGGAAGCAGTATGTCCGTTTCAGGTCAATTATTCATCCCGACATCATCCAGAGGAGGCAATATAATGGACAGACGCGATTTTTTAAAGACATCGTTTTATCTGAGTACATTGGCCATGCTGCAACTGACTGGAATCGGCTGTTCCCGCCAGTCGGAAACCGAAACGAGCGCAATCTGGCATCATCCCCCTTCCCTATGGCCATGACGCCCTGGAACCCTACATTTCTTCCCGGACCATTGAATTTCATTATGGCAAACACCATCAGGCATATGCCGCCAATACCCTGAAACTGATCGCCGGAACGCATCTGGCAAAATTGCCGCTGACGGAAATCATTCAAAAATCACACGGCGTCAAAGAGCTTATTCCCACCTACAATAACGCGGCCCAGCTTTTTAACCACAATTTTTACTGGCAGAGCATGACACCCAAAGGCGGCGGTAACCCCCAGGGGAAAATCCAAGAAGCCATCACGCAATCTTTTGGATCACACGATGCCTTTGTCAAAATATTTTCAGAATCCGCAGCCTCTCAGTTCGGTAGCGGCTGGACCTGGCTGGTAAAAGACGGCAATCAGTTGAAAGTCATCCATACCGGTAATGCCGACACGCCCGTCACCATGGGAATGGTTCCGCTCTTGACGCTTGATGTCTGGGAGCATGCCTATTATCTGGACTATCAGAATCGAAGGGCCGATTACATCCGGGCATTCATGGAGCATCTTGTCAACTGGGATTTTGCTGGGAAAAATCTTCAATCTGCCGGATGATCGATTGGAAAATATGGGAATTGTCTGGCCAAGCGGGTCTTGACATCAGTCGTACCAGTATTATTTTTCACTCAACTGAATCATCAGGTTGTTATTGAATCGAACAGAAAGAAATTTAATATGATTTAAGGAGATCCTTCTGGCACATGAGCAAAACCAAACCCTCTCAACGCATGACTGAAACATTATCTCCCGATGCGGATATCCCACACCCCCCTGCTGACGAACAATCTGTTGCAATCGATGCTATAAGTGACCCTGTGAAGGAACTGGAAACACGATGTGAAACGGCTGAACAAGAGTCAAGGCAGAATTATGAACGATTGCTCAGGGTTTCCGCTGATTTTGAGAATTTTAAGAAGCGCTCATTCAGGGAAGCTGATGATTTCAGAAAATACGCCAATGAACTGCTGCTTCTGGAGTTGCTTACGGTTGTGGACAACCTGGAACGGGCCGTTCAATCCACCGGCAACGGTCATAAAACTGTCGGGTGCGTTTTGGAGGGGGTTGAGATGACCCTGAAGGCGCTTTTGAAAATATTTGAAAAATTTTCAGTCAAGGGCATTGAAGCTGTCGGAAAACCATTTGATCCCAATTTTCACCAGGCCATGATGCAGGAAGCATCGGACACCGTTGCTGAAAACATCGTTATCAGCGAGTTTCAGAAAGGCTATACGCTTCATGACCGGCTGTTGCGGCCGTCCATGGTGGTGGTTTCCAAAGGACCCGGCACAAGCGAATAAATCCGTACGCCGCCGGCACATCAAGCGTTCCGGCGGCAACACATACTGTAAAGAGTTTTTCTTTTAGATATTCAAGGAGGATTACCCATGGGCAAAATTATTGGAATTGATTTAGGAACCACAAACTCATGCGTGGCCATCATGGAAGGGGGAGAGGCCAAAGTGTTGACCAATGCCGAAGGCGGTCGCACCACCCCGTCGATTGTGGCGATTTCAGAAAGCGGCGAGCGTCTGGTTGGCCAGATCGCCAAGCGTCAGGCCATTACCAACCCGCAGAATACGGTTTTTGCCGTCAAACGGCTGATCGGACGTAAATTTCAGACACCGGAAGTGCAACGAGACATCAAGGTTCTTCCCTACAAACTGGAAGAAGCCAGCAACGGAGATGTCCGCATCAGTCTGCGGGACAAGCAGCTGAGCCCGGCGGAGATTTCTTCCTTTATTCTGGCCAATATCAAGAAAACGGCCGAGGATTATCTGGGAGAGACCATTACGGATGCCGTCATTACGGTTCCGGCGTATTTTAACGACAGCCAGAGACAGGCAACAAAAGACGCCGGCAAGATTGCCGGTCTCAATGTGCTCCGCATCATCAACGAGCCGACCGCGGCATCGCTGGCATATGGACTGGACAAGAAAAAAGAAGAAAAGATTGCGGTTTTCGACCTGGGCGGCGGTACATTTGACGTATCCATCCTGGAGATCGGCGAAGGCGTATTCGAGGTCAAATCCACAAACGGCGACACCCATCTGGGCGGTGAGGACTTCGATCTTCGCCTGATTGAATTTCTTGCCAGCGAATTCAAAAAAGAACAGGGAATTGACATCCGTAACGATAAAATGGCCCTTCAGCGCCTGAAAGAGGCCGCGGAAAAAGCCAAGATGGAGCTTTCCAGCTCCATGGAAACAGACGTCAACCTGCCGTTTATCACCGCGGACGCCAATGGCCCCAAGCACATGAACATCCGCATCACCCGGGCAAAACTGGAATCCCTGGTTTCAGACCTGCTGGATAACCTGGAAGGACCGTGCCGAATTGCGCTGAAAGACGCAGGCATGACCCCCAACGACATTCAGGAAGTGGTTCTGGTCGGCGGCATGACCCGCATGCCTGCGGTTCAGGATCGGGTTAAACGCATTTTCGGCAAAGAGCCCCACAAGGGCGTCAATCCGGATGAAGTTGTTGCCATCGGCGCTGCCATTCAAGGCGGGGTTCTTGGCGGAGACGTCAAGGACGTTCTGCTTCTGGATGTGACCCCGCTGTCACTCGGTATTGAAACGCTTGGCGGTGTGATGACCCGGTTGATTGAAAAGAATACCACCATCCCCACCAAAAAAAGCCAGGTGTTCTCAACCGCTGCGGACAACCAGCCCGCGGTTTCCATCCATGTGCTTCAGGGTGAACGCGAAATGGCAAACGGGAACAAGACCCTGGGCCGTTTTGAACTGGTCGGCATTCCGCCGGCCCCCCGAGGCGTGCCCCAGGTTGAAGTGACCTTTGACATTGACGCCAACGGCATTGTGAATGTTTCCGCAAAAGATCTGGGAACCGGCAAGGAACAGTCCATCAAAATCACAGCCTCCAGCGGGCTGAACAAGGATGAAATCGACAAGCTCATCCGGGATGCTGAAATGCATGCCGAAGAAGACAAGAAGAAAAAAGAGCTGGTCGAGGCGCGAAATGCCGCAGACACGCTGATCTATTCCACAGAGAAGTCCATGAAGGATCTGGGGGACAAAGTGGACGGCGCCACACGCGCGGAGGTGGAGGCAGCAGTCACGCCGCTGAAAAAAGCGATGGAAGGTGACGATATCGAACAGATCAAACGCCTGACCGATCAACTCATGCAGGCATCTCACAAGATTGCCGAAGCCATGTATCAGAAAGCGTCTCAGGCCGGCGATCCTTCCGAAGGCGGACCGGGTAATGCCGGCGGTCCAGGATCAGAAGGATATTCATCAACAAAACCCGCTGACGATGATGTGGTGGACGCGGATTTCGAGGAAGTCAAAGGGAAGAAGTAAGTACTCAGGCTGAAGGGCAAAGACTGAAGGCTGAAGGAAAGGTAAATTTTGTACCGACGCTTTTTCCTTCAGCCTTTTTTATTCAATTTTGAAGCTTTCCGCGTTTCCGGCATAGGTTTTACGGAGCTTCGGCTTTTCGATCTTTCCGGTAGGATTTCTGGGAACCTCTGCAAATATGATCTTCCGGGGTCGTTTGTACCGGGGAAGATCATTGCAGAAGGCATTTAATTCATCCTTGGTCAGGTCCTGCCCCGGCTTTACCTGAACGATCGCTGTTGCAATCTCGCCCAGACGAAAACTGGGAAGACCGATGACCGCAACATCCTGAACTTTGGGGTGAGATTGGAGCCAGTCTTCGATTTCAACCGGATATATGTTTTCCCCGCCCGTAATGATCACATCTTTTTTCCGATCCACCAGCCAGATAAATCCGTCTTCGTCCTCTCTGGCGATATCCCCTGTCATGAGCCACCCGTTTGCCAGCACGCTCTGCGTTGCCTCCGGGTTGCGATAGTATTCCTTCATCACCCCCGGCCCCTTGACCATGAGTTCTCCGGGATCGCCTTTTTCTACCGGGTTCATATGGGTATCGATGATTTTGTATTCCCAGTCAAAACCCGGCCGGCCGATGGCACCGACCTTGTGCATGTTTTCCATGCCAAGATGCACACAGCCTGGCCCCGTGGACTCGGTTAATCCATAATTGGTATCGTATTCATGCAGGGGAAATACTTTTTTCCATTCCCGGATCAGGCTGGGCGGAACCGGCTGCGCGCCGATATGCATCAGCCGCCACTGATTCAGCTGATAATGCTTCAGTTTGATCTCGCCGCTTTCAACGGCAAACAGAATATCCAGTGCCCAGGGAACGAGCAGCCAGACTATGGTCACCTTTTCCTCGGAAATCACCTGAATAATCTGCCGGGGGTCCACGCCTTTTAAAATCACCGCTTTTGCGCCGACGATGAAATTGCCGAACCAGTGCATCTTGGCGCCGGTATGATACAGAGGCGGCAGACAGAGGAAATTATCGGCATGACTCTGGTGGTGATGATGATTTTCCACCACGCAGGCAAACTCCAGATTTCGATGGGTCAGCAGCGTTGCCTTGGGTGCGCCCGTTGTGCCGGATGTAAAATAAAGCCCGGCCGAGTCGGTCAAATCAATTGCAATTGCCGGATCTTCGGGGTCAAAAGGTTCGATCACATCCGGATATGATTCAGCATAGGACGGTCGGACCGATTCATCACCTACAAACCAGAATGTATCCAGCAATCGATCCAACTTTGCCTTGATGCTTTCCACCCGGTCGATAAATTCAGGGCCGAATATAAAGGCCCTTGCCTCGGCGGTTTCAACACACTGCAGAACGGTGGCGGCATCAAACCGGAAATTCAGCGGAACCACCCATGCGCCGGTGCGCAGGATTCCGAAATAAATAGGCAGCCATTCAATGCAGTTTGTCATGAGTTGAACGACTTTATCGCCTTTTCGGATGCCGCGGCTGATCAGGGCCCGTGCGATCCGGTTGGAACAGTCATCAAATTCCTTCCAGGTAATTTCCACCCGTTTGTTTTTGGCCGGTTCCCGCTCGATCAATGCGGTTTCCGCCCCGTACATCCGGGCGTTTCTGGCCAGTATTTCCGTAATCAGCATAGGCTCCCTTCTGTGAATGCCATTTCTTTTATATCGTTCCTGAATTGAAAAAGCAGTTCAGGCGAAATTCGAATATCAAAATCCGAAATTCGAAACAAATTCAAAATTCTCATGTCATAAGAAGCAGTTCAACCGTGAAACTTATTACCCTGCCGGGAATCGCGCTTTGCCAGGGTTTCCTGTATCAGTGAAAATGTCTGAGATTTCTGCAAAGACCATAAAGGCGCCACCAGCTCTTCTGGATGAGGATCTCCGGTCAGTCGCTGAATGACCATTTCCCGGGGAAGCAGCTCCAGCACATCGCAGACGATATCCACATATTCCTGCTGTTCCAGACAGCGGTAATGTCCCTGACGGTAAAGGGTTTCCAGCGCGGTCCCTTTGACGACGTACAGCAGATGAAGCTTGACACCGTCAATTTCCATGCGGGCGATGATTTTTGCGGTATCCAGCATCATTTCCCGAGTTTCTCCGGGAAGCCCGAAAATCAAATGGGTACAGATATTGATTCCCCGGTTGCGGGTCAGGGATACGGCTTTTTGAAAACAGTCAAAGTCATGCCCGCGGTTAATCCGATGCAGGGTTGAATCGTGTGCGGACTGAAGACCGTATTCAATCCATACCAGATACTGTTTCGCATAACCTTCAAGAAGATCGAGAATTTCCGCGTCCACACAGTCCGGCCGGGTGCCGATGGCAAGGCCCACGACATCCGGAACCGTCAATGCCGCATCATAGCAGTTGTTTTAATATGGAAACCGGCGCATAGGTGTTGGAAAAAGATTGAAAGTAGGCTATATATTTTTTGGCCTTGTATCGCTTTGCCATCACCGCCTTGCTGCGAACAACCTGGTCGGCAACCGAAATCCCTTGAGCAAACGCGCCGGTTCCGGATCCCCTGGCATTGCAATAAATGCAGCCGCCCGTACCGATTCGGCCATCCCGGTTGGGGCAGGTCAGACCTGCGTCAATCGATATTTTCTGGACCCTGCATCCGAAGAGCTGACGCAGATAGGTGTTATAGTCGGTATAGCGTTTGTCCATGACCTGTTTTTTTATCATACCAAAGGGCTTTTACCAATGGTTTTCTATACGAAACACTACGATATTATCGTGGTCGGGGCCGGACATGCCGGCTGTGAAGCGGCGCTGGCTGCAGCAAGAATGGGATGTTCGGTTCTGCTTCTGGCAATCGACCTGGATAAGGTTGCCGCCATGCCCTGCAGCCCTTCCATCGGCGGCATGGCAAAGGGTCAGCTTGTCAAGGAAATCGATGCACTTGGCGGAGAAATGGCCAGAATCGCCGATCAGACCGCCATCCAGTACCGGACGTTGAATACCAAGAAAGGCCCTGCGGTTCACGCTTCCCGGACCCAGAATGATAAAAGCCGGTATCATACGCTGATGAAATCCGTTGTGGAGCGCCAGCTGAATCTGGATCTGAAGCAGGCCATGGTGGAGCGACTGGTGATTGAAGGCAACAATGTGGTGGGCATTGAAGATCATACCGGCTTCGGGTATGTTGCGCCGTGCGTGATTCTGGCAACCGGAACTTTTTTGAGCGGTCTGGTCCACGTGGGATTCCGGTCCATACAGGCGGGAAGAGCCGGCGAATTTGCATCCTACAGCCTTGCCGAACATCTCAAAGCCCTGGGCTTCACCCTTGGCCGCATGAAAACCGGCACCCCGCCACGGCTGAAAAAATCCAGCATCGATTTTTCAAAATTTACAGCCCAGGGGTCTGAAGAACACCCCAAACTGTTTTCATATTTTTCAAAAAACACGGTACTGCCACAGATTGAAAGCTTCATGGGGTATACCAATTCCCGTTGTCATCAGATTGTTCAGCGCAACATCGGCCGTTCAGCGCTTTATGGCGGCGTGATTCAGGGGGTGTCCGCCAGATACTGCCCGTCTTTTGAAGACAAGATCGTTAAATTTCCGGAAAGAGACCGGCATCATGTCATATTGGAGGCTGAAGGGCTGGAAACTGAAGAAATTTACGCCAGCGGCCTTGGAAACAGTCTTCCGGTTGAAGTACAGCTTGAAGTTGTCCGCTCCGTGGACGGGCTTGAAAATGCCGAAATCATGCGGCCGGCTTATGCGATTGAATACGATTACGTCAATCCGATTCAGCTGAAACCTACGCTGGAAAGCAAGTTGTTTACAGGTCTATATCTGGCCGGTCAGATCAACGGCACATCCGGATACGAAGAAGCGGCTGCCCAGGGAATGTGGGCCGGCATCAATGCCGCCTGCAGCATTCAAAAAAGACCGCCGTTTATTCTGGACAGATCCCAGGCATATATGGGGGTGATGATCGATGATCTTGTCACCCGGGGCACCCGCGAGCCCTACCGCATGTTCACCTCCCGGGCCGAATACCGTCTGATGCTTCGGGAGGACAATGCCGATCTGCGCCTGATGGAAACCGGCTTTGAACTGGGTCTTATCGACCAAAATACCCTGAAGGATATCCGTGAGCGAAAAAAAGAAATCGAAAATGAGATTCGACGTGTCAAAACAACGGTCATACGTCCCACGGACAGCGTCAATGCTTATCTGACCGGGAAGGGGACGACACCCATCGATAACGGAATCCATCTCGATCATTTACTGAAGCGGGCCGAACTCGACTACCATGTGGTGGAAACCCTGTCTCCCGCTGCACAGCCCCTGTCCGATAAAAACAGCCAGCAGGTTGAGATAGAGATCAAGTATGAAGGCTATATCCAGCGTCAATACCGGGAAATCGATAAATTCAGAAATCTTGAACGTATGAAAATCCCGGAAACCCTGAATTATGAAGTCATTCACGGCCTCAGCAACGAGCTGAAAGAAAAGCTTGCAACGGTCAAACCCGCATCACTGGGTCAGGCTTCCCGGATCGACGGCATGACCCCTTCGGCCATCTCCGTATTGATGATTGCGATAAAAGTTTTGGACAGACATGCGGAATCTGCTGCTTGACTAATATTCTTGACATGTTACAGCTTTAAACTTATTGTTAGCCGATAGAAATAATGCAGCATGCCGGCAAATGACCATGGAGAACACGCTATTCATGGCCTTCTTCTGCTGTCGTGACGGGCATCTGAAAAATTGAATACCTTTAACTCGAACTACCATCAAGGACTGTACCGATGGCTGAAACAGATTATTATAAAGCGCTTGGTCGTGAATAAGACCGCCACTGAAGACGAAATCAAAAAAGCGTACCGTAAACTTGCGATGAAGTACCATCCCGACCATGCCAAGGGAGACAAGGCCGCCGAAGAAAAATTCAAGCAGGTCAGCGAAGCCTATGCCGTGCTGAGCGACAAGGAAAAACGCCAGCAGTATGACACCTTCGGCTCCACTGGATTTCATCAAAGATACTCGCAGGAAGATATTTTCAGGGGGTTTGATATGGAAGATCTCCTGCGCGGATTCGGTCTCGGGGGCGCGGGTTTTTCCGCCGGCAGAAAAGGGGGCGGGAGAAAATTCTCTTTCGGGGGCGGATCCCCTTTTGGAAATTTTTCCGGCCAGGAAGCACCGATCCGAGGATCGGATCTCATATATGAAATGCCGCTCACGCTTCAGGAAGTGGCCACGGGCACCAGTAAACAGGTCAGTTTCCAGCATGGACCCCAGTCCGAGAACTTAACCGTCAAAATTCCCAAAGGATTGGTTACCGGAAAAAAACTACGGATCAGCGGAAAAGGCGAAGCCGGTCCTTACGGCGGACCTTCCGGCGATCTCTATATCAAAGCCAAAATCCTTGATGATCAGATGTTCGATGTCAAGGGGCACGACTTGCACATCAAGCGCAGCATCAAACTGACAGAGGCGCTCCTGGGCGTCACGCTGGCCATTCCCACAATTGACGGAAAAGAACTCAGTCTCAAAATCCCCGCGGGGGTCAAACATAAAACGCAGATGAGGCTTGCAGGCAACGGTCTTCCCTTCATGAATGAAGAGACCAAAGGGGATCTGTATGTGCAGATCGATGTCCAGATGCCGAAACATCTGACCAAGGAACAAAAAAAGCTGATTGAACAATTGGCGGAAACCGGTCTGTAATAATGACGACACCAGAGCTTGTTCCCATCCTGACCAAAGAGGAGATCCAGCAGAAAATCATCGACATCGCCGGGGTGATTTCACGGGATTACACGGGAAAAGACCTCCTTCTTGTCGGCATTCTGAAAGGGGCGTTCATTTTCCTTTCGGATCTGGCAAGACATCTCACCATTCCGTTTCAGATAGATTTTGTCCGTGCATCCAGTTATGGCGGTGCCATGACTACATCCGGAACGGTTACCTTGACCCATACGGTTCAGATTGATGTGAGGAACAAGCATCTCCTGCTGGTTGAAGATATTGTCGATTCCGGTTTGACGCTGGCCCATATTCAACAATATTTTCTCTCTCAAGGGCCGGCATCCGTCAAGATCTGTGCATTTATTGATAAATATGAAAGACGAGAAGCGGATATCCGGGTTGACTATACTTGTCATACCACCCACGAAGGATTTCTGGTTGGCTATGGCCTGGATTACGCCGAAAACTACAGGGGATTACCGGGCATATATCATCTAAAAACATAAGCAGCGAGGCAAATGTCATGATCGTAACCTGTGAAGCGTGCTTTACAAGCTTTAACCTGAACGATGAACTCATTAAAGTATCCGGTACAAAAGTAAGGTGTTCGAAATGTCAGAAGGTTTTTAAGGTTTTTCCGTACGATCCCGAGGAAAAATCAGAACCATCGAACTCAGAAACTTCTGATATCGCCGCCAAATATAGTTTATCCCCACCCCTTTTTGAAACCTCCGCATTGGCTGAATCCGGAGACGGGCACAAGCACGCTTCGTTTCTTTCTCCTGAATCCCCGGTTTTGCCGGAGGATTTTAAAGATATCATTGAATTCGATTTTTCAGATCTTGATAAATTGCTCCAGGAAGACGGCAACGTCAAACCTGAAAATGCATTGGCGGACCTCAAGAGGACTTATTTGCAGCGGCCTCGCTTTCATCTGGTGACGCTTCGGAATCACTCGATATTTCAGAGGCACCCGACACACTGTCTGAATCCGACCTTTTTGACGTCTCCATAGACATGCCGGGAGTCGGTGAACTACAGGATGAGCCCGTCTTTGATATCTCCCCCCCTGTTCTGATAGAAACAGACGCATCCGATACGCTCCCTGACAAATCGGATGAACTATTTGAACCGGATTTTTCCGAAATCTCTTTTGATGAATCCATAGAGGGCGCGAAGAATCAAGTCTCTGATGTCCCGATTGAAACAGAAACAGATTTAGAATTATCCGAGTCCGAACTGCAGGATTTATCGTTGGATGATTTTGAAAAATCACTCGAAATGGATTTTTCAGATATATCACTCGTATCTACCGGTGAGCTCGAAACAGCTGATGAGCAGATAAAAGAGGCTGCAGAAACGCATATCAAATGGGAGCCAACCCTGGAAGATGCCCCGGTTTCAGATGACACGATCAGTGGATTCAACGACATTGAAACCCTGGAGTTGACCGATATTGAAAGCCTCATAGAAAAGAAAGAGGAAGCGGTCAGCGCGAGTGATTTAAATGCCGGAGCGGACAGTTTCCATCGCGCTGATTCGATTATTATTTCCCCTCCGGATTCATCCACTGAAACAGATGATATACTGGAAATGGATGACCAGTATCTGACATTTGATGAACTTCAACTTGATCCGGACGACTCAAAATCCGCCACCCTGCAGGAAACCAAGGAATCTTTCAAACCCGCCTTATCTGAAACTGCCATTCCCGCAGCAACTTCCCTGCAAGCCGGATCTGCCGGTTTCGCAGCCGAACCGGAAGAGAAAGAAAGAGCCATTTCCGTGGATGCGGATATCGACGAAAGACTCGAGGACGCGGGTCCTGAACCCAAAAAAGGAATCAGCCCGCCGATTCTGATTTTACTGATCCTGGCCGTGATTGTCGCGGCTGCTTATGGCGGATATAAGCTGCTTACCTCCATGGGAATCGGTATTCCCTTTATCAGCCAGCCGGAACCTTCCAAGGTATCCGATCCGGGCAACCTCAATATTAAAACCGCTGATATCAGCAGCAAATTTATTGATAACCCTAAAATCGGAAAACTCTTCGTCATCACCGGCAAAGTTAAAAACGAATACCCGGAAGCCCGCGGCGCCATTCAGATCGCCGGAAAAATCTACACCAAGGATAAAGCCCTTGCAAAAACAGAAACCGTATTCTGCGGCAATATTCTTTCGGACGCCGATCTGGCCGGTGCAGATGCAGCCACACTCCGCCAGCGGCTTCAGAACAAGTCCGGAGACAATCACGCCAATCAGAAAGTCTTGCCCGGCACCTCGATCCCGTTTATGATCATTTTTTCCAACCTGCCGGCAAATATGGAAGAATTTACAACGGAAGTCGTTTCTTCCGCTGCGTCATAAGCGTTTTTTGCTTGACGCATTCAAGAGAAATTGATATTTAATCCAAGTTTTGACGGTGTTTCAGGCAACTACCACTTGTTCTGAAAAATCAATGCATCCGGCGATGTAGCTCAGTCGGTCAGAGCATGCGGCTCATATCCGCAGTGTCCGGGGTTCAAATCCCTGCATCGCCACCACCGAATAGTCCAGTATCATCCGATACTGTCCATAACGGCCTGAGAAATCAGGCCATTTCTTTTTATAGAAATTAAAGCATGGAAGTTGGCTTGGCCTTACCCCACCCCGAAGGCCACCGACTTTGTGAATGCTCTCATCAACCCAATGATATCAGGTATGAGCGAAGATTTGATTTTTTTCGATTTAATCCCAGTTTGCTTCGGATATTTTTCCGATGAAAATCGACCGCATGAGCGGAAATGTTCAGGGTACCGGCGATTTCCTTGGTCGTCAGGCCTTCCCTTACGAGGGCCGCAACCTGAATCTCGCCGGGTGTCAGTTGACTGTTTAGGGCGGACGCCTTTTGCAGAAAAGGGGATATCACGTCTTTCAGATGGGATTCGATGATGCCCAGGAGCGTCCTCTGATGGTCATTCAAGTGGGTTTCCTTCATTTTTTCGATATACCGGGTGACAAGCTGTCGTATGTTCGAGACCACCCGTTCCTCCAGATCCGTCTTGTCCTTTTCACGTTGCTCCACAAGTACCCTGAGGGCCGTGTTGACTTCTTCCAGGTTGAGGGTCTTTAAGGCCAACTCTTGCTCACGTTTCCGGATCATTTCCTCGGCAAGCTTGAGGGGTGTAACGTTTTCATGGCAAACCACAACGAAATGAGGCTCCGGGCCGTCAATTCGCGTAACACGCATGTAAAACCACATATCCTGAGTCGGGGTATCACAAAGATATTCCATGGTGAACTCCCCAGACTTGCCTGTCATCACGGACCGAATACCCTGGGCTGCACGATTCGCAACCGCGGCACCCTTTCCACCGGCCTGATCGCAAACATCGAGATAATTCAATCCCCGCGCGCCAACATCGCCCGGAAAATCGTTTTCCATGCCGAATTCCCGCCAGGCCCGGTTGGTCTCCAGTATAATCCCTCTTTTGTCCAGGATCGCAATCTGGGCGGACAGGGAATCGATCAGCCTTCGGTCAAACGACCCGATCGAAGGACATATGGATTCAGAATCATCTTTTCTGGAAGTTCCAAACTGCATTCATTCCATCCAGTCTAAATTAGTAGTTTATTACCTACTGATATACTCCGTATTTTCTCTTATTGTACATTTATATTTCATTCATAATTTATATGTCAACCAGAAATAACAAAAGTATAAAAAACAGGATGATCCTTGTTTTGGTATTTTTCAAAGTTGATATGGCGCTTTTCCGTATTGGGACAGAGTAATGTGTTGACTATAGATAAAGGATGAATGACATGAACACAACGACAAAGAATTCAGTAGCGGGCATGGAATTTCGGTTTTCCTGGAACAGTGACATCGGCTCTCATACGGAGTGCAGATATGTTCAAAATGTAAATTTCTGGCGTGATATTTTTCCGGAAACACTCTACGAAAAATTGCTGGACAAAGCTCCGAAAGACATAATTTCGCATGATTTCAGACCGGGAGAACTGGTACCTGACGTTGATGAATCCCTTGTCCTGAACGCCAAAAGCAACCAAGTCGATAAAGATATGAACCTTGTCACACGTTATGGAAGATACTACCCCAGGGGAATGCTCAGAGGGGTAGCGGGTGTGTTCAAGGTGAACCGGGAACCGTTCCGATGTGTGCACTCGGACGGAAACGAAATTCATGCTGACATGAACCACCCCCTTGCCGGCCGGGACATATCGGTCGATGTCGCTATCGATTTTGTCGAATCAAAATCCTCGGAACGGGGCGGGTCCTGTATGGCTTTACAGGATCTGATTCATAATGGCCCGGGAATGCAGGCCCGATGTAATGGCCGCCCAACGGATTTTTTTTCGGATGATTCTTTCGCGCGCGAAGATGAGTCGGATGACAGCGGATTCTACACGCGCCCCAGACTCGTCAATCACCTGGATGACATGGCCATCGGTGTTCTATCGGGAATGTACGGTCAATTGATTCGTCCCGCATCGAAAGTCCTCGATTTGATGAGCAGCTGGAAATCCCACCTGCCGGCTGAGCTGGAACTGGATTCATTGACCGGATTGGGCATGAACCGTGTGGAGTTGGAAGCGAATCCGCGGTTAACCACAGGCGTGCTTCATGACTTGAACTCGAATCCTTCGTTGCCCTTTGACGATAGGCAGTTCGACGCGGTCTTGTGTACGGTATCCGTGGAATACCTTGTGCAACCCTTTCACGTGTTTGCCGAAGTGGCCAGGGTATTGAAACCGGGCGGATTGTTTGTCGTCTCTTTTTCGAACCGGTGGTTTCCGCCCAAGGCGATCAGAATCTGGAAAGAGTTGCACGAATTCGAGCGCATGGGCCTGGTAACGGAATACTTTCTGCAGTCCAAAAAGTTCAGCAACATTCATACATGGTCAATGCGGGGAAAACCGCGTCCTTATGACGACAAGTATTTCGGGTTGAACATGATGCTGTCCGATCCGGTATACATGTTATGGGCAACCAAAAGTGAATAAAAGAGGAAACACGGGAGCAGATCGGGAAAATTGAAAAACGACTTCATCAAATCTAATGAGAGAGGAGAGCGGATATGAAAAGACATCTCAAGGAAGTGCTTGAAAGCATTGCCGAGGAATATGGTGAGAATATTCTTGACGGCGCCAGAAATTATCTTGAAATAGATATCGGAAAACGCGCGGAAGTGTTGGGCTATCCGAAGTTAGAGGACAAAGTACAACCAAGTATACGCAATCGTGCCTTTAAAACATCCGATCAACAGGCATGAAAGTCAGAATAGATGGCAGAACATTCGTGAACTATGTTCAGTACGATTCCGGAATTGCAGTGCCCGGTTATATGGCTGACGAGGCCGTTCAGCCATATAAGCCATACATACCGAACGACAGCATGATTCTCAATTGTTCGTGACTTGGTGAATGCGATCAGCGTGTGGTCGCTGGGTCTTCCCCTGCACCGAAGTTTAAAGCCTCTCATGCAGGATTCATACGTTTTTATCCCTGCATCTTAATACTTGACGTATCTTACTGATAAAATATAATATATTTGAACTTGAACCGATATTCGACAAGTTGGAAACTAAAGACAACCGAATTCGAATGATTCCAAAAATATGGTTTGATGTAAGTAATTGTTTCAGTTTTCTTCGGTATTGGAACCTCTGAGCTTTTGCAATGGTTACACAACAGAAATTGAAAATTCTTCATGTGCTGGGTCAGCGTCCGGACTCGACCGGCAGCGGTATTTATCTGCAATCAATGATGCGTGAAGCGGCCAAATGCGGTCATGATAATTTTATGATCGCCGGTATTCAGCCCGACAGCGACGTCGAACTCCACAGTGTTTCCTTGGAACAGTGCCGCTTTGTCCGCTTCAACGGGGGCGATATTTCATTTCCTGATCCCCGGCATGACGGATATTATGCCCTACCCGAGTACGCGGTTTGCCGATCTGTCCGCGCAGGATATCGAAACATACGAAACGGTTTTTGCACGTGTGCTGACAGAAACAGTGGCCCGTTTCAGTCCGGATATCATCCACAGCCATCACAACTGGCTGCTCAGTTCCCTGGCGCGGCGTCTTTTTCCGAATATTCCCGTGGTGACCACTTGCCACGGAACAGATCTTCGTCAATTCCAGAACTGCCCCCATCTTCGTGAAAAGGTATTGAGCGGGTGCTGCCGCCTGGATGCGGCCATGGTGCTGACCGGGGCTCAGAAGGACTACATCGTGGGGAACTACCGGCTGCCGCCGGAAAAAATAATTGTTACCGGGGCCGGTTACGATGATTCACTCTTTACTACCGGCACCAAGCCCTCACCCCGGCCCGTTCAGCTTGTTTACGCAGGCAAACTCTTGAACGCCAAAGGGTTGCCTTGGTTGCTCAACGCCCTGAAAAAAATTACGACGCCGGAATGGCGGATGCATATTGTGGGAGGCGGAATCGGTAAAGAAAAGGAGGAGTGCATGCGCATTGGCCCAAGGCCTCGGAGAACGGGTGGTGGTTCACGGCCAGATACCGCAAACTCTTCTGGCCGCTTTATTAAAAGAGGCCCATATTTTTGTCCTGCCGTCATTATTCGAGGGCCTGCCGCTGGTCGTGCTAGAGGCGCTGGCCAGCGGTTGTCGAGTGGTAGCCACAGACCTGCCAGGAGTTATGGAAATTGTAGGCAATGTTAAAAGCCGATTACATCACCCTGGTCCGGACACCGCGTTTGAGGAAAATGGACCAACCTTATACCGAGGATTTGGCTGCTTTCGAACAGAATCTAGCCCAGGCACTTAAAATCCAGATGGCAGGAGCCATCAAGTGTCCCCGGATCGACATTTCCCTGATTGAGGATAAGATGGCCGCCTTTACCTGGAAAGGCGTATTCGCTCGAGTTCAGAAGGTCTACTTTAAAGTGCTTTATCATCAGCAGGCCTGTTTATCAGAGACACTCCGGTAATGCCATCTGAGATGGCATTACGACACAGACATATCAGGTTGAAAATATCGGACCTGAATGACGATTCCTCCCCGACATCGAAATATCACGGTAAAACGCCTGGCTCTGGATTTTTACCAGTTCATCCGTTGTCAATCACTCTTGGCCGAATGGTTCGGCCGGCAATTTAAACCAAGCCGCGAATTTGTGGAAATCGATATCACCTACAAGTGCAATTTAAAATGTATCAACTGCAACCGTTCCTGTACTCAGGCCCCCAGCGACACGGAGATGCCGGTTTCAATGATTGAGGCGTTTATCCGGGAAAGTGTTGAAAAAAAAGCGCAATGGAAACGAATCCGAATCCTGGGCGGAGAACCGACCCTTCACAGCCGCATTTTTGATATTATCAAACTGCTGGAGGATTACCGGTCGGTTCATAATCCGGGTGTCAGGCTGGTACTTTGCACAAATTATTTTGGAAGAAAAGTTCACGAAGTATTAGAGAAGCTGCCCGACGGCATTATCATTAAAAGCACGCTCAAGACCTCCCGCGTGAACCTGTTCAAGCCGTTTAACATGGCGCCTGTTGATACACGATTAAACCGGTTTTCTGATTATTCCGGCGGTTGCCGAATTATTGCGGATTGCGGTTTGGGGTTGACCCCATCCGGATATTATATGTGTGCAATTGCCGGCGGCATTGATCGCATATTTCAGTATCATCTGGGAAGAGAACGCCTCCCCGGCCCATCAGACATCATGGCGGATCAGATGTCCGCGTTTTGCCGGTTGTGCGGACATTTTGGTTTTCAGTGGCCGGTAAGAAAGGAAAAGATGTCCCCTTCCTGGCAGAAAGCATATTTGAATTTTCCGAGCCATTTACCTCAGCCAAAACTTTTCTGACAATTTCAGCAAGATCTCCTGCTGCAACGGGCTCTATGAGAAGCCCTTTCAAGTCCATGGCTTTGGTTGTTTGATCATTTACAAATAATGATCGGAATCCGCTGTCTGTTTAGAACCGGTATGAGGGGGATCGATCTGGTCAGGAATCTCCATTGTCAGATCCTTTCTTGTTCAGGCTGATTTACAGCTTGTCACATTGTCCAGATTTTGGGGACCACCGCACCTCCTTTTCATCATTTTACATTTACTGAACTGACCGTCTTTTCTTGATCCTCCTGCGAAGCCATTTCTCAGCACCAACCACAAACGAAGTAAACACGGATACCGCCAGTATCCGGCCCCAGGATTCAAAACCGATGGGTGCGCTGTGAAACATTAGGTTCATTGCCGGCAGATAAGTGAACATCACTTGCAGGATCATCATGACCGTAACACCGCCAAACACCCACGGGTTTGAGAAAAATCCCAGACGGAACATGGACTGCGTCAAGGAGCGACAATTGAAGAGATAGAATAGCTGCACAAGAACAAATACATTCACTGCTACAGTGCGAGCCTCTACAACCGTGGCTCCCGTCATCAGTTCCCACTCGAAAAGGCCGAATGCCCCAGCGAGCAACAGCAGCCCAACAATGAAGAGACGCCAAATCAGCACCCCGGTGAGTATGGGCGTCTTTGGATCTCGCGGTGGCCGCGTCATTATACCCGGTTCCTTGGGCTCGAAAGCGAGCATGAGTCCCAGCAGTACGGCGGTTGTCATGTTGATCCAGAGGATCTGCACCGGGAGGATAGGCAGCGTCACACCGGCGAATATTGCCGCAAGGATCACGAGGCCCTCACCAAGGTTGGTAGGCAGTGTCCAGACAATGAACTTGGTGAGATTGTCGAAGATGCCTCGCCCTTCCTCTATAGCGGCCTCGATAGAGGCGAAGTTGTCGTCCGTCAACACCATATCGGCGGCCTCTTTGGCCACGTCGGTTCCGGTAATGCCCATGGCCACGCCGATGTCTGCCCGTTTCAGGGCCGGGGCGTCATTTACCCCATCTCCGGTCATGGCGGCAACGTTCCCTTTGGCCTGCAGGGCTTCAACCAGGCGGAGTTTTTGCTCCGGTGTCACCCTGGCGAATACGGATGTCCGGTCAGCAACAACAATCAGCTCACTGTCCGAAATTTCTATCAGCTCCTTTCCGGTGACAACGTTGGTTGGATTATGAAGACCAACCTGATGTGCAATCGAGGAAGCCGTCAGCGCATGATCGCCGGTTATCATCTTGACGCGAATACCCGCTGTGTGACACTTCTGAACTGCAGTAATCGCCTCCTGCCGGGGAGGATCGATCATCCCCTGGAGACCGATGAAGGTCATGCCGGAAGCAACATCAGGATGATTCAGCGCGGCTGTCCCTTGTTCTGTTTCTCTTGTTGCAAAAGCGAGCACCCGCATTCCCTTAGCTGCCATTTCTTCCACCGCGCTATGGATCTGTCCGACATCCAATTCACCATATTGGCCCGCTGAATCGAGACATGAATCACATTTCTCCAGAATGGTTTCTACCGAACCCTTGATATAAACGATGCCGGGAATATCCGCTCCTTGGTCATGCAGGGTGGCCATATACTGGTGCTGCGATTCGAAAGGAATAGTATCGATGCGGAGCGATTTCTTTCGCGCGGTGGCCATGTCCAGACCTGCTTTGACCGCAGCAACCAACAATGCGCCTTCTGTGGGATCACCCTGTACCGCCCACCGGCCCTCTTTCTCCAGCAGCAGGCTGTCGTTGCACAGAAACCCGGCCTTCAGACATTCCATCAGTGCCGAGGGCATGGGGGCATCCACCGTATCCCCTGTCTTGAGGATTCGGCCTGAGGGCGTGTAGCCCGCGCCGGTGACCTCAAATCGCTCGCCACCGGCCAATATCTCCTGAACGGTCATCTGATTCTCGGTCAGCGTCCCGGTCTTGTCGGAGCAGATGACAGTTGTGCTGCCGAGGGTTTCCACTGCTGTGAGTTTTCTGATTATTGCCCGTCTGCGCGCCATCCGCGCAACACCGATGGCCAGAGTGATAGTCAGCGCAGCCGGCAGACCCTCGGGGATAGCGCCTACTGATAGGGCCACAGCCGCCATGAACATATCAAAGACGGACTGACCTCGGATGAGACCGACGACAAAAGCGGTCGCAGCAAGGGCCAGGATCGCATAGAGCAGGATATGGCTGAACCGGGCGATCTTTCGGGTCAGCGGGGTTTCCAATGCCTCAGTTGTTGAGATAAGTTCAGAAATGCGCCCCACTTCTGTTAGGTCGCCAATGGCAACGACAATGCCGGAGCCCTGACCGTAGGTGGCTAGCGTCGAAGCATAAGCCATGTTCCGCCGGTCAGCCAGAGCCGTGTCGTGATCGAGGACATCCGCCTTTTTATCCACAGGAACCGACTCTCCGGTCAGAGCTGACTCGTCCACCTGAAGATCCCGTGTCTGAAACAGCCGCAAATCCGCTGGCACTTTGTCACCGGACTGCAAAAAGACGATGTCGCCCGGTACCACTTCTGCCGAGGAGATGCGCCGTTTCTCGCCCGACCGCAGTACCGTTGCCTCAGTTGTCATCGTCTTGGCCAACGCTTCTATTGCTTTGACCGCTTTTGCTTCCTGGATAAATCCGATGAACGCGTTTACTAGCACAACCCCGAAAATAACCCCGGCGTCGACCCATTCCTGAAGAAAGGTGGTAACTGCAGCTGCCGCTATCAGGATGTAGATCAGGGGCTGATGGAACTGGAGCAGAAAGCGAAGCAGAGGCCCTTTCCCTTTTTTCCCGGTGATCGCATTGGGGCCGAAATGTTTCTGACGTTTATCGACCTCGAAGATGTCCAGCCCTTTTCCCTTATCGCTGTCCAGAAGGACGATTACTTCGTCTGCAGGCAGGTGATGTAAGTGCTTGCCGATTAAGGTGTACATTTTTAGAACTCCTTACAACGTTTATTCTTCCCGGTAGAGAGCATAACGAATTACCGGAATTTCCAGAAGGGTAAACACGTCGCACGATGGAATTGAGGATGACGCTGCCGCCTTATTGTTTACGGTGAGAGACATCAGTGCAACACCATAATTATTGTCCATCCATACATGGCCTTGATATAGGCACAAACCGGGCGTGTAGCAACGGCAGTCCCGGTGGTCAACCCTGCCCAGAGGCGCATGCGGTTCATTCGCTCATGCCCAGGGCGGTCACGATCAGACCCAGAAGCACCAGAATCACCAACGCCATAGACCAGTGATTGAGGCGGTCTTCGATTTGCCCGATGATTCGCCACCCATCCACATTGGATAATGGCCGCTGCAACAGGGACAGCAACGCATCGCGCCAACGCGGCAATTGCACCTCGGCCAAGCGACGACCATGGGTGAGGACTGGAGCAATACCGCGGCCAATGGGCAGCAGCAAGTCGCCCGGCGGGATGCAGGGTAATGGCAGGTGCCCGGCGCTTAACTGCCCATCACCCGTCGGCATGGCCCGAAATCGCCAAGGCAGCTGTGATCTTCGTAAAACAATTATGGCCACTGCCAGCAAAGCGCCAAGCAGCACCGGCCAGGTGCTGCCATAGACCGCGGATTGGGACCGCAATGCCGCTAACTTTTGCACGAACCACCAGGGCAGCACTGCCGACGCCATGACCAGCAGTGCCCATGGCCACACAATCCCGGTAGGCGAAAGGTGATCGGAGGCCCCTGCTTTGGGTGGTACAGCAGAAAAAGAAACCGCCCGACCAATAACGTCGTGGCTACGGCACTCCAAGGCAGAAGTATTTGCAACACCGGAACCCAGGGGCCGGGTGCGTTGACCGTCTGCGCTTTCAGCATGGTTTTCGCCACCATGCCACTTGTCAACGGAGCACCCGCAGGCGCCAGGGCCGGCAGCCACAAGGCAAGCCACACCCTTCGCCGTTTCACACCGCTAAAGGCCCCGACGACACCGACACCGAGAAACAGTGCCCCTTTGCTGAGACCATGGTGAAATGCATACAGGGTGATGACCGTCAGGATCGCCGGGTAGGCATCTGGGGAAGTCAGCCCCAGTCCCGCAGCCACAGTCATGACTCCCATCTGGCTGATGCTGGAATAGGCCAACAGCGTCTTGGGATCCCGTTGGGTGAGCCCTGACTATTACGCCATAGAAAGCTGCCGCCAATCCCAGAAGCATGAAGCTCTCGCCCCATTGAAGAAGCGCCGTCTCACCAAGCGGCAACAATCGCAACCACCCCAACAGACCAGCCTTAATCATGGCGCCCGACAACACGGCACTGGCGGGGGTCGGGGCAACCGGATGGGCCAGCGGCAGCCACACGTGCAGGCCCAGTACCCCGGCCTTGATACCGAAGCCCATAAAGGCCAGGAACATGACCAGGTCGCGTGACCCGGCCTGCGCCAGTCCGTGCCGCACGGTACCGAATTCAGTTGATCCCGTAGCGGCGGTAGCGAAAACCATGGCGGCAAAAAGTGCGATCTCGCCAATGACCACCAGTATAATGTAGATCCTTCCTGCATGCAGGGCCTCAAGACTTCGTTGATGCACAACCAGGCCGTAGGAGGCAAAACTCATCAGAGCGAAAAACAGATAAAAACTTGTCAGATCCTGCGCCAGGATCAGCCCCAGGTTGCCTGTCATGGACAGCAGAAAATACACAAAGAAACGACTGCGACCGGTCTGATCGGACAGATAAGCCCGCGCGTACATGCCGGACAGCCACCAAAGCAGGGCCGTGAATAGCAGGAACAGACGACCGGTGTCGTCCATAAGGCTCAATTCGGTGCCGAGCAAAAACCCAGGCAGATGAAGCGAAGCGCTTGGAGGTGTGAACACGGCCAGGGTGAACGCGGGCAGGGCCGCCCAAGGAGCAAGCATCAAAGCCGCTGAATGAGCTACACGGAACGCTATTGCAACGGCCAACAGCAGCGGCCAGATCACAACAAGGGATAAAACCAAGGGAACGTATAGTTCGTTCACGGTTGATAGAACTCCTGTGCCGCGATGAGCTTCGCCCACCCCAGCGGGCTAAAAGGTTGCGAAGCCAGCAGTCCCATTCCCAGAGATATGGCGGCCGTCACCAGCGGAGGGATCAACAGAGTCCAAGCTGTCTCCTTGCAGCCAAAGTCGCGCTCCTCCGGCCAGTCGGCTGGAGGCTCCCGAAACCAAGTGGCATGCAATATGGGCAGAAAATACGCGGCATTAAGCAGGCTGCTGCCAGCCAGCACACAGATGACCCAGTTTTGGCCCGCCTCAAGTGCGCCCAAGCCCAGATACCATTTGCTGATGAATCCGGCAGTTGGGGGCGCACCAATCATCCCGAAAGCCCCGACAGTGAACGCAGCCATGGTCCAGGGCATCCGCCGGCCCACACCATTCATCTGGCTGACTTTATGAACCTCTAAAGTCTCTGCCAGATTGCCCGCACAGAAAAACAACGTGATTTTCATGAAGCCCTGGTGCACCAAGTGCACCACGCCGCCGATGGTAGCGACAGGTCCCGCGATGGCAACGCCAAGGGTGATAAAGGACACTTGACTGATCGTAGAAAATGCCAGCCGGCGTTTAAGGTCATCTTGAAACAAGGCGCGCAGTGAACCGTAGACAATTGTGACCGCAGCCAACCAGGCCAAGGGACCCATCACCCCCAGACCCGCTGCAAACTCAGCTCCGAAAACGTCATAGACCACACGCACGATCCCGAACGCACCAGCCTTCACCACTGCCACCGCATGCAACAAAGCGCTGACCGGCGCCGGTGCGACCATGGCCTTTGGAAGCCAGCCGTGCAGGGGCACTATTGCGGCTTTCACGCCCAATCCGGCGATTAATAGGGCGAAAATCATTCTAAGGGCTGGACGATGCTCTGTGCTGAGGCCATCGAGAAACCCCCGGGGTGTGAATTCCAGGGTGCCCGTCAAGGTGTAGAGCCACACCGTTCCCAACAACAGCAACGCGCCACCGAAAATGGTATAGATTAGATAAGACTGCCCGGCACTGAGGGCCTCTCCCGTACCGCGATGCACGACCAGCGGATAGGTTGACAAAGTCAACAGCTCATAGAACAGCAGGAAGGTGAATAGGTTGCCGGACATGGCCACGCCGACGGTCGCAGTCACGCACAAGCTAAAAAAGCCAAAGAATCGACTGCGATGTTGTGAGTCTTCCAAGTAGCCGATGGCATAAACAGTGGTGAGCAGCCAAAGGTCACTGGACAGAGCGACAAACATCAAGGACAGCGGGCCAGCCCGCAATACCAGTTCCAGGCCCGGCAGCAGTGCCAGCCGCGCTTCATAATGATGCCCATGATAGACACCCCACAGCATCAAGCCTACCAATGCGACTTTTGCCAACGCACCGAGCATGTTGAGCACCGTGCGCAGGCGCACCTTGTCATCTGCCACACTGAAGATGATCAACCCAGGCAACAGAGAGCTCGCGACCACCAGCGGCGGGATCCAGGCATCCCAGTTCATGGTCTGACCCCGCTGGCGCCGAACGGGTCGCCGATGCCAACAAGCGACAAGATCGGGACTGCCAGAAACCCCAGCAGCACAGCTAGGATAGCGAGCAACAGCGCCGCCCATTCCATACAGGCAGGAACCGTTCTCGACTCGTGCGACACGGTAGCCTGGGTGAAGGCGCATCCCAACACCTTGAAAACATAACCCGCCGCCAGTAAACCGCCGAGGATCATGACCGCCGCGAAATCCCATCGTCCCTTTGCCAGTGACGCTTTAAGCAGCAGCCACTTGCCGATAAAGCCTCCGCTCGGCGGTAGTCCCATGATGCTCACCCCGGCCAGTGCGAAGGCACCGGCGGTAAGCGGCAAGCGCTGCACCACCCGATCCAGATCGGCGATGCGATCATGGCCGCTGAAGTGCAACAGATTGCCGGCCGCCAGAAACATGGCCGCCTTAGCCAGGGCGTGGGAAACCGCCAAGTAAGCGGCCGCGCTCCAAGCGGTAACACCGGCGGCTGCGGCAAGCGGAAATGCCAGAAACAGGTAGCCAATCTGGGCAACGGTGGAATAGGCCACCAGCAGCTTCAACCGGGTCTGACGCAAGGCCTGTAAGGAGCCCCAAAGCACGGCCGCGGCGCCGAGCAGGCCGAACAGTGCATCAACGTCACCACCGATAGGGCCGAAGATCGTGAGCCACAATCGCAGCAGGATATAAAAAGAGGTTTTTACCACCAGCGCCGAGAGCAGCGCACTCACAGGCGCAGGGGCACTGGCATGGGCGGGCGGAAGCCAGAAATGCAACGGAAACAGCGCCGTTTTGAGCAATAGCCCGCCCCCCATCAGCCCCAGCGCCGCCCAGACCGCCGGGCAGGGCTCGACCCGCACGGCAAGCATCGCTATGTCCACGCTGCCGAAGCGATGATAGAGCAGCGCGACGCCAAACAGGTAAGAGAACGATCCGAGCAGCGTCGCCAGCAGATAACGCATAGCCCCGCTCAATGCATTCCTGCCGCCCGGTAAGGCCGCCATCGCGACCGCCACCAAACCGACCAGTTCCAGGGTGACGTACAAGTTGAAAATATCGGCGGAGAGAAACAGGGCATTCAGTGCGGCCAACAGAAACAACCAAAGCGGCCAGAACCTGGCCGAATATTTGCCCTGAAAATAACCAGCGGAATAAACGCTGACGCCGAGCCCCACCGCTGCAGTTGCTGCGAGCATCAACAGACTCAGCCCATCGGCATACAGATCAATGCCGAGCGGCGCGCCCCAGCCGCCCACGTTGTGACGATAGATGCCGGCAGCATGGATTTGCCAGCCCAGACCGATGACCGACAGGGCTACGGCAAAGGCCGTAACCAATCCCGCAATCTTTGCCATACCTGGCCAAAGAAAGCAGATCATCCCGCCTGCCAGCGGCAGCAGGATCAAGGCGACAGCCCAGGGAATATCCGCGAACACTTCGGCCATCGACGTTACTCTCGCCCATCATCAGAAAGCTCGGCGAGTCCGGTTTCAGCAGTTAATTTCAACATCAAGGTGAGGGCCAGGGCCGTGGCCGAGACGGCAACCACGATGCCGGTGATGACCATGGCCTGGGGCACAACATCCGACAGATTGTCACCGGCACGCTGAGCCAAGCTACCAGCACCAGGAAAACCCCGTTTCCCAACACGTTAATCGCCAGAATTTTGCGCAGCAGGTGCGCGTGAACGATCAGGGCGTAGAGCCCCAGGGTGAAAAGCCCCACTCCCACGAGGGCATAAAAATATGCTGTGCTCATTTGCACTCCTTATTGTTTTGGGGGCACTCCCCCAAAAAACAGGGCGGCTAACGTCACGCCGATGGAGAGGGTCGCTGCGACCTCAAGAACCAGGATTAGGGTGCCCGCCTGCGCCGAAGGATATTCCAGCAACTGCCCGCCAATCAGTATCGTGAGTACAGCAACTGCCAAGAAGGCACCCGGGCCAGCCACCAGAGCGAGCCGCAGAGGCAGTGCCGCCAGACCGCTGGGCAGGCGTCTGTCGGCCAACAGCAGCAGCACCCCTGACGCACCTATCACCGAACCCGACTGAAAAGCACCGCCGGGCGCATGGGCACCGACCCACAGAAGATATCCGGCCACCAGGATCAACACAGGCACCAACAGACGCACCAGGGTATCCAGCACAAGGCTTGGTGCGGTCTCGCAGCAAAAAGTTTCGCCACCAAGTGACCAAACCCCCAGCAGCGCCACAAACAACACGACCATCTCGAGCAACGTGTCGTATCCCCGGAAGTTAAGCAGCACTGCGGTCACCGGATTGCTTACGCCGCTTACCGCCATTTTGCCGGCCACCATTTGCTGAAGACCTGCAGCATGGTCAGGCAAAGAGAGCACGGCATAACCGAGACCCACGGCGAGTGCCAGCAGCAGCGGCAACAGTAGCCAACGATGCCAATCCATATCAGGCCTCCGGGATTTTCGGTGGCTTCATCGCGTCCCGAATCAGAATCCAACCCAGATCGATCATTGGCCAGTTCCTTTCTTAGAGTCGTCATTGGAAACATTGTGAATGTGTGACTGATCATCATCGTCGTTAGACGCAACGATGCTGGCATCCTGGAGTTTCGCCAAGGCGGCCATCAGCAGGGCACCGGTTAAACCGGCGCCGATAGCCGCTTCGGCCAGGGCCACGTCCGTCGCACCCAGGCGCACCCATGCCAATGACATCAGCAGGCCAAAGGCGATGAACAACACAATGGCCTTGAACAGATTCAAGCGAGTCATAGCTCGCCAGGACAGCCACACCAATCCAAATCCCAATAAGCCATCGAACAGCCACTCCAACAGCGTTACCGCTTCCACAAGCGAATCCCCCTTTTCAACGCCCCGGCGGCAACCAAATGGGCAACGCTGGCCCCGGCGAGTAGAACCAGCAACCAGATCAGTAACAACTTGCCCGCCACGGCCCATGATTCCGCCTGCAGGATCAGCCCTCCCACCATCAGGCCCAGCCCTAGATTATCAGCCTTGGTCAGTGCGTGAAGCCGGGTGTAGACATCTGGAAAACGCAATAGGCCCAGGGTGCCGGCCAGAAAAAAGACGGCCCCCGCGAGCAGCAGTGCAACGGACAGGTAATCACTCAGAATCATGGCCTGCCTCCTGGCCCGGCCAGGACCGCCGCACGAAAGACACTGACGTCACCGCAGCCAGCAGGGCAAACACCAGCGCCACATCCCGCAGGGCTCCATTGCCGTATGCTTGCGCGAGTATCAGGAGCATGGCCACCGCAGTGGTTCCAAACAGCTGCGCAGCCAGCATACGATCCGCAGCGGTCGGACCGCGAAGCACGCGCCACATCCCGGCGCCAAGGTTCAGCAGGAGAAACAACGCCAATGCGAGGTAAAGAATCTTCATGAGAACTCAACCCGCCAGTGCGACCGGCGTTGCGAAGCCGGGCGGCTTGATCGCGAGCACGGAACACCGGCGACACGATCGATCACACTGACGACAGTAAGACAGGCATGGTTGTTTTTCGCCAGCGTAGCGGCGCGTTCCAGTGCCGGTTTACATGCCTCCACGGGTTCGACCACGCAACGAATATCCTTAAATGGCTCCATAGTATTAACCTCCTTTGGAAAGCTTCAGGGGTGTGCCGAACATCCTGGCCACCCAATGTTCCACCGCCTCGAGGTCTGCTATAAACCCTTTTCGTCTGTCCAGTACATGCACTTTCAAGACGCTCTTATCAAGTGCAACACTCAATGTGCCTGGCAACATACTGACCGTGTTGACCATAAACGCCCGTGGCAATCCAGGCGTTAGCCGCAGTGGGTATTCAATGAGTTCTGGGTCGATGGGCATGCCGGGATGAAAAGCACGCCAAGCCACATCTGTTCCACCGAGTAAGGAACGCTGGAGGAAAAAGGGCACGAATCTCAGAAGTTCAGACCAGACCAAAGGTACTGGCGGCAGTAGTGTGATACTGGAAACAACCGCCAGTAAAACCGCAGGCACGCCGACCCCCCAGGACGACGCAGCGCCATCGGTAAGAATCCACCAACCGAGTGAGAACACTCCTCCCCGCGATATCATGGACGACCAGCTGATTTTTGTTTTCACCCGCGTCATTTGATCGTTCCTTTGAGTAAAAAAAGCACGACAGGGGACAGGATATTGGGGCTGGAAGAAAATTCTTGTTAACCTTCCTGAGCTTAAATTTAACGGATATTTTATAGATTTTCACTGAAACTAAAAGTCATGCTTTCATATATTGTTGAGTCCGCCCATATTAAAGGATACAGCTGGGAAGAAGGACACTCCATTTATCGCGTCTTTTTGGAAGGAGTGCGCAAATTCGCTGTTTATTGTGTCCAGGTCTTCAGATTAATAGGTCAAAAAACTTTTGTTTTCGAAATTGTCGATAAGAAATTGACTGACGTCGCTGGGGAAATTTTATATTTATTTTGTGCAAGTGGGTCCATCATATTCGCGCCTTGAGCGAGATCCTGAATCGATCGAATAGTTTTCAGGATGACCGGCAATCGTCCTTTTTCTGCCAGGTCCTCCGGTATTTCGATATCGTCAGCAGTAGCAACGGGCCTGTCAGGTGATTGTCGGGTAAACCGGATGCCCTTCGAATCCCTCGTGATATCGAACCCCGGCACCAAGTATTTCAGCTTCCACATTCAGGTCAAACGGCAGCATCGTGGATTCAAATCCGAAATCAAAGCTCATCATGGCGGTTTCTATCATGGATTGGGAATCCTTCAGAATATCATTGAACTGCAGGCCCCTTTCCTTGATGCATGCCAGAGGCAAAAAAGGACCCATAAGAAATGCTGGTTTGTTTCCTCTTTGATACTTTCCCATTAATTGCATGAGTGGATTATTGATTTATGTCTCCTGAGCCATTTAATTTGCTGTTTATTCGCTGAGCGATTCCACTGATTCCAATTTCACGCATCAATATCGGCCAGTGGAAACGACTTGGCCTTGTCCGCCGGTTCCAATATCGGTATTGATTATATCTCTTCTGATAAATCAACCCACCTCCCCATTAGTAAGCGGTTCCAGATCAGCCGGTTTCATCGGAAAAACGGCGAAAGGGGTGCCTGCCGCAGCCCAGATGATGCTATATTTCTTCAGGTCCGGATCCAGTATGGTTTCCAGCGGCTCATTATGGCCTACCGGCGGAATGCCACCGATTGCAAACCCGACTCTTTCTTTTACATACTTTCCATCCGCCCTGCCAAGTTTCAAGCCCGTCGTTTTTTCAATTTTCTTGGCATCTACGCGATTTGAGCCGGATGCAACGACAAGAACCGGACGATCGGTTGTCTTCTCTCTGAACACAAGGGATTTAGCGATTTGAGAAACGGAACAACCGATACTGTCGGCAGCCTCCTTTGCCGTCCTTGCCGAGCCAGGCAGTTCTTTAACCTTAACAGAAAAGCCCCTGGAAAGAAGAAAATCCTGCACACGTTTTGCACTGTCTCTAAGTTCTGATCCCATAAAACTGCTCCATCCCATATTTCATCACTAACTCATTTCACTGCAGGCCATGGTCTATCTCTCCGCATCCGGCATCAATAGTCGAAATCTCTGCAATCCGAACGTGGATACGAGTAATCCCAAAATCACGGAGATACACCCGCTCCATTGGAGTATCGACAGCTGTTCACCAAGAACAAGGCTGGCAGTCAGAAGCCCTGTAACCGGGACAAGCAGCGATAGGGGCGCTACCCGATTTGCCGGGTGCCGTGACAGCAACTTGCTCCATGCGCCAAAACCAAACAACGTGGCCCCAAAGGCAAGAAACAGGATCGAAAAAATCGAAATGCCGTTCAAGGATGAAATCGCCTTAAAAACGGTTTCCGGTGAATCCAGCACGAGTGCGAGCAGGAAAAGCGGAACCGGCGGTACCAGACTGGACCAGACAACCAGGCTCAGTACATCAAGCCGGTTGCCTTGAGAGGCTGCGGAAGCCGTTGCCATCCGGACAACAATATTTGATCCGCCCCAGAATGCGGCGCTGGCAAGGGTCAGCAATATGGCAACCGGAGGGATTGCAAAAAGGCTTGTACCGACGTTGCCCTGCCCCACGAGATACAGACCCGAAGCTGCAATGCATAGGCCTGCAACCTGAGAGCGTGTTATCGATTCCCGCAGGAATATTGCCGCAAAGACAGCGGTAAAAAATGCCTGCGACTGAATGACCACAGATGTCACGCCTGCAGGCATCCCCATGTGCATTGCATAGAACACGCATCCAAACTGGCCGACTCCGACCGTGAGCCCGTAACCAATCCAATACCCCGCACTCACTGCCGGACGCCGCACGAAGAATATAGCAGGCAGCAGGGCGAAAACAAAACGAAACGCCACCAGCAGCATCGGCGGCACGCCATCAAGTCCGAGCCTGATGACCGTAAACGTAGCACCCCAGATGGTAACCACCAATAGCGCCAGCACGATATCCCTGCGATTCATCGATATGTTCTCCGCCACTTTCTCAACCGCGCTGTATTACCACTTGGCGTAGTGCTCTTCCACAAAGCCGGAGACGTCCTGCAGTTCCCAGAGCAGATCCCCGTCCCGCAACGTCCCTTCAAACCGGCCAAACGGCTGGTGAAACTTGCTGACGATAAGACCGCCATTCACATTTGCCGATCGTTTGCCCTCCGGCTGGAACCGGAGCCGGACCCTGCCGTCGTTCGATTCAATGCGCCAGGGCTGCATCAGCTCCAGATCGTCATATTGGAAATCCACGGCATCGGTCTTGAAAAACCGTCCGTTGACCCAGAAAGCGTTTTCCGTAAAGCCAGTTTCATTGACCCCTTGAACCAGATTGAAACCGACGCGGTTCCCTTCCCCGTCAATACCGCCTCCGGAGGCCCAGTTCCAGAACGTATGACGTGCCAGATAGCCCAGCGTATAGTCCCGGACACCGAAGGACTGCGCTTCGTGAATATCCCATGACATTCTCTTGTGGCGAATCTTCCCCCGAACCGGAATGCCGGCTTCCTTGTGGGTGTAATTAAAGCCTTTCAGGCCGGTTCGGGTCAGGCATACCAGGGGTTTCGCATATTTTTGAAAAAAAAGACTGACGGAGAGCTCTCCCTTGATGGACCCCTCGACAGTTACGGTTGCAGGGTCATTTGTTATCCGGACCTCTGTTTTTCCGCTTTTGAACGTGACGGCCCCTGTCAGGGACGATCCTTCGAAAATTGCGGCGCATCCACCAGGCACGAGAATATCATATTCGCTGAGCCGGGCACTCCGGCGGTCAAATAGGTATGCAAACAGGTTGCACATATAGCCAAGGTGAACGACAGCCACGCCGAAGATAATGTCGTTGTTGCAGATGCCGAGATATTCCCAGCGCTTGATCCGGTACTGTAAAATCCATTTCCTTGCGGAGAAAACGCGATTTTTCGTGCCGTAAGGACGGAAATCGTCCAGATTGAAGGATGTCAGGGGTCCGTCAAAAATGCCGAAACGTGGCCGGCCATCGCTGCCGATCAATTCGCTTTCTTTTGCTGAATGCATTCTATCCCTTCATATGGTCAAAAGCACGTTCCGTTTCCTGTACCGAACGGAATCAGACTACCGGATTGTGATGTTTTTATCATATTTATGGCGGGAATAACATCTATGATTACGAAATGAAAGGATGCATTCCGGATGCGACTGAAAATTGAACTCCTTTCATAGTCAAGAGGCATGATACAGAGAACTCCAGACAATAGAATCATTAAATTACCATCTGAGCCTCTTGCAATAATTACCGCTGTTCGTCACCCCGGTGAAAACCGGGGTGACGAAGCATTTAAATTCACTGGATACCGGCTTTTACCGGTATGACGGAGGAAGCAGTTGAAGGGGTTTTGCAAGAGGCTTATTTTTTGGATTTATAAGGATAGTGGAGAATGTGATTAAAGGCGTTGTCCGGATTTCACTGGGCAGAAATGCAACAGGTTTCAGTCTGAAAAATACTCCGGCTGCATTTCAACGGTCAATGGGTCGCCGTCTGACAGGCGCTGAGCCATCCCACTGATTTTCGGCAGTTCGTAGGCGAAAAAGTACCGGGCGGTAAAGAATTTCCCCTGATAAAAATCAGATTCGGCGGCAGAAAGTTCTCCTGCCTGCGCTTTTTTAACTGACACGGCCTGAAGAAGCCACTGCCAGGCGACAGTGACGATCCCGAAAAATTCCAGATAGAGGGTGGCATCGGCCAGAAAGATTTCCGGCCCTTTATGCGCCAGTGGCCGATAAGTTGAAATGGTGACGTCCTGAAGCTTCTTTACGGCCGTTTCCAACCGATCGGCCATGGACATGCAGTGCGGGAAATTTCCGGGCAGAATCCATGGCGCGATGAACTTCTTCCAGGAACAAGGCAAATGCCTTGCCGTTTTCCATGACGACTTTTCTGCCCAGAAGATCCATGCCCTGAATGCCGGTGGTTCCCTCGTGAATCGGGTGAATGCGCATATCGCGAAAATGCTGTTCCACGGGAAAGTCCTGGCAGTATCCGTATCCGCCGAAACACTGAATGCTCTGGCTGGTTGACAGAATGCCCATCTCCGATGCATAGGTCTTGGCAACGGGGGTGAGCAGTTCCAGCAGGAGGCGGTAACGATTCTTTTCCTGAGGCAACGCCGCCCGGATCATATCTTCGTATCGACTGCACTGCATCAGCAGAGAAAATGCGCCTTCCACCACGGCACGCTGAAACAGCAGCATCCGCTTGACATCGGCATGTTCGATAATGGGGATCTGGGGGGATGCAGGGTCTTTCTCCGTCAGTTTTCGGCCCTGGGATCTGTGTTTGCAGTAATTCAGGGCCGCATGATAGGCGGCCGAGGCAATGGCTGCCGCTCCCAGCCCCACACCGATCCGCTCCTCGTTCATCATCTGGAACATATAGGCCAGCCCCCGGTGCGGCTCGCCCAGAAGATATCCCCGGCAGTCGTCTTTATCGCCGATACTCAGTTCAGCGATCGGAGCGCCCCGATACCCCATTTTGTGGAAAATCTGGGAAACGGTGATATCATTTGAAGTCAGTTTGCCTTTTGCATCCGGGCGCATTTTGGGAACGACAAAAAGGGATATGCCCCTGGCGCCGGCAGGCGCCCCATCGATCCGGGCCAGCATCAGATGAACGATATTCTCAGCGCCGTCGTGATCGCCGGCGGAAATGAATGTCTTGCGGCCGCGGATTTTGTAATATCCATTATCCGTGGGAAAGGCAGTGGTGGCGATATCGCTGAGCGAGCTGCCGGCCTGGGGTTCGGTCAGCGCCATGGTGCCCTGCCATTTCCCGGAAAGCATGTTGTTCAGGAAGGTTTTTTTTAGCGCCTCATTACCAAAGGAGTCGATCAGGCGGGCGGCACCGGTTGTCAGCCCGGGATAGACGCCGGCCGAATAGTTGGCGGCGAAAAACATCATGAAACAGGCACTGGCGATCATACCGGGTAATTGCTCACCGCCGGATGCGGCCGGAAATGTTGCGCCGATCCATCCGCCTTGTCCGAATTCTTTCATGATGCCGGCAACCGCAGGATGGACTTTCACCTGCCCGGAAACCAATTCAGGCGGGTTCCGGTCCATCTCCTCAAAGATCGGATGCAGCAGCCGAGTGGATAATTTCATGGCCGCATTCAGCACCAGATCGTACATCTTTTGATTGTGCTGAGAAAAATAAGGGTATTCGGAGAGCGACAGCACATCAAACACTTCAAACAGCAGAAACTTGAGATTACGAATACTGATGAACTTATCGGTCATCCCCTGCCCTTTCCCGTCACAAACCAGGTAATGTTACTTGCGGATCATTTTGAAATTGTTTTTTTCAGTTCTTCAATCTCATTTTTCAATTCATTGACTTCGTCGCGCGTGGCAATATCCGCCTTTTTCAGCAGATCCTTGAATTTTGATTCAATCTTTTCCTCAAGATCTTTTTGCGCTTCCTTGGATTTAGTCTTGAGATCGTCCAAAAAACTTTTGCCCTCATTTTCAGACATTTCCCCTTTTTTTACAATTTCCTTTACCCATTCTTCCAGTTCATCCTTGGTTTTCATTGCCAGACCAATACCCGTCAACATGGTTTTTTTAATGAAGTCGATCATATCGGTTCTCCTTTTAGAAATGGGTTATGGGGATTGAGGCTATGGGTAATGGGCTACACAAAGATGTTCATGTAACCTTTGCCGATAGGCTGTACTTATTTGAATTTGCCCAGTACCGCACTGGCAATGGTATTTTTCTGAATCTCCTTGGTGCCTTCATAGAGTTCGGTGATCTTGGCATCACGATAAAAACGTTCGACTTCGTATTCCGCCATGTATCCATATCCGCCCAGCAGCTGAATTGCCTCGTCCGCCACTTCAACCGCCGTTCGGGCTGCATACATCTTGGCCATTGATGTCAGTTTGGGATCGATGTTGCCTTTGTCGTAATTCCAGGCAGCCTTGTAGGTGATCAGCCGGGCCAGTTCGATTTTGGTGGCCATGTCAGCCAGTTTATGCTGGGTAATCTGGAAATCGGCGATTTTTTTGCCGAATTGCTCGCGCTGTTTCACGTAAGCAAGGGCTCTGTCAAAGGCTCCCTGGGCCGTTCCCAAGGCCTGAGCGGCAATCAGAATCCGGCTTTCGTCGAAGAACTCCAGAACCTGATAGAATCCCTTGCCTTCAACGCCAACCAGATTGCTCAGCGGCACCCGGACGTCCTTGAAATTGACTTCTGCCGTGGACATCATATGAATGCCCATTTTATCGCCAATGTCCGTCGCAGTAACGCCTTTTCGATCCGCTTCAACCAGAATCATGCTGATTCCCCGATAAGTCGGCTTGGCATCGGGATCGGTCTGGCACAGAACCGTAAAAAACCCTGCCAGGCAACCATTGGTGATAAAGGTTTTTGTGCCGTTAATGACCCATTCGTCGCCGTCACGAACCGCAGTGGTGTTCATGGAAGTAATATCGGAACCATGATCCGGTTCCGTGAATGCGCCTGCGGAAAGCGTCTTGCCTTCGGCAACAAGCGGCAGAAATTTTTGCTTGAGATCTTCACTGGCAAAGCGCAGCAGGCATTCGGATGCAAAGCCTGCTAAGAATCAAGGCGGCTCCGATTGTGGAATCTTTTGCGCAGAGTTCTTCCGCAACAATAATATTTTCTATGACACCAAGGCCCTGGCCGGAATATTTTTCATCAAAGTGAATGCCGATAAAACCAAGTTCAGCAGCTTTTTTCCATATTTTCGTTGGAAATTCATGTTTTTTCTCAAGTTCAAGCGCAAGATCCTTGTCAAATTCACCTTTGGCAAAATTCCTGGCCGCTTTCTGAATTTCGATCTGTGATTTGGTAAGTTCAAAATCCATTTTTATCCTCCATTTCTTACGGTTTGATGAATCCTGGCAATCGCCTGAACAAAGATTAAAAATAACGGCGTCAATGAAAATGCCGGTAATGTTCACATCTGTTTTAAAATAAGCATTCGCTAAATCCGAGTGAACGTTCAGGATTTAGCATAGACAAAATGCCATTGCAAGGGATTTGCTTCAGTACGACCTGCCACTGGCATTCGGTGACTTAGCGCTGTTTGTTGACACGGGAGTGTAAAAAAAGTTACTTGACTGTTGGCGATAAGTACCTTAAGGGATATGGTCATTCACATTACACCCAACCATTCATTCGGAAAGGATTTTTATCGCATGCCGTATTCTATCGCATTGGCCGGAAAGGGAGGAACCGGAAAGACAACCATAGCAGGAATGCTCATCAAGTATTTGGTGGATAAGGGCAAATCACCGGTTCTGGCCGTGGATGCCGACAGCAACGCCAATTTAAACGAAGTGCTGGGACTTGAATTGTGCGATACCCTGAGCAATGCCCGGGAGGAAATGAAAAAAGGAGTTGTTCCCGGCGGCATGACAAAAGATGTGTTCATGTCCATGAAGCTGCAACAGGCCGTTGTTGAGGCCAAAGGCTACGATTTGATTGTCATGGGGCAACCGGAAGGCTCCGGATGCTATTGCGCAGCCAACTCGCTGTTAATCGCCTTCCTGGACAAACTCATTCACAATTATCCGTATATTGTCATGGATAATGAAGCCGGCATGGAACATATCAGCAGGCTGACGACACGAAATGTGGACGTGCTGCTGATGGTATCGGACACTTCCCGGCGCAGCATTCTTTCCGCGATTCGCATTGATCAACTGGCAAGAGAACTTCGGATCGGCGTTTCAAAAAGCTATCTGATCATCAATCAGGTCAAGGACGAGCTCTCGCCGGAAATTACCCGGATTGTTCAGGACGCCGGAATTGAACTTGCCGGAACCATTCCGGACAACGCGGATATTTATTCGTACGACTTGAACGGTCAACCGACTGTAGCCATTCCAGCAGGCAATGCCGCAATTCAAGCCGCCTATGGGATATTTGACGCCATCATCACATGATCCATTTGTCAAAAGCCTAATGCGTATCCCCAGAAAGGAATTACCGGGTTTTCATTCAGATATAAAGCACGATCGTTTCACTTTCCCTGCCGCTTGCTCAGATAAAGCGGAGATTTTAGGCTTTTTACAAGTCCATCATCCAATTCGGTCTTTATAGGGATTAATATGAAAAAGACAGGCTTTTTATATGACGACAGGTACCTGTTGCATGACACGGGGCCCTATCATCCAGAAGCTCCTGATCGCCTCTCCGTTATTTATAGAGGATTAGAGAAATCCGGTCTGCTTTCCAAACTGGTCCGGATAGAAGGTACCAAGGCGGAAATGAAATGGATAGAATCGGTGCACGACAAGGCTTATATCGAACGATTCCAATCCGTCTGCCATTCCGGCAAGAGTTCTTTTGAATGTGAGGACAATCAGTTATGTTATCAAACGTATGACATCGCCAGACTGGCGGTCGGCGGTATCCTGGAAGCTGCAAGGATGGTTATGGACGGCGAACTGGATAATGCTTTCTGTGCGGTCAGACCCCCTGGACATCATGCAGAGATAGACCGGGCAATGGGATTCTGCTATTTCAACAATATTGCCGATTGCGGCCCGATACATCCAGAGCCAGTGGGGAATCAAACGGGTAGGTATCATGGATTTCGATGTCCATCACGGAAACGGGACCCAGAATATTTTTGAAACTGACTCCTCTGTTTTCTATTACTCCGTCCATGAGCATCCTTCTTTTGCCTTTCCGGGCACCGGACGGGCCTTTGAAAAAGGATCTGCCGAAGGAACGGGCTTTACCCGAAACTATCCGGTGTTACCGGGACAGGGTGACGAGGAATACAAATCGGTCATAGATGATGATTTTATGCCGCTCTTTGACGAGTTTGCTCCGGAAGTCCTCCTGATCTCCGCAGGCTTTGATGCCCATGCGGATGATGATATGTCGGGCATCAGTCTTTCATCGGAAGGATTTACCTATATCATGGAAAGGCTGGTTGAAACCGCCAACAAACATTCAGGCGGTAGAATCATTTCCATCCTTGAAGGCGGGTATTCTCTCAAGCGACTTCCGGAACTGGTAAATAACCATATCGAACTTTTATTGAAAGGATAATCCTCACCCGTGAATCGTTTTTTTCATGTCGTTTTCAACGGGTTCAGGCTGTTTCATTCATCGGCGCTGAGATTCAGATGTCAAATATATCGTTTTTTACATAGTGGAGGCCATTATGTTTGTCAGTAGATCAATGACCCAGAAGGTTGTAACCATCAATAAAGATGCCGATATTCTCGAGGCAAAAGAGTTAATGGAACAGTATCAGATTCGCCACATACCAGTTGTTGAACCCGACGGTCTGCTGATCGGGATGATAACCGATCGTGACCTTCGCAGTGCGCTTCCTTCAACTTTTTATAAAAAAGAAGATACCGGGACGAAAAAGGCTGCCGCCCTGCCCATCAAAGTCAAGGAAATCATGTCGCAGAATCTGGTTACGCTTTCGCCAATGGATACGATTCAGGATGCGCTGCTGCTGATCCAGAAGACGCTTGTCGGCGCACTGCCGGTGGTGGATAAAAAAGACAAGCTGATGGGCATTATTTCGGTACGGGATTTGTTACGGGCATTTGTCAACGTTCTGGGAATCGGGACACCCGGAACGCTGCTCTGCATCTTGGTTGAAGAAAAACTCGGCCAACTCAAAAAGATCGTGGATATCATCACCGAAGAAAAGGTATCCTTCGGCAGTGTTCTGGTTGCCAGGTACTGGGAAGAAGGCAAACGCGCGGTATTTCCGTATCTGCTGACCAATAATGTAGTCAATGTCAAAAAGAAACTGAAAGCTGCGGGATATACCCTGCTGGAACCCATGGAATGGTATATGGATCAGCTTCCCAAGGCAGAAACCAAAGACCCTAAATAACGCCGGATTCATGTCCCTTCACCGCTGAAATTGAATATTCACCGCCATGCAGCGAGCTCTTCATCTACTATCTCGAGGGCTCGCTGCAGGAAGACCCCTCGGAGCTGAAACATTTCATCGGCAACTGGCAGGAAGACGGATTTTCATTTCTGTTTTTTTCCGAACCGCCCTGGATCAGGTTCAGGATCTGCTCCGCGGTTCCCCGTATATGCGGTTTATCGATCACTATCAGATGTCTTACCATGACTGGGTGGGAGATAAGGTTGCGCCATTTTGCACGGATCGTCTTTTTATTTCCCCGCCTTGGGATTCATCCATTGCACCACCATCCAAATTGCGAATCACGCTTGATCCGGGAGTGGTTTTCGGAACCGGCACACACCCCACAACGCGTGATAGCATTGAAGCCCTGGAGATGACTTTTCAGTTACAGCCTGTATGCTCGGCGCATGATCTTGGAACGGGCACCGGAATTCTGGCTGTTGCTGCATCCCGGCTGGGATGTCCGCTACCTTGGCTGTCGATATGAACCTGCTTGCCGCAAAGACCGCGGAAAGAAATATTCGGCTGAACCGGTTGCAGCAGTCAGTCCTGGCGGTTCAGGGAAGCGCTGACGAATTTATCGATATTCAGGCGGATCTCCTGATCGCCAATATTCATTATGATGTGATGAAACGGCTTGTTTGCTCGGATGGTTTTCTGAAAAAAAACATGTTCATTTTATCCGGGCTGCTCCGCAGTGAGGCTGCGGATATCGAAAACAGACTGACGCAACTGCCTGTCAAATTTTAAATAAATGGGTGCATGACGGAATCTGGTATACATATCGGGGCAGATAAGGAATCAGTGGCGATATGCGGATCAAATGCTGGGGATCACGGGGTTCTATCCCGGTTTGCGGAGCAGAGTATCTAAAATACGGCGGCGATACAACCTGTATGGAAATTCAAACCGAGAGCGGCGAAATCATTATCGTGGATGCCGGAACAGGCATTCGCAGACTGGGCAACCAACTGATGAAAGAAAATATCCGCAAATACCATTTTATTTTTACCCATGCGCACTGGGATCATCTGATGGGGTTCCCTTTTTTAAACCCCTGTACTGCGAAGACGCGGAACTGCTCATGCACCGCTGCCCGTTTCAGAAGACATTTGTGGAGACCATGCTTTCAAAAGTCATGACGCCTCCCAATTTCCCGATACGATATGCGGATGTCAAGGCAAAAATTGAATATGAGAAAGCCTGCCCTTCTCGATTTGAAATCGATTCGGTTTCCGTGATTCCTATTCCGATGTGTCACCCCAACAGCGGCAGCGGATATAAATTTATTGAAAATGGCAAGACATTTGTTTTTCTGACCGATAACGAACTGGGGTATATTCATCCCGAGGGGTTGCCGTTTGAAGCTTACAGGGATTTTTGTGAAGGCGCAGACCTTTTGATTCATGATGCCGAATATACGCCTGATGAGTATCGGACTACCATCGAATGGGGACATTCGGTTTATACCGATGTACTAAAGCTTGCGGTTCAGGCAGGTGTCAAGCGACTGGGGCTCTTTCATATCAATCAGGAACGAACCGATTCGCAAATGGATGAGATTGTTGCCGACTGCAACCGAAGACTCAGAGAACAAGGCAGCTCGATCAGCTGTTTTGCCGTTGCCAAAGACATGGTTTTTGAGACCAACAGAATATTTTAAGTAGTACCTGAACGGAAAGTCCTTTCAGTCAAAATTCGAATATCGAAATCCGAAATTCAAAACAAATTCAAAATTCTAATTTCAAAATAACGCAACTACACAGGTATTCAGGAGCAGAATGCGGGACAGCAAATCCGTTTTTTCAATCTCATCCAATTGAAGAAGCCGTCACATTGCTCGAAGCTAACATGCGGGCCATTCTGAATTCTAAATCCTGAATTCTGATCCCTGAATAGTTACGATCGAGGGTTTATTGTTTTCATGAAAATCCATGACTATCCGTCTTTATCAGCTGAAAAAAGGCTTGCGGTCATTACAGGCCGGGTGCAGTCTTTTAACCGGAAAGACCAGCGGGCTGTCGCCCGCATTCTGGACGATGTGCGCAAACACGGCGATACGGCGCTTATCAATTATGCAAACCGATTTGATTCTCCCTGCCTGAACGTCGAGACCCTTCAGGCTAGGTATCCCGGAATTTGAAGAGGCCGCGCTTCAAGTAAGCCCGGAATTCGTGGAATCCCTGGATCGCGCCGCATCCCAGATCGAATTTTTTCACAAAAAACAGACCAGAAAATCCTGGATTGATACCCCAAGACCCGGTACGCTCCTTGGCCAGATCGTTAATCCCGTGAATGCTGCGGGAATATATGTGCCTGGCGGAAAAGCAGGGATGACGCCTCTGGTTTCAACGGTATTGATGTGCGCCATTCCGGCCAGAATCGCGGGCGTATCCACCCTTGCCATGACGACGCCATCCACTCCGGATGGCACTGTCAATCCCCATCTTCTGGTGGCGGCCAGGCGGGTCGGAATTGACGCGGTTTACAAGATCGGCAGTGCCTGGGCAATTGCGGCAATGGCGTATGGCACCGGCACGGTTCCCAAATGCGATGTGATTGTGGGGCCTGGCAATATTTATGTGACCATCGCCAAAAAAATGGTTGCCGGCACCGTCGGCATAGACATGGTTGCCGGACCCAGTGAAATTCTGGTGATTGCCGATGAATCCGCAAACCCTGAATTCACGGCAGCTGATCTGCTGTCCCAGGCCGAACACGACCCGATGGCGTCCGCCATACTGGTTACCCCGTCACGAAAAATGGCAAAACTGGTTACTGCCGCTGTAAGCAGACAAATGACGCGCTTGGCGCGTCAGGATATCGCCGAGGCATCGTTGAAAAACTATGGCGCCATATTTGTGGTGAAAGACATTGCTTGCGCATTCGATCTTTCCAATGCCATCGCCCCGGAGCATCTTGAGCTGCATATGAATTCCCCGCTGGAACATATCGAACGCATCCAAAACGCCGGGGCTGTTTTCATGGGGCATTATACGCCCGAACCCGTTGGAGACTATATCGCGGGTCCCAATCATGTACTGCCCACATCCGGAACGGCGCGGTTCTCTTCAGCGCTCTCGGTGGAACATTTTATCAAAAAAACCAGTTTGATTCACTATTCAGAAGCGGCTTTCAGGAAGGAAGCACCGGATATCATCCGGCTGGCGGAAATTGAAGGGCTCGGGGCACATGCACACTCAGTCAGGGTACGGCTGTCGTGATTCGGCGGACTTGGTCAACATCGGGAAAAGCCTGAGGCCGCTATCAGACAAAATCATCCCCATCTGCATCATTTTTGTCCTCATCCGCAACGAACTCACCATCTCTTTCAGCATCGTCCGGTTGATCCGCGTCTGAATCTTCATCTTCGTCACCCCCGTCCCGAAACTGTCTTTTGATGAGAACCAACTGGTCCGGAAATACTTTTTTGGATGTTTCAATGTAATGGCGGGCCAGTTTTTCTCCGCCCAGCTTCACATATAGCAGCAAGGCGGCGTGAAGGGTTTCGTCATTGCGCTGCTCGGGTGGAACCTTGTTCAATAGCCGCCTGATCGATCCTTGAAATTCATCGGGAATGCTCTGTTTCTCAGACATGCCTGTCTCCTGAATTGAATGTAGAACTCTAATTTATCTTGGAAAGGGGCCGACCCTTTTACGGCCCCTCAAAAATTTTCTTCTCACACAAAAAAAGCGGCTTTCGGGTAATCGCCCGTATTTTATTAGTCATCAAAATTGCCGGCCGCACCCTTATCGGTAGAAATCGTTAAAACACGGGAAGCAATTTTTTCTGGTGTCCAGGCGGAAGGATCTTCCGTCCGTGTGGCCTTTGGCCCCGGATCATAGGTTTTTGCATCGAGAATGGCTTTTATGGCGAGCGGCGCTGTGTCGCCCGCGTTAAATACCGTTGTCAGCATCTGATACACAAAATCTTCCACCCGTTTGGACATGCGGTCGCGAATTTCTTTTGGCTGAGCGAGGAGTTTACTTTCAAACGGAAGATTGAGTTTTTTGTAATCCCCTTTTTTCAGACCCTTTGCATCTGCATATGCTACCATTTCCTGCCACATTTCTTCAGTAACGCCCTGCCCCGGAACCTTGATGAAGTTGCCATCCGTGTCCAGAATGGCGTTGCCATAATCATTGACTTCAAGTCCCCAGGAAATCATCTGAAGGGCCGTGGCCACGTTGGCCTTGGTGGTTCGGGTCAGTGCGGCAATATCCCTGAGCCGATCCGAACTGTTCCCCGATGTGCCGTGCTGGGCACCGGAAATGCAGTAAGGCGACAGCGCCTCATGGATGCTCTGGGTCAGTTCGACCTGAATCCCCTGGTCGCTGGCCTCGATGCCATGAGTGGTGCCATTGTTCAGGGCAATCCAATTCGGGAAGATGTCATGCGCATTCAAGCCTTGAATGAGAAACAGCGCCTCATCCACTGTGGAAAGGCCGGTTTTCCCCTTGATTTCACCCACCTCGGTTTCAAGTCCGGCCCACTCGGGAATAAACGGATGGAGCGCAATATTGGCCATCAGATTCTGGTCATCCGGCATGTGAGAGGCATCAATAGCGATGGAAGTGATACCGGCCTCAAAAACAGTGGGGATTTCAACCATGGCCTGCGTAATATCTTTCTGGGATTTAATTCCGTAATGATCCGCGTGGATGGCAACCGGAACGGTGATGCCCATCTCATTGCACAGCGCGTCCACCTGCCGGGCGATGTTCCAGAAATTGACAGCGCAATACGTTCCCTCAGATTTGGCAATCTCGATAATAATGACAGAATTGGCCCGCTGGGCAGCGGCAAGCGCGCCGCGAATGACAAAAATACTTCTCCCGTTTGCCGCCATTGAAATTGCTTTGCCTTTGGCCAGCATGGCCCTGTCGATGTATTTTCCACTGACAATCAGCGCCTTTGAATTGGGGAAAAGCTGAACAATATTTGGCGGTCTGCCCACGTTCAGGGCAATTTCAAAATCCTTTGACAACTTGCTGGGATGTTCAGTCACGTTAAACCTCCTTTTTGCTTTTCTTTCAGACATTTTTTGCTGACATGAATCCTCATCGGTCGGAAAAATACGCATTTCTGTCATCGCAATATTTGCCAGCCACAGGTGAATCGCTTCCGACACCCCGCCATGGTCATGGGACGCCACGGAGGCAAACCGGTTTTTCAGCATATCCGGCGCATTGTCGACCAGATATGCGGTTCCTGCCCATTCGAGCATATCCAGATCATTATAATCATTACCAACGGCCAGCACAAGTCGCTTGTCAATATTCAATCGATCGGCAAGCCAAGCGGCACACGCGGCTTTTACTGACGCCAGGGGCAAAAATCTCAATCCAGGTGGATTTGCCGTCCAACGGCGAAGTGGATCGAATCACACTGTAACCTGTCAATTTCGACTGTATCCTTGCAAAGACGGATGCACTGTTATCATGATTGACCACTGCAAGCAACTGTGAAGCAGATCCGATATTGGAAAACGTATTATCAAGGGGCTGACAGAAGTCGATGTAACGGGCAAGCCGCCTGTGAAAATCCGGATTGGGTCTGCCGGTCCCAAAATAAACAAACCGGTGATTGTCCGGAATGGGCTGGTGCACCATGAAATCCAGCTCAAATTCCATTAACACCTGTACCGCCGACAAAACAGCCTCAAACTCCAGGTGAACCTGTCGAATCAACTGGCCATTCGGGAAAGTGATGACTCCTGACCCGGTTGAAAAAATGACATAGTCCACCGGCAGATCGTTGCCGGCAACGGCCTGAAAGGAATACAGGTTACGGCCGGTTGCAATCACGCGGACAACTCCCTTGTCACCCAGAAAAAGAAGCGCATCCAGATCCTGCCTTGTCATGGATCCGTTTGAACCCAGCAGGGTTCCGTCCAGATCCGTAATCACCATGGCGCCTGAAAAACAATCCGTCATGATAGCGATACAGTCAGGCGTTGAATATCCTGAACCCATGCCAAGACGAGATCCATCTCGAATTTTGGGATCATGTCGTGTCGAATCAAGCCTTCATAGGCATTAACGAGATTGGTATCAATGGAAAAACGGGATGACACCGCCCCTTCAACCACATTCACGATTTTTTCAGGATAAAGATAACAGGGGATTTCAGATTCAAAATCAGACAGATGCTGATGTTCATTGCGCTTCTGAACAACGGTTGCCCCGCAAAATCCAAGGGAATAGCCAGCGCTCCAGAGAATCGGCTGAGCCACCAGTCCCCGGAAGATATCGGTGGAGCGGAAGCTGACCAATGCCGGCAGGTACAGCAGCGGAAAAAACGGTTTGATAAAGGCGGTGTTCTGAGAATTACAGGGAGATACGGTTCCTGCATTCAGTACCACCGGGCATTTGGAGTCAAAATAACAGGGAAGATTTACGGTCATGCGATAGATGGCATCCACATCCGGGTCTCCATCAGCCAGTCCCTGCCAGATACCGACCCTAGCCGGAGCGATCCGCATGACACCGTCAGCCAACTGCACAGCCGGATCACAAACCCGGTTCAGGGGAAATCCTCTGGGCCAGATGTGCTGATCCGTAAAATAACTGTAAATATTCACAAAACCCATGTCAGGAGGAGCAGTCAGGTAATCGCCGGAAAATTCGGGAATGAACCAGTCCGGCTTTGGCATATTGTCGTCATCCGTATCCAGGATGATTTCAGCCCCCTGCCCGATGGCGTGCAGATAACCCATGAGTTTACGGGCATAGTGATTCCAGGGAAGCATTCCGGCGATTCGAAAGCGCGAACTTTCCTGATCCGCTACTGACAGATACGTTGCCGGATGGCAGTTCCAGTCCGCAGGCGTTTTTCTATCACCAGCCACCACCACATTCCAGTCGGTAAGGGCCGTCCATTCCCGCACCGATTGCGTTGGCGGATAAATAGAGGTGATGACAATGGTCTTAAGCATGCAGCATATTCTTGAAATGGGTCAGCTGGATATGGGAATGCTGCGTCATAACTTCCAGCAGGACCTTCAAAAATTCAAAGGCGGATTCGTTCATTCGCTGATGATGGATCATGACCCCACAGGTGCCGCTTAAAATTGCCGTTGAAAGCTCTTTCCAAAGGGATTGCCATCCTGCTTCCGGTGAAGTTTCCCGGCGGGTATGCAGATCGACATTGACAGCAAAATCCGGCAGCCCTTTCAGCGGTCTGGGCATGCTGTAACGATGCCGTGAAACCGCTTTGAAACCATTGTTTTTAACTATCGCCAGGGTTCTGCCGTCACATCGGTTCCAGGGCGGGGTAAACACGGGCGTAAACTGATCTCTCATCAACAGTTCGAGCTTTTCGCGGCCGCGGACAATATCCTGTTGGATCGCTCCGATGGATCTGACCGGACCGAATTCCTGTTTTTTCCCCTGTGTTTCATGGGTGACATGCCGCCATCCATGCTGGTGCCAGCACCATAGTTCAGGCGATTTTTGACTTATTTTTTCGAAAATCTCCCATCTCTGACGGTTGAGCCAGGACGGCACCACTGCCAGACACAGCGGTGTCTGGCAGTCAATAAACAAATCGAGTAGGCGAAAAAGATCGTTTACCGGGAACACCGATGTCATCTGCGCGAAAAAATACTCGTAATGGCAAGGGAAGACGGGCCTGAGCCAGAACCTGATCCAGAGCCTGATCCACACAATCCTGAAGCCGCGGTTTCAAATCCGTCAGGGGTAAATTCCATAAAAGCGAAGGCAGGTGCTGCATCAGTTGTTCCTTTGCGTTGACATCCAGGAAATAGTCCAGTTCGCCGTATGTTCAGCCCCTTCCAGATCAACCGAATCCCCGGGCCGGACCCGTTCGGTAAGGATCCGGAGCATGAGCCCGGCCAGTTGTCCCGACTCAAGGTCGGCATCTTCAAGTATCCGCATTCCGCCCATTTCCGAAATGCGCTCGGCCCGAAGCCGCTGCTCGCGGTTTTGCGAAAACGGCCAGACCAGGGAAGGAACCCTGGCTGCCAGAATGTTCATGCAGGTATTGTAACCGGCCATGCTGACGGAAAGATCCGCCGCTGAAAGCCAGGCAGGGAAATCAGATGTAAAGCGGGACACCGAAATCCGATCCGTGCCCATTTCCTGAAGACTGCGAACTGCATTACTTTCCATGAACGGGCCGGTAAATACCTGCAAAAAGATATCTGATTCATGCCCTATCCTCTTAAAGGCTCTGATCACGGCATCCAGAAGCGCAAACCCTACCTTCCCGCCTCCGGCGCTGGCAACAATTAAACGGCTGTTGTCGCCGATGCCCAGTTTGCAGCGTATAGCCGACCGATCTCCTTTACGAGGCCGGGGGGTTACAAAACCGGTATAGACAACAGGAATCCGGATATCCGTCATCCGGGAAAAGGTATCATCCAGTTTGATGATCGCGGCATCTGAATGAATCAGGAGCGCATCAAACCACTTGTTTAAGGCAGCGATCACCCGTGATTCGTACGATAGGGTATCCTTTTTTTCAACCAGAACATCCCGAAGACTGCATATTACCCGGCTCGGGCAAAGCCTGCCTTGTCTGATCCCGTCAAAAATCGGAATCAGCTCAAACCCAAACGCCTTTCTCCCGAACGGAAAGAGTTCAACCATGAATAGATCCGGACATTCATTTAAGAACAAATCATACATCGTCTGCTGCCGGACGGCTTTGATTTGTTCGAGTGTTCCGATGTCTGAATCCGATTCCAGTCCACGAAAATCCGGGTCCATCCCAAGCGGCAGGAGCTGAACTTCTCGAATATATTCCGGTACAGGCATGTTAAAAGACACCCCTCCGGACACCAGAATGACTTCATGATCTCTAAATGCCTTGCATATCTCAAGACTGCGGAAATAATGCCCCATTCCCAGGACATGCTGACAGTAATAAATAATTTTCATATCAATAATCAGGCTGGAGCGCAACCATGGAACAAGCATGCAGGCATAACGGCACGTATTCGATCCATCACCACCGACGTACCGGCTCTTAGATGGTTGAGAAAGTACACGGCTGAACCGGCGGAGCATTTGCCGGAGACAAATTCAAAAAATTCAGGCGATCTATGGCCAGCCTCCCGCCTGAAAAAATTAAACAGTGCAGGTGAAACGGTATGAGACGTTGACCGGCCGTAAAAAAATCAGACGAGGTGCTTTCATGATATATCAGGCTTTTGATCATGCCTTCGTGGGTGACAACCAGAATGTTTTTTCCAGGCCAGCGGCCGGATGCGGATTCAAGAGCCTCCCGGCCTCTTTTCCACACGTTTTGGAAAGATTCGCCGTCTGGCGGACAATAATCCCATTGAGATGGGATTTGTTGCGCCCATAAGTCGGAAAACTCCCGTTTAAGCTGGGGTATTGTTTTTCCGGTCCATTTTCCCCAGTCTCTCTCCCGAAGTCTGGAATCCAGCGTAACCGGCAGATTCAGCGTCCGGTTGACCAGTTCGGTGGTTTTCCGGGCCCTGCCAAGATCGCTGGAAAGTATCCGACTCCAGGCGGTTTCTGAAAGAAGCTGACCCCATTGCAGGGCCAGGGTCTCGCCAGCCGCAGTCAGGGGACTGTCAGCATGACCCTGTATCCGCCGGCTCCGGTTCCAAACCGTTACCGAGTGACGTAACAGGCCAAAACAGGTTTTAGGATGAGAGAACATGAAGGGGTTAAAAGAATGGGACCCTGACAAAATACCTCAGCACTCCATGGCGCTATATAGCTTGTCCGGGTACGCGTTCTGCGTTGACAACTCGGTAGTATCCGAAAAGACGGACTCCAGAAAATGTTTCACACCTTCAAGGGACAGATGAAAAATACGATTCCCGGCCATAATCACATGAATATCGTCCGAATTTCCGCAAAGCCGGGCAAACGTGGGCCCGATCACCGAAGTCGGATCCTTGACCTGCGGAACTTCGGCCAGAGCCTGCAGGTAGATATCAATGCGTTCTTTCAACGTCCGGAAATAATCCACTTCCTTGCCGATTGTCAGCGACGTGACGGAAGAAAGATTTTTCGAAAATTCAAACAGGACGTCCCAGAATTTTTTTATCAGCGGGGTCTTTTCCGAATGATCTTCCATGAAATAGGAAATGGCCCATCCGACACTGAGGATTTTAAGAAGCTGAATCTCATATTCAATGGCAACCTTGTTGATGGAAGGTTCATCCGGCAGTCGGCTCAAAGCGAACAGAACACTTTCCCGATCCAGTGAAAAATTTGCCAGAGATTCGCCGATTTCCGTTACAGATACCGGCTGCTGAAAAGAAAATGTCATAATTGTCTCCAAAATATTGCAAATAGCGATGCCACTAATGCTGGATTATCCATACCACAACCGGAATGAACAAGGCAATAATGATCAGCAGTCCCGGAGTCGTCAGATACGGCGCATACCAGGGTTTTTTAAGAACACGCGCTTTTTTTATTTCTGTTAAAAACCAGTTGCCCAGAAATGAAGCTGCAATGAGTACAGCAACCATTTTCAGCAGAGAAATTACCGTGGCCACTCCCATCCCCCCATTTCACCATCTGACTGTCGGGTTACCGCCCGGTGTGTTCAGTCAGTACCTGCCTGAAATTGGCCGCCTCAGGAGGTGCGCTCAAGTCCGGGGTTTCAAAAATATCTTTGGCGCCAATCTGCGTGTTGCCATAGAAGCCGGCAATGTCGTCATAATCGATCTTAATCGCTGAGCCCTGAACAGATACGCCGGCAAAAAGGCCTCGGGTATCTGAGTAGGAGTATATTTCAGCATCAAACGCGACATCCGTACTCGCGGTAGCCTGCCGACCCACCGGTCCGACCGCAACCGATGCATCCGCGCCCAGGGTGAAATTGCCGGCAGTGATGTCATACACATTCCGGATGGACTTAAATACCAGTATAATATCAGTGGATTGAACGCCAATTTGAAAGCCGATACTGCCTCCTGCCAAGGTGATAAAGACAGGGTTTGTCCAGTTACCGGAATTGTCTCTGACCGATATCACCCCAGTGCCGTAGTTTCCGCCAATGATAAAGCCGATCTTGATGACACCGGGAATAATGGCGATGGCTTGCGCATTACTCAGCAGGGAAGGCGGAATTCGATTTTCTGGAATTAATGAAAATTCCTTAATGATTTCAACTGCATCTTCCACCTCTCGAATCTGTTTCTGATCGGCTTCAGAAATTCCGGATGTGGCAGTCACCACTACAAGCACCAGCAGCAGCACGTTTCGAATCTTCATCCTTTATTCCTCCTGTTCATACAGTAAGCAGCATCGCTATTATGGTTATAAAAGATGACATCACCCTTTACAATATCCTGAAGGGTACAGGGTTGACAATTGAAAAAATCAACCCATAATATTGAAAAAATTATTTGAATTTTTTATCACAGTTTAACCCCTTTTTCAAACAGGAGATAACATGTCCTCGAAAAAAGAAACCCTGCAATTTAAAACCGAAGTTCAGCAGCTCTTAAACCTGATCATCAACTCGCTGTATTCCAGCAAAGACATCTTCCTCAGAGAACTGATATCCAATGCTTCCGACGCCATTGACAAACTGCGCTTCAAGGCCCAGACAGAGCCAGATATTCTGGGGGATGACACGGAATATAAAATCAAAATAATCCCGGACGGCATCAAGCAGACGATCGAAATCAGCGATAACGGCATCGGCATGACCTATAACGAGGTGATGGAAAACATCGGCACCATTGCCAAAAGCGGCACGGCGGCATTTCTGGAAGCGATTTCTGAAACCCAGCAGCAGAGCACGCTGACCCCTGAGCTGATCGGCCAGTTCGGGGTCGGCTTTTACAGCTCCTTTATCGTCGCCGACAAGGTCAGCCTGCTGACCCGGGCTGCCGGTGAAGACAAGGCAACCCTCTGGGAATCCAGCGGGGATGGCAGCTATACCATCGAAGAGTCCACCAAGCGGTCCCGGGGAACCCGGATCACCCTTCATTTAAAGAAAAAAGAAAAAGACGAGTCGGATTTCACGGATGAATGGACCCTGCGGCGCATTGTCAAGCAGCACTCTGATTTTGTCAGTTATCCCATCGTGATGGATGTTGAAAAGGATGAGCCCATTCCGGAGGCCGAACAGCTCCTGGACAAGGAAGGCAAACCTGTCGGCAAAACCACCCGGAAAGTCATTCGGGAAGAAACCCTCAATTCCATGAAGGCTATCTGGATCAAGGATAAAAAAGATGTTACTCCGGAAGAATATGAAGAATTCTACAAACATATCAGCCACGACTGGAATCCGCCCCTGACTCAGCTCCACATGAAGTTCGAAGGCACCACCGAATACCATGCCCTGCTGTATATCCCATCCCAGGTTCCGTTTGATCTGTTCAATCCGGAGCATAAACACGGCATCAATCTCTACTGCAAACGGGTGTTCATCATGGATGACTGCGAAGATCTGATGCCCGAATATTTCCGCTTTGTCAAAGGGGTTGTGGATGCACCTGATCTCAATCTCAACGTCAGCCGGGAAATCCTGCAACAGGACAAACTGGTCAGAAACATACGTAAAAATCTGGTCAAAAAGCTAATCGACCTTCTCGGCAACATGGAAAAGGAAGTTTACGACAAATTCTATAATGAGTTTGGGTCCATTTTAAAAATCGGAATTCATATGGATTCTGAAAACCGGGACAAAATCGCAAGGCTTGCCCGGTACCAGACCACCAAGTCCGATGGAAAGAAAATCTCTCTTTCGGAATATATCGCCAACATGAAAGCCGAGCAAAAAGACATTTATTATATCACCGGCGAAAATCTCACATCCCTTCTCAACAGTCCCCATCTGGAACAACTGAAGGAAAAGGATTTTGAAGTCATCCTGATGGCCGATCCCATTGATGAGTGGGTGGTCCAGTCGCTGACTGAATTTGAAGGAAAGCCCTTCAAGAGCGCTGAAAAAGGGGATCTGGATATCCAGAAAGTGGATGATGGCAAAAAAGAGGAGTTCAATGCCCTTTTCAGCTTCATCAAATCCAGCCTGGACGATAAAGTCAAAGAGGTGATCCCGTCCACCCGGTTGAAGGACTCGGCCTCCTGCCTGTCCGGAAGTGCCTATGACATGAGCGCTTACATGGAAAAGATACTCAAAGCCACGGGCCAGAAAGCTCCGGAAGTCAAACGGGTTCTGGAATTGAACATGGATCATCCCCTTGTGGTCAAAATCAAGGGCATTTATGACAAGGAACGCAGTGATCCGGTTCTGAAAGACTACAGCGATCTTCTCTATGATCTGGCCGTCATCAGTGAAGGGGGCAAGCTGGATAATCCGTCGCGGTTTACCAAAATGGTCGGTGATCTGATGTCCGGCGCATTAAACATTTGATCCAGTCAGCTAAGGGGCTGTCGACATCCGTCAACAACCCCTTTCCCTGTTCTTCAGCTTTTTTCCTCATCCGTTTCAGTTCTCCCTCTTGGAAAATCAGTTTGACACCTCTGCCGGCATTTTTTATTATCTTGAAAAGATGTGACGGATGCGGCCGGCAAATGGTGCCAATAACTTTGGATTCGCATTCGCGACACCCGTCCCTTTTTTCCGGAGATCGGAATATCCGGCATATCAATTTTATTCAAGGGGGTTTTTATGGAACACCTTCTCAATACCGTTATCCATGATCAGCATGTGAAGCTTGGCGCACAGATGGTGGCATTCGGCGGATGGAATATGCCGGTTCAGTATCGGACGGGAATTGTTCAGGAGCATTTAAGCACCCGAAATCATGCCGGCATTTTCGATGTCTCGCACATGGGTCGCATCCATATCAGCGGTCCTTCCGCGCTTGCATTTCTTCAGCATGTCCTTTCCAACAATGCCGCCGGCCTGGAAGTCGGCGAAAGTCAGTATACGCTCATTCCCAAAGAACAGGGCGGGGCGATTGATGATGCCTATCTTTACCGATTCGTTCCGGATGCGTATCTTCTGGTCGTTAATGCTTCCAACCGGGAAAAAGACCTGGCGCATTTCCAGTCCTTCCTGCCGCTTTTTCCGGATGTCCACTTGACCGACAATACGGAGAGCACCGGAATGTTAAGCCTTCAGGGACCCCGATCCAGAGATATTCTTGACGCGGTCATGGATTCCGGCCATTTCCCGGAGCCCTTGAAAAACCAGTTGAGCACCGCAACCCTGAAGGGCATTCCGACCTGGATCAGCAGAACCGGCTATACCGGAGAACCATTGGGATTTGAGCTCTTTGTACCCGGCCATGATGCCCCGGCACTCTGGAACCATCTCATTGACGCCGGCGCCTGCCCTGCAGGGCTTGGCGCCAGAGACACGCTTCGACTTGAAGCCGGACTTCCCCTCTATGGTCATGAACTGGGTGCTGATGAAAATGGAAATGAAATACCCGTTTTCTCCCTGCCGCTTAGCCGGATAGCTGTCAGTTTTTCCGGTTTAAAAGGCGACTACATTGGAAGGTCGGCCTTGTTTCGACAGTTTCAAGCGCTGCAATGCAACATGGATCGAAATTTTTCCCGCATCCTGGATCTTCCCCGCATGATATTCCCGCTGGCCCTGACCGATAAAGGGGTGATCCGTTCCGGATGTCAGGTGTATCACGGTGAAAAATCCGTGGGATATGTCACCAGCGGCACGATGGTTCCCTACCAGAAAGTGGCAGGTCTGGGCATGCTGTCCCGGCTGACTGCCGAAAAAGGCATGCGATCGATCGGGCTTGCCCTTCTTGACAGTGATCTTTGTGAAGGGGATGTGCTGCATGTGGATATCCGCGGGAAATTGACTCCTGCCGTAATCGTTCCCTATCATCTGAGAAGCGAAGCACCTCCTTTTGCACGGCCCATTTTGTTTGATCGGCTTTATCAGACGGAAAGCGAGGGGGCGTCCACGCATGATGTTCTCCGGAAGGTGAATGCACTCATTGATGATGCCGCCCGGAACAGTCTCTGGAGGCAGCAGGAATGCATCAACCTCATTCCTTCCGAACAAACCCCGTCAAAACTGGTTCGATTGCTTTCCGTTCTGGACCCTTCCGGAAGATATGCTGAACACAAAAAAATGAAGGCATTCAGCGAGGCGGATGTTTTTTATTATCAGGGCGTGGACTTCATTGAAAAGGTCGAGCACCTGCTTCAAAAAGAGCTCTGCGCCTATTTTGGCTGCAGCCTGGTGGAAACCCGGCTGATCTCCGGCCAGATGGCCAATACGGGCGTATTCAGTGCCATGTGCGATTATCTCAATCGATCCGACCGAAAAAGCGAACAGCGCCGGATTCGCCGCGTGCTGAATCACCATATCATCAAGGGCGGGCATTTGAGCGCCCAGCCCATGGGTGCATTAAGAGACTATGTCGCACGGGATCCCCAGACCGAAAAACCATCGGTGATCAATTTTCCGGTTCTTGAAGAAAATCCGTATCAGATCGATGTGGCTGCAGCCTGTCAACTGATCGCCGAGTATCAGCCTGAATTGATCATTTTCGGCAAAAGCATGATTCTTCACCGGGAACCGATTGCAGATATCCGCTCTTTTGTGGATTCACATAATCTGGATTGTGTGTTATTATATGATATGGCGCATGTACTGGGTCTTTGCGGTCCGTTTTACCAGGATCCTTTCCGGGAAGGTGCTGACATTGTCACGGGCTCAACCCATAAAACCTTTTTCGGCACCCAGAGAGGGGTTATTGCATCGGATTTCAGCCGGGACTGTGTACGATATCCGCTATGGGAAGCTGTCGAGCGCAGGGCGTTTCCAGGATCTGTCAGCAATCACCATCTGGGAACGCTGCTGGGCCTGTTGATGGCATCTTATGAAATGAATGCATTTAAAACCGCGTATCAGAAACAGGTGATTGACAATGCCAAGGCATTCGCAGCAGCGCTTAATGACTGCGGTCTGAATGTGGCGGGGGATCCGGCAATCTCCTTTACTGAAACCCATCAGGTAATTCTCTCGGTCGGCTATGCCAAGGGTCCGGAAATCGCCCGGCGATTGGAAGATAACCATATTATCGTCAATTATCAGGCAACCCCGGACGAAGAAGGCTTCACGGCATCTGGCGCACTGCGGATGGGGGTTGCCGAAATGACGCGGTTCGGCATGAAGGAAGGGGATTTTCAAACGCTTGCGGAACTCATGCAGGAAGTAATTGTTCAAAACAAACCGGTCACGTCTCAGGTCACCGCATTTCGCAGGCAATTTCAGGAAATGCAGTATTGTTTTTCGGAAACTGAAATACCCCGAATCCAGGATGTTCTGGAAGCGATCGTCTGATTCTTCATATATTTTATTCAGCTTAATCTCAACATACAGGATTTCACCATGGCAACTCGACCATTGCTCCGATATGTATTGCTTCTGTTATTCAGTGCGCTTATCTCGAACGCAACAGCCGCGGACAAGAACGAAAAGGAAGTTCAGATTCCGGAAACCGTTAATCCCGGGTTGAATTATCTCTTATCTCTGGCTGAACCCGGTCATTCCCAGACCGTTGATTCGGCAAAGATTGAAAACGTGATTGAATTTGTCCGGATGTCTAAAGACACCCGCGCATTATATTACCCTGGAAACCGAACGAATATTTCATCCGCCTATTATGAATTCGATATTCACGAGGATCTCAAACATATTCTGGATATCGGATTTAACCCCAATATTCCGCCGTTCATTCTCTCGCCGTCTTCGATTCGTCTGGCTTACTGGACAGAGGTCAACGGGAAAAAGCAGCCCCCCCCCAATTTATCCGCGATGCTGGCTCGACTGGATCAACCGGTCATGGTCTCCGGAGTTGAGCATGAAGAAATAACCCCCGATCTGAATACCGGCGCTTATTATGGCTATGACCTGAATCGCACCCTGGTATTGATGAAATATCAAGGGCGCCCTGTCCTTATTTCCATATCCAAGCAGAAAAATGTTTCGGATATCGGCAAAAAAGGGGTGGTTTTGGGAAAAGACGGCAACTGGGATTATTTCTATTCAGGTCAGAACGGTCTGAACAAACCGGGAATGGGATGGGTGAATTCATATATGTACGATTCCTATGCCATATCGATATTCATCCAGGAGGAAACCGCAGGCCCTATGGTGCACTGCGGGATATTCAAATGGCTGCGCGCGGGATGGGCGGATATGAACATGGTTCAGAACCAGCACATCTATAAAGGCATTCAACGGTATACGAACAATGTAAAAGAAATTCTGGAATATCCGTCTCTTCCGGAGCCGGACAAGATGGCGGAGATATTTTCCATCATCAAAACATTTTCGGCGGACGAGCTTCGAGATAAAGTCGGGAATTACATCGCCCACTTGTCACAAAAATATAAAGCGGATTCTGATTCAGGCGGAAAGCTGATTGCTGAAACGATAAAAGATGGTGCATATTTGCGCCAGCTCAGTCAGTATCAGTTGCAGTCGGTGCTGGAAGTGGAATACATGAAATTTCTGATGGGGAAAAATACCATTCAGGATGTCGCCTATTTTATCAGCCCGGAAGAAATTGATCGTCACAGAAAAAGTTGATGCAATCACAATAAGTCTCGCCTGTGATAGGCGTTCCAGATCCGCTGACCCCAGATCAACCGGACAGGGTGAATCGTTGCCTTGATCAGAAGAACAAGGCAATCGCAGAGCGGGATTCTTCGTTTTCCCTGTCAGGCCGGATGCGGCCGTTTGGCGGACAATATCGGCGTATTGACAACCAGGGCGGATTTACCTTCTGATTTTCGAATATCCAGTTTAAGGGTTTCCTTGTCGATTTCAAAATATCGGGAAATGACATCCACGATATCCTGATGCAGGTTTATCAGAATGTCGTCGGACACTTCCAGCTTGTCATATATCAGTGCAAACTGAAGCCGCTTTTTGGCAACATCCTTGCTGTCACCTTTGCGCATCAGCTTTTTCAACCATCCATGAAGCATAGAATCACCTTATTTACCGATGCCGATTTTCTGGCCGACCCGTTTCCAGAAGGACTTGGGAGTTTGCGGAATTTCTATGGGAAGATTTTTTTGCCCATTCAGTCGCATGGCAATGCGCCGGAATGCCTGGCCGGCGTTTGACTCTTTCTGCATAACCAGGGGAATTCCCGTATTGGTCGAAATGACAACCTGGCTGTCCATCTGAACCAAGCCCAGAAGTTCGATAGACAGAACTTCCACCACATCCTCATGACTGAGCATATCCCCGCTTTCAACCATTTCAGGAACAATACGGTTGACAATCAGTTTCGGCGTAATGGAGCGCGCATATAACAATCCGATTACCCTGTCGGCATCACGGATGGAAGAAATTTCAGGCGTGCAGATCACCACTGCCTCATCCGCTGGCGCAACGGAATTTTCAAAACCCCTTTCAATGCCTGCAGGACAGTCCAGCAGCACAAAATCAAATTCTTTTCGAAGCTCCTTGCAGAAGCGAACCATTGCATCCGGGGTCAGGACATCTTTGTTGTCACTTTGGGATGCGGGAATCAGATACAGGTTTTCAATCCGCCGATCCTTAATGGCCGCCTGTTTGATTTTACATTTTCCTTTGACCGCATCTACGACATTAAACACGATGCGATTTTCAAGACCCATCACCACATCCAGGTTCCGCAGTCCGATATCCATATCCACCACGGCAACCTGCTTGCCTTCCAAAGCCAGGGCCGCGCCGATAGAGGCGGTTGCAGTCGTTTTGCCAACGCCACCTTTGCCAGACGTTATGACGATTATTTTACCTTCCAATGAACACCTCTTTAACGAATCACCGGCCACGTAAGCCGTCCGAATGGATTTGCTTTGATATAGTCTTCCACAACAATGCCCCCGTTTTCAACATGGGCAAATTCAATGGCATGGGCGGAGGAAGTCGGCAGTCCTGCGGCAATGATGCCTCCGATCTGGATCTGAATAGGCTTGAAACCGATGGCCAGTATAATGGCTGATTCGTTGTCCGGCTGGCCGGCAAGGGCGGTACCGCCAAGATTGCCCATGATCAGAATATCACCTCCGGCAATAATCTCACTGCCCGGATTCACATCCCCCAGAATAACCAGATGTTTTTTGGCATTGATCTTTTGACCGGACCGCACCCTTCCGGCAATGATTAATGCATCGGTGTGGTGTTGCCGCCAGGCATTGGACATATCCAGCTTTCGAGGCTTGTCCTCCATTATCTCATGTTCCCGCTGAGGCGCTGATACGGATTTAACATTGTATTTGTTTTTTAAGAATACCGCCAGACTTTCAACGATTTGCGGGTGATCTTTCGACTCTCCGATATCCAGAATCACCCGGGAATTGTTTGCAAGATGCTGAAGCTGGTTAAAAAGACGCGTCAGTTCTTCTTCAATAAAATCATTCGGCAAGGTTGGATCCAGAGTGACCAGAAAACCGTCTTTCACCCCTTTCAAGCGTACTTGCGATTTATCCTGATTCTGTGTATCCATTCCGCTGTTATAATCCAAAAGCAAGGCCACATATTAATTCTTCCGCATTGATTTTCAGCGGCAGTAAAGGCGGTTACTTCCCGCCCTGCCCTGGAAGTGATGCACCTAATTATTTTTTTTCTGAAGATATAGTGATATAAGGAGGATGTGTCAAGTAAAAGAAACAGCCATTTTTACCGAATTCCCGTGAACTGATTTTGAGCAGGCCAAACACCGGGACTGTGTCGCCTTTATTTAAATATTTACCCTATTCATCATCATCGAACATGTTAACAAACTCATGTGTTCATGCCGGCTGGTTGATTGACGGCAGCGGAGGCCCCGTTCAAGAAGATGTGCTGATACACATTCAAGCAGCATGCCATCCGATCCATCAAACCGGCCCCAAAAGGCGCTGTGTATAACTTCCCCCTCTTTTCTGGATCTATCGGAATATACGCTGCTTCCCAGACTGGTGGATTGCCATGTGCATCTTTTCATGTCCGGAACCGATGACATCGCCGCCAGGAAACGACAGCTTGAAGCAGGATATGATGAACTGAAAGACGTCATTACAGACCATATCGCCAGACACACTACCAGCGGTGTCGGGGCGGTAAGAGACGGCGGTGACGGCAAAGGACTGGTTCAGCAGTACCAACAAGCCTGTCGAAAATCGCATGACGGAAATGAAAGCCCGCGCGGTTCCGCTGCCAGTCACCGGCCCATGACCCTTCATATCAAGGTTGCCGGAAAAGCCTGGCATCAGCGCGGAAGATATGGAAAACTGATAGGCCGATCGCCGGCTACCGGAGAAACACTATCGGATGCCATTCGGCGCGAAGCTACTCTACCGGAATATTTCCGTCCCGATCACATCAAGGTGGTCAATTCGGGAGTCAACAGCCTGATCTGTTATGGAAAAGAAACCCTGCCCCAGTTTTCTCTGGAGGAGTTGACCCAGGCCGTCGGCGAAGCCGGGCGAAAGCAGCTTCGCGTGATGGTTCACGCCAATGGCGTGCTGCCGGTACAAATTGCCGTTAGGCCGGATGTCATTCCATTGAGCATGGTTTTTTCATGGGAGCAGAAAACCTGGCCGAGAATGCGGGACAGACAGACCGTCTGGGTGCCGACAGCCTTTACCATGGGGGCCTATGCCGCCCATCTGCCGCCTTCAAGCCGGGAAGCAGACACTGCCCGGCGTAATCTCACCCATCAGCTGGATCAGATTCGGATGGCCAGGGACCTGGGAGTTCCGGTTGCATTGGGAACGGATGCCGGCAGTCTTGGCGTTCATCACGGGGATGCCGTCAGGGAAGAGCTCGGCCTCCTTCTGGAGGCCGGCTATACCCTTTCGGAGGCGGTGCAGTGCGCCACAATGACCGGAGCAGGACTTTTGGGGATATCGGATATGGGCGTCCTGATCCCTGGAATGCCCGCTTCCTGGATTGCAGTTAAAGGCAGTCCGTCGGGTCTTCCGGGCAGTCTGGAGCACATTATTCAGTCAGAATGACGTGATCGCGTGAATTTAAAAAATAACCGCCTGCAGGGGATCACCTGCCCAGACCATTCTTCATGGCATTTGCAAGCTGCTCGATGGAATACGGTTTTTTGATGAATCCTCGAGCGCCCTGTTTCAGTAGCATTTTCACATCCTCGCTTTCAGAAAATCCGCTTGCGATGATAGCCTTCTGATCCGGATGGATCCGGATGATGTGCTCATAAGTTTGCCGCCCGTTAATTCCCGAATCCATCAACATGTCCAGCAGGACCATGTCAACGCGGTTTTCCTTTAGATAAGCGACAGCACTTTCACCGGAGTCCACGCATACGGGATCATAACCAAGAACCTTTAAAAAACGACTGGCAACGTCACGAAGCATCGGCTCATCATCAACAACCAGGATCGTTTCCCCGCAGCCTTTCAGCGCTTCAATTCCTGACGGTGTTCCCTTTGTGGCCACCTCATTTTCAGACACCGGAAAATAAAGATTAAAAGAAGTTCCCCTGTCGCTGCTTTCAACCTGAATCGTACCGTCATGATCCAGGACGCTGCTCCAGACAACCGCCAGCCCCAGACCCGTCCCGCTGGCCCCCATGACTTTCTTGGTATAGAAGGGTTCAAAGATATGCTCTAAATCCTTTTCCGAAATGCCGTTCCCGGTGTCGGTTATCGACAAAATCGCATAGTCTCCGGCACGTATGCCGTCTTTTAATGCAATCGTTTCATCCACGTACTGATTTCGTGTAGAAATCAGTACGTGGCCTGTTTCATCAATGGCCTCCATGGCGTTTGTCACCAGATTCATGATGCATTTTTTGATATGAACCGGAGAACAATGAATATTTTTCAGTAGAGGGTCAAGTTTTGTTGTGCAGGTGATGTTCGCATGCAAAGATTTAAGTCTGCGGTATTCCGGAGAATCCATATATTCCATGACCAGGTGATTCAAGGCGGCCGGTTCTTTCACACAGGCAACGCCTCTGGCGACCGTAAGCAGATCGGCAACCACAGCAACAGCCCGCTGGCCGGATTCATGCATGGCCAGGACGAGTTTTCGCATCTCGCTGTCCTTGGGTATCTGCATGAGAAGCAGTTCCGGATAGTTGATAATCCCGGAGAGGATGTTATTGAGATCATGCGCGACACCGCCTGCAAGAAGCCCGATGCTCTCCATTTTCTGTGATCGCTGCAGCTTGGCTTCCATGGCTTTTCTTTCGATCTCCGCCTGTTTCCAGGCTGTTAAGTCATCATATACCGCAACAATTTCCCCGGATGGCAGTTTATAAACCGCATTTTCACGCCAGCCTTCCAATCGTCCGTCCGAATAAAAATTGACCGGATGGCTGGCGGACAGGCCCGTCTGCCAGACATGACGGAAGACTGCGAGCAGACCAAATTCGACAACTCCGGGAAATACCTCGGTGACCTTTTTGCCGATGATATCCAGACGGTTAACGCCTTCGATGTTTTCCACAGCCTTGTTGATATCCCTGAAGACAAAGTCATTTCCGTTATCAATGGCCTCGTATACGGCAACCCCACTGCTGGAATGTTCAAAAAGCTGGCGGAAACGCCGTTCACTCTCAGACAGTTCAGCGGTGCGTTCCCTGACTTTCAGTTCCAGGTTGTCGATGAGTTTTCGGATGCGAGCGGACATGACATTGAATGTGTAAGCCAGACGGCTCAGTTCGTCACCGCCTTCTTCCCTGGCAAAAACATCCAGATTGCCTTCTCTGAGCGCTTTTGCGGAGCTGATCAGATTGACCACCCTTCGCGTGATGCGATTATTCAGCCCATTGGCAATGATCATCGCCGCCATCAAACCGGCAAGGGTGATAACCGCCATGAGAATCAGAGCCAGTCTGCGCGCATGGAGGATGCTTGTCTGTGCCTGCCTGACTTCCTCTGCTGTCAGATGCCCCAGGGATTTCAAAACCGCATCAACCGCCTCTGCCTGCAAGGCAAAATCGTTGAATTTTGCCTTGATACCCACATCAATTTCAAGAATTTTATGGGCAGTGGCAATACACCGGTCAATGAGCAGATTGATTTTTTTGCTCTGCACAGGGCCAATGACAGGGGAATTGTCGATTTCCTTGCGCAACCTGAAAGCCGTGTTAAAAGCAGACTGCATGAGATAGCGTTTTCGGCTGATCCGGTAATCCTGGGCAAATGATTTCATTTCGCCATACAGTCTGGAAAGGCTATCGAAATTATCTGTTTCGTGCTTCAGGGCCGCAAAATTTTCCTCGAGCTGCACATCCAGTCCTGTCTCCGGAGCAGCCAGTTCTTTTACCATTTCAACGGACTGAACAGATGTTTCGGCAAATCGTTTTGCGGAAGAGAGAAATAAATTCAGATCCACCCGGGCTTTTCGAAGGGGGTCGCTGACTTTTGACTGGTCAATCAGATGCTTCAACGCATTGTTTACGGTAACAACCTGTGCGATCTGAATTGCAGCCGGTTGTGCATATTGTTCATAGGCATTTTCCAGCCCGATTTCAGGATATCGCAGCAGAAAGTCCCCATGAAGGCGGCGGGCTTTCTCCATTCCCCGATGCATTTCCAGCACCAAGCGCTGTATCTCTGTGCTGGTCTGAATGGTTTTTTGGGCATCGATGACAAATTCCATGGAGAGATAACTGGTTGCAGAAACCGTCACAAAGAGCGACAACAGCAGCGCGATTCCAAAACTAAAGCGGGTCGAGATGCTCATCCCTTCCAGAGATTGCGAAATAATATTTCCAAGGATTCATAAGTATCTATTTTTCGTAGGCATAGGAAAAAAGCACGTTGGACTGCAGTCCCTTAAGTCCGGCTGCCGGATCATCCAGGCGCAGGATATTGAAGATGGGAATGGCGCAATCGCCGAATTTATCACAGGATAACCTGTCGCTGACCCCCTGGAATTCGCTGGTTGCATACAGGGCGTTTCGAAGGGCCTGGCGACCGATATGCAGGGCTCCGCCGGGCTCTTTTACCGCAACCTTTTCAATGGTCGCCATCAGCAGACAGGCGGCATCATAGGCACTGAGATAATAACTGGCAGAAGGTGATACGTTATATTTGGCTTTATAATCCCTTTCCAGAGCGTCAACGCCAGGGCCGCCGGGACGAAAAGGCGCAATAAAATACAAGCCTTTTCCTGCATCTTTGACCGCTTCGATAAATGAGCTTTCTATCAACGCTCCGGCGCTCATCAGAATGATTTTTTCAAAAGCGGGTATTTTTCTGGCTTGTAAGAGGACATGATTGGCCTCCGGCTGAAACAGGGGGAAAAACAAGAGCTGCGCTCTGAAATTGATGACAGCATCCAGAACCGGTTGCATCTTTTCATCTCCCTTGTTAATCATGGTGGACAAAACGATTTTCCCCCCAAGCTGTTTAAATCTCTCTCCAAATCCATCTGTCAGCCCCGATGTGTAGATATCCCCGTCATGAATTGTGGCGGCTTTTCGAACACCGAGTTCATAAAAGGCATACTCGGCTGCGGCTTTACCGGCGGCCTCCTCATTGGCAGATGTCCGGAAAAAACCCGGCTGCCAGTTGGGGGCAAGCTTACCGGCAAAAGCGGTCAGACTCGGCGCGCTGTTGCTGCCGGAAATCATGGTGAGCCCCGCATCAGAGATGATTTTTGATGCTGTTGCGGCTGCTCCTGAACAGGTTGTTCCTAAAATGGCCACGGTCTGTGGGTCCGCTATAATTCTAAGTGACGCGTTGGCGCCGCCTTCTCCGGTACAGCCCGAATCCTCTGTCTGAAGCAAAATGGAATGCCCCAAAATTTTTCCATGTCGCTTGTCAACAGCAAGGTCGATTCCCCGAACCTGCTCAAGCCCCAGAGGCGCAACCTTTCCCGACAAAGCCTGTAGGACACCGATTTTAATGGACTCACCGGGCGCCACATCAACACATCCAATCGCATCGGAACACTCGAAACGGGATTTGGGCGTGTCACACCCCGTCGAGAACATGATGGGCAAGAAATATCACCCCGAAGCATAAAACAATGATCGGCTTGATTTCAGGCTTGTTTACTCTCATGGCTATCATTCGGGTTTTCGCCCCTTTACGGACCAACGGGCAATCCATTTTTTCTGATTATTCAGCATATTGAGGATCGGTGAAAAGCCGATAAATTTGGATTTTCCTTGATCAAGAAAAATTTCCTCCAGCGACAGATGGGGATCGCTGACAGGATTTCTAAGATATTTTCGAATGGCAACAAGTCGATCCACAATTCGGGTCTCGAGCTGATCTTTTAGAAGTTTCTTGGTTTTCAGGATTTTTTCTTTATGGATATCATAGGCAGCATCGCCTTTGGCTTTTTTCAGCTTGTAGTCGATCCGCGTGACAATCAGTTCCTTCAGCATTGTCTCATAAGCCGGGCCCAGGGAGATGACTTCCGGAACCAGTTCCCCAAAATTAGAAATCCCAAGAATGTCTTTTCCCTGTTCCCAGTAATTCAGCAGAAATTCTTCTTCCAGGTCTTTATAATTCTGCAATGGCATGTACATTCTGCGCAGATACTGGAGAACTTTTTCAGTTTTTTTCTTATGCCCGCCGATAATGACAGAACCGCCTACCTCTCCTTTTTTTACCCCCTTTGTCCAGGGCGCCCCGGTAATCCCGAAATCATGATAAATGGGGATCTGAAGCAGCGCAGACAGGGTGTTCAGCGCCAACGCATAGCCAGCGGACGGACCGCCGACGTTGTAGGATGCGGAAAGCAGCTGATGGTGGATAGTATACCGGTCCAGAAACTCTCCCAATAATTTGGGAATGCTGACTTTGGGGTTTAATTCCTGAAGATAGTTTTTCACCATGGTCAGCGCTTCCTGAGCCGATTGCTGGGTCATCTGAACCGCCATGTCGAGTTCGGCTGTTGCCGCGGATCCGGATGACACGGCCCCGGTTACCAGGACTTTTTCAGCTGACAGGCTGTATGTCAGGCTGGTGGCAATGGGAAGCAGCACGCCGGACACATCGTTTGCGCCCACGCCGATAATAAACCCAACCTGGGGTTCCTGGCTGAGTTCGGCCTCCAGGAATTCATCAAGCTGCATTTTGCCGATTTTCACCGGACTGTGAGAAATTTCCTGTCGCGCGGAATTCAAATGGGAATACATGAGGGGGTAGCCGTCCAAGCTTGCAACCGGTTTAAGCAATTCAATCACATCGCCGTAACGGGACAAAAAAGCTATCGGGTCTCCATGAACTGCGGAACGAAGTGACGGCGGAGCATCCACGGCTTCTAGTATCCCCATCAGGGTTTTAAAATTGAATTTTACAAATTTATCACGGATAGCGCTTGACGCATGGGCAAGATCTCGAATCCGCATCAATACTTCATATTCCGTGCTTCGAAGCGAACGGGCCTTTTCCACAAATGCGGAATAATCCGCCGGTGTGTTGCACAGCCCCTTGGCGGATTCCACAATGGTTTCTATAGAGAGATCAGGAGCAAGCGGAATGTCCTGCAATGTCTGCCGGACGATCTCTGAAATATCCTTCATCCGCAAGTGTCCCGATATTTCCTGAACTTTCAGCCGTTTGGACCGGATCAGCGCCGGATCCAGAATATCGAGCCGGTTGGTGGTTAGAACCGTGAATACTTGGTTGAGCGGGATCTCGCCGTCGATTAAATTCAAAAATTTATTGGTCAGTTTATCGGATGGAGAACCGCCGGAAGCACTGCGCCGCGGTGCAAGGGAATCCCCTTCATCAAAAAAAACCAGGGACGGGGCGATCATTTTGGCGATGTCATAGACTTTCTCCAGGTTCTCAACCGCACCTTCCCATGGATTAACCGGGTCCTGAAGCGCGGAAGCGCTTGTGGCAATATCGTGAATATCGCTGTTATCGCTGAGCCATGCTCTGATGAGAAAGGTTTTGCCGCTTCCCGGCGGGCCATTCAATACCACGCCCTTCTCGTCGCTGACGTTGTAGTAAAGACAATTATTGGCCATTTCCGAAAAAACGTCTTTAATTTTTCCCACATAATCATCCCAGTGAACATTACGGTCCATTCGGTCAACGACTTTTTCAAATAAATCGCCAAAAGCGTTTCTGGCGACCAGTTCAAAGGCTTTTCTAACCAGAAGGGAGTTTTCAAGGTAGGCAGACGAAAAGCCCCCCTGGATTTCAATGATGGAATGAACCAGCTTTCGAACATAGGCCGGGGTGATTTTCAGGGTTCTTTCCCGAAAAATGGCATAGATCCTATCCACGGCCGATTGCAGCTGAGACGGGGGAAGGCACCGGGCATTATGCAGACAGATCTCATCAGGAGTATCCGTAACCACAATATCGTTACGCATCAGTTCCAGGCGAATGATTTCAGTCAGGTTTTCCGGGTTTTTCCAGAATTCCGACAGATCCAGTATCTTTCCTTTTTCCACAAAACGCCGGTAAATCGTCTGGTCAAACCGTTCGGGCTGATCCGTCGTTGCGATCAGCAAACAGTCTCTCCTGCCATTGATGATTTCATCAATTACGATGTTGGCGGTATCGATCAGCGTCCGCTGCTGACGATCGGGTCCACTGTCCTTGCCTTCGGTTTTTCCAAAAGCACTATGCGCCTCTTCGACATGACGGATGGTGATTTTTCGGGGATCACCCAGCGCTTTCTTGAAATAATTGCCGGGCTCTCCAGCAAGAGACGTCTGATAATCGTTCGGCGTGATCATGGTGTAATCGACCAAAATCCCCTGCTCTTCAAGCTGGGAAAGATTTTTTCCAATCTGGGGTTTCAACAGGCGTCTGATTCCGGGCACTCTGGACAGAAACTTGTAATACGCCACTTTTTTCCGTCTGGAAATTTCCGCAGCCAGGGTTGGATCCACCTGGTCAATCGTTTTCCAGAAAGGTTCTCCGGCAAGATTTTCTTCTTTTTTCTGTTCCAGATCCACCTCTGGCCGCACCTCGTTGACAAAAATAACCTGCTCCAGTGTCTGGCGGACAGTAGACGTCTTGCCGCTGCCACTCGGGCCGATAAACAGGATCAGGGGCGCCTTGGGAATGGATGGATCAGAGATATATTCTTTTCGAATATGCGCTCGATAGATTTTATCAAACAGCGATGTCAACTCCACAGGGACGTGGACGTCACTGAGATCCTTGTCCAGAAGCGACAGCAGATAGGTGTAGTCCTTTGCCGATACTTCTTTTTCCAGAATCTTGTTCCAGCCCTGCTGCGGGTTTGTTTTGCCGGAAATTTCAAAACGTCGCTGCCAGTCGGTCAGAATCTCCGGATCTTTCAGAATCACAAAACGCTTTTCCGAGGCAGTAAAAAAGAACGAGAGAAAATTTTCCAGCAGGGTATTGAGCCAGTCCGACGGCGGGCTGTACTGATTCAGACGCGAGCGCATGAAAGCCTTGGTTTCAAACGGCCAAGAATCCACAAGTCGCCGGATTTCATGAATCCGTTTTTCGGGAAGACTGATATACCGGACTTCTTTCGTCAGCCTTTTTGCCATTACCGCTCTCCATGAGTTTTCTGATGGGACTGGGCAGCGGGAAGGGTAATCGCCGGCGGATCCTGCGTGTTCTGAATCACGATGGTATTCTGGCCCTCAACATTTTTTTCATAGGCCGTGGCCCATTTTTGCTGGGTCAGAAACTGCAAAAGTGCGGCATCCGTAGAACCGTCCGCTCTGCCAAGTGCCTTCTGCAAGGATTCGATGCTTTCCAGATAGGCGGCATAGAGCTTTCGAATCCGACTGGCTTCCTGATCAGCCGAATAATTGTCCGCTTCGGCAATCAGTTCCCGGCGTTTTTTTTCTTCCGTGGCTTCAACCAATTTATCGCCGAAACGGGTTTCCTTCAGAACAAAGCTTACTACTTCAATCCCGTATTTTTTTTCAAGCGTGGGGCCGCCTTCATTAATCGGTCGGGATTTCAATGCGATAAAAATATCATCCTTGATTTTTTCACGGCTGCTGATCAGCTGGTTGACCTCATGCGCCTGAAGAATGTCCTTGACGATACCGTCATAATCGCCTTGTAGCAGGTGCAGCGGATCCTGATTCTCTATGGCCCAGGTATTCAGATTTCGAATCCGGTAGGTCAGTACGGCCGATGTCCAGATCGCAACGCTTTCCTTTGAAATAATTTTCATAGGTTCCGGACTTCCGCCCAGAAAAAGCGTCTGGTTCATCAGTGAGACTTCCTGTTCAATGCGTGTAAAGTATGGCAGGCGCACATGCCAGCCGATTTTTGTGATGGCTTCCCGTTGGCCGCCGAAGCGTTCCAGCACAACAGCGTAATTCATTTTGACTTTGAATATGGCCCGGGTGGCATATACCAGCGCAGACAAACCATAAAAAAGCCCAACAAGCATCGCAAAAGCCAGTGCGCGGCGAAGAAAGGTTTTTACAAATGCTCTGGTAAAAAAATGTCTGGGAAGCTCTTCCGGCATGATGACTCCTTTGACCCGATTTATTCAGTCTTTCAGGATCGTTGAAAACCAAAAAAGGGATTCCCGCATAAACTCTTGTTGATGCAGCGGAAGGCTCATGACATGATCTCCGTTTCCCTGGATCACCAGTTTTTTGGGATGCCCTGCTTTCGCAAACAATTTCCGGGCGTGTGAAACTGGTACAACCGAATCATTTTCCCCATGAAAGATTAAAAGATTACGGATAGCGTACAGGCTGTCTGACAGATCGAAGAAAAACCGGGGAGAAAGTGCTATATCCATCGAAAGCCCGGCAGGGACAACACCCTGAGCAGCGTCAATCAAAGAGCTGCTGTCAAGGGGCGCGGCAACGGTAACCATCGCCTGGACGGATGTTACGGCAGCTGCCGAAAGGCAAACCGCCCCTCCCAGGCTGCTGCCGAACAGTCCTATTTGCGTGTTGCGTCCAACGATGCTTCGCAACAAGTCTATCGCAGCGAGCAGATCCCGGCATCGGCCGTTAAAATCAGCGGCATCGGCCTTGCTGCCCTGGCTTTGGCCGCATCCGCGATGATCGAACCGGAAGTAAGCCATGCCGTTTGCACTGCATTGCCTGCCCATTTCAATCTGTTTGGGTGAACAGCCGCTGCTTAGCAGGCCGTGCGAACCGACAACAACCGGGGGTTGAGGCGTTTCAGGCAAATGCAGGGTTCCTGACAACCGAAAGCCGTCAGCAGAAAATGACACCGTTTTACAGGACACAGCCGATATGTTCGATTTGATCATATTTGAGTCTTCATTTCAAACAATCTTTTGTTCTATCCAGCGGAAAACCCTTCTCAAGTCGCAATGACGCATAAGGGTTCAGTGCATCATTTTCAGCATCAACGGAACCGCCACAAATGTTCCGATCGAGGCGCCGATATTGGTAAACACCACCACAAGAAGAATCCGTGTCACCTTGTTTCGCCAGAACCCTTTTACAGACATTATGTCCTGCGGCAGGGCCTCAATATCCCGGACTTTGGGCTTTCGTGAAAATGCCTCCACCAGGCCCGAAACCCATCCCGCGGCAATCAGCGGATGAAGCGTGGTGATGGGAGCTGCCAGAATCGAGGAGAGGATCGTCAGGGGATGGGCCAGAGCAGCAGCAGCACCAATGCCTGCCAGAATGCCGGTTGTCAGAATCCATCCCGTGATCATGTTGGTTCCCACTTTCTCTCCGCCGGTGAAAAAACCGATAGCCATCATCAGAACAATCGCCAGGGGAATTCCCCATCCCAGGACAGTTGCAATCCTGCCATCAGGCGGCAGCGACTCCAGCTCGGCGATATCAATGGTTTTATCCCAGTTGGCTTTGATCCCGGCGACATGCCCTGCCCCGACCACGGCCACGATTTTTCTCCCCGGCGCAGTACGTATTTTTTCCGCCAGATACTGGTCCCGCTCTTCAATCAGAATGCGCTTTAACATGGGAAGCGTTTTTCCCACATCCGCCATCAAGGCCTCCAGAACATCCTGCTCTTTCATTTTTTCAATATCTTCCTGACTGATTTCCTCTGCTTCAGCAAAAGACATCAGCAAATGATACAATAATTTATTTTTTTCCCAGAATGTCATGGCCTTCCAGGCCCGTGACAGGGTCACGCGAATTTCCCGGTCGGCAAGGTGAATGGCAGCGCCTGTGGCATCCGCAGCTTCAATGGCACGAATCATCTCCGCCCCCGGAACGATATCGAGTTTTGCCGCAATCCGCTTTTGAAACGCCGCCAGAATCAGATTCGACAGCAGCAAAAATGTCTTCTTTTCCTTGATGACCTTTACGATATCCATGTTCTGCCACTGGTCTTTGAGGCGAATGGACTGGTAGCGGGAAGCACACAGCTCAACGCAGACCGTATCCGGTCTTTCCGCTTCAATGACAGAGGCGACCAGATCCGAGCTTTCCTGTGAAACATGGGCCGTGCCGATCAAAACGATTTCCTTGTCTTGCATGGCAAAGCCGGTGAACCATATTACGATTGTTCGATTCAGACATTCGGTATATAATCCTTATGTGTTATGGTGTCATGGACCCCAAACAAATTCCGTGACATGCCATTAGTTCCAATTAACAAGATAAATTTATGAAATTATATAATATTTTATCATTATACGCAAGATGAAAGCGAGCTCCGGAGCACCCTCATGACATTTCAGCGAAAAACCGACAACTGCCCTTGTGAAGCATCCAAGGCGCCATACTATCTGCCATCAGAAAATGAAATCTCTTTATTTGAAGCCGCATATCTTGCCAAGCTTCCGGTCATGCTTAAAGGGCCGACCGGCTGCGGCAAGACGCGTTTCGTGGAATACATGGCGCATCGACTGGACAGACCCCTGATTACCGTGGCCTGCCATGAAGATCTTTTTGCGTCGGATCTGATCGGCCGATATCTGCTTTTGAACGATGCCACCGTCTGGATGGATGGCCCCCTCACCCGCGCCGTCCGCACCGGCGCCATCTGCTATCTTGATGAAATTGTCGAGGCCAGAAAAGACACAACCGTGGTGATTCACCCGTTGACCGACAGCCGCAGAACCCTTCATATTGATAAAAAAGGGGAAAGCATTCCGGCCCATCCCGATTTTCTGATGGTGGTCTCCTACAATCCCGGATACCAGTCCGTACTGAAAGATCTGAAGCAAAGCACCCGCCAGCGTTTTGTTGCCCTGGAATTCCATTACCCGAGTCCTGAAAACGAAGCAGCCATCGTTTCCAGGGAGAGCGGTGTGGATTCCGAAACTGCGCTGAAACTGGTCCAGCTGGCCGGAAAGATCCGAAACATCCGTGAACACGGTCTGACCGAGGGCGCCAGCACCCGCCTGCTGATTTATGCGGCCTGCCTCATTCAACGGGGAATATCCGTCATCGAGGCCTGCCGCACCGCCATCTGCCTTCCCTTGTCCGATGACCAGCGGCTTCAGGAAACCCTGATGGATCTGATGAACGATATGTTCGGGGGTGCCGCAACGGAAAGACGTTGAAAAGATCACTGTGGCGGGTACTGTTTTTGTCTGCCTTGCGTTAAGGCTGGCAATGGCGGAGCGGTAAATGCAAATCGCGTAAAGCGTTTGAAATTCGCCATCCGGACATGGCCATTTCCAGGTTGCCGGATCGGAGCTTAACCCGTGGCTTTATCCACCTTATACCGGAATGCCTTTTTGGACAAGTTTAACAATCTCCATCTCCGCTTTCCGCAGCATCCGGTTCCGGGTGGCGTGTTCGGCAAAAGCGGATTTGAATCCATTTTGAACAATCTTTAAAATATCCCAGATACTGAGACCGCCGGGCGTCAGACGGGCAGCCCGGTGAAGTTCCCGAGAAAAATCGGTACGGGAAATACCGGGGTTATCGGCATTGACGGTAACCTTCAGGCCCCTGTCCAGAAAATCCTTCAGCGGATATTCCGGCTTGGTGTCGGTTTCAGGAATATAGTTATCCCTGAAACCCGCAATCTGAAAATTGCTCGATGGACACATTTCCAAGGCAATATTTCTGTCCAGTAATTCCGCCATCATCGCGACATTGCTATTTAAATCCAGTGCGTGACTGACCCGCTCGGCATTTAAATGATAGACCGCTTCCCAGATACTGGCAACATCCGCACTGCCACCGGCGTTGATCGTAATGTGCTGGCATTTTTCCATGAAAGGAGAAAAATATTTCCGTAAATCCCTTGCCGGAAAAGAAGCTTCATTTTCAGCCAGATCATACCCCCGCAACCGGCAATGGCTCTTTGGATTTTCCATGATTCGCTTGGACACATTGACCAGTTGCATGATATCGGCTTTTAGCCGGTGACGGCCTGGCCGAAAAAACAATCGAAAAATCCGTGAATGATTTCCCGATTTCATCTTCTATCATATCAACGATTTGAATCGGATTCAATCCTCCGGATACATACCTGATCGGTGAGCAATGAACTTCAAGATACCGGACATGATGCGAAAGCGCTTTTTCCACCAGAATTCTACAGGTTTCCCGTATACTGGCCTCACTCTGCAGCAACCTTGCACCCTGCAGATCTCCCAGTGCCTCATAAGCGTTGAGACCTGTTGAAACAAATGCCGAATCTATCCGCATATTTCCATAAATCAGATCATCCAGAAGTCCCGGCGCTCCGTTAAACATTTGGATAAATGCGCAAAGGCTGACAGGTTCCGGAATATCCCGAACTGCATCTGCTATCGTATTCAATGGGTTCTGTTCACGGAATTCCGCACTGCTGAACCTGTCCAGCAACCGGCGCCATTCCCGGATTTGAAAGGCCGTGCGCATTTTATACCGATCCACGAGCAGATAATTGGCATTGGCGACACGTATCAATTCATTTATATCCAGAACCCCCTCAAGATTACAGTGAAGCGCTGCTTTGGGAAGCTGGGTGAGCCATGCAATCTCGGCGGTTTCTTTTTCCGGATAAATACCCATTCGGGTTGTTTTCAGTCGATCGATCAGCCAGGGGGAAAGGCTGTAAAGCGACATGAAATTGGCATTGCTTTCCTCTGCAAGCATGGCGTTTGTGTGAGCGGCTGCAAGATATTCCGCATGCTTCATGCGATTGTCGATGGCTTCCGAAAGAGCCAAATCGGTCGAATCCACTTGCAGAAGGGCGACTTTTCCATTCTCTGAACCGACAATCGGATAATCCGATGCCTGAATCGGGGGCATTTCCGCCAGTGATAATCCGATCAGCGCATTTTTCGAAATTTTTCCAGTTACCAGTGGCGTAATCGCATTGCTGAAATCAGCAGGCAGGGAAGCCGTGAATAGTTCAGGTCTGATAACGTTTCTGGCATCCTCCGGTTTCAGTGAGACCATACCGTCATCAATCACACGGATCATCGCGTCACAACCGAAAAGGGTTGCTGCAAACTGAATGTCCGCACTCATGGATTTAGATCCCCCTGCGAAAGCCAGCAGCAGCTGTCCACCGGCGGCATATTCGGCGGCATGCAGCACAATCCGAAGCATTGCCTCTTTCATCATGCGGCATTCGGTTTCAACTATCAGATCATCCGTTCCGGATACCTGAAAAATCTTCAGACACCGGCCAGAATGAGTTATCAATCAGGCCGGCCCATTCCTTAATATCTGCCAAGATCAAACTGGAAGGTTCCAAAAGGGCATGCCATTTCTGAAGGACAGCCAGCTGCAGATCAATCTTGCCCTGTGTGGTCACAACCCAGATTTCATCCACCGGCTGCAGATCGAATTCTTCCCTGATTCGAGAAATCCGAACATTTGATGGCTGAAAACGAAATAGATCCACGACGTATGGGTTGGTTATTCCCAGAACCTGCGGCAGGTGATGCCAAGACAAACCCATTGTCGTTACCAGAATGTTTGACATGAACCCTTCTCCAAACACTTGAATGAAATTGAACTTACCCAGTGCTTATTATATCACTATAAAATAAAAATTGTTCAATTTATCAAGAAATATCTGGCAACAGTGGCAGAAAACAGCAAGAATTCGACAGGGAAATTATCATTTCGTCTCATCAGCCAATCCCCACTGCAGCCAGAAACCCGGCGTGGATGGCGTCGTTTATCTTCCCTGGCTTGATGCAATCGCCGATGACCGTATAAGGGATTTTCAGTAGATGCGATGTCGCTGGAAAGTTGCTGAACCGGGCGTGAACCCGAAGCCAGAATCACCGAATCAAAAACTTCCTGAAAGGATTCGCCGTCTTTTTCACAGGAGAGGGTTCCGCCTCGAATGGAAATCACTTTTGTACCGGTATTCACTTTGACCCCATAGCGCTTGAGATTATCGGTCAGAATCCATTTTGTGGATTTACCGACATCTTTTCCAGCCTTGGGCAGCATTTCAAACACCGTCACCCGGGAAGCCCCCTGAAACATCAGTTCCCTCAGCCGCTCGATGCTTTCCGCCTCGTAGGTAAATAGAAAGTGCAGGATTTCCGGCGTGATGGTTCCCTTGGCAGCTACAAACAGCGCGGTTTCAAGCCCGACGGCGCCGCCGCCGATGATCGCCACCCGTTTTCCCAGAAGGGGATTATCCCGAAGCACTTCCCAGGCATTGAACAGGCCCGGATCGGTCTGCACCCTGGATCGGCGGAATCAGGGGTTCAGCGCCTTCGGCGATCAAAACAAATTCTGGTTTTTTTCTTTGAATCATTTCCAAATCGACAGCTGTGTTCAGAATAAAGCGGTATCTGAAGCTTTCGGACCATGGCCCAATAATACCTGACATATTCCAAAATCTCACGCTTGTGCGGCGGAGCACCGGCCATCCAGAGCTGGCCGCCGATATCCGGGCTTTTTTCGTATAGTTCGACACGGTGACCAGCCTGGGTTGCGGTAATAGCCGCTTCCAGACCGGCCGGACCGGCGCCTACGATCATCACGTGTTTTGTTGCGCCGGTTTTTTGTATGATTCGCTCGGTTTCGAACCCGGCGCGCGGATTTCCGATGCAGAAGACAGGCTGACCGCTGAACACCTGATCCGTGCAGCCCTGAGAGCAGGCCACGCAGGGACGGATTTCATCGGCCCTGCCTTCAAAAGCTTTTAACGGCCACTCGGGATCTGCGATCAGAACCCGGCCCAGGTTGACCATGTCAGCAAAGCCGTCGGTCAGAATCTTTTCTGCGGTTGCCGGATCCGATATCCGGTTGGATGCCATAACCGGAACAGACACGGCCCGTTTGATGTTGAGGGCCAGGTATGCATACGCAGAGCGGGGAAGCTCCATGGGAAGCTGCGGCACCCGGGACTCATGCCATCCGCCGGTGATATTGATGGCATCCACCCCAGCCCTTTCATAAATTCTGGCTATTTCCGGTGTTTCCGTATCGCTGGTGCTGCCGGGAACAAAATCATTGCCGGCCATGCGAATCGTTATGGGATAGTTTTTTCCCAGAGCTGTTCGCATCTTTTCAATCACCTCACGGGGAAACCGGACCCGGTTTTCAAAACTGCCGCCGTAATCATCGGTCCGCAGATTCCGAAGCGGCGATAAAAACTGGGAGACCAGATAGCCGGCAGAGGCAATGATTTCAACCCCGTCAAATCCGGCGGCTTTGGCGCGAAGCGCAGCCCGGACAAAACAGGATTGCACCTCTTGAATATCTTCAAGAGACATCTCCCGAGGCGTCACGCGGGAATATTTTGAAAACACCGCGGACGGGGCAATAGGTTCTTTGCCGTCTATCAGAATGGGATGGGAATAGGCTCCTGCATGAAAAAGCTGAACCCAGGCTTTTGCACCCCCGTCATGAATGATCCCGGAGAGTTTCTGAAAAGAGGGAATCGCCTCATCGCCGGCCAGGGACAAGGCCAGAAGCCCGGAGCCCAGAAAATCGATCCCGACCGGCCCCACCGTCACCAGCCCGGCGCCGCCTTTTGCCCTTTCCGCAAAATAGGCGTAGTAACGGTCATTCAGTTTGCTGTCGTATGAGTAAAGCAGTCCCAGGGCCGGATAGGCGATCCGGTTCTTGATTTCAACGGTATTGATGCGAATCGGGCTAAAAAGCGTTCTATACATGAAAAATCCTCACTGTTTCACAGTCCCATGAATTTGGCGGCAATGCCTTTCATGATTTCATTGGTTCCGGCAAATATGGACATGACCCGCACATCCCGCCAGGCCCTGGCCATTGGAAATTTTTCCAGCATACCATCATTTCCCATAATATCCAGGCTTCTGTCCGCGATCCGGCTCACCATGTCCGTGGTCCAGTATTTGGCCATGGATGTTTCCACCACCACGTGTTTCACGCGCGATATGCTCCATAACCAGCTTGTCTACAAAGGTCCTGCCGATTTTCACCTCTGTCGCCATTTCAACCAGGCTGAACTGGGTTGCCTGAAACTTGGACAGGGGTTTTCCGAAGACGCGGGTGTTTTTGCAATACGCCGTAATCCATTTCAGAATCATTTCCGCTGCTGCAACAGCGCCAACAGCGCAGGTCAGGCGCTCCTGCTGAAGTTTATCCATAAGCATGAGAAAGCCCATGCCTTTTTCCCCCAGACGGTTTTTCCGGGGTATGCGGCAATTGGTAAAAAACAGCTCGGCCGTATCCTGACTCCACCAACCCATTTTTTCAAGTTGCCTGCCCCGCTTGAAACCCGGAGTTCCGGTTTCCAGCAGATAAAGGGATATGGCCTGATAGGGATTTTCTATAGCCGGATCTCTTGCGGCCAGAACCACGAGATCCGCATGAACCCCGTTGGAGATAAAAGTTTTCGAACCATTCAAGATGACGTCGTCCCCGACTTCCTCGGCAATTGTAGCCATGCCGGCCAGATCACTGCCTGCTCCGGGTTCGGTCATAGCAATGGCCGTAACGATTTCTCCCGAAACACAGCCCGGCAGATATTTTTTCCGGATTTCTTCGGATCCGTAGGATTCAATATACGGCACCACCACATCACTGTGAAGGCCGGCGGCAAGCCCCGTATGGCAGGTTCCGGCCAGTTCCTCTGCAACGATGACGGAATACCGGAAATCGCCGCCAAGTCCCCCGTAATCCGGAGAGACACCTGGGCATAAAAAGCCGGCCTTTCCGGTTTTTTGCCAGATGTCTTTGGGGATGATTTTATCTTTTTCCCACTGATCCACGAACGGAATGACCTCGATTTCCAGAAAAGCCCGCAGCCGCCGACGAAAATCGTTATGGGCGTCCGTATACGTTAAAATTTCCACGGCACACTCTCCTTATCCCTTATTTTTCGTATTTGCCGATGATGGAGATGCTGCACACATTCTGGAACGGAAACCCGCCCAGGTTGTGGGTAAGGCCAACGCGGGGATTTTCAAGCTGTCGCTTATCCGCCCGGCCATGGAGCTGAAGATACATTTCATAGAGCATGCGAATTCCGGAAGCACCGATGGGGTGCCCGAAACATTTCAATCCGCCATCCACCTGGCAGGGTACTTTTCCGTCCCTGTCATAAAATCCGTCCATAATGTCAGAAACCGCGTGGCCCCTTTCCGAAATGTGCAGATCCTCCATGGTCACCAACTCGGTAATTGAAAAGCAGTCATGAACTTCCATCATGCTGATCTCCTCTCGCGGGTTTCGAATGCCGGCTTCCTGATACGCCTTGATGCTGCACCGGGTGGTGGTGGCGAAATGATCTCCATCCCATTCATTGAATCCGACCTCCTCGCCGCTGCTGAGTGCCAGTTGAATGGATTTTACCGAAACAAAATCTTTTTTACCCAACTTCTTTGCTATTTCCGGCGTGGTGACGATGGCGCAGGCCGATCCGTCGCTAACCCCGCAACAGTCGAAAAGCCCAAGTGGGTGGGCGATGATGGGTGAATTCATCACCTGGGCTTCGGTAACCGGTTTTCGCAAATGGGCCTTGGGATTCAAGGCGCCATTGGCATGGCTCTTGACAGATACATGGGCCATGGCCCGCTTCAGATCCTTGTCCGTGATCCGGTATTTGGCGGCATAGGCACTTGCAACTGGGCAAAAGATCCAGGTGCCGTCAAATTCGGCCACCACTGCCAGGTCAGGGTTCCGGCATTGGATCCGAAATTGGGAAGTCCGCCGTATCCCGTGTCTTTCAGTTTTTCAACTCCCAGAGCCAGGCAGATGTCATATGCTCCGGAAGCCACCGCATAGCAGGCGCCCCGAAAGGCTTCGGTTCCGGTTGCACAGTAATTTTCCACGCGCGTTACCGGAATAAATGGAAGCCTGAGCGTTGTTGAAAGCGGTATCGCACTTTTTCCCACACTGACTTCCTCCATGCAGGTTCCAAACCAGGCAGCCTCGATCTGCTTTTTTTCAATTCCGGCATCGATCAGGCACTCTTCAAAGGCCTCCACCATCAGTTCTTCAGCGCCCTTGTCCCATCGTTCCCCGAAACGGGTGCATCCCATCCCGATGATTGCGACTTTATCTTTGATTCCAGTAGCCATAGGAAGACATTCTCCTCTGTAATATGTGCCTGAAAGGAAGCCGTTTTACTATAAATTCGAAATCCGATTATTTTTTCCGGATGTACTTTCTGCTCAGGCATGAAATTCTTATGAACAGCCAGTCACGGATTCATCATGGCCATCAACGCTTCCGTCAAATTGGAAGTTTCCCCAGCCCCGGTCAGATCGTTAATGGCATCCCAGTTCCGGTGAATCTGTTCCGGGGTCGGGGGATTGTCACCGTCCGCCAGATACATACCCGATCCGGTCAAAATAGCCGCCCGGCTGTAATACCCCATGCCGGCATTATAGATGGCTCCGGTTTCTTCGCAGATCTCACTGCACAGATATAGCGCCATCGGCACCACCAGCTCCGGCTGTGAGCGTTCGAAGAGTTCAGGCGGCATCACGTCCGCTGTCAGGCGAGAGGCTGCAATAGGAGCAATGGTATTGACCCGGATGTTGTATTTTACACCTTCCTGTTTTAACGCGTTCATGAATCCAACCAGGGCCAGTTTGGCCGCGGAATAATTGGTCTGGCCGAAATTGCCGTAAAGGCCGGCAGCGGACGTGGTCATCAGAATCCGGCCGTAACCACTATCCTTCATAGCCTGGAATGCCGGGCGGGTCACATGATACGCGCCGTTCAGGTGAACGGCCAGAACCGCATTCCAGTTGTCAGGCTCCATCCGTGCAAAGCTCTTGTCCCGCAGAATCCCGGCGTTGTTGATGAGAATATCCACGCGTCCAAATGCGTCCAGCGCAGTTTGCACAATTCTCTTGCCGCCATCCGGGGTGGCAACATTGTCGTAGTTGGCCACAGCTTCCGCGCCCAGGGACTTGATTTCAGCAACCACCTGGTCCGCCGGCGTAGATGCACCGGTGCCGGAGCCATCCCGGGAGCCGCCAAAATCATTGATCACCAGTTTTGCGCCCCGCCGGGCAAGCTCCAGCGCATAGGCCCTTCCCAGACCAGCACCTGCCCCGGTAATGATGGCCACTCTACCCTTGAAGTTGACGCGGTTCATGGCCTCTCTGGCCCCTGGAATCGGAACAGCCTTCCAGAAATAATTGACAAACCCCCGGGTCCTGTCTTCTCCGCGCTTTCGAAACATCATTTTCATGGGAAGGCCGACAGCAAGTTCCTCCATGTCGCAGTCCGTAAAATCGGCCATGAATCTGCCGCCGGCTTCGAACTGGATCATGCCGTATTTGGCGGGCGGATCAACGGATACTGCAAGCAGGTCACTGGTAAAGGTTTTAACAATGGCAGGAAGTTCAGAGAATTCATAATCTTCCTGCGTATGGGAGGCATTGCAGGCCGGATTGACGCAGATATCCATTTTCGGAAACTGCGGGGTGCCGCATGCCTGGCATTTTCCGCCCACAAGCCCGAGTATCATCGCGTTTTTCCGCCACAGCGCAGTCATGGCAGTCTGGCTCGGGGCTTCAGCCCGAATTCCCGTTTCCGTTTGAATCAGATTTCTGAACTTTAAATATTTCGGGTAATTCTCGATGGTTTTTTTGTTGGCGAGGCTGCCTGTGACGCCGCTTCTTTGAGAAAGCCGTGTAATGTTCTCTGTCACCACAAAATACAAAGCATCGCACCCTTGCCCGAATCCGGCTGCCAGAATACGGTCCCCGGGTTTGGCGGTTTCAAGCGCAGCTGTCAGCATGAGCAGGCTGTGCGCTGCGCCGGTCTCCCCGCAGACCTCATGAAGGGTATCGCATAGCTTATCCGATGATGCGCCCAGGATGTTGGCGATGTTGCGGTGCTCGGCTTTGAAGAAGCAGGGAAAGACAAGCCGGTCCACATCTGAAATGGTGATGCCAAGCTGCTGCATCAGACCGTTGACAGCTTCAGGAATGATTTTGGAATAGCCTTCCTCTCTGGCCCAGCGTTCTTCCCATACGTAATCGACGGCATGGCCGGCACCCCGGTAATGATCCACAAAATCGCAGGACACGGAAAATGAGCCTTTGAACTCGGCAATGACATCCGTATCGCCGACAGCAAGGGCCGCGGCCCCGTCCCCGAACCACATTTCATAAAAATAGGCGGCCCGGGTTTCCCGTCGATCCGAGGCTGCAACCAGAATATGATGTTTACCGCCGCCCCGGACCGCTTCCAGTGCGGTAATCAGCGCGCTGGTTCCGGTTTTTAGCGAGGCTGTCATATCAAGGGTCATGATGTTCTTGGGAAGGTTCAGTGCCGCTGCCACGATGCCGGCATTCTGCCGGTCGCTGAAAGGCAACGTTGTGGACGCAAGATAAACAGCATCCAGTGCTTGTTTGTCCCGTCCTTTCAGGCAGTCCCGGCAAGCCTCCACCGCCATGGTGACGGCGTCTTCGTCCCAGTTGCACATGGAGCGCTCTCCTTGGGCCACCATGGCAATGGCCGGCGCAAACCAGCCCATGGCCTGATAAATAGCCATGCGATCCAGCCGAAGACGCGGAATATAAGCACCGTAAGATGTGATACCGATCATATTTCCCCCTGTTCGCATTGTCAGGAATTCTCCTGTTATCTCATCGCAAAGAGTTTTTCGATCAACTGTGATTTCATGATATCACCTTCGATCTTGAGTTTGCCGGATGTATAGGCCAGCATGGGTTTGAGTCTGCCGTTCATCATATCCAGAAAATCCGCATCGGCAATTTTCAGGGTGCAGGTCGGCGTATCGTGCCTTCCCGAGGCAACCGTACAGGTCTGATTCCGGATGTCGCAGGACCACTCCCCGCCATTTGCCCCGGATATGATATATTGGAACACCACGTTCACGCCGGATGCCGCATCGGGTTTGAAGGACGCCGGCATGGCTTCAAAAACGGCTGCAGCGGTTTCAAACCCTTTGGCAGCCGCTTTTTGAGCGGATTTGGGTGAAATGGATTTCTGCGGGGCCTGCAGTGTCGAGCAGGCATCCCCGACCTGGTCGCTGAGCTGCCGGTATTCCTTCCCCCCTTCAAGTGTGGATATTGCCTCGATGTTGGCGATGATATCTTCCAGGGTCGGAAAGGTTTTGGCGGCTCCCAGGGTCAGTCCGGGCCCGGTCACCACGGCTGCCCGGTTGAAAAACCCCATGCCGGCATTGTATATGTTCCCGCTGACCGGGCATGTTTCCGAACAAAGATACAGGGCCATCGGGGCCACGAATTCGGGTTTCATTTTCTGAAACAGCTCAGGCGGGGTCACGTCTTCGGTGAGCCGCGAGGCAGCCAGCGGCGCAATGGTATTGACCTTGATATTGTATTTTTCGCCTTCCAGCTTCAGGGTATTCATCAGGCCTACCAGACCCATTTTGGCCGCAGCGTAATTGGTCTGGCCGAAATTGCCGTAGAGGCCTGCGGCGGATGTGGTCATCAGGATACGGCCATAGCCTTTTCCCTTCATTACCTCAAATGCTGGCCGGGAAACGTTATACGCCCCGTTCAAATGCACATCCATGACAGCCTGCCAGTTTTCCGGCTCCATTTTAAGAATGCTCTTGTCCCGCAGAATACCGGCGTTATTGATCAGGATGTCCACGGTTCCAAAGGTATCCAGTGCGGTTTGAATGATCCCCCGGCCACCTTCCGGCGTGGCCACATTATCATAGCTGGCGACAGCTTCTGCGCCAATTGCCTGGATTTCAAGAACCACCTGATCCGCCGGAGCGGAAGAGCCCTTGCCCGAGCCGTCCCGTGCACTGCCCAGGTCATTGACCACCACTTTTGCACCGCGCCTGGCCAGCTCCAGCGCATACACCCTGCCCAGTCCTGCCCCTGAACCGGTAATGACCGCAACCCGTCCGTCAAAGCGGATCTTTTCCTCGGGCACGTCGCCATATTCAAACACCCCGTTATCTATGACCACCGCGCCGGTCCGCGCATTCAAAGTTCGCCACACGGCCTTTCCCTTGTCGGTCTTCCAGATCAGGGTCTGAATGGGAACCCCGGGATAGAGCGCCTTGGAAAACCGGCAGTCCATCCGACGGACTTTTTCGGGCGCTTCCGGAACCAGACTTTGTATCAGGGCTCGACACGCGTACCCGTGGGTGCAGAGCCCGTGCATGATGGGTTTTTCGAACCCGGCCATTTTCGCAAAATCCGGATTCACATGCAGATCGAAAATGTCGCCGGAAAGACGGTAAATCAGGGGCTGGCTTTCAGAGGGATGGGCATCAACAACACAGTCCGGAGCCCGGTCGGGAAATACGACTTTATTCTTTGGCGCGTTTTCACCCCCGAATCCGCCATCGAGCCTTGAGTAAATGGTAATGATGCTGGTAAACAGTTTCTGACCATTCGTATGGTACGTGTCGCTTTCCGCAACTACCAAGGCACCTCTTTTAACGCCTTTGTCATAATAATGGGTGATTTTTCCCCGGGTGCTCAGCGTTCCTTCGGAGGGAATGGGATGGTGAAAGATCAGGCGCTGCTCCCCATGAAGAATTCCTGCCAGATTAACATTGGAGGTTGCCCCGATATGGGCCAGAAAATCAAAAATGGCCGCAATGGAAAAACTTGGCAATACTTTCAGCTGCTTTTCATAACAGTACTCGAGTTCCGAAGCGCCCGATCCAACCCCGAGGGCGTACAAAACCACATCCTTCCAGGTATAATCCTTGCTGACAGGGCCAATGGGTTTTCCCAATGCCTCCAGATTCAACGCCATTTTTCCCTCCTTTATGTGATGTTAGTGTTATCACCTTTATCATGAATCGGATTCTCCCCTGTTTTCCCAAACAGGGAATCAGATTAAAGTTACATTGCATAACAGGCGCATTATTGAATGGCTATCTGGAAAATGCCGGAACAAGAATGAACTTCAGGGTTTCCTTGACCACCGCCAGATACTGATCGCGCTCGACTTCCAGCATGGGGCGGAAAAAATTTTCTCCGGAAATGAAATTCAGCACGGAATTCCATACAGCCAGAATCCTGGCTTTTGCATGAACGGAGATGTACCGTTTATTTTCCGCCAGACCCATGACCACAGCGATGATCGATACATATTCCGCCATCTTGACGTGAAGGGTCACGCCGCGACTGTCCTTGTTGAAATAACCGAGCAGAATCAAGTTCGAAACCTCCGGGTGGGCAAAGAGATAATCACACATGACATCAATGGCGATCTCAAGGCGAATCGAGACGGATTTGCCTTTGACTTTTCGCTCGATCTCCTGAAATTGCAACCGGATTTCATCGGTTATATCCATGATGACCGCTTCATAAAGATCCTGCTTTTCACCCCAGTGATAATACAGCGTGGAAATATCAATTCCCACATCCTTGGCAATCATCCGTGTGGTGGTTGCCCCATATCCAAATTCTCCGAAATTTTTCCGGGCTGACGTCAGGATCCTGGCTTTCATGGAAGCCGGGTCCTGCCGCGCTTTTTCAAGACGCGTTGCCATGACCACTTCCCTTTCCCGCACGTATTTTATCCATCGAAACTATCCCAATATATGTTTCCATCATTTGATGGACAATTAAGTAAAATTCACCCCGGTGTCAAGAAGAAACAACCGGAATATTGATTTATGCCTGTCTCACATCCTTGCTCATCCATACGACCCTGCCGACACAGAGCCGATGCCAGTCTAAAAGGGAAATGTCAGGCGGATAGCCGGCATTGTCGCTGATAAGTACAAACCCCTTACCTTTTTCCCAACGCCGGACTCTTTTAACAGCCGCCATATCGATCCCGCCGTCCGGAACATTCACAACAAAAATCCTGCCATCCACTTGTTCCCTGTCGGACAGATCCACGACAACGACGGCGCCCTTGGGAATGGTTGGCGCCATGGAGTCTCCGCCGACCTTCAACGCGGACAGATTGTGCCTGGCGCTTCCCTGGATTTCCGGTTTATAAATGACGATCATCGAATCCGGCGGTTCATACGGATCAAACGCCAAACCATTGGCGCCTGCTGACAGTTTGCCGGATGCATACAGGGGAATACCCCGATACTCGTGAATATTGCCAGTCAGGATTTCTTTTTCGGATAGGGAATTGACCCGAACGATCAGATTTTGTTCAATCTCAGGCCCAGCAGCATTTTTCGGGTTGGATTTACCTGCCTGAAGCATGTCTTCAAGGGAGGCAAAACCGCAGGCCCTGGCAATGGCGGCTTGTGTTCGGACTGAGGCCTTGTTTGTACCGGCCATGATCTGACTGATGAATGCTTCCGTCACACCGGCCTGCACGGCAATATTGTCGCTGAACACCATAGCCCTTTGATGAAGCAAAATCGTTAAGGGCCTGCCAGAAATACTCATAAAGTTTAATTGGAGATTCCATATCTGATTTTTATCAACTTATCATCGAAAAGCCAATAAAAAAATATTAATAAAATATTAATTTAAAATTGACATCATGTTAAGTCTTAATATATACTTTCTCGAAAGTCGACAAAACAACTTTGTCTTCGTGAAAAACCCGCACATATCGATAACACCAGGACAGGAGGCATTAAAAATGAAACCCCATATATTATCCGCCATTGGTTTTGCCACATCCCTTTACACCCTCATTTTTTTGGGAATGATTATTTAATCAAAAACATCACCACCAGGACTTCAAATCGCAGGACGCAGTCATGGGACCGGCTGCAACTTTTGTTGCAATCGAACTGAACTGTCACATCTGAATGCGTGTGTTCCGCCATCTGATTAGACCAGACTGCAAGTTACATTCGAACTTTTTTTGGCTTACTTGACAGCAAATAAAATATGATTATTATAGACTCGGAATTAAGCAGTTGATTTTATGCGGTTAAATAAAAGTCCGGCCAGTGCGAATGCAGTTGGCATCATAAACTCATCTATCATAGGAGGTGGAATTATGGCACTTGTCAGATGGCAACCTTATGGAGCTGTAGCCAGTTTACAGGATAGCATCAATCGATTGTTTAATGATGCATTCCCCCGTTCGGGAGCGGATGAAGATTTTGCCTTGAGCGCATGGAAGCCTGTCGTGGATATCTACGACAAGGCGGATTCGATTGTCATCCATGCCGAACTTCCCGGTGTTACAAAAGATGATGTTAACATTGAAGTCAAGGACAATGTTCTGACCCTGAAAGGGGAACGGGTCGAAGTCAAGGAAGTGAATGAAGACAAATATTTCAGGAAGGAAAGAAGTTTCGGATCGTTTTACCGGGCATTTACGCTACCTTCAACCATAAACCCGGACAACATCAAGGCCGCGTTTAAAGACGGGGTCCTTGAAATTGAAATTCCCAAGCCTGAAGAACAAAAGCCGAAACAAATCCAGATCAAGATTGAATAACGCAATGACCTGAAAACCTGTTATAAAAAAGGGGTTCAAAACGAATCCCTTTTTATTTTGCGAGCCTGATCTTAAAACAAACATACGGTCCGATAAACGTCCAGAGCAGAACCAGGGACCACAGCCTGCCTCGAAATATATTGTAATCCGCAAAAAGTTTACGCCACGGATGCCCCATTACAAAATGACCGAAACCGAATTCAAATAAAACTGTCAATACGATCCACATGGTCCCTATTCCCAGGGCCTGTCCGGATGATTCCAGACGATAGGCGCCTGTCAGAAACCAGAAATATATCCCGAAAAACCCAAGCCCGATCACGGTTGATAACTGATGAGCAGCCAGTTCGCTCATGTAAGAGGAATATCCCTTAACCCGCAGTGCGCCGTTTAGAATTGCCACAATTGCAAGGCCTATCCAGGCCAGCAGATAAACAATTATAATCTGCATGGTTCTCTCACACCCCCTCAAACACTCAACATAAAGCGCGATGGATGCAACTTGCCAGGGCCGGCCTTGGCATTAATGTTGGCCAGGTCCAAATCCTCTCCATGCACTGACGATAAAATGGTGATGACCAGCAAGGGAGCAACGAATAATATCAGTTTGTTCAATTATTCCTCCTCTTTTGACATTTAAAAAATGCTCCCTATGTCACAACTTACAGTTTTTTGTCAATTCAAAACAACGCATGTAAAACGATCCGTGTTCCTACGGAAACTGAATACATATGCATGCTGTCAAAGACAGACACAACAGGAGGCGCCTGTTGCTGTCGGTGTTCAAGCAGGGATGGCGTCACTGCATCAATCTCCTGAGTTTTACTTGAGGGGGATGTAGAATGTATCCGGTGACCTGGTCTTGAAAATGAATTTTCCATGACTATTTTTCAAGATCATGTTTAAACAATTACATTAAATGCAGATAAACAGTCGAAGCCAATCACATTTTCAGACAACCTGTATCAGACCGCATTCGATCCATTTAATGCAGTTGCCCTGAATCTGTCCATTATGATGTTTGTGGGAGGAAACGTGATCATTGAAGAATTAAAAGAAAAAATAGAAACAACGCACCATGTGATCAACAGCATGCGAACTGAAATCAACAAGGTTCTTGTCGGGCAGCGCGATCTGATTGACGGGCTGCTGATGGGGCTGTTCACCAAAGGACACATTCTCATCGAAGGTGTTCCGGGACTGGCCAAAACCAGCGCGGTCAAGGCGCTGGCTGCAACAGTCCGGGCGGAATTCAAGCGCATTCAGTTTACCCCGGATCTTCTGCCGGCAGACCTGATCGGAACGGAGATTTACCGGCCGGGAACCGGAGATTTCACCATTAAAAAAGGGCCTCTCTTCCACAACATTATTCTTGCCGATGAAATCAACCGGGCTCCATCCAAGGTTCAGTCGGCTCTTCTTGAAGCCATGCAGGAAAGACAGGTTACGATCGGCGAACACACGTTTACGCTTTCCGATCCCTTTCTGGTCCTGGCGACTCAAAATCCCATCGAGCAGGAAGGCACCTACCCTCTTCCCGAGGCCCAGGTCGATCGTTTCATGTTCAAACTGGTTATCGATTACCCCAGCAAAACCGAAGAAAAAGAAATCATGCACCGGATCGGATTTGAAACCCTTCCTGAAGTCCGTCCGGTGATCGATCCATCCCAGCTGAACGATATTGTGGCGTTGATCCGATCGGTTTATATGGATGAAAAGCTGAAAGACTACATTGTCAACATCGTTTTTGCCACCCGTAAGCCCAGGGAATACAACATGGATATTTCAGATTATATCCAGTTCGGCGCCTCTCCCCGGGCAACCATCTTTCTTAGCCTTGCGGCCAGAGCCTTTGCTTTTCTTCAGGGAAGGGCCTATGTTACCCCCCAGGACATCAAGACCGTTGCACCCAGCATCTTGCGCCATCGTATTATTCTGACCTATGAGGCGGAAGCAGAGGACATCACCACCGACAATATTATCGGTCAGGTGTTTGATTCGGTCGAAGTACCGTGATGGGAACAACAGATGCTTTCACCTGAAATCATAAAAAAAATCAAAAAAGTACACATCCGAAGCGCCCGCATGGTCAACACGATGATGGCCGGCCAGTATCGATCCGTATTCCGCGGCTCGGGAATCGAGTTTGAAGAAGTACGTGAATATTCACCGGGCGATGATGTTAAAAGCATCGACTGGAAAGTCTCAGCCCGCATGGGAAGACCTTATGTCAAGCTGTACCGAGAAGAGCGGGAACTTGTAGTCATGCTTCTTGTGGACATGAGCGGCTCGGAAGGCTTTGGAACCACCGATAACCTTAAAAAGGAAACCGCAGCGGAAATTGCTTCGATCCTGGCCTTTAACGCCATCCGGAACAATGACAAGGTCGGGGCCATTCTGTTTACGGACCGGGTGGAAAAATACATTCCCCCGAAGAAAGGCTCGGCACATGTCTGGCGGGTAATAAAAGAGCTGTTCGCCTTTGAACCGGCACACAATGGAACAGACATACGTGAGGCAGTAGCGTTTCTGGGGCGGGTATCCCGTAAACGAACGATTTCCTTTCTCATATCCGATTTTATTTCACAGGAGCCGCCTCCTTCCTATATTCACCGGATGAAATCCATATCCCGAAAGCATGAACTGATTGCCGTGATGCTTTCGGACCCCGGAGAGTTCCATCTACCGGAAGCGGGAATTCTGACGGTTCGGGATTCAGAGACCGGTCAACTGCTTATTCTTGACGCATCGGACGCATCCACCCGCCGCAGTTACCATGAACAAAAGACCCGAGATTACACCCATACCCTGCAATCCCTGAAAACTGCCGATACGGACTGTATTGAAATCCATACCGCAGGTTCTGTGGTGGATGCACTGAATCGCTATTTTCGAATCCGGGAGAAAAGGAAACGGTAATGCCTGCGACAAACGACCCTGTTCCGATGACCGATATCCACGATATCAAGCCCCTGGAAGTATTGGCGGCCGACTGGTCTTGGATATATTATATACTGGGTGCTGTCCTAATTCTGGCCGTTATCGGAGCCATCATATATTATTTTAAAAAAAGTCGGACTCGCAAACTGTCTTCGGTGGAAACTCCGGTTCTCCCCCATGAAGCGGCGCTTGGATCCCTGGATGCGTTAGCTGATGTGGAAAACATGGATGGCAAAGCGTTTTATTTCTGCCTTTCCAACATCCTGAGAACCTATATTGAAGCCCGTTTCCGCATCAACGCCCTGGAAATGACCACAGAGGAACTGCTGCCGAAGATTGACCTTCTGGGCATCAGCAAAGAAATGCAGCAGGCGTTGAAAGCACTGATCCGCTCAACCGATCCGGTCAAATTCGCCGGGGCTCCGGCTGCTGTGAGCAAAATGCGGGAGCACCTGTATTTTATCAGAAAATTTGTTGAGCAGACTGCTGAAACGCAGGCTGAAGGCTAAAATGTTTCTATTTGCATCCCCCTACTTCTTGTTACTGACGCTCCTGATTCCGGCGGCAATCTATTTCCGGAAACGCCGGCAGATGCGTCCGGTTTTAAACCTGCCATCCCTGATGCCGATCCGGGACATTCAACCATCCGGCATGCTGCGGATCGCAAGGCTCCTGCCCGTAGTGAAATATACGGCCCTGTGCCTGATGATTCTGGGCATGGCAAGACCCCAGTGGGGCACCAGACAGGTCAATGTTTTAACAGAGGGCATCAATATCATTCTTGCTGTGGATCTTTCCGAAAGCATGGCAGCTTTAGATTTCAAGCATAAAGGAAAAATCGTCAACCGTCTGGAAGCCGTTAAAAACGTGGTTCAGGACTTTATATCCAAACGAAACGGCGACCGGATCGCCATGGTGGTGTTCGGGTCCCATGCCTATACCCAGTTGCCCCTCACCCGGGACTACAACACCATTGCAACCATTCTGGAGCGGCTTCAAATTGGCGCTGCCGGCCCGAACACGGCAATCGGAGATGCCATCGGTATTTCCCTGAAACGGCTGGAGGATGTTAAAAGCAAATCCAATGTCATTATTCTGCTGACAGACGGGCAAAGCAATTCCGGCGAGCTGTCCCCGCTGATTGCAACTGAACTGGCTGCCCAAAAAGGAATTAAAATCTATACCGTGGGCGTGGGGACCCGCGGCCTGGTGCCGTTTTTGATAAAGGACCCTGTTTTCGGAGAACGATATATCCATCAGCAGGTGGATATTGATGAAGACACGCTTAAAGAAATTGCGACGAAAACCGGAGGCATGTATTTCAAGGCGGAAAATACAGAAGGACTGCAGCAGATATACAACACCATCGATACTCTGGAAAAAACCGAAGTAAAGATCAAGACTTTTGCGGAATACAACGAGCTTTACCGGTATTTTTTAATCCCTGCCTTTATCCTTCTGGGGACATGGATTGTTTTGACCCATACCCGATTTATGCGTGTACCATGAAATTCAATCAAATTGAAATGTTGTTTCTCATCTGGGCAATCCCGGTTTTATTTCTGGTCGTTGTCTACGGGATGAAGACCCGTCAACGCATTCTGTCCCGGTTTGCCTCAGCCCGGAGCCTCGGCGTCATTGCTCCGGACGCAGGCTCCGGGCGCCGATGGACCAAGGTCTGGCTTGCCTTATGCTCTCTCTTGTTTCTCTGCATCGCACTGTCCGGCCCCCAGTACGGTTACAAATGGCAGACCATCGAGCAAAAAGGCGTCGATATCATCATTGCCATCGATCTTTCCCGAAGCATGCTTGCTACGGACATTCAACCCACCCGACTCGACCGGGCCAAGCGGGAGATTTACGATCTGCTGGGTATGTTGAAGGGTGACAGAATCGGTCTGGTCGCCTTTGCCGGAACCGCATTCCTCCAGTGTCCGCTGACATTGGATTATGAGGCTTTCCATATTTTTTTGAATTCACTGACACCCGATTCCATGCCGGTCGGCGGCACGGACATTTCCGGTGCAATCACGGTATGCCTTTCCGCCTTTGACCTGAAAACAACTTCCCAGAAAGCCATCATTCTGATAACAGACGGGGAGAACACCGGCAAGATCGATCCTGTAGAGGCTGCGGAAAACGCCCGCAAGGACGGCATAAAGCTGTTTTGCATCGGTGTGGGAAGCGATGAAGGTGTTCCCATTCCCACAGAGACCGGGGGAATTAAAAAAGACAGGTCCGGCAACATCATCATGACCCGAATCGATGCGGAAACGTTGAAAAAAATGGCCGTTCTCACGGGCGGGGCCTACGCGCAATCCGTTGCCGGCAGCATGGATCTGGACATGATTTATACTCATGAAATCCGCGGGAAAATGGAGGCATCCACCCTTTCCACGGATAAAAAACAAATCTGGGAAGACCGCTTTCAATGGTTTCTCGCCCTTGCCATCTTTGCCCTTGCAGTCGAACTGTTTATTCCTTCTGTCAGAAAAATGCAGACCTTACTGGGGATGATGTTTCTTATATTGTGGTGCGTGCCGGTTCATGCCGCTGATCCCTTGAAGGAAGGCATTGAAGCATATAACCAGGGAGCGTATGACAAGGCGCTGAAGCTTTTTATCGATGCCCAGCTTGAACATCCGGACAGAGCGGATATTTTATACAACATCGGAAATGCCTATTACCATACGGGAAATTTCGAAGCAGCCGCAAAGAATTACAAAGAAGCCCTCAAAGCCGAGAATAAACTGCTTCAACAAAAAGCCCATTATAATCTTGGAAATGCCGATTTTCGAAAAAAGCAATACGAAGACGCTGTTAAAAATTATGAGGACGCCCTGAAACTCAATCCGGACGATATCCAGGCAAAGCAGAATCTGGAATTTGTCAAAAAGGTCATGGAGCAGGATAAAGAGCAGAAAAATCCGCAGCAACAAGGCGACAAGAGCGATAAGGGCGATAAGAAAGAAGGTTCCGAATCGAAAGATCCGTCCAAAGACGGACAGGAGCCGGAGAAGACCCCGGATCAGCAAGAAAAATCCCCCAAAGATCCGGGAGAGCAGTCCAGGCAGGATGAAAAGAATGACGAAAAAGACAAGCCCTCACCGGATTTCGGGAAAGAGATGACTGATAAAAACGATAAAGCCCCGGAGGATCAGAAAAATATGGCTGGAAAAGAAGCGGATCAGCCAAAAGCTGAAGGCAAGAAAGAACAGGGCCCTTTACCATCTGCCCCTGCCGGTGATCATGAAAATGCCGAAGCAAAAAATAAATCGGATCAAATCCTGAACCGTCTGAAGGATCAGCCAGGTAAAGCAATGATTCCCGCTTATGGAAAAACCGCTGTGGAGAAAGACTGGTAATGGATACCAAGGCAGACAGAAAGAAAGCTTTCAGGAATTAATCATGTGTGACCGAAAAAACCATCGAGATATTGAAACACCGGCAATGGGGACGAAAGTCTCTTCGGCCTGCAGTCTTCTGCTACAGGCTTTCGGCTTAAAACCCGGACACCGGTTCTGCAGGATATTTCTGATTGTTATTGCCCTGTTAAACCTGTATGTCTCTGTTCATGCCGCGGAGGTCGAGGCGGTTGTGGATAATACCCGCATCGGTCCCGGTGAATCCATTGAACTTACGATTACGGTTAAAGGTGCAGAGGGGACGGTGGACATTTCGCCCATTCGGGATTTCAGGATGATGTCCGGCGGCACGAGCACCAGTGTTCAGATCGTCAACGGCAAGATGTCCAAAGAAGTGAATCATACGTACACGCTGATTCCACTAAAAGAAGGGCGGCTTGTGATCCCCCCCCTGACCGTGAAGACAGACACCGCCACCCTGAAAACCACGGAAATTGTCATTACCGTCAGCCCGCAGACAGGGGTGAAAACCGGCAGCGAAGATGTATTTGCAGAGGGAAAGGTCTCCAATGCAAGTCCTTATGAAGGAGAGCCGATTGTCTATACTTTCGAGCTGTACCATGCGATTCAGATCGCCAATGCCCGATTTCAGAAACCCGAATTTTCAGGTTTTACGGCAAAGGAGGTCGAAAAAAGCCAGAAAACCCACAGAACCGTCTTGAACGGACGTGAATACAATGTCACCGAGCTATCCATCCTGCTGGTTCCTGTTGGCGCCGGCCCCAAAACGATTGATCCGGCCATCCTGGAATGTGATCTAGTCCTGCGTCAAAACCCGCGAAAAAGCCCCTTCGGCATGCTGGATGATCCGTTTTTCGGACAGGGAAGAATGGAGCGCAGGGTTATCCGGACGGAACCGGTAACCGTTACGGTCAAACCCCTGCCTCCCTTTGAGGGTAAAGGGCAATTTTCCGGACTTGTGGGCACGTTTCAGGTTCAATCGGAAATTGACAAATCCTCACTGAACGTGGGCGAATCCGCCACCTTGTCCGTAACCGTCAGCGGACCGGCAACATTATGGATGCGGCAGCCCCGGAGATAGTTATTCCGGACGCATTCAAAAGTTACAAGGATGCCCCCCAGGAGACCATACAGGTTGCCGTGAACGGATACAGCGGTAAAAAAGTGTTTCGCACGGCGCTGGTTCCGTTAAAAGAGGGTCAATATACTCTGGAGCCTATCGCATTGATTTATTTTGATGTGTCAAGCGGCCAATATCAAACCCGGAAGACCGCACCGCTTTCCATCACTGTCCAGCCATCCAATGAAAAGATCAAAGCTGATGTTTATTCCCCGCCTGCCTCCGAGAGCAATCACCTGAAAAAGAACGTGGAATTCACTGGCCGGGATATTCTCGCCCTGAAAGAGGATATGAGTGCGCTGGAACCGCAACAGACCCTGTCGCCGGCCTGGTTCTGGGCGTTTCTTCTGGCGCCGGCGCTTCTTTATCTTGGGGTTAAAGCCTATCTGACGGTCACAACAAAAAATAACGATCCGTCCAGCCTGATGGCGCAGCGCGCGGATCAGGCACTGAAGGACGCCTGTAAACCCGATGTTTCTGCGGAAGCGTTTTTAACCTGTCTGTCCCGGTCTCTGATTTCCATCATCTTATCCAGGGCCGGAATCCGGGGCGAATCCCTGACCTATGCCGAAGCCGAGAATATTTTAAAGTCAAACGGAGTTTCGGACGAGAACGCCGAGTCAGCCATCCGGTTGCTCGCCGGAATTGATTCAGCCAGATTCAGCGGCCAGGAAATGGATTCGAGCAGCCGGGAAACCCTTCTTTCGGAAACCCGTGACCTGGTAAGGAAGATATCGCGATGAAAGGATTCAAACGCATTCTCCTGGTTATCCTGATGCTTTTTTGCTCTGCCCGGATTACCGGCGCCGGCGAAACCGCCCGGACATTTCTGGACGGCATCAAGGATTACAAAGAAGGCCGGTTTGCCGAAGCAGCCGCTGCTTTTTCAAGCATTGCGGATAAAGGGATTAATAACGGAAAGCTTTTTTATGATACCGGAAACGCCTATCTGAAAAACGGGAATATCGGCAATGCTATTTTATGGTACGAACGGGCAATGAAGCTCCTGCCCCATGATCCGGATCTTAAATTCAACTACGAATACGCGCAGTCCCTCACCAAGGATGAAAAAGGGGATAAGGAACTCCCCCTTGTCCGGATTTTGTTTTTCTGGAAATATCTTGTACCGCAGACTTGGATTCAATGGGCTGCGATCATTTTCAACCTGATTTACTGGGTACTTTTGACGGTTAGAATGATCCGAAGAAACAAACGTTTCCAAACGCCGGGCCACGTAGTGCTGGCCTTGTCACTCCTCTTTACCCTGACGGCCGTTTACAACAATAATGAATCCGCTTTTAACAAGGAAGCCGTCATTCTGCCGGACAAGGTATCGATCCGTTCCGGACTGACGGATGATGCAACGGAGCTCTTTGTCCTTCACGCCGGAACAAAGGTAAAAATCGATAAAGAAAGAGACGATTATATCCGGATCGCCTTTTCAGAAGGCAAGATCGGATGGATAAAAAAATCCGACGCCGGGGTGATATAAAGAATCGGCAGCAGCATTTACGTAAACAGGGTCAATGGCCCCATATGACGGCAAGGACCCGGCCCGCGTACATCAGAATTGCGGGCATAAATGCGATTAATATCACCGAAACCAGGTGAAACAGATAAGATGCAAAAAAACTGTGGGAGCGTTCCCGGACAAATCCCAGAGAAATCGCGAAAATAAAAGCGATAAAACAGGTCCAGCCCAATTTAAAATTGATGATCAGGGAAGTTATCCCGTTCTGGAATACCGGAAAAAAAACCATAAAAAAGCTGTACAGGATTGAAGTTCCCAGATTGGGCCAGGAAACGAAATATTCGCTGACGCTGCTCTGTATTCTGGATCGTTGGGCAAGGACACCATGAAGAACGCCCCTGAAAAGGTATTCAGATGCGAACGGCAACAGAATGCAGATCAACAGCATTCGCGTACCGGCAACCGCCGGCAAAGTGGATAACCCGGCCGGTACCCAGGCGCCGCCGGCGAATCCGGCCAGAATCGTAACCGGCAAAAAAACCCACCATTTTTTCCCCATGGGTGAAATCATACCGAATTGCCATAGCCTTCGGCCGGACACACCCACCAGTATGAGAGTCGTCATCAGCAGCATCACGATCACAAATCCAAAATTCGGATCGGAAACGATCGCATCCAAGCCGGGGCCTGCAAACCATTTGCCCGGATCCCAATAAGCCGCCGCAAAATTTGCAGCTGCGAAAATCACCAGGCAGGATGCAGCCATGAAAGCAAACTGGAGTATGCGCTGAAAAAAGGATTGTCCAATAAAAGTTTCCCGGACGGCCCTGGCGATTTCTTCCGGTGTCAGCCGCGTGCCGCTTTCACGCGGGGAGCCGCCGATATCGGTTGACCCTCCCCATTTATTATTCAAGTTCCGATATTTGACAGCAGGGTCCATAAAATTCAGTTTTTCATAAACATCCTCCAGAGTCTCTTCAAAAAGGGATCTACCTGACGGACTGTATATGTTGTCTGGGATTTTCTCAGAATCGCAAGGCCGATATTGCCGCCGTAAATTTTTTTAAGCTGGGATTCGATTTCATAAATGCCCATATCGGATTGCAGCACCACCGCAACCCGGCTCTCCGGAAGATTGACGCGGGCAAGTTCCTCGATCCCCAGTGATTTCCCCATTTTTTGGGATTCATATACAATTTGATCGATTTCGCACAAAACGGCGGCGGCATACTCCAAAAAATCGGTCTGTTCCCACAGGCCGTCCTTCTTGATCTGAAGCTCTTTCCGGCGCAGATGATCGATGATTTTCTGGATCTGATTCAGATATTCAGGCGGAAAAGCAGCCAGGGATTTTCATTTCCAGCCCCAATGAATCGATGATGCCTTGGAGACGAACCAGGGGAAACAGAATATTTTCACGGATGGATTCCCGTTCGTGGATACGCATATGATTCAACAGCAGCCAAACGGCAAGAATCGTATCCAGATCGGGATCATTGGCATAAACCTTCCAGTCCCGGCTGCACAGATCAAGCCCTTTTTTAATCACCAGCAGAACCTGTTCACAGGTTGAAAGCGTAAACAGACGCACACAGCCTTCATGGTGATCGAAATTGTAAACCTGCCTGGCATGGTCGAGAAGCGGACCGTTTTGAGCAACCCCATCCAGATAAATGGTCCCAGGTGCGGCCTTGGCGACTGCAGCAGCGGGAATGGACAGACCGGATTTAATATAAACGGCTATATTCGGGGCCTCAATGCTGGAAATATACTTCTCCGAACCAGTTTCCCGAATTGCATACCGGTTGGGAATTTTCATTGCCGGCTGTTCGGCGTCTGCGACGTCGGAAATCGCTCCGGTATGCACTTTACGGATATTATCTGATAGATTCTGAGCAGTCATAAGTCACATTTATTGTGGACTTTCATTTGGGGAGCCGTCACAAAAGCCTTGCCGGTTCATCCCGATGCTTCCTGCGGATCGACATCGAAATGTCTTATGTGTTATTTTAAATACCCTATAACACATTTCTTTTCTCCGGTCACCATTGTCTTATAATTTAAGGATAATATTATCGGCAAGTTTTTGCTTTTATATTCCGGCAAATCTGCTAAAAAGAGCACTTCAATGAAACGGTGAAATCACCAAATTGCGTCTTTATATGGAGGGATTTTTGATGAATGAGAACGGGACCGAAGTCCGCAAGACAGCAGCTTCAAATAATTTTGTGGACGATGATATCTATTTTAAATTGGTCAGGGTCCTGGATACCCTGCCGAATGGATTCCCAGCAACCGATGACGGACTTGAAATCACGATTTTGAAAAAAATCTTCACGCCGGAAGAGGCGGAAATTTTTTGCGACCTGCGCCTGACGTTTGAGACAGCCGAAGAGATCGCCCAGAGAACCGGGCGCCCGCTTGCCGGATTGGAAAACAAACTCATGACGATGGGGAAAAAAGGTCAGCTCTTCAGCATTGCCATGGGTAAAATCCGTTTCTTTAAAATGCTGCCCTGGGTATTCGGCATTTACGAGTTTCAGCTTCCTCATATGGACAAGGAGTTTGCCGAACTGAACGAAGGGTATAGCCCGATTTACGGGAAACAGTTCTTCTCGAATACGCCGCAGCTGATGCAAACGCTTGCCATTGAAAAATCCATTCCAATTCATCAGGAGGCGCTGTCTTATGAAAAAGTATCCACAATAATCGAAAACGGCCAATCGTTTCTGGCAAATGAATGTGTATGCAAGAAAGAACGCGGGCTGCTTGGCCATCCTTGTGACAGGTCAACGCAGGTGTGCCTGGCGATAGCGCCTGTCCCGGGCGTTTTTGACAAATATCCTGTCGGTCGTGTCATTACAAAAGACGAGGCTTACCTGTTGTTGAAAAAGTCTGAAGAAGAGGGCCTCGTTCATTTGACAGGCAACGTCCAGTTCGGTCAGTATTATATCTGCAACTGCTGCAAATGCTGTTGCGGCGTGCTCAGAGCAATCAATGATTACGATATCCCGGCTTCACTGGTGATCAATTCCCATTATTATGCCAAGATCGATACCGAGACATGCATTGCCTGCGGGACCTGTGCGGATTCGCGCTGCCAGGTAAACGCAATTTTAAAAGACGAAGACACATATCGCATCGTTGCCGAAAGGTGCATCGGCTGCGGCCTGTGCATCAATACCTGTCCGACGGAATCCATCAGTCTGGTGCATAAGGACCGGGAGGACGTAACCGCACCCCCGGTTACCGAGATGGACTGGTTTGATGAAAGAGGACGTACTCGAGGGGTAGATTTCTCGGCTTACAAGTAATGGGTTCGCGTCATAATCCAAAGGTTTGCAGAATGCACTGTCAATGGCCCGCTCCAATGTTTAGACACCCAGGCTGAACGAAGCGACCTTCTATCACGACGGCCGGGGCTATAGGGGACGGAATATGGATATGATTTCATTGATCCTATTTGGCGTTTTTCACCGGAACCAGCAGTATCGGTATCCGGCACTGGCTGCATACTTTATGGGCCACGCTTCCGGCCCAGAATGCCTCCATCCCCGATTTTCCGTGAGTGGCCAGAACAATAACGTCCGCCTGCAGCTGCCGGGCAATGGCCACGATGCTGTCTGCCGGATCACCGCGCCGGACATGGGCGCTTGCGGCAAACCCTTCGCTTATCAGCATATCGGCCAGGGACTTGAGATAGGCTTCGGCGCTCTGAACGGATAATTCCAGCATTTTGGACACCGTTCCCGGCAGAAACCGGCTTGTCACCGTCATCTGACCCGACAGGCTTCCAAACCGGGGAACGACCATCGCCAGACATATGGTTGCCTGGCAGGATTTTGCCAGAATTTTTGCAACCGGCAACGCCTGTTCATGATCCGGAACGCCATCGAGCGGCGTCAGCACGGCCGAGCAGGAAAATGTCGGAATTTCGTCATGTTCACCCGGACGGGCGATCAGAACGGGAATCGATCCCATGGAAATGACTTTCTGGGCCATGCTTCCCAGGATGAGATGAAGGGCCCTGCCGCGGCCGTGCGAGCACATCACGATCAGGTCATAATCAAATTCCCCGCTATGCTGCACGATGCTTTCCGCGACATTGTCGACTTCGGTGGCATGCACGTGGCATTCAATCCGCAGCCCTTCCGGAAACCATTGCCGGGATATCGTTTTCAGATAGGCCGCGGCTTCCGCCGCATCTCTCAGGTGGGGCTGCCCATGGATTTCACGCGGGGCGTTTTTTTCGATGATATGCACCAGGGTGACGCTTGCTTGAAATTTTCCGGACAGAAAAGCGGCTGCCGGCAGCGCCGCCTCGGCCAGAAGCGATCCGTCCAGGGGAACCAGAATGTGTTTGAACATGACATTACCCTGCCGTGAATATTTGAAAAAGAAGATAACAATTCAATGCGACAATGATGGCCGCAACCAGACCAGCGAAAAATGTCGTCTGGGGCTGATTCACCAGATCCCCCATGATATCCCTGCTGCTGGTAAACATCACCAGCGGGATGACGGCAAACGGAAGTCCGAAACTGAGCACCACCTGGCTCATGACCAATGTGTGGGTGGGATCCAGGCCCATCCCGATAACGATCAGCGAAGGGGCCATGGTCACCAGTCGCCGAACCCAGACCGGAATATGCCGCTTCAAGAAATCCCTGCATGATGACCTGACCGGCGCTGGTTCCCACGGTTGACGACGACAGCCCGGCCACCAGGAGCGAGAGGCCGAAAAACCAGCCTGGCGCCTTTCCCAGCAGCGGCTCCAGGGTTCGATAGGCTTCTTCGATGGTGGCGATGTGGGTCAGCCCTGTCTTATGAAACGTGGCCGCCGCCATGATCAGCATGGCGGCATTGACAAAGCTTGCGCCGCCCAGAGCGATCACCACATCCACGATCTCATAATCGATACAGGCGCTTTAACTGACCGCTGTCCTTGACCACGATGCGCCCCTGAGTCAGCGCGGAATGCAGGAAAATAGCATGGGGCATGACCGTGGCGCCCAAAATGCCGGATGCCAGAACAACGCTTTCAGCCCCGTTAAAATGCGGGACAACGGCAAAGTACAGAACATTGCCCCAATCCGGTTTGACGATAAGGGTCTCCACCACATAACACAGCGTTACCACGCCGACCATGGCGGATATCACGGCTTCAAGCGGCCGGAAACCGAATCGCTCGAGACCCAGAATCAAAAATGTCGCAAGCGCCGTCAGAAGCGCTCCCGCAAAAAGCGGCACCCCCAGCAGGAGATTGAATCCCAGGGCCGCGCCCAGAAATTCGGCAAGGTCCGTGGCCATCGCCACCAGTTCCATCAACACCCACATCCCGATTACCACCGGCTTGGGAAACATCTGCCGGCAGTGCTCGGCCAGATTCATGCCCGTTGCAATGCCCAGCTTGGCGGAAAGGGTCTGGATGAGCATGGCCATGAGGTTGCTGGCCACAATCACCCAGAGCAGCATGTACCCGAATTGCGCGCCGGCGGCGATGTTCGTTGCAAAATTTCCCGGATCGATATAAGCGACGCTGGCAATAAACGCCGGACCCAGAAAAGGCAGCAGACGCGTCCAGCGGCTCGTGCTTTGAGGGCTGTCCAGAACGCCCAGGGCTGCGGCTACGGTCCTGGATCCGGATCGATTCCGATTGTCGTTCTTGTGATCGGTTTCCATATTTAAACGAGGCGTGCCTCTCCAAAGATTAACCCATAATGGACCTGTAAGCGCTCTCGGGATCAGGACCTCCAGAATGATGCTTGTGTCTATGGCCGTTAGCGTCCCGGCGGGCTTCTCTTATCCAGTCAGGAAATTCACTGTGTGTAAGCAATAAGCAGCAACCTGTCAAGAACTATGACGAGTCGACAGCGCAACCCCGATGCCGGCCGCAACGGACATTCCGGCCAGCAGATAGACAGACCGGGTTAAGCCCAGCAGCGGAAAAAGCAATAATCCGCAGACAAGAGCGCCGATACCTCCGCCGGCAACATCGGCCGCATAAAGAGGCCTCGAATGACCGGACTCTTTCGCGTATCGGGTGAATATGGCCGATACGCCGAAGCCTGCGACTGCCAGCAACACGGCCATCGGAAACAGCCCTGGCGCATCGCAATAAAATTGCATCCCGGTCCAACCCAGACATACACCTGCCGGAAGCAAAAACAGTAGCGCCTCCGCGAAACGTGAAACGGATCGGCCCCTGAAACGGTCCATCAAATTCAGCGTGGCAGCTGCACCCGCACTCATGCCAAGCATGAACGCCATAAAAAGAATCCCCATATTTTGATACAGGGCGCCGCTCTGCGTCTGGTATTGGAGCATTATGGCGCTCTCCAGCACCATCCCGCCAAAGCCGGCAAAAGCCGCTGCCGCATAAGCCAGAGAACCGCCCCTTGCCGCCAGACGGTTCATCCCGATACCACAGGCAAGAATGACTAAAGCCGCTGCAATCCACCCATACCGAAGCGATGCCTGAATCCAGTCGGACACGTTCTGATGAGCCAGAGACGGCACCAGTCTAGAAATCCATATCCAGGCTGTCAGCGGATAGCAGACCGGCCGATCGTCCGTGTTCGGCGGGGCAGACTGGATCGCAAGGATTCGGCCGATCTCGGCCAGCCGATCATTGGACAGGACATACTCCAGGTAAGGCGGCGTCACCAGCCGCGTTTTCAGATCCCGGTCCCGGTATCGCGCGATCAGGATATCCGGATCGAACACAAGGGGAAACTGAGACGCCAGCACCACGTTGACGCTTCCCGGAAGCACCAGGACATGCCGGAACTCGGTGTAAAGCGCAGCAATGACGGAAGCATTCCGATATGACAATGCCGGAGACCAGAAATTCTCCGATGAATTCAGCCCGAATCCCAGAATGCCACCGGGCGCCAGTCGCGCCTTGCACCATTTGAAAAACGTCCGGGTAAAAAACCGGTTCGCAAGAGCTGTCGATGGTTCGGAGCAGCCGGAAATAATCACATCGTAGGTCTTATCCTGTCGCAGGTACTGGCGCGGGTCCTGAGTATGGGTAAGTATTTTGACGTTAGAAACAGACTCCGGTAAATCCGCTGTCATGTATTTTCGAGTCAACCGTATCAGGGCCGGATCGATATCAACCTGATCGATTTGATCCGGCCGATGCCGGGCCGCCTCCATGGCAAGCCCTTCGGCCGATCCTTCCAGGATCAGCACCTGCCGGGGGTCCGGATGCTGAAGGCAGGCCATATGAACCAGTTCCTCGGCACTGACGGATTGGCTGTCGGCAATCAGGACGTCATTTTGATACAGCACCGTCTGCCCCTGGCTCCGGGTCACCGTGAGCCGGCCATATCCTGAATCCAGGCTTTCCACAAGCAAAGGGTGGTTCCACCGGGTCATGGCCGGGTCCAGCCTATCGGAGCCTGCAGTCAGGGTGATCAGGAATATGCCAGCAAAAAGCAATTTCAAGAAAAGCCTGCCCGGGTTTCTGCCGCTTTCCGAGACTTGCTCCGATGGCCAGGATTGCAGTAGCGATCGTAATGGCAGCACAGACAATGGCCTGGAGCATGTTCTGAATGCCCCCATACAGCATCAGGGCGGATAACAGCCCTCCGAATAAGCTGCCCGAACATTCCACGGCATATGCGCGGGCAAGGGTACGGCCGTGCCGCGATCCAAGATCGGCGGCCCGCTGAAAAGCAGCTCCCAGAAACATGCAAAGTGGCAGCAGGGACAAAACGACAGCCGGAACAAAAACGGACAGCGGAAGATAGGTTCCCGGCGGAAGTCCGGCCAGATTCCGCAGCGACCGGATGAAAACCAAATCGGCCATGACCCCAAAACCCGCCAGGAACAGCGCGGCAGACAGACCCGGTCCGCGCCCCGCCGCCGCAAGGAAAACGCCTGCTGCGTTCAGGAGCATCCAGGCGCCCAGGGCCAGAACGCAGATAAGCTCAACTCCGTAACCGGCAACCATCCATTCCCGGAAAAGAATCACCTGACCAAGAACCGATACACATCCGATGCCGAACAATACCGGATCCAGCGCTGAGATCCCGGATGAATCCCCGCCGGTGGGTAAGCCGGTACTTAAACCGGCCGGGCCGGAAGGGTCAGGGTTCACTGAATATGACTGCCTGGAAAGTATAAAACTCGGCGTCCTGCTTCCAGCAATCCGATGCAAGCCCGGCCTTGCGGCACAGGTTGTCCAGCATTTCATTCCGGGTCCAGCCCTGCTCCGGCGCCACCTGCGGCAGAAAAACCGCTGAGCGGCCGGAGCGTTTCAGCAAGACCCCGTCCTGTCCGACCCGGATCTTGTCAACGGACGCAACCCGTTGATAGGGCGATAAAGCAGAGATCTCAATCTTTACATCTTTCAGCTCGGCCAGGGAAAGTTGGGGGAATCTGGAGTCTTGAAGCGCCGCTGACAGGGCCATTCGGCCGACGACCTGGTACAAAGGCAAGTCCTGTGTCATGTTGCCGATACATCCGCGCAGTTCGCCGTGTTTTTTCAGGGTGACGAACGCCCCCTGATTTTCCTGGAAAGCAGGGTCTTCCCGCCTGAAGAGCGGTGTGGTCTCGGTTTCCAGATACTGCTTCAGAGTATTCCGGGCAAAAAAAAGCAGCACCTGTTTCTGCTCTCCGGTCAGAGTCGGCGGCATGGCCCCCTGATCAGGAGTCCGGGCTTTCAAAGATTCACTACAGGGCAGAGATGCCTTGCAAAACGATACGGCGGCATAGCCGACCACCCTGGAACGGTCGCCAAGCGTGGTATCGCCGGAATTGGCATAACTGATGACCCGGCCGCAGTCCGCGCCAAGGGACCGGGCCGCGGCCATTGCGGTCAGGATCGGCGCAAGCCCGCAGGCAGTGGTCGCCAAATTCCGGACGTGCAGGCCCTCCTGACGCCGGACTTCGGTCAGAAGCACGCCCGGATCAAGCCTCAATACGGCGTTCAGGGTACCGCGGTCCACTTCGTTAGCATCGCTGTAGCCCGGGTAATGAGACAAATCCGAACTGGCGATGATAAGCGCGTTTTTCTCCCGCAACGCTTCGGCAAGAATGCCGCCGAACCTTTGGCACATCTCCAAATTTGGTTCACCGACAATTATGGGAACAATTTTTGCTTTTGGAAAAACCTTCTGGATGAATGGCAGAATCACTTCGATCGAATGCTCCGAAGATGGACCCTTCGGTCGGCCGTAACGGGTTTGCCGGTTGCAATAATTTTTTTTGCCATCTCTTCATCGACCGGAATCCGGCCCAGCGGGGTCTCGAATTCACCGGTATCAAAGATAGAGACGCCTTGAAAATCCGAAGCCGTGTGATTGGTCCCCAGAATTATGATCCTGTCATATGAATATCGGGAAGCCAGCCTGAATGCATCCGCACAGATCTGGCCGGAATAAACGTACCCTGCATGGGGTACCACCAGCACTACCGGTTTTTCCAGTTCGGGCGCCAGCGCATCCTGCATCATGTAATCGATAACAGTGGAAAGCCGGCCGGGTTCATCCGGATAGAACTTGCCGGCCATAACTGCATAACGCACATCGTCGCAATCTGCGGATTGCACCCCGCAGAACGCCAGCAGGACGAAGATCCATCGAAACCATTTCATAGTGTACCTCCTCCTGGTTTCAGGACCACACGCCGGCGATGGCCCGCCCGCAGAACGGGCATTTGCCGTTTGTGATCCGGTTCGACAGAACAAAAAAACCAGTCCGTTCCACGACCGTTTTGCCGCATGACGGACAATACGTGTGGTTTCCCGGGTGCGACGGTACATTGCCCACGTAGGGATAATGAAGTCCTTTTGACTTGGCGGTTTCATAGGCTGTTTCAAGGGTTGAAACCGGGGTCGGGGGCAATTGCAGCATCTGGTAAGCCGGATGAAACCGGGTGAAATGCAATGGGACATCCGGGCCGATTTCACCGGCCACCCACTCGATCAGGCGGGTCATCATGGCAGGGGAATCGTTTAGCGTGGGAACAACCAGGTTGACGATCTCAAGATGCACGCCTTTTCTGGATATCTGCTTGATGCTGCGCAGCACCGGGTCCAGTTCCGCACCGCAGACATCGCGATAAAAATCCGGACTGAATCCCTTCAGATCGATCTTGATCGCATCCAGAACCTCGCACATCTCATCCAGGGGCCGCAAATTCATGAACCCGCAACTAACCAGCACACTTTTCATCCGCTGCTTTCGGCCCTGCCGGGCAATGTCCGTAAGGTACTCGATAAACACCGTGGGTTCGTTGTAGGTGAACGCGATGACGGGGCTGTGTCTTTGGGCGGCAGCAGGAAACGATTTCTTCGGCAGAATAAACCGAAGTATGGATATCTTCAGGTCTGGCCTGGGATATTTCCCAGTTCTGACAGAACCGGCAGCTAAGCGGGCATCCGGCTGTTCCCAGGGAAAAAGCGTTTGAACCGGGCAGAAAATGATAAAACGGCTTTTTTTCAACGGGGTCGACATGAATGGCTGCGGGACGGCCATAGACCAGGCTTTTCAAGACGCCGTCATGATTGATTCTTGCCCGGCACCGGCCCCGCTCCCCGTCTTTCAGCACACACTCCTGAGCGCACAGCAGGCATTTGACGATCGGCTGTTTCCGATGGTAGTCTTTTTGAGCCGGAAGCTTTCCTGTCTGCTCATTGTCGGTATGACAGACCAGGCAGTCGGCCTTTTCACCGATTGATCCTGCCCAGTACCGGGCATCCGGCAGGTCCTGCGATCCGGCTGATACCGGCAATGCACAAGGAAACAGACTGGCAGCTGCCGGCCATCAGGGCGAATCTGGCGCCCAATGCCAGAAACCGGCGCCGGGTCAAACAGTGTTCATTCCCGGCTGAAATGAATGGGAACCGCTGGTATGTCATCAGCCACCCGCATCATCTTTTGGGGACAATTTCGATCCAGTAATTATCAGGATCATTGATGAAATAGATTCCCATAGCTTTGTTTTCATAACAGATACAACCCATCTGTTCATGCAGCGCATGGGCGCCCGCAAAGTCGTCCACCGTAAAGGCAAGATGGAATTCGTTGTCACCGAGGTTGTAAGCTTCCTGCCGGTCCCTGAGCCAGGTTAATTCGAGCTGGTGCGGCATCTGGCCGTCGCCGAGAAATACCAGAATGAAGCTGCCGTCCGCTGCTTCCCGCCTTCTGACCTCAGTCAGTTGCAGCGCCTTTTTATAGAAACCAAGGCTTTTTTCCAGGTTCAACACGTTGAAGTTATTGTGTGCAAAAGTAAATTTCATAACGGTTTTCCTTCCCGGTATTACCGGCAGCTATGGAGCCTTTTTGATCATATCTTCCCGCTCTTTCTTATACTGATCATACGTTCTGTCATTTACTGCATCCAGACAGTTCTGAACCTGATCCTGGCTGTGGTTCCGATAACAATCCTGACGTTGTTTTTCCTGAAATCCTTCGTACCACGCCCGATACGTGCAGCCTTGAATTAATAGCGTCGCACAAATAACCGGCCACCAAAAGCATCGATTCACAAACAATTCATTACCTCATGTCACGGAGCCGTCATTTTTGTTATTATTTTCAACTTCCCACTTTATCCCCAACAAGATGCCCATGCCGGAGGAGTTATCGTATTGTTCGGTTTCTTGGGTTGTTCCTTATCACGAACGAGAATGACATGATTCATCAGAACTATCAATAACATGTTTCATCGTGAACGTGAAGCTTTCGATCCATATTAATTCAAATATCATTCCATTATATCATATAGTTAATTCTTTATGAACTCGTTATGAAAATGAAGCCCATTTTCTGCATTGATCTTCATCTGCTAAACTGATAAATTAGATAAAAGGGTTGTTCATATCAAACGCAGGGGCATCGAAATCGGATATTTTCCCTCATATATTTCAATTCGTACTTTTTGCATTTCCTTCGCAACCCATTTAAACAAGAATCCATGAAAACTCATGATCGTTAATCATACGGCGCTTCAGCGGATTTGCGGCCATGATGTAATGCGTTTATCACAAGAATGAGGACTTCCATGACAGTAGAAATACCAGCCAGAGTCGTTATCAGCGGCACGGGCCTTTGGACCCCGGAACATATCATCACTAACGAGGAGCTTGTGGCCTCTTACAATGCCTGGACCGACAAGTACAATACGGAACATGAAGCAGCCATTCAGGCCGGTGATCTCGAGCCCAAGCATAAATCATCAGTTGAATTTATCGTCAAGGCATCCGGCATCAAGCAGCGTTATGCTTACGTCAAGGAGGGCATTCTGGACATAGAGCGGATGCATCCCGCCATCCCCGAACGGCCTGAAGATGCACTTTCCAACCAGGCGGAGATCGCCGTTTATGCCGCCAGGGACGCCATGAAAGCCGCCAACAAAACCGCTGATGACATTGATGCCGTGATCGTCTCCTGCGCGTACACCCAGCGCGCCTACCCCGCCATTGCCATCGAAGTGCAGAACGAACTGGGCATAAAGGGATTTGGCTTTGACATGCTGGTGGCCTGTTCGGCAGCCACATTCGCCCTGCAAAGGGGTTACGAGATGGTGGCGGCCGGTACGGCACGCTGCGTCCTGCTGATCAACCCGGAGTTGATAACCTCCCAGGTTGACTATTGCAATCGTGACAGCCATTTTATCTTTGGCGATGTCGCCACCGCCACCATTGTGGAGCGGGCCGACACCGTAACGTCGCTTCACAGCTACGATATCCTCAGCACAAAGGCCATGACCCAGTTTTCCAGCAACGTCAGGTCCAATTTCGGGATCCTCAGCCGCGCCAACGATGTGGATCCCTTCGGTGCGGACAAGCTTTTCCATCAAAACGGACGAAAAGTTTACAAGGATGTCTGTCCCATGGCGGAACAGCACCTCCGGACACATATAGAAAGCCTGGGACTGACAGTCCCGGAAATCAGACGATTCTGGCTGCACCAGGCCAATATCAACATGAATACCCTGATCTCAAACAGGCTGTTTGGAAAGGAAGCCGGCATGGATCTGGCACCCGTAGTCCTGGACCGGTACGCCAACACGGCTTCCGCAGGTTCGATCATCGCCTTTCACCTGCACAACCAGGACCTATTGAGCGGTGATATCGGCGTGATCTGCTCTTTTGGAGCCGGTTATTCCATAGGCAGCCTGATCGTACGAAAGAGATAAAGGAGCTCTCGTTGCTGAATCCAAACCCGGAATATATTCGCGAATTGATTGAAATCGTCAACACCAGCCCTTATCCGGAGCACATGTCGATGCGACTGGTACGCATCGCACTGGACAAGGCGATCATTGAACTGAAAACCGGCCGTTGCCATCTTCAGCCGTACGGCATTGTACACGGGGGCGTGATAGCCACCGTGATCGACACGGCGACATTCTGGTCGGTTTACATGAGGCTTCCGGAGGGCGCGGGCCTGGTGAACATCGACCTGAAACTGAATTACCTCAAACCTGTCGAAAACGGTCGATTGATCGCAGAGGGGCGCACCATTCGTTCGGGAAAGTCAATCAGCTATGCCGAAACCAGCGTACTGAACGAAAAGCGGGAATTGATTGCCCACGGCACGTCAACCCTGATGACACTGCCCGGCAAAGGTCTGCATTTGAATTCCCGCAAGTTTCTGGATTAATAGAATTCAAAAGCCGTAATACCCTTTCACGTCATTCCGGCAAATGCCGGAATCCAGAAGCCGCTGTGCCATAGGCGTAACTCTCGCAGAAAGCTTTACAATCCTTCGCTCTGGATTCCGGGTAAAGCCCGGAATGACTGTGCTTGTGTATTTCTATACGGATGTGATCAGTCTGATCGTGAATGGTTGCGAAGCCTTTAAGCGTGTTATCTTACAAAAAACAGAATGGGTCTTTTTGTTCAAAAATGTTGAGCCCATGGCTGTAAGCGCAAGCCAGACACCCCCCGCATACCGGATGCAGTGAGCATTGCCGGCATTCCGCGCATCCGGATCGGTACCGGCGAGCAATGTTCGAGTCATATATTTCTTCAATGCTTTGCGACAGCAGGCTGCCGATGGGTGATGGAAATTTCCTGCAGGCGTGAACCTCTCCGTCCGGAAGAACGGATATAAAATTGAAGGCTGCCCCGCACCCGAAACCGGTACACCCCCCGAAGGGCTCCATGCCTTTATGGTGCATGTGAACATTGAAAAGGTTGTCTTTCAGGCCAAGAACCGGGTTCTCATTCGAGGCCGCAAGGTAATTTTCAAGAAAAGCGATATAGTCTTTTCTTGACGGAAGCTCCAGAGCCGCCCCCTCACCCACCAGCGCCAGGCGATTGAAATAGAAGACATCCGCCCTGCCCCGCAACCTTTCACCCAGAGGAATGACCTGATCGAGATTATCCTTGTTCAGGGTAAGCATCACCATGGAATAAACACCAAGATTACGGAGCAGATCCAGAAAACCCATCACCCTTTCAAAATGGCCGTTTCCCCGGATATAATCATTGTATTCAGGCAAGCCCTCAAGGCTCACTTGAAAAAAACTGGGCATCTGAATGGAAATCAATTCCGCAAGCTGTTTTCGCGGCGCAGGATTGCCAAGAATCGCCATCGTAAAGCCAAGGTTTGCTGCGGCATGATATATGGCGGAAAAATCTGGATGCAGCAGCGGATTGCCACCGGTAAAGGAAATCTGCCCCGTTACATGCTTATTTCGGCAGAAACCGTCCAGATCATCGAGAATTCTTAGCGCCTCATCAAGCGTGAGAGCGGATCGGTCGCTACGATCGTAGCAATGCCTGCAATGCAGATCGCATGCCTGCGTGACGTGCCATTGCAGCGTAAACGCCGGGGATGACAGATACATCCCGTTGTCACAAGCAGCCGATTCAATGGCGGGAAACTCCCGCCGAATGGATGACCGCGGAGCAAAGAGAATCCCTTTTTCAACGGCACGTTCCATGGCCGCATCCACGGCAGCAACCGGCAAATCACCGATACGCGCAACCTCCTTGCGATCAATTTTTTCAACGATCATTTTAAGCACCAGAAGATCCTCGGCAGAGGCGGCCAGTGCACGAACCTCACCTTCTTTGGGGTGCTTCCATACCATGACGAATTCATTCCCCGGCTCCGGAACACCCGGACAAGCCGGGCTCAGACAATCCGTCAGCTTTTTCCAGCCAAACTCGAGCAGTTCCAGCGAAGGGTTGAGGATCATCTCATTCAGATGACGCGGAATGGCGATTTCCTGTTCCTTGATTTTCAGGATGTGCCACTCCAGGCGAGCAAGATCGCAAAGAAATCCGGGAGCATCGACTGCGACTGCAGTGGGACAGAATCCTGTCAAACAAAAATTGCGGATTTTCATCGGCGCGATACCCGGAAATCAGTCTCGATGCCAGGTTTCGGCATCCAGAAATGACCGGCATCCGGAGAAGATATTATCGATGTCAGTCTGATTCATAAAGCGTTTTTCAAGTCAGGCAAAGGATGGCGGTTGTAAGGTTATTCTTGATATGAACGCAAAAAAGCGTTTTCAAAAATGGGATGCCGATATCCGGAAACCGGAAGAGCTTCCGATGGATCATCGGTTTTTCGGATAGTGCAACCTGCACTATTTTACTGCTTTTTTGCGCCGCTTCAGCCACTGCCCGGCTGAGGTGCTGGCGTGGGCTGGGTGCTACCTGCACCCTTCATTGATCCGGATCAACCGCTCTGGGTGCTACCTGCACCCGTTTTGGGTCCGGATCAGCTACTCGATGCATTCTTTTCACAGCCCGACAAGAGGGCCGCGCCCGAAACAAGGCTGGAAATACAGAGCCCTGCAAGGAGCTGTTTCAAGTGATCCTTGTCCATGTTGTCCTCCATAAGAATCAAGCCATCCTTTGCCTGTTTCTTACTGTAATGAATATCATAAAAGGGGTCAAGGAAATATCATTCGAGAATGGAATCAAAAACATCACCGAGTATTGGAAAAATGAATAAATGACCCTTCGCCGCATTTATCGGGAGAAATCTTAATGATGTTTCCCCGTGTGACAACCCCGGATCGCAAGCTGTAGGGGTTAGGATAATGACGATCAGATATTTTGCAGCACTTTCTTCAGATAGATCACCGCCGGCTTTGTGTTCAGATATCCCAAGACCTGATAAGCACGGCGATCATCAACCAGTGCCCGCACCCGGCTTTTCGTATCCATGAAATTGCCGAAAGCAAGTGCCTTGGTGGGGCATGTCTGCACGCAGGCGGGAACCACCTCGCCGTCACGGATCATCCGCTTTTCATTTTTGGCGGCATCATGGCCGTCCTTGATCCGCTGGATGCAGAATGAGCATTTTTCCATCACACCCTTGCTGCGCACCGTCACATCCGGATTAAGCTGAAGCGGGAGCGGCTCCGGCCATTTCCAGTCCAGCCAGTTGAATCGCCGGACCTTGTAAGGGCAATTCTGGCCACAGAAGCGCGTTCCGATACAGCGGTTGTATATCTGGTTGTTCAAGCCTTCCTTGCTGTGATGGGGAGCATATACCGGGCAGACCGCTTCGCAGGGGGCATTGTCACAGTGCTGGCACATCATGGGCAGGAATATGATTTTCTGTTCATCCTGTGGATCCAGGTATCGCTCGATCCGCAGCCACGCCATTTCTCGGCCGGCAAGAATCTGGGTTTCACCCACCATGCCGATGTTGTTCTCCGCGTAGCAGGCAATGGTACAGGCCCCGCAACCGATACAGCGATCCAGGTCCACGACCATACCCCAGCGGTAATCCACATGCGTGTGCGGAGGGTAAATATCCCTATTGGGATCATAACCTTCCGGCAGCGGCAGGGTCAGCGGGAATTCCCACATCCCGAGCCCTTCCCCTGCATGATCCGGTGGGGCGTGAAGGGTTTTGATCTCAGTAGCAAGTGCAATCTTTCTGCCGTGCTGAACACGGCTGCCGTCCAGGTGCGCCAGCGCCTGCTTCTGCCCGGCCATTCCGGCAGCAGAAACGCCAACCCTGAAAGAAGGTCCTCCGCTTGTAGGATGGACTTCCACACCAAGCAGCGCCAGAGGATTCTGACCCTGATTCCGGGCATTTCCGCCAAAAGCCGTATGTCCTTGTCCGATCGCCATGACCAGCACATCCGGATGAAGGCCTGGCCATTCAAAGACAGGCGCTTTCAAAGCGCCAAACTCCGACCGGAGTTCAATCACATCACCCTGCTTCCAGCCTTTGGCAGCCATGGTTTCCGGATTGGCCTGAACAACGGACTGCCAGCACACCAGCGTCAGGGGATCGGGCGCTTCGCAGAGCCAGGATTTGTTGGCGCCCCTGCCGTCAAAAAAACGGGAAGATGGGACAGCGATAAAAATCAATTCGTCTTTCGGAAGCCCGGCAGGTGGCTGAATATGGCGGGAAAGCAGCTCAAGAGACAGGGCATCGGAAGTCAGACCCGGAAAGCGGTGAAACAGGCGGCGTCTTGAAGACGCCACCGTTCTGAACGACAGTGACCCAATCCCGCATGTTTGTGATCATTTTCCGTGCATTCAGACGGCCCACAACATAAGTTTTGTAATCCGGAGCGGGCGGCTTGCCGCCAAATGCGCAGCGAAGCAGAACGTCCCCGATTCCCGGCGCCGGTGTCAGACTGCCCATCGCCGGCTGCATGGCACCGATCACATCCGTTTTGGCTTCATAGATATCCCAGGTTTCCAGCGGAAGCTGGACGGGAAACACCATATCCGAGAGCATTGCTGTTTCATCCATGAAATTGGTGAAGCTGACCACAAACAAATTCTTTTGAGAGATGATTGCAGCAGCACGACTGGAAGGTGGCAACGTAAAGACCGGATTGGTATTGTGAAGCAGGAGCAATCCTTCAGGCTCTGTTTCAAGGTTGTTCAGAAACGCAAGGACTTCGGAGCGCCTGGCCGCGCGCTCGATACGGTGACGGTTTTCAAAATCAAAAAGTCCCAGTTCAGGGTCCAGAAGCAGATTCAACAAAACGACCCCGAAATCGGTTTGAAGAGAACCCGCACTTTCCGCACCGATACCTGACCCAAGAACTATTGGGGCTTTCGCATCCAGCAGACACGCGATCAGCATCTGGAAATCTGCTTCTCGAATGTCCGACAGACGAACGACTTCTGCAATCGTAAACGGTTCACAGGCCAGGATCAAGCGGTCCCGTACCGGCTTCGGCAGGCCCCGACCATGGCCGCTGGCAAGCAGTTCCCGTATCAGACCGTAAACCACAACCGCTTCGCCGCCGGGCACACAGGATATCCAGCGATCGGCATTGGCGGCCGTCAGAGACTGGAAGGGGCTGACCTGAATGAAGGCCCCTTTTTCCCCGTTCCGCAGCGCGTGCATGGCTTTAAATTTCTGTGCATATTCAACCGGAGACACCCAGGTTTCCAGAAATTCCGCACCAAATCCAATCAGCAGATCGGCCCGGTCCATATGAAGCGTCGGAACAGCGGCAATACCGAAAACAGCTTCATAAGCCGCCTTCAGGGATTCATAGGCATAGGGTTCAAAGAGAACCGGCGGCACTTCTGATCCCCACTTCAGCAACACCTCCTGAAACAACATCAGGAGACTGTCGCCGACGATTTCACTGAGAATCCGGACCCGGTTTGGTCCCTGACCGCCGGCATGCAAGGCTTTTTCCGCGAGCATCGCCTCAGCCTCTTTAAAGGTGATGGATCGCCAGGCGCCGTTTTTCTGAATCATAGGCGTTTTAAGCCGATCGGGGTTGTAAACGCCTTGCAGGGCTGCCTGACCGCGCATGCAGAGCGCGCCACGGTTGATCGGGTGATGGGGGTTTCCTTCCAGCTTGATGACACGTCCTTCGCGGTTCTTGGCCAGCACGCCGCATCCTGCGGGACATTCCCTGCAGGTGGAGGCATACCAGGTAGCGTTTCCCACAACCATGTCATCCGGTGCATGAACCAGGGTAAAGAGGTTTTTATCCGGTGTGCATCCGGCGGCAGCAACGGCGATACTGCCGATGCCCGCAATTTTAAGAAAGGTTCTTCGATTCATGGTGTTTCCGTAACATTAAATTAACTTCGAATCAAGTACGGCAAAACAGGAGATCTTTGGACTGCCCGGCTATTTATACAAATCTATAATATTAGAAAGAATCAAATGCAAGAAGGATATCAATGTCATTTACTTAAATCACAACTTCCTCTGCCCGCACCCGCTCCAGTTGCACCAGACCCCTTTGCAGGGTCGTCTGCTGGAACTGGTCATCGGCATTGTCGAGGTATTCGGAAGCGATGATGCCGCTGAGTCCCTTGGATTTATGGAATTCGTTGATTCTCCCATTGCAGGCATAGACTTTTTTGTGTGTAAAGCATTAAGAAGAGAATGATTGGCCACCAGTCGCATTATCGGCAGATTTCATCAGATGCCGGGCCAGCCGCTTACCCAACCCCAATAGTGTCATGCTTGGGGGCAGACCCCACTCTTCCGGCACCACCGAGCAGTCGCAGACATAGAGATTATCGAATTCGGTTTTCAGATCGGCATCCACGATCTCGCCGATCTTCGCCGTACCGCCCGGATGGGCGGCCAGATACCAGCTCCGATAGATATCCGTGGCGCCTGCATGATCAAGAATGCGCCTGGCATGGGATACGCCCGTATTGATTTTCTGTTTGTCAGACTTGGCTAAACCCTTCCAGACCATCCGATCGTTGATCACTTTTCCGCCCAGGCTGTCGCGAACTTTGATCATGATCGGAACCACATTGGCATAGGAAAAAACCTGACTGAATTTAAAAACACCCATGTCAAACATCAACTTCATCAGGCGTGGTAGGTTGAAATCGGTCATCACGATACCTTCTTCCACAAAATGCACGCCTGCGCACATGGCGATGCCCCTCCCGCTGTGGACCGACTTCACTGTCCCCATCACAAAAACGAGCGGATCAAAGAAAAAATCAAAGCCGGCGCCGGCCAGACCGCTTTTCCGTAGAATGACAGGAGAGCCGATGCCACCGGCGGCGACAATCACCCTGGATGCAAATGCCTGCTGCCGTTCATGCTGATGATGATATTCCACACCGACAGCGCTCCTGTTCTCGATAATCACTCTGTCCACGCGTGCGCCAGTGAGGATCGCAGCCCCGTTATCCAGTGCTTCGTTCACAAAGTGGCGGGCACTCCATTTGGCGCCTACGGGACAGCCGTAAATGCAGCGCTGACAATCCGGAAGGCATTTGTCCTGGAAGATCATTTTATTCAAACGGTGGCAGTCATACCCCAGTTCCATCGCACTGCGCTCGAAACAGAAACCTGCTGGGCTCATCAATGCATCGGATAAAATGGCGTTGGGGATTTCCTGACGGATCTCCGCAACCTCGCCGGTAATATCAACACCATATTTCTTCAGCATGTCAAACGGGGGATCAAAGGCCGTGGCGCAATAAAACTGAGTACTTCCTCCTGTTGCAATTCCCCGCACCATGCCCAGACCCTCATGGGTGACCAGCATGCCCTTTCCCGGCACCATCGCCTGTGGCACCATTTGTGTAATAGTCCCCTTTACCGGATGATTGTCCCCCCTTTCGAGAATCAGAACCGATTGCCCCTTACGGGACAGTTCCCGGGCAACGCTGGCGCCGCCCGGACCACTGCCAGCAATGATAGCGTCAAATGTTTTCGGATTTTTTTTCATCCTTATGCTCCTTTCATTCAAGCAGTTGATTACGACGTTGTGCATTCTTGGCTTCAACCAAGACTGATGACTTCGTAAACAGCCATGAATTGTCTGGGCATTCTATAAAGACCGCATCATGGACAGAATTGTTGTGAAAAGCTACGGTGTGGGTCGCACAGCTCAATAAAAGTCGGAACGCTGTTAAGTTGCCATCCCATTCAAAACGCGAAAAAGAAAAGGAATATGGAGTGGGTGAGAAAGGCCTTTGCTGCTAATTCAGATATTGCAAAAAGCTACGTATGAGTCAACAAAATATTAAAATGAAGTGAGTTCCTGTGACCGCACTTGCTCCAGTTGCCCCAGGTCCCATTGCAGGTCCATCTCCCGGAAAAGAGTTTCAGCATTGTTGAGATACTCCGGTGCACTGATGCCGTTAATTCTAAGTTGCATTCAAAACAATACTATTGATAACCCACGGCCAACCGCTCAACCGAGATACCTCCGCTGGTGTAGAAGCGAATTTTCTCAGTCCATTCTCAACCTCATTGCACACATCGTCGAGGGATTTAAAAACGCGATTGGCACATTTTTTTTCTCGCAACTCATGCCAGAGAATTTCTGTTGGATTGAGTTCTGGCGAGTAAGGTTGCAGACGAATCAACGAGATATTGTCCGGAATCTCCAGCGCTTTCGCCCGATGAGAGCTCGCCCCGTCAAGCACCATAACCACATGCCTATCTGGATGGGCTTTTCCGATCTGCGATAGAAATAGAGCCATATTCTCTGTGTTCATCTTCTCTGTTACCATCCAATGCAGAGTCCCGTTTTGCGGTCCAATCGCTGCATAAAAATATCGAAACTCGCGAATCAATGCCAATCCGACTGTCGGCCGAATAGGCGCAGGAGCCCAACAACGTGCTGGATCACTCATACGACCAAACCGAGCCTCATCCTGGAAAAGCAATAAGAACGGCTTGTCGGATAGAGCTATCTTTTCTGCGATAATATCAGGGAGTTTTTTTTAAACTCCTCTTGTGATGCCGCATCGGACTTGGGATGTCGGGTATCCGGCGTTACCTTTCTCCAGCCATGTCGAGCCGTTCCTTGATTTTACTCTGAGGCTCCTGCATACGTCTACCCACAGTCATGTATGTCCGGGCCAATTCGGGACGGGCTCCGAGACGTTCGCCTTCCCGGATGGACTTTTCTAACCATTTGACAGATTTTCTCTGTTTTCCGATCAGCCAGTAGTACTCTCCCATCAGGCGATAGTTCCAGGTGCGATGGGAAGCATATTTGGCAGCATTTTTAACCGCCCGTTTTCCGCTTGTGAATGCCGCTGTTTTGGCTTTAAAAATAGCCGATCGGACGTTACCGTGAATCGCATCTTCCAATTGATTAATATCGAACATGAATCGGGCGACCAAGACACTAGCCAGGTTCCAGGGAGGCCAAAAATCACGTTTTTGAAGAATGGCATCTGCGCAGGTCAGGGAATCTTTTGCCGCTGACATATTTTTCATCAGGACTTCACTTGTTGCTTTCCACCCGTAACCCATCAACGTAAATGGATATGATCCCATCTCTTCTGCCACGGCTATGGCCTGAGAGACCTCGCATTGTACCTGAGTCAACCTGCGGCTGATTACCATTAACTCTATGGACAGCACCCCATGGCGCCGATATCCCAGATCGTCCGACACGGCCATGATATTCTTACAACGATCTTCGGCTTCATCAAACATTCCCTGATGGGTTTTCATGAGTCCTTGAAATAGGTAATAGGTCTGGATATCCCAAAAAATCCGTTTTTCAAGGCAAGGGTGGAAACCGAATCCTCGTATGCCGGAATTAGCGACCATTTTCCAATGATATAATTGCTGACGGTGAGCACATTATTGTACATGACAAAATCTTTGGCTTTTAGTTTATTAACCAGTTTTACAGCGTTGGCCAAGACCAGTTCACCGATTCTCAAAAACCCGACAACACACAATACGCCACCCGTCGACAAATGCACCCCGGCAGCATTGTCTAATTTGTTCAAATCGTAATTCAAACTCTCCCGGCATTCACCGATTGACTCCATAAACATTCTCATCGGGTTTATGTACATTAAACTTCTTGCTTTTTTTTGAACCAAATCAAAAAACATATTAACCCGCTGATCAGGTATTCTCTTTTTTCCCCAATCCGGGAAATTTTGCCTGAACCAGATCACAGAGCAGATATTGGCCAACTTACTTAAAATGCTCAACTTACTATTCGAAGAACGTTTTTCCCAACATTGGAAGACCTTATCAAAGTATGAAAGAGCTTTGTCATGTTCGACTCGATTATAATAAGCGATGGCAATGTTCTTTTGAAAATCAGCCAGCTTTTCCGAATCAGCAGCTTTTACGGATTTTGCCAGATAGAGCCGCAACGCCTCCTGGTAATAGTGCAATGCCTCAGAAGACGCGGAGGAACGGAGCGCTTCTTCGCCTGCTTTGGTCATCCATTCTTCCGTTTTTTCCAGGTCCTCTGCCAGGCTGTAGTGATAGGCAAGAAGGCCATAGAACTCATGGAGTCTTTCTGAAAATATTCTTTGGATGGATTCCGCAACCTTCACGTGAAGCTGCTTCCGGTGCTTCAGGAGAGTGGATTCGTATGCCGCTTCTTGAGTCAGGGCGTGCTTAAAAAAGTATTCCAGTTCTTTCATCCGCGTCCGTTGACGGATAAGCTGAACCTGCTTTAAATAATCCAGCTTGTCGTCAAGGCCCTCCACCTGGCTGATTACATCCGCCAGAATTCGGTAAAAAAAACTGCGACCGATCACGGAGGCCACCTTCACGATATTGCGACATTCCTCATCGAGTCGGTCGATCCTGGCCATCAGGACATCGTTGATCGTCGTCGGAATCACCACATCATGGATTTTATCGGTTACCTCGAACCCGCCATTTGTAACAACAACAGCGCCTTCATCGATGAGTGCGCGCACCACCTCCTCGATAAAAAATGGATTGCCTTCCGCCCTTTCAATGATCCGGGTTTTCATCCCATGATGCAGTCCCTTGATATCGAGCATGTTGTTAATCATGGTTATGCTGTTTTGAAAATCAAGCGGTTTAATGGCTATTTCTGACAGAAGCAGGGCTGTCTCCCGTTCCCTCAGGTTGGCTGGCGTTTTCTCTTCTCTATCCCAATATCCGGGACGAAATACATTGATAAAAACTACCTTCCGGGTGCCCGCCAGACGATAGAGCACATCGATCAGAACCAGGGAGCTGGTGTCCGCCCAGTGAAGATCATCGATGACGATCACCACGGGAATTATCTCCGTGGAGCGAATTAAAAGCTCCCGGATGTTCTTGAAGATCAGTATTTCCAGGGATTCCCCCTCGATCCCCTTTATCCGCGCTGCTTGTTCTCCGGAAAGTTTCATGCCCATCAGCGTCCCCACGAAAGGGAATATCTCATCGACCTCATCCGCAGACACCCGCCGAATTGCTTCCTGAAGCTTGCTCATTGCTGTTTTTTCACTGTCATCCTCCCGGATTCGAGCCCAGTTCTTCAACAAATCGATAATCGGATAAAAACTCAAATTTCTGCCCATAGAAATGGCCCGGCCTTCTATGAGCTTGACCCGTTTCATCACATCGCGATTTTTCAGTTCAGCCAGAAGCCTCGATTTTCCGATACCGGCCTCGCCGACCACGTTCACCACAGAGCCTTCGCCATCGATCGCTTTGATGATCAGTTCTTCAAGTCGCAAAAGCTCCAATTCACGGCCCACCATCGGCGAAAAGATTTCCCGATCAAACCGGGCTCTGTCCGTGATCGCCTTGTCCATCAGCCGATAAACCGCCGCAGGTTTCTCTTTGCCCTTGACCGGCATCAGGCCAAGAGACTCGAATTCGAATGCGTTCCCGGCCAGTCTATAAGTCGATTCACCCACCAGTATGGTTCCAGGCTGAGCCATACTCTCCATTCGGGCCGCCAGGTTGGCGGTATCTCCATGCGCCGTATAATCCATTCGCATATTATCACCGATGGCTCCGACCACCACAAATCCGGAGTTCAGTCCGATCCGCATTTTCAAATCAACGCCGTAAATGTCTTTCAGTTTCCGGCTGTAAGGCATCAGGGCATTCTGAATGGCCAGCGCTGCGAAGCAGGCCTTCTGTGCATGATTTTCATGTGCGACAGGCGCGCCGAAAAGTGCCATCATCCCATCTCCAAGAAATTCGTTGGCTGTTCCTTCAAAATGATGAATCTGATTTAAAAGGATTCTAAAGCAGCTGTCCATGATCTCGTGAACATCTACCGGATCAAGCTTCTCTGATATGGAATAAAATCCGGCCACATCCGCAAACATGACGGTGACGAATTTACGTTCCCCTTCGATGCCGCTATGCGTGGACAGGATTCAGTCGGCCAGGTGGTTCGAAGTATAGAACTGCAGTTGTCGGGAATCGAGTTCAAAGGAGTCTTCAGTGTTGAAAAAATCCTGCCCTATGTCACGACGGAATTTACTGTCCGACAGTTCGCTTTTTGAACATTCGGAACAGGTCAGATCGAGTTTTCGGCCGCATTCTTTACAGAACCGGGAGTCTACAGGAAGCACAGTCTGACATTCCGGACATATCATGGTATTGCACCGATCTAAAACAGATTTGCTGGCGTCAAGCACGCCGGTTTTAGAACACATAAAAAAGAGGAACCGTTGTGCTTAAGAGAAAATACTTTCACTGATGATTCAGATATTGCAAAAAGACAGGTACGTGTCAATAATTTCTCAATTTATCATTTACATGGGTTTCGATGAGAATGGGAATAAAGCTGGAAAGATCCTCGACGATGCACACGTCGGATACGTTGAAAATCGCCGCTTTGGGATCCGTATTGATGGCAACGATAAAGCCGGAGCCCCGCATGCCGGAAACGTGCTGGATGGCCCCGGATATGCCGCAGGCGATATAGAGTTTCGGGGAGACGGTTGAGCCGGTCACGCCGATCTGCTGCGCGTAATCCAGCCAGCCGCTGTCGCAGACAATCCGGGACCCGGCGACTGCAGATCTGGGAAACAGTGAGGCCAGACGATAAATCAGATCCAGATTGTCTTTGTTGCCGATTCCCCGACCGGCCGCAACGATCACATCTGCTTCGGTAACGGCGGAAACATCCATACTTTTTCGGATGACCCCGCAGGAAAAACTTTTCCGGGAAGCACTTTCCATCGTCCGCTTCGTAACCGTTCCGGGGGCTGCAGCATCCTTTGAATCGGCAGTAAAACTGCCGAACTGGACACAAAGCACGACCATCCTGCTATCCGCATGGACATCCGCCATGATTTTGCCGCCTGAAACCGCCCTGCGAAAACAGATTCCCTGATCCAGTTTCACGATGGCTTCGACACCTGTAACGCAGGCCGCACCGAGCCGAACGGCAAGTCCCGGCGCAAAGTCCAGACCCTGAGCCGAGTGCGCCGCGCATACATGCGATGGTCGCAACTCCGTCAGGACTTCGGCCAGAACGTTTTTATAGACCTCGGCGTTATAGCAGTTGAACCCCGGAACACATACGGCAAAAACGCTCAGTCCGGTTTTGCCGGTGATGATTTCGCTTATCCTGTCTATTGCGTCTCCGATCACAACGATTTGAATGTCGGCAGACGACATTTCGTTTTTCAGGGTGCACGCAAAAGCCACAAGGTCATAAGTGATCGGACGGACCTGACCTTCGGAAATCTCTGCGATTACAACAATGGACTGAGAAGGCACGTGCATCTCTCCTATCCGGGCATTAAACGATTTTGAAGAATATCCAGAAGCAGGTCGGCTTTTTCCCGGGGCGTTCCTTCAAGAATCCGGCCCGTGCGTGTTTTTTGCGGTAACGTGGTCTGCATGACGGAAAGATGAATGGATGGCGACACAAGAGATCCAGATGGAATCACGTCCAGGGAATGTTTGTTGGCCCGCAGCATTTTTGAAAGGGTCGGATAGCGCGGCCGGTTGATTCCGCTTTGCAGTGTCAGCAGTGCCGGGAGATTGATTTCCAGAGCATCACGAAGCCCCCCTTCCATCTCGCGTTCAACGTAAATTCGGCTCGTATGAAGCATCATCCGCCTGAAAATAACCGAGGTGGCACACGGCAGTTGAAGCATTTCTGCCACCAGAGGCCCGACCAGCCCGTTCATGTCATCACCGGACATGATGCCGGTCAGAATCAGGTCATAATGGCGGTACCGGGCATACTCGGCAATCCAGGTGGCGGTTGCAAACGGGCTGAGGTAGCCATCGATTTCGCTAAGAATGTGGATGCCGTGATCCGCGCCCATACCCAGTGATCTTCGGAGAACCGCCTCCGCCCTTTCCGGTCCCACTGACACCACATCGATACGGGTATCCGGAATTTCTTCACGGATTTGGAGCGCCTCTTCCAGGGCAAAACCGTCAAAACGGTTCATTACAAATGCATCGCCATCCGTTTCGATCCATCGGCCATCGGAGGTGATGCGGACCGGTGCATCGGGATCGGGTATCTGTTTGACGCAGACCAGGATCTTCATCACATCGTTTTTCCAGTGTCTTGCAAATTCAATTAACTGTTTTCCCTAAACGCTTTCGGATCTGAATATTGATTTCCAGTTTTTCAAGGGACAGTTTGATCGCGTCCCTGGCTTTATCCGATCGGTTCAGATAATCTGTGAAATATCCTCGAATCTCCTCCGGACGGTAAAGCCCGGCCGAGGGAACGATCGCGATGATGAGTCTTTCATGCAGGAGCGGATGAAAAGTTTCGATTTTCGGCAGATTGGCCGTGTACCAGTCCCACAGCAGGGGAATCGCCGCCGGATTGGTCGACATGGAAACAATCGGAATAAACTGATTTCGGGCCGGCACATGATCGATGACATAGTCCAGGGCTCTGGCAATGACCGCCTTGTCAGAAAAACCGCCAAGGGCGATCAGAACGTTGACACGCTCCTGCTCACTGGCGGATTCACGGAATCGCTTATCCAGCCAGTCAAAGGCATCCTGGCCTTCTGTCAGCGCGCCGATCTGCATGGCGTTTTTTAAGATATCCGGACTGACGGCGCTGCCCGCTTTCAGCAGGGCAAACTGAGAACGGCCGAAATCGGCCGCAGCTTTAGAGCCGATCATGGCCGCCTGCCATAGAACCTGGTCGCGCAGCATCGCGCGGGTATGGGCTTCGTCGGCGCAGGCCTCGTACCCGATACGCTCCAGAATGAACTCAAGCAGCGGTATTGCCGCATCTGAAACCTTCCGGCGACCATCTTCCAGCACCAGCCAGAGATGGTTTAGCGCATCGGCGATGCCGATAAGCGGCAGGAATGCATCTTCGTCAGTGTAATGGCGCAGAAAGTCCAGATAAGTTTCCAGAGTCCACATCCCCGCGGATCAGCAGAGCAAATAGATCCGCGTGCAGTCCCCAGCGGTCTTCCGGGGAAAGGGTTTTGTTCCGGATGGCTGTCCCAAGCGCTTCCAGATTCTCAGTATCCTGATATTTGACCCGGTAACAGCCGGTCTGACCGGCATTGATTTTGTAAGCTGCCGTATCTTCCGGCAGATCGAGCGACTGAAGCGATTGATCCAGAATCATAGTCATGCGGGTTGTGGCGCCGGCCTGCGAAAATACTGAAACCGTCACCGGTACGATCCAGGTCTGGACGGCGTCACACGGAAGATACGTGAATCGGTGTTGGGCGATCGTCAGTTTTCGGCCGTCACGGCGGGCCTCCAGCAGCGGAAAGCCGGGCTGCTCGATCCAGCTTTTCATGATCCGGGTGACCGGAAGCGCCGAGGCCGCTTCAAGTGCCTGCCAGAGATCATCGCTTGCGGCGCACGCATAGGCATGCGTTTTCAAATACCGCTGCAGGCCGGCCTGGAAATGATCCTCCCCGATATATCCGTGAATCTGCCGGAGGATACTGCCGCCCTTGCTGTAAATGATCGGCGCGGTGCTGGAGTTGATGACGACATGCTCTCCACCGGGGATTTCGATGGGGAAATTTTCAATCAGGGCATCCCGAGACATGGCCGCCGCGGTCTGGCCATACAGAAACTGGTCCCAGACGCCCCAGTCCGGATGATAATGATCCACGATGCCATAACCAAAATACGTGGCGAAGCTTTCATTCAGCCACAGATATTTCCAGTCCGAAGGGGTAACCAGATTGCCGAACCACTGGTGCACGATTTCGTGTGCGATGATCTCGCAGATTCTTCCCTCCCCGGATTTGGATGTAATGCCCGGATACCGCAGCAGCAGGTTCTCCCGAAACGTGATGGCTCCCCAGTTCTCCATGGCGCCGAAAGCAAAGTCCGGAATGGCGATCAAATCCATCTTGGATAACGGATAGCCTATGCCGAAATATTTTTCGCAGAATTCCAGCGCATTGCATCCAAAATCGAGACCGAATCCGGCATAAGACTCCATCCCCGGAAGGGTCAGGACATTCACCCGCGTTTCACCGGCTTTCTGGACCCGCATAAAATCACCCATGCCCCAGAATACCAGGTACGTGGACATTTTCGGAGTGGTTTCGAACACAAAGCGCCGCCGTCCCCCATCCATGGCCTGAACCGCTTTGACGGCGGCATTGGAAACACCCGTCAGCCCGGCATCCACAATGATTTCAATGTCGAAAGTGGCTTTTTGCGACGGATGATCCAGGCACGGGAATGCCCGCCGCGCATCGCTTTCCTGGAACTGGGTGACGGCGATGAACCTGCGGCTGCCCCCCTGCAAATAGCTGCTGCGGTAGAATCCTGCCATGCTGTCGTTGATCTGTCCCTGATAGTTGACAACCAGAACGAATCGCCCGCGAATGGCTTCGGGAAGGCGAATTTTCAGCTCCTCTTTTTTTAAATCCAGTGACAGCGAACAAGGCGCCAGCGCTTCCGCCCGCCTGACCCGGCATGTCATAACGTTCAAATCAAGGGCATTCAGCACGATTTCTTCGATGGCCGACCCGGTTTCCAGCGTAATCTCCGCGGTTCCGGCAAACTGGAATCGCTCCAGATCCGGCTCCAGGGATAGCTTGTAATGGATGGGACGAATATCCGACATAAACACCTCCAAAATACCCGCGCATCCATCAGCGCATAAAAAGGATCCGTCTTTTTTCAATGCCGTCCAGTAGAGCTGCCACCGCATACTGCATCGTCAGAACAGCGCCTTTTTCAGGCGTGAATTGTGCGTATTTGCCGATCAGGCATTCCCCATGTCCTTTGATGGTGATGCTTGCGCCGTTTTTTGCGGTAAATTCCACCTGCATATCGATTTCAAATCCATATTTTTCGTTGCTTTCCAGGGAATCGACGCGCAGGAATTTAGGTATCGCCACATAATCGTAAGCCCGCACCTGGGCGTTTTCCGGATTCTCGGGCCAAAGCATTTGTTTTGCTACTTCCTCGCTTTGCACCGGCCATACCTCGACTTTGGCGAATTCGATCCCGAAGGCATTTCTCAATTCCTGCTCTGCATCCCGGCCGAGACTGTGACGGATGCGGCTTCCTTCGTAATTGCTGATATGCGCAAAACGCTCGAACTCGGACGGAATCAGCAGCAGGATATTAACCGGAATCGGCGGTCTGCCGAATTGCGAATAATCCACGGGCTTCAGGACGTTTTCGGGCGAGTCGGCGCTTCTGCGGGAATTCCGCTGATCTGAACCGTTCATGGCAGCACAACCCCATGTAAATAACAACAACAGGACAACAGCAATTTTTATAGCTTTCATTTTTTATCTCCTGATTTAACGTAGGTACATCCTCTGACGCACTTATAACAAAAAGTGATAAAATGAAATAATACGATAACTTTTATGAATTTGACATATTCAATTATCTTTAATAAATGACAGCCATGAACGACTTTATTCGAAATACACGGGCGATTCCCCGGCACCTGTTATTTATATCCCATACCATCAGATTATCAAGACAATTTTACAGTTCCCTGGTTATCGGACAAAGGAACCGTGGCGGAAGGCTGAAAATCTTCGGGGAAATGAAATGCTGCTGTATCGCAGGTGAGATGCTTCCTTGCCGCTGTATTTATCTGGTCCGGAATCACCAAACTTCTGGATCCGGTTACGTTCGGTGTCCTGATCGATGCGTATGGCCTGATCCCCAGTACCATGGGTGATGCCGGCGGCCGTACTGCTTTCATCTCTTGAAGTCATTGCCGGAGCGGGCCTGATTCTGGATATCTACGGAAGCCTTGCAATCACTGTCGGCATGTTGATCCTCTTCGTTGCCATTCTGTTCTACGGCATCCACATGGGCTTGGATATCGACTGCGGCTGCTTTGGCCCCGAGGACGCCGAATCCAAAGCATTTCATGGTCTACGCCCAGCGCTTTACAGAGATTTTGCGATGATAGCCGGCGTTCTGTATCTGTATGCATGGCGTTATTACCGATCCATTCGGCCGGATCGATTCAGAGCAATATTCACCCGATTCACTTAACAAAAAGGAGATGAAATTCGAATGAAAAAATTATTTGGACATTTACTGACCGCAGTATTGATTCTGGGACTGGCCACATTCGCCCATGCCTTTGGCAAAGACAAATTCGAGGAAGAGCTGGAAAAAGAACAGGGCGCGGTCAAACTGGTGCGGGAAGTCCAGCGCGGCGGTTACGATGTGGTGGCCACCGGGGAATTGAAGAAAATGATCGATGAAGGAAAGGATATTCTCATCATCGATACCATGCCCTTTGCAGACAGCTACAAAAAAGAACACGTACCCGGGGCAAAACAATTCCTGTTTCCGATTCCGGAGATGATCACCTGGGAAATCAAGGAAACCGATGGCAAAACCATTGAGGATTTCAAGGCCTTGCTTGGACCTGACACCGAAAAAACAATTGTGATATACTGCGGTTTTGTCAAATGCACCCGCAGCCATAACGGCGCGGTCTGGGCCAAGAAACTCGGATACAAAAACGTGCTGCGCTATCCAGGGGGCATTTTTGCCTGGAAAGGCGCCAAATATCCGGTACAGGGCGCCGAATAGGCACACGCACACGTTGGACAGCAGGTATCAGGATTGCCATGACTGCCCTTGCTGATACTTGCAGCTTTTGTAACTCAATAAAAAATAACATGCACAAAATGAACAGAGATGCGGATCACCGCGAAGCAGCGACCGATGAACTGTCTGCGATCATCCGTCAGCGGGCATTTAATTTGATGTCCAGCAGACGGATGATGTGCTCCGAAGCCGTGCTTTCTGCCCTGAACCAGGGACTTGGCGGCGGGATGCCGCCGGACCTTGCCATGAAAGTGGCATCCGGACTTGCTGAAGGCATCGGCGGCTCGGGATGCACCTGCGGGGCACTGACTGGAGGCGTCATTTCGCTTGGACTTTTTCTGTCCCAAAGCAATTTAAAACAGATTGACCGCCAAAAGGCCATGTCCGCCTCACGGAGTCTGCATCACGCTTTCAAGCTCCGCTTCGGTTCCACCTGTTGCCGGATTCTGATCAAAAACGGCTCTTCGGAAACCACCCGTCTTTTTGAGGCCTGCTGCGATCGCGGCGGCTGGGCCGCGGAACATGCGGCCCGCTTGATTCTGGCGGAAAGGCCGGAACTGATCTGCCAGGCAGATCAGCCGTTTTTACGCAGAAAGGATTCCCGATTCGCAGTCGGGTTCAAAAAAATCCTGTCAGGCTTTTTTCCGCTTCACCCGTTTGAAATCCCCCTCTCCTCCCGCTCATTTCCTTACAGACCCAGACAGCTCAAGCGGGAAATGGTTTGATATTCAGTTTTTTCAGCACGTTTCAAATAGAAACTTTCTATTGACAAATATGACGTCATATTTCATATTATGACGTCATATTTATTCTTGTCGTGAAAAAAACTGTTCAATGGAATTTATCCAGTTGTTAAAATCATTCAGGATTGTTTTATTGGCACGCCAATCAGTATGAATTAACCAAGGAATATCGATGGAAACCAAAACAATTTCCCGTCGCGAACGTCAGAAGATCTCGCAGCGAGAGGACATGCTGGCAGCTGCGCTGGAACTGTTTTCAGAAAAAGGGTACCACAACGTATCCATGCACGAAATTGCAGCAAAAGCCGAATTCGCCATTGGAACGCTGTATAAATTCTTCAGCAACAAGGAAGATCTATATAAAGCCTTGATTCTGGAACTCTCCGACCAGTTTCACAAGGTGCTCTCGCAAGCCATCGCCTCCCCCGGCGATGAAATTGATAAACTGCGCCGGTATGTTCAGGCAAAAGGAGAGGTGTTTCAGGATAAAGTCGCCACCATCCGTCTCTATTTCGCCGAAACACGCGGGGCCAGTTTCAATATCCTGGCCGGGCTGGACCAGGATATACGCGAACGCCGGGAACGCTTTCTGGAATGCATTTCAGAAATCTTTGAATCCGGAATTCGCGCCGGGCGGTTCCATCCCATCGCCGAACCCTACATTCTTTCCGTCGCTCTCGACAGCCTGTGCAATGCCTTTCTGTTTCTCTGGCTCGAAAATCCCGAAATTCACTCGTATCCGGAAGATCCGGATTCTATTTTAAACATACTTTTTAAAGGGTTGGTATAAGGCTGCCTGTTTGAGAAAACCATAAACCAAGTGGCTTATGACTGTAACCAAGTGGAGGAATTGTTGATGCGTTTTTGCAACATCGTTAGCAACTCACCGGCAGGATGGGTGATTTTGTTTGTATTACTGGTTTGCTATGGACTGACCGGTTGTGACCGCAAACCGGTTCAAGCGCCTGCCCCTGTTCCGGAAGTGTCCGTGATACCGGTAACGACACAGAAAATAACGCTGACAGCGGAACTGCCCGGTCGCACCTCCGCTTACCGAATTGCGGAAATACGCCCTCAGGTCAATGGCCTCATATTGAAACGCCTGTTTACGGAAGGCAAGGACGTCAAGGCCAATCAGGTACTCTATCAAATCGATCCGGCTCCCTTTCAATCGGCTTTGGATAATGCCAAGGCAGCTCTTGGCCGGGCCGAGGCCAATGTGCCCGCAGTTCGGTTGCGGGCGGAACGCTATCGTGATCTCTTGTCAGACAACTCGGTCAGCCGGCAGGATTACGATGATGCCTCCGCGGCCTTGAAACAGGCCGAAGCCGATGTGGCTTACTGGAAGGCGACCGTTGCTACGGCCCAGATCAACCTGGGATACACGGCGGTCAAGGCGCCGATTTCAGGACGCATCGGTATCTCCACAGTCACGGACGGCGCCATCGTAACGGCGTATCAACCCGTCGCCCTGGCCTCCATCCAGCAACTAGACCCTATTTACGTGGATGTGCCCCAATCCACCACAGATCTGCTGCGCTTAAAACGCCGCCTGAAGGACGGTCGTCTCAAGAAGAATGGTTCAGATTCGGATAAGGTCAAGCTCATACAGGAAGACGGCACTCTCTATTCCCCGGAAGGCACCTTGCAATTCAGCGATGTCACCGTGGACCCGAGCACCGGATCCGTTATTCTACGGGCTGTTTTCCCCAATCCGGAAGGCATTCTTCTGCCGGGCATGTTCGTTCAGGCGGTGATCGCTGAAGGCGTCAATGAGCAGGCGATACTTATTCCGCAACAGGGGGTTTCCCGCGATTCCAAGGGCAATCCCTTTGCGCTGATCGTGGATGCAGAAAGCAAAGCCGCTTTCCGCCCGCTCACCCTCGATCGGGCCATCGGCGACAAATGGCTGGTTTCTGCCGGTCTTTCTCCCGGGGACCCGCTGATCGTTGAGGGGCTGATGATGTTGCGGCCCGGTACGATCGTGAAGTCTTCCCCTTATAAAGAGAAGCAAGCCGACAATGGGCCATCGGCCGGTCCGGACGCCCCGTCTCAAAAACGAAGCAAGGGAGGCGTCTGATGCTCTCCAGATTCTTTCTTGCCCGCCCGGTTTTTGCCTGGGTGATTGCCATCATCATCATGACGGCGGGCGGGCTTGCCATCTACAAAATGCCCATCGCTCAGTATCCCCCCATCGCCCCGCCGGCCATCGCCATTGATGCGTTTTTCCCCGGGGCCTCGGCAGAGACCGTGGAAAACACAGTAACCCAGATCATCGAGCAGAAGATGACGGGTCTGGACGATATGCTCTATCTCTCCGGCACCAGTTCTTCGTCCGGGGCGTCCCGCGTCGAGATGACATTTGCCCCGGGAACGAATCCGGATATCGCCTGGTCTAAGGTACAGAACAAGCTGCAGCTTGCCATGGCCAGTCTTCCCGATGTGGTGCAGCGCTCCGGCGTCAAAGTCAGCAAATCCACCCGGAACTACCTGATTATCGTCGGCCTGATTTCGGAAGACGGCAGCATGAGCGGCGACGACCTGCGGGACTACGCCCAGTCGAATCTGGAAAAGATCCTGTCCCGGGTACGGGGGGTCGGAGAAGTGGAGAATTTCGGCACCCAGTATGGCATGCGGGTCTGGGTCAACCCCGACAAGCTGACAAGCTACCACCTGACCATGCAGGACGTGATTCTGGCGCTAAGGGCCTACAACGTCGAGGTCTCCGCCGGTCAGTTCGGCGGTGCGCCTGCCGTGGAAGGTCAGCGCCTGAATGCCGCCATCATCGTTCAGCATCTGCTCCAGACCCCTGAGGAATTCGCCGCCATCCCCGTCCGTACCAATCCGGATGGCTCGGTGGTCCGGATCAGGGATATCGGCCGGACGGAACTGGGGACCGAACGCTCCGATGTCGTGGCCTACTACAACGGCAAACCCGCCGCTGCCATGGCCATCCGTCAGGCTGCCGGCGCCAACGCCCTGGACACGGCCGATAACGTCAAACAGAAACTGGCGGAGATGAGCCGCTATTTCCCTGCCGGCATGAAGGTGATTTATCCCTACGATACCACCCCGTTTACCAAAGTGGCCATTGAGGAAGTGGCCAAGACCCTTTTTGAAGCAGTCCTTCTGGTATTTGTGATTATGTACCTTTTCATGGGAAATATCCGGGCCACGCTGATCCCCACCATCGCCGTGCCGGTGGTGCTGCTCGGAACCTTTGCCGTCCTTGCGTTTTTCGGTTTTTCCATCAACATGCTGACCATGTTCGCCATGGTGCTGGCCATCGGCCTTCTGGTGGATGACGCCATTGTGGTGGTGGAGAACGTGGAGCGGATCATGTCCGAGGAGGGGCTGCCACCCCGGGAAGCCACTGCCAAGTCCATGGGCGAGATCACCAGCGCCCTGATCGGCATCGGTCTGGTGCTCTCGGCGGTCTTCGGACCCATGGCCTTCTTTCAGGGCTCCACCGGAGTTCTTTACCGCCAGTTTTCCGTGACCATCATTGCTTCCATGCTCCTTTCGGTGGTCGTGGCCCTGATTCTGACCCCGGTCCTTTGTGCGACATTCCTGAAACCCATGCCGGCCGGGCATGAAGCTGCGGATAAAACGGTCTTTTTCCTGCGCCCCTTTTTTCGATGGTTTGATCGGACGTTTGCCCGGACCCGAGACATCTACGTGGGGATCGTCGGCCGGTCCTTTTCAAGAACAGCGCGGTACCTGATCATGTATCTTCTGATCGTAACGGCGGCCGGACTTCTCTTTCATCGCATGCCCACCTCCTATATTCCGGATGAAGACCAGGGCATCCTGCTGGTACAGGCCATGCTGCCGTCGGGCTCCACCCTGGAACAGACTGAAACAGTAATGAACGCTGTAAGAGACCATTTTCTGGGAAATGAGAAAGAGGGGGTGGATTCCTTCCTGTCGGTTGCCGGGATCAGTTTCGGCGGCCAGGGGCAGAATATGGCCCTGGGATTTGCCAAGCTCAAAGACTGGAAACTGCGCCAGCGGCCGGATTTAAAGGTCAAGGCCATCGCCGGCAGGGCTATGAAGGCGTTTTCACGGATAAAAAGCGCCATGGTTTTCGCATTTCCGCCGCCTCCGGTCATCGAACTGGGGCAGGCCATCGGATTTGATTTTCAGTTGCTGGACCGCGGCGGCCTGGGCCACGAAAAGCTCATGGCTGCCCGCAATCAGCTCCTCGGCATGGCCATGAAGGATCAGCGACTGGTCAGGGTCAGGCCCAACGGCATGGAAGATGTGGCCGAATATCACATCGATGTGGATTGGGAAAAAGCCGGCGCCCTGGGGATTTCCATCGATTCCATTCACAACACCATTTCGGCGGCCTTTGGCAGTGCCTATGTCAACGACTTTATCCAGGCCGGCCGGGTCAAAAAAGTCTTTGCCCAGGCCGATGCCCCCTATCGCATGCTGCCTAAGGATCTGGAAAAACTCTATGTGCGCAACAGCGCGGGCAAGATGGTCCCCTTTTCTTCCTTTGCATCCAGCAGATGGGCTCAGGGTTCTCCCAAGCTGGAGCGTTACAACGCCTTTTCTTCCATCGATATCTGGGGAGAACCCTCGCCGGGTCACAGTACCGGCGAGGCCATGACCGCCATGGAAGAGATCGCGGCAAAGCTGCCCCAGGGGATCGGCTTTGACTGGACCGGACTGTCTTATCAGGAGCGGATGGCAACGACTCAGGGACCTGTTCTGTACGCCTTTTCCATTTTCGTCATCTTCCTTTGCGTGGCCGCCCTGTATGAAAGCTGGACCATCCCTTTTGTCAATCTGTTGATGCTGCCGCTGGGGGTATTGGGCGCGATCCTGGCCACTTCCTTGCGGGGAATGCCAAACGATGTCTACTTTCAGATCGGATTCCTCACCACCCTTGGCCTTTCGACAAAAAACGCCATCCTGATCATTCAGTTTATCAAGGAACGGCTGAGACATGGTGACAGTCTTATCGATGCAACCCTTGGCGCCGTAAAAACACGATTCCGGCCCGTCATCATGACTTCCCTGGCGTTCTTTTTCGGGGTACTGCCGCTGGCCATCGCCACCGGCGCCGGCGCCGGCGCCATGAACGCCATCGGTACCGCCGTCTGCGGCGGGATGCTCTCCGCCACATTCATCGATCTGATTTTTATTCCGCTGTTCTTTGTCCTGGTATCCCGGATATTCATGAAGAAACAAAACCGGCAGCCCGCTGGAACCGCTCTTCTCTCCACCCCTTCACGGGAGGTGAGCTAACATGAGAAAGCAAATCGTACTTTCATATTTGCAGCGCTGATTTTCATGGGCGGCTGTTCCCTGGCTCCCGAGTACACGCAGCCCTCTGCGCCGATTCCGGCAGAATGGCCGCAAGGACCGGCCTACAAAGATTCGCAGGCCACAGCCGAAACACAGGCCGCATGGAAACTGAGCTGGCAGGCGTTTTTCACCGACCCGAATCTGCAGCGGATTATCGAAACGGCTCTAAGCAATAACCGGGATCTGCGGCTTGCCCTCTTGAACATGGAAAAAGCCGCCGCACTCTACGGCATTCAGAAAGCCGAACTCTATCCATCGCTGAATGCGACAGGCAGCATGCGCAGCCAATGGTATCCCGCGGACCTGTCGTCATCCGGAGTCGCCACCACCCAGGAAGAATACAGGATCAATCTCGGCGTCGCCGCTTGGGAAATCGATTTTTTCGGACGCATCCGCAGCCTGAAAGACAGCGCCCTGGAAAACTACCTGTCAACGGATGAAGCCAGGCGCAGCGCACAGATTCTATTGATCGCGGCAACCGCAGACGCATATCTGAATCTGGCGGCAGACCGTGAAAACCTGAATCTGGCAAAGAACACCTTGCAGAGCCAGGAAGACATTTTCCGGATCATCAACCGTCGGTATCAGGTCGGGCTTGCCAATGAAGTGGATGTAAAACGCTCGCAAACCCAGGTGGATACGGCCAGGGGAGACATCGCCCGATTCACCCGGCAGATCGCTCTGGATGAAAACGCGCTGAACCTGCTTCTGGGATCGCCTGCACCGGCCGACTTGCTGTCCGCGAATCTGTCTGATATTCTCGAGCCGCAGGCCGTTTCTTCCGGAATCTCTTCGGAAATCCTGCTGAACCGGCCGGATATCCTGGCGGCGGAACACCGGCTCAAGGCCGCCAATGCCAATATCGGCGCCGCCCGTGCGGCGCTTTTTCCCCGGATTTCCCTGACCACGGGAGTCGGAACCGCCAGCAGCGACCTGAGCGGACTTTTCGGATCCGGCTCCGGAACCTGGAATTTTGCACCCGTTATTATCACGCCCATATTCGATGCCAGGCTCTGGTCGGCCTATGACGCGACCCTGATCGAAAATGAAATCGCGCTGACCTCCTATCAAAAGGCGATTCAGGTGGCTTTCAGGGAAGTTGCCGATGCGCTTGCCGTCAAGGGAACCGTGGGGGAGCAGATTTCGGCCCAGCAGTCTCTGGTGAATGCCGTTGAAATTATCTACAGCCGATCAGAAGCGCGATACCGAAAAGGCATCGACAGCTACCTGAGCGTCCTCGATGCCCAGCGCACACTGATTTCTGCGAAGCAGGGGCTTATTTCGCTCCGTCTGGCGAGGCTTGCCAATCGGGTGCGACTATACGCGGTATTGGGCGGCGGCGGCGAATAATTTACTGAGCAAGATGCACGCTGTTTTCATCCTTGCGTTAAAGAGCTGTGATGACGGCATGCAGACAGGGGTTTTCAGATTTAATTGCGAAGGGGGAATATGACAATACACCATAAATGGCTGATATTGGTTGATGGTTCGGAACGAACCATACAAACGGTAAACTATGTAAAGGCGTTTATGCCCGTTGATAAAAATACGCGGATTGTGCTGTTTCACGTCTTCAGCGGCATTCCGGAAGAGTATCGGGAATTGGCACAGGAACCTACTTGCGCAGCTGTCGTAGATCAATTGAAACACCGGGAAACGCAGGAAAGAGGAAATATCCGGGCGTGCCTGGAACAGGCGAAAAAAGATTTGATATCAGGCGGATTTTCGGAACGGTCCGTTGAAATCAAAATTCATCGCCTGGAAAAAGGGGTCGCACGGGACATTATTGGTGAAGCAAAAAAAGGCTACACTGCGGTCGTCATGAGAAGACGGGGAATGGGCGCACTGAAAAATATCATACTGGGCAGCGTCGCCGTCAAACTGTTACAGGCGTTGACGTTTATCCCGATCCTCATCGTTGGTCAGGCTCCGGCAGTCAAGAAAATTTTATTGGCCGTGGATGCTTCACCGGCTTCAATGAAAGCGGTTGAATTTGTCGCCTCACTGTTAGGCCTCCATGGGTATGAGGTGTGTATATTTCATGCAATCCCCGGCCTGGGGGCAATCCATTTTGATCTTTCCGAAGCTTGCAGGCCGGAGATCTCCGAAGTGGATATGTCCGATACCTGCCTTGAAGCCTTTAAATTGAAAGTGGCAAGACTGTTTCACGATGTAAAAGACAAATTGATGACCTCCGGGTTTGAACCTGAAAAAATATCGGAAAAAGTGATTTCCGGTGTACGCAGCCGATCCGATGCCATTGTCAAAGAGGCGGAAGACGGCGGCTTCGGAACAATAGTTGTCGGACGAAGGGGCCTTTCAAAAGTAGAGGCGTTTTTCATGGGCCGGGTCGGTCATGAAGTCGTTTATGGCGGAAAACAATTTACAGTATGGGTTGTCTGAGAACATGTTGCGGGGGTATAGGCCCCAGGCTCTTCCGGCAATTCCCGGATCTGATGATTCCTGGCATCAACATATCTTCTTCCGAAACGCCCCCAGGAGTTTCCGGGTGACGGGTCCGGGGGCGCCGGATCCGATGGTTTCTCCGTTTACGGCGATGACGGGTGTGACTTCCACGGTTGTACCGACGATCATCACCTCGTCCGCTTTCAGAATGTCCGATTCATATAGAATGGCTTCAGCAAACGGAATATTCAACTCCCCGCAAATACCCAGTACGAATTCACGGGTAATGCCGGCAAGCATGTAATTGGTTTTCGGAGGCGTGATCACCTTGCCGCCGAAAACAGCCATCACATTGCTGTGCGTGCCCTCTATCACCGCGCCGTCCCGAACAAACAGGCCTTCCGTCGCATGGCTGTCCAGGGCGCGCTGATGGGCCAGGGTATTAGCCAGAAGCCCTACGGTTTTGATATCACATCTGGCCCATCGCTGATCCGGAACCAGTATCACCCGAATGCCGGCTTCACCGTCTTTTGTATGGGGCTGAAATGCTTTGGCCGTTGCATACACCGTCAAAGGAGTTTCAACGGGGGGAAATGCGTGACTTCTCGGGGCAACCCCTCTGGTCACCTGCATGTAGATGACGGCATCGCCTTGGGTCAACCGGTTGTCCTGAATCAGTTTTTCACACACCAGCTCCAGATAACCGAAATCGGTCTGGTTGAATTGCATCGCTCCGGCGCCATAACTTAACCGGTCAAAGTGGGCTTTTGCCCGAAAGAGTTTTCCGCTGTAACTTCGGATGACTTCATAAATGCCGTCGGCAAAAAGAAACCCCCGATCCTCCGGTGAAATAACGATATTTTCCTGCGGCAAATATTGACCATTCAAATATCCAATCATAATGTCTCCAGAAATATTTTATCTTGAGCCGCTTGCAAAACCCTTTCAAATTGCCTCTTCCGTCATACCGGCGAAGGCCGGTATCCAGTGAATTCAAAGGCTTCTGGACCCCGGTTTTCACCGGGGTGACGAACAGCAGTACTTTTGCAAGAGGCTCTCTTGTTACATAAATTCGTCACGAATAGCACAATCTTCGCCTGCCGATGTGTTCCGCGGATCATTTTCATTGCCCTTCAAGCAGATTGAATACCTCCTTGAAAGTGCGGATGGATTCCATCATGGCGTCGAACAATATCCAGGTCAGAACAAGGATGCCTATGGTGAGTCCGATCTTCCATGCCACCGACGTCTTCGGTCGCCACCAGATCAGGGGCAATGCCAGAGGCCCCACGGAACAGACTGCAAGGACAATAAAAGATGTTCGGAAATACCATTTGATCTTTTCTTCGGCAGCGCGCGGGGGACCGTTCAGAAACTCGCCGCAGTGCCTGCACTTTATCGCGGCATCTTGAATATCTTCAGCGCAGAATGGACATTTTTTCATTATCATCTCAATTGGCGGAATCTGGGGTCAATCTTTATATTGATATACTCGTTTATGAGCCTTTTTCCAGATAAAGATTTGTCCCCCTCATCCTTTTCCTATTTCTTGGGGAAATACTTCACATTGCAGATATTTTTAAAATCCGAATCCTGAGTCCAGAGAATGGCGTTGAATTCCCGAGCCGTTGCAAGAATAATACTGTCCGCCATTGGAAGATTATGTTCCAGACTCAACCTTGAAGCGGCAATCGCCAATGATGCTTTTAGATCCACAACCGCTCCATTTTGCATGGCAAAAACTGCTTGCAGTGCGTCATTTTCGCAGGATTCCCGAAGAATTACTTTAAAAACCTCATATATCGTTACCGTTGGGACAACAAGTGAAGCAGAATCATTCAAGGGAGGGAGGAAATGTTTGGCATTAGGCTCATCCGCAAAGTATGCAAGCCAACCGGAAGAATCCACGATATTCATACTCTATCATCCTCTCGATTGAATTCCGTATTGATGCCCTTGAGAAATCCACGGAGTTCTTTGATGTCGCGCTCCGGGATAAGCTCGATACGTCCAGCAAATTCCATTATCTGTAATTTCTGGCCCGGACGAAGATTCAATGCTTCCCTGACAGCTTTTGGTATAACGACTTGATATTTAGGTGATACGATTACTGATTGCATGCCAATACCTCCATCGATCCATATTTATTTACAATATTACGATCGATCTGGTTATGTCAATAATCTTCATGGTCAATCGGGATAGAGAGTGATTTCACTTCGACCGGAAGAAAAAGTGGACAACTTATCGGATCGAGAAAACGCAATAGATCATCGGAGAAGACATTTTGTCCGTGCAATCAGGGAAAACCACTCCTCGAATTCAGCCAGGGTTCCTCTTGCAGAAGGATCAAGTGCATTCATTGAATTCGTCTCTGTATTGATCCAGAATACCTGTAGACCGGCTTTCATCGCGGGCACCACATCGTTGCCCCAATCGTCTCCTACCATGACGCATTCATCCGCACAGCGGCCGATATGATCGAGAATCTCCCGGTAATAACGGCAGCTTGGTTTGGCTGCGTGCATCACCTCGTAGGATGTGATCAGCTTGAAGGGAAAATCCGAAACACCGGCCCATTCCATCCGCTGCCGGATCGCTGTCTCGGGAAAGACGGGATTCGTGGCGATGACCACATCGCACCCTGCATCGAATGCGGCCTGGATGGCTGCGCGTGCTGAAGGGTTGGGACGGGTGAGCGATCGGAGTTTACCGAACTGCACCGCGTAGAACTCATCAAAGAGGGGCATCATTTCTTCTGCCGTCCGCCCGACCATCGGGAAAAATTCATCCATGAACGCCTGTTGGTTCGTGATGGAAGGGTCTTGGTTTGTAATCATCGCATTGGTTGCCCGTATCAGCGCGGATATGAATTTCTCCGCAGGAACCATATGGGCCATATGGGGCGCCAGCAGGCCGAAATACGCTTTCAAAAAACGGTCCACGTTGTTTTCCAGGAGCGTATCGTCCAGATCAAACAGGACCGCGCGAATGGGTGTACTCATATCAAGAATCTTTCCCTTCTATTTCGAAAATTCGATAATCCTCATGTATCATCAGAGCCTTGAGGCTGAAGTCAGCACGAAACATCTAACTTCCCAAACGCGCCGCGCAATCAGTTCGGCGCAATGGTGTTTGCACACGGCGCCCGGCAAAATGGCCTACATATTTTTAAATGTGTCACAACTGTCCATATCGCCGCTTTTCAACCCGATTTTAAACCATTTCACCCGTTGTGCGGAACTGCCGTGGGTAAATGAGTCCGGTGTTACATATCCTTGCGACTGTTTCTGTAAAGTGTCATCACCGATGGCGCTTGCTGCGGTCAGGCCTTCTTCCACATCACCTTCTTCAAGAAGGTGCCTGGCTTTGTCGGCATGATTGGCCCAGACGCCCGCAAGACAGTCAGCCTGCAACTCCAGGCGCACGGAGAGCTTGTTGCCTTCTTCCTTGCTGAGTTTATTGCGGGCCTCGTGAACTTTGCCGGATATACCCGCCAGGTTCTGGACATGGTGCCCGACTTCGTGGGCAATGACATATGCCTGTGCAAAGTCCCCCGGTGCCTTGAATCGATTTTTCAATTGGTCATAAAAACCCAGGTCGATGTAGACTTTTTGATCACTCGGACAATAGAAGGGCCCAACGGCTGATTGAGCCGTTCCGCAAGCGGATTGAACCGAGCCTCGAAACAGTACAAGGCGAGGTTCTGTATAAGTTCTTCCCTTTTGCCGGAACAAGGTGGTCCAGGTTTCTTCGGTATCGGCCAGAACGACTGAAACAAAGTCCACCAGTTCTTTTTCTGCTGCAGTTTGCTGAAACGGTGCTGAAGACGTGCTGGGTGCGGTACCTTGCAGGAGACCAATGTCATGTAACATATTGTCGAGGTTTCCGGTAAAATAGCCGTAAGCTCCCACACACAAAGCCAATATTACGGTGCCTTTGAAGCCTAAAAATTTGAATACGACGGGAAGCAACCGTAACATGCCACTTCTATCACCACCGCCCAAGTCGTCGAGTCCGGAGGGGCTCATACCACGTCGGTCTTCCACATTGCTGCTTTTGCGATTTTCACGCCAACGCATCGATATTCTCCCTATTGTTTTCGATGGAAATGCTTAATTAAAAAGGCACTGGCTTTTTCGGCACAGATCCAGTATCATGGACTTTAGAAAATGCTGGATTACTTTGCCTCTGAAATCTGCACGGGATGCCCTAACGGGCAATGCTGCCGGCACCATTGATATCACGCCAGTGTTTCCGTATATGTAACAGGCATATGAGTGAGACGCAATCCATTATTGCAACCAATCCATTTTCATCCTGCGATATATCCACTCAGGTCATGGGGGGGGTATTTCAGAAATACTTTTTGACAATTGATCCTGAAATTTCATACAAAAACCCATGCATGATACTGGTCATGTCCGGTATAGAATTGAAATCCGTATCGGCGAACTTGACTGGAACGCTCCCATTTTATACAGCGTATGTTTATCGGAGATTGACCGGATATTTTATCATTGGAAAGGATTTTTAAATGCTTAAATTCATTATTTTTATCATAGTACTCGCTACTTTGACACCGGCAATGGCTGCAGACATTGGGGTCTCCGTCAGCGTTGGACAGCCCGGGTTCTACGGCCAGATAGACATCGGAAACGTCCCGCAACCGCAGGTGATCTATCAAACGCCTGTTATCATTCAGACAGTGCCGATGGGGGTAGCTCAAAGACCGGTTTATCTCCATGTGCCTCCCGGCCATGAGAAGCACTGGAACAAACACTGTGCGAAATACAACGCCTGTGGTGTTCCTGTATATTTCGTCCGGGACACTTGGTACAACAACGTGTATGTGCCAAGCTACAAAAGTCATGGCCATGGTCATGACTACAACCATGGCCACGACTCGAAGCACGGGAACGGAAAAGGCAATAAAAATAAACACAACAAGTAATGCCATATCAATGGGTTAAAGATGTATTCCATACAGGGCAGCTGCATTTGGAAATTACCTGCTCATGCTCTTCATAAGGTACACAGCCATCTTGCCCTGAGTGGCTCGGAATTGATTTGATGTGGCAGGGAATTAGCGGACACTTTCATCAGCGTGGATGTATAATCGCGGGGAGGGGTTCAATGAAAAAGCAGAGAAGGAAAAACGCAGGAATTCAAACAAGAAGCGGAATCAAGGCTTTTGGTGCCCGTTTTTTCTTGACCAGGTGAATAATTATGAAGACCTTACGCACGGTACCGCTGCAAATAGGCTTTTAACTTCAGTTTTCGACGGGTGTTCACGGAACTCATATAGCGGATCTTGCCGAAGATCGGCCTGGCGGGACCCCAGGGCCGGTCATAGCGACCCAGTATCCAGAAAATCCCCGTGTAGGAATTGGGATCGCGACCATCCAGGGCATAGGCATTATTCAGATGAATCATTGTTTGAAGCGCCTCCTGAGGACATGAAGACCATTCCAGGATCTTTTTCCCCCAGAGCATCCGCAGATAATTATGAATTCTGCCTTCACGAATCAGCTGTATCTGCGCAGCATTCCACAGGGAGTCATGGGTTGCGGCGTTCTCAAGGACTTCGGCCGCATACAGATAAGGGCGCGCATCGCTTGCATGAAGATTCAGCTCTTTTTGAGCCCAGCCGGGAAGCGAACTGAACTGATCATATTCGTCCGGCTTCTGAACACACATATTGAACCCCAGCTCTCGCCAGGTAATGATCTGATCTAAAAACGCCTCTGCGGAATCACTCAGTTGCCACCATCCGGACCGCTGCCCCCGATCCGGACCCTCCAGGCGGTCTGTCGTCCAGTTTTCCAGTTTCAGAATCTCGGACACAACCTGATGGCTGGAAATATGTCCGAAATGCAGATAAGCCCCCAGCCCGCTGGTTGCATCCGCATCCGGATGATTTCTTAAATCATTGTATGATATAAAATCCGCGATAAAAACGCATTCAGTACCCGCCCGCCGGCTGTCTGGCCTCCGGTAAAACCGGACACCGGACTTATATGATGGGAAATGGGCATGATTTTTAGTATGTTCGGTCCCGCAGCAAGGATGTCTGGTGAGGCTGCCGGCCATTTCTGCAGAATTTTTTCAGGCAGCGCCGGCAACATGGGCAGCGAGATCCGGGATAACGGATCCGGTTCCGGAAATTCCTGAAGATACCGGATCATATTTTTTTGCAGAAATCGACGGAAACTATACGCCGTTGTAAATACCCGATCAGCATCACCAAGTGGCATCAGTCCGTTTGAATCCACCGATTCCAGTTTAACCCGACACTCTTTGGATGCTGCTTGCAGCATTCGCGGCAGAAAAAAACAAGGATATGCATCGGTAACCACCACACAGGCACGGTTGCCAAGGGCTGAAATCAGGCCCTTGCCCTGCCCTTTACACGTCTCCACAAATGGATAATAATATACGGGTTTACCTGTAAACCCCTGTCGGTTGGCGTTCATACCGCTGAGCATAAAGTCGTGAAAGCGGTCACAGGCCAGCGGATAATCGCATCGGATCGCCTCAAGAACGACAAGGGGTTTTTGAAGTGTTACGGCCCATTCGACAGCCCGCTGCAGACTGAAATTCCAGCCTGTTCTGCGAAATGCAGTCATCCAGTAAAGCACATAATCGCCATCCGACTGAACCGGAACGTCATTAACGGAAACGATACGAAGATCAGGTGTTGAATTCATAGGGTGCTGATGTATCCTTAATACGTAAGGATCGCAACCTTTTTATCCGAATAAAATCATTTCTCCATGCATTTTCCTCATTCTGCATCATGTCTTCATGTTACCGGATGCATTGTCTGCCCCCCCCACATCGTTCCTGAAACACTTTCAGTCTTCCTGCCTTTGCACTCCGGCCGCAAGTCTTCAATATTTGGTATTTGCATTTGATGAAAATGATGTGATATAAAATCAGCTTGAATAATTTGAAACAATGCCCCGGACTGAGACAATTTTACGGTATTTGGCTTTTATACACCATGGCAAAAGAAACCAACGCAACGCACCTGACATTGCCGGATATTCATCTGGCCAGACAACTTTTTGGGGAACATAACGCCCACCTGAATAAAATTGCCGAAGCGCTTGATGTAGCGATTCAGACCCGGGGCAATACGGTCATGATTCAGGGAGAATCCTTTGCGGAATCGCTTGCAAGAAATATTCTCAATCAGCTCTATGACCTGTTGAAAAGCGGTTATTCCGTTTACCCCACGGACATCGACTATGCCATTCGCGTTCTCAGTTCCGATGACAGCGCCAAATTAAAAGACCTTTTTCTGGATACGGTCTTTATGACCTCCAAGAAAACCCCTATTTCCCCCAAGAGCCGTTCCCAGAAAGACTATATTGACGCCATGAGAACTCATGACATTGTATTCGGCATCGGCCCGGCAGGAACCGGCAAAACGTATCTGGCCATGGCCATGGCGGTATCCGAGCTTTCCAAGGGAACGGTTCGTCGCATCATTCTGACCCGGCCTGCCGTCGAAGCCGGTGAAGCCCTGGGATTTTTGCCCGGGGATCTCTCGGAAAAAGTCGACCCCTATCTCAGACCTCTCTATGATGCGCTTCACGACATGATGCGCTTTGAAAAAGCAGCCAGCCTGATTCAACAGGGCGCCATCGAGGTAGCGCCCATTGCTTTCATGAGAGGCCGGACGTTAAACGATGCATTCATCATTCTGGATGAAGCGCAGAACACCACTTCGGAGCAGATGAAAATGTTCTTGACCCGGATCGGCTTCAACGCCAAGGCTGTCATTACCGGAGACATCACTCAGATTGATTTGCCTTCCCAAAAACCGTCCGGCCTCATCGAAGCAAAAAAAATTCTTCAGGATATTCCCGGCATTCAATTTGTCTTTTTTTCCAAGGAAGATGTCGTCCGCCACCGCCTGGTTCAGGACATCATCAAAGCATATGAAGACCTTGAAAACGGCAGGACAAAATAATTATGGGAAAAATTAAAAAAACGCTGACCACCTTTATTTATACCAGTCCTCATTTAAGATGGATCCTGCTTTCCGTCATAACGCTTGTCTTTCTATCTCTACTTTACCCCAATCTGATCCACAACCCGCTTTCCTACAACCTGGGAGATGTGGTTGAAAGGGATGTCAAATCCCCTAAAAGTTTTCTGATTGAAGACCCAGATGCCACGGAAACCAACCGACACAAAGCCATGGAAGAAGTTCTTTCGGTATATGATCTGGACTCCCTCCTTGCGCCTGCTTTGTCGAAGGGCGTGGGACAGGCATTTGGGCTGGTTCGACGGGTCATTGAGAGTGATAAAACCCCGGAAACCGCAAATGCCCTTTCCGGTGCGGGACCGCCTGCCATTTCCCTTCACAAACCCAACCTGCACGATCGCATCCTGGAACAAAAATCAAAATTCGAAGCAGCAATCGGCTTTTCAGTTAGCGATGGCAACTACGCCATCCTGGAAAAAGAGGAATTTTCCAAACCCGTCGCCGATCAAATCGTCCGCATATTGTCCACGGTTCTTGAAAACGGGGTTGTATCCAATAAAGACGTTCTTCTCAAAGAAATGGACAAAGGCATTATCCTTAGAGACATCGCAACCCTTTCCGAAACCATCAGTATCCGCCTGAAATCGTTTTACGGGCTGGACCAGGCCAAAACCATGGTTCGGGTAGTTGGGGCCCCGCTTCTAAATGATGTCAATGCCAATCTCAGGAACCTGATTGTAGAATTTGTTCAGCAAATGATTAAGCCCAATATCACCTTTAACCGGAAAGAGACCGAAGAGCGGAAAAAGAAGGCATACGACAGTGTCAAACCCGTTCTGTACAAGATCAAGGCCGGAGAAATGCTGATGCGCGAAGGCGAGCGGGTGACCATTGATCATCTTTTCAAAATCAATGCCCTGCAGGCACAGGAAAAACAGCATCTGAAACTGTCTATCGGAGTCGGTGCCACCATCATGATGGTTTGCCTGCTTTGCATCATTTTTATTCTCCTTAAATACCACAACCGTCCGGTCAATCGGAATCTCAATAATGACCTGCTGTTTTTATCCTGTATGCTTATTGTGTTTTTTCTGGTTGCGCGGGTATCGGTCACCCTGTCTGAAACCCTGGCTCAGAAAACATCATCCGGTGTTTCCTTGTCCGCCATGCTGCTTGGCGTTCCAATGGCATCCGGCGCCATGACGGTCTGCCTGTTCATGGGGTTGAATGTGGCAACTGCATTTGCCCTGATCCTTTCCGTTGCCACTGCATTTATTTTCCAGAACCGCTTCGATATTTTTGTTTATTTTATGCTGAGCAGCCTGACAGCTGCTTACTGCATGCAGCATTGTCGGGAACGAAAAGTGTTTATCAAGGCCGGAATTCGCATCGGCCTGCTCAATATCGTTCTGGCCTCGGCCATGACGTTTCTCAGCGCGGATTTTTATGTGTCCGAGCTGCTGTGGAACCTGTCTTTTGCTTTTCTTGGCGGTATCGGCTCCGGTATAGTGGCTGCCGGCCTTGCGCCGCTGGTTGAAATCATTTTCGAGTACACAACCGACATCAAACTGCTGGAGCTTTCCAACCTGGACTGCCCCATTCTGCGAAAACTGATGATCGAAGCGCCTGGCACCTATCATCATTCAGTAATCGTGGGGTCCATGGTGGAAGCCGCTGCATCTGAAATCGGCGCCAACCCATTGATGGCAAAGGTGTGTGGATATTACCATGACATCGGAAAAGTCAAAAAACCGCTGTATTTCATTGAAAATCAGTCCAACGGCAAGAACAAGCACGACAAGCTGGCGCCTTCCATGTCCCGAAGAATCCTGATCGCCCATGTCAAGGACGGCGTGGAAATAGCTATGGAGCATAAACTGGGCCAGACAATCGCCGATACCATACAGCAGTCTCACGGCACCAGCCTTATCAGTTACTTTTATGAAAAAGCCAAGCAGCTTAAAGGTGACAAAGAAGTCAATGCGGATGACTACCGGTATCCCGGACCCAAACCGCAGACACGCGAAGCCGGCCTGCTGATGCTGGCCGACGTGGTGGAGGCAGCTTCCCGAACCCTGGACAATCCAACCCCGGCCAGAATCCAGGGACTCGTTCAGAAACTGATCAACAAGGTGTTTTCAGATGGACAACTGAATAACTGCGAGCTGACCCTCAAGGATCTGAACAGCATTGCCAAAACTTTCAACAGGATTTTAAACGGCATTCACCATCACCGGATTGAATATAGCGAAGCACTGGTACTGGTTGGCGGAAAGGCAAAAGATGGGCATTCTGATAAGCAACCGGCAAAACCGGAAAATGATCCCCAGAAAGATCCTCAAGCAGACGGCACAAGCCATCTTAAACGACTTGGGTTATCCTGACCATGAGCTGTCTCTTCTAATCGTCGATGATCCCCAGATTGAAACCATCAACCGTGAATACCGCCGGCATGAAGGCCCGACCAATGTGATTTCTTTTGCCATGCAGGAAGGCGAGTTCTCGCAGGTTTCGCCTTTATTGCTGGGGGATGTGGTCATATCGGCTGACACGGCGGAAAAAGAAGCCAAGGTCGCCGGCATTTCCTTTCGACAGCGCCTGATCGAGCTCCTGATTCACGGCACGCTTCACTTGGCCGGATTTACCCATGAACACGATTCAGCCCGGGCAGAAATCATGGAAGAAAAATCCAGAAGCCTGCTGGAACAGATCCGGCTCACGGTTCCCAGATCCGGCATCCATTACTTATGGGAACCTGAAAACGCCATATAAAACCATCACGCTTATGTATATTGTAACCGCTTCTGAAATGCAGCAAATGGACAGGGAAACCATCGAATCATTCGGCCTTCCGGGCCGGGTACTGATGGAAAATGCCGGCAGAGGGGTTGTCGATGTTCTGATAAAGGCATTTCCGGCCATTACTACTTCTGGGCAGAATCAGCGAATCGGCATCGTTGCCGGAAGGGGAAACAACGGCGGAGACGGATTTGTCATCGCCCGATATCTGTCCGGCTTGGGCGCGTCCGTCAGCGTTTACCTCGTTTCTGAACGTGCCGCCGTAAAAGGCGATGCAGCTGCCAATCTGAAGCTTCTGGATTTGCTGAAAGTGCCGGTTGTTGAAATTACGGACCTGCATTCCCTGACGCAGCACCATACAGCCATGCGTGGTCATCATATATGGGTGGACGCACTTCTGGGAACCGGACTCAATGCCGAGGTGAAAGGGCTATACCGGGCAGTCATTGATTTTTTGAACGGCCTGAGTCGGCCCGTAATCGCCGTTGACATGCCATCCGGCCTGAATGCGGATACGGGAATGATGTGCGGAGCCTGCATTCAGGCGCATACCACCGTTACCTTCGGTTTCCCGAAAATTGGACATATTCTGTATCCGGGAGCCGGGTTCACCGGCCGATTGGAAATCATCGATATCGGTATTCCGCCGCATATTGTCGAGGCTATCGGCCCCAGACACCACATCCTGACGGCCGAGGCCGTCACCCGCTCGTTTTCCCGAAGAGCACCGACCAGTCACAAGGGAACGGCCGGGCATGTACTGGTGGTCGGCGGTTCCACCGGAAAAGCCGGGGCTGTGATCATGAGCGGGATAGGTGCGTTGCGGACCGGCGCCGGGCTGGTAACACTGGCAATCCCCAAAAGCCTCAATGCCATCGTCCAATCCCAGGTCCCGGAAATCATGACCGCTCCGTTGGATGGACAACATGAAGGCATCTTGGACGATTCTCTCTGTGACAGCATCCGGGAGCAGCTTCAGGGGAAAAAATGTCTGGCCATGGGCCCCGGAATGGGCGCATCGATAGAGACCCGTAAACTTGTACTTGAAATTCTCCGCGAAATTTCCATACCTGTGGTTCTGGACGCGGATGGCTTAAACTGCATCAGCGACAGCCTCGATGTATTACACAGCCTGAAGGCGCCTGCCGTTTTAACCCCGCATCCCGGGGAAATGTCCCGATTGACAGGACAGAGCGTTTCGGATATTCAGGCGGACCGGATCGGAACCGCCAGACGGTTTTCCCAGACCCATCATGTTCACCTTATTCTAAAAGGCGCCAGAACCATAATTGCGCATCCGGACGGAACCGTGTATATCAACCTGACCGCAAATCCGGGACTGGCAGCCGGCGGCATGGGAGACGTGCTTACCGGCGTTATTGCAGGGTTGCTGGCACAGGGTATGGGGCCGGAAGCCGCCTCTCACGCCGGTGTTTATCTTCATGGCAAAGCCGCGGACGCACTTTGCGAATTCCAGGGACCGTTTGGATTTCTGGCATCGGAAGTGGCCGGAGCGCTGCCTGGAGCCATCCGGGAAATTTACAGTCTGAAGACTGAAGACCGAAAGCTGCAGGAGACATGATTCGCCCGTTTAGCATATCTTCCCGCAGCGATGAGGAAACCCGCCTTATTGGAAAGATCATCGGCGAAATGGCTGAGGCCGGCATCATTATCGCACTTAAAGGAGACCTGGGAAGCGGGAAGACAGCCCTGGTTCAGGGACTTGCAAGGGGGCTGAACGTTCCGGAAAAAATATATGTCACCAGCCCTTCCTATACCCTGGTCCAAGAATATCCCGGAAGACTTCCCCTGTTTCATATAGATCTGTATCGGCTCTCGGAAATGGATTTTGAGGATATCGGTCTTTATGATATCCTGGATACGAAATCGGCCGTTGTTGCCATCGAATGGGCGGAACGGCTTTCACCGGATACCCTTTTTAGATGCCTTACCCTCCAAATGGAGATAACCGGAGACAACACACGCAACATTGTTTTTACTGCTGACGGGGATCAACAGGTTCAATTGTTGACCCGAATAGAACATCGTTTAAAGGAGAACCTATGGCACTGATCGTCCAGAAATACGGCGGAACCTCCGTCGCGGATATTGACCGCATCCGAAATGTCGCCAATCGGGTGATAAAAACCTATGACCAGGGAAATGACGTGGTGGTGATTCTGTCTGCCATGGCCGGCATCACCGACAGCCTCATCGATCTGGCGCAACAGATCACCCATTATCCGGAAAAACGCGAACTGGACGTGCTGCTGGCAACCGGCGAGCAGACCACGGCAGCGCTCCTGGCCATGACCCTGAATGCCATGCAGTATCCGGCCCAGTCCCTTCTGGGGCACCAGGCGGAAGTGGTTACGGACTGCACGTTTGGAAATGCCCGGATTATGGATATCGGCGCCGGGCGTATCAAGGAACTTCTTGATAGTCGCCGCATTGTCGTTGTGGCCGGTTTTCAGGGTTGTGATACCAACGGAAACATTACCACTCTTGGCCGCGGCGGATCAGACACCTCGGCCGTTGCCATTGCAGCGGCCATCAAAGCCGATATCTGCGAAATCTACACGGATGTCAACGGCGTGTATACCACGGATCCCAATATTTGCAGGGCTGCAAAAAAAATTGACCGGATATCTTATGATGAAATGCTGGAAATGGCCAGTCTCGGCGCCAAGGTTCTCCAAATCCGCTCGGTTGAGTTTGCCAAAAAATACAATGTTCCGGTTCACGTCAGATCGTCATTTTCAGAGGAGGAAGGAACCATGGTGATGAATGAAGACAACAGCATGGAGCGCCTGGTGGTATCCAGCGTTACCGTCAACAAAAAGGAAGCCCGCATTACCCTGATCAAGGTGCCGGACCAGCCCGGCATTGCCGCAAAGATTTTCTCACCCATTGCCGCTGCAGGCATCAATGTTGACATGATCATACAGAACCGGCATTCGGGAAAATTCAATGATCTGACTTTTACAGTGCCAAAGGTCGACTTTGAACAGGCCATGGAACTGGCGCGCAAGATTGCCGCTGAAATCGGCGCAGAAGATGTTCTGGGGGACACCAATATCGCCAAGGTGTCGGTCATCGGGGTCGGCATGAAGAACCATTCCGGCGTTGCATCCCGCATGTTCGGCACACTGGCTGCAGAAAACATCAACATCCTGATGATCAGCACCTCTGAAATCCGCATCTCCTGCGTCATTGTCGAAAAATACGCAGAACTGGCGGTTCGGGCCCTCCACTCTGAGTTTGGACTCGACAAGCTCTGATGCATTTTACCGTTTGTTCGTCCGAACCCAGTACGGCTTTCCCATGATTACTTCTTGATGCCGAGGCCCTCAACCTGCTGAAGAACCGGACAGCCTGCTCGGGTGAATGCCTCTGAAGGATTCGTTACACTTACGAATTGCGGAGTGTAATTTGGGTAACTATCAGTGTTGTGGTTCTGGACTTTGAGACGACCGGCCTTTCCCCGGACAATGGGGATCGGACCATCGAAATCGGAGCTGTCCTTGTCCGTGACAATCAGATTGTGAATCGCTTTCAGAGCCTGATGAATCCCGGAAAGCGCATCAGTCTGTTTATTCAGGAGTACACGGGAATCACCAACGCAATGCTGAAAAAGGCGCCGCCTATCGCCGACGTCATGTACGAATTCTCGGGCTTCATGGCCGAGCACCCACTGGTGGCTCACAATGCCGGTTTTGACCGGCGGTTCCTGGATGCCGAGCTCCGGCGCATCGGAATATGCCGCAGCCAGCAATTTGCCTGCTCGATGCTGGCATCGCGCCGAATCTATCCGGATGCGCCCAGCCACAATCTGCAAGCGCTTGTCCGGTACACGGATATCGTCACAGACGGTACCTTTCACCGGGCACTTGCGGATGCCGAAATGACAGCACATCTATGGATTTCCATGATTACCGAACTAAAAGCCGCCTACAAGTTCCGTCAAGTATCCTTTAATCTGATGCAGCGGCTTTCGAAAATACCCAAAGCTTCCGCATCCGCCTATCTTGCACAACTTGCAGAAAAAGGGATGATTTGATGGATTATTCGAGAATTACGTTTGAAACGCGTGGTTATATATGCCTCATGGGACTCAACCGCCCGGAAAAACAAAACGCTATAGTTATCCATTGCGCTTCGGAAATATTATCTTGTTTCAATTAATCCATCAACAGAATCCGGCCTTCGCCCGGATAAACCAGGCGGTCTTGCGGCGCAGTGGGCCGTAGCGGCTGCGGCCAGTGACCCGGCTGGGGTTCCGAACCTTCTCGAGCGATTTCCGTGGGCAGGCTGTCCGTGTTGACAGGCCGGCTCCGGATATTGACGCCTTTGACCGGCGCGCTGAATTCAATGGCGATGTTGTTCGGGTCAAATGTGTAGATGGAATGAATAAACCCGTGATCAATGATCTCGGACACCCAGATATCGCATGCCTCAAGTTTGTCTTTCAGCTCCCAGAGATCCGCGTCGCTTTCTACTTCAAAGGAAACGTGATCAAAAGCAAACGGACCCTTGACCGGAACACCGTGATCCTTTAAATCCACCTTTTCCACGCCGGGCCATTCAAAAACGCAATCATGTCGTGACCGGTTATTTCAAAAAAATAATGGCGGTAACCCGGACGTCCCAGACCCGCCACCAGACGCATGCCGAGAAGATCCCGCCAGAAGCGGATCGTTTCGTCCATATCGCCGGTGGCCATGGCCAGATGGTTGATGCCGGTATAACGGATCATCTTTATTTTCCCCGGATCATGATAAGCAGCATTTTAAACTGAACCTGCGCAAAGAGGGCATGAGAGACATCAGCGGGCATGATCAGCATCTGTCCGGCTTTGACCGTCTGCATCTTGCCGCCGATGGTGATTTCCGCTTCGCCGTCCAGCACATTTACAACCGCATCGTACGGCGATGTGTGCTCGGAAAGCCCCTGCCCCTTGTCAAATGAAAACAGGGTGATGTTGCCGGTATCTTTTTTCAGTAGCGTTTTGCTGACAACCGCCCCGATAGCGTAGGTGACATGTTCTTTCAAATCAAACGAAACGCCTTTTGTTGCAACAGCGTCATTAGTCATGATAGTTTCCTTAGCTTGCAGTTTTCTAATTGAGAGGATAAATGTTTATTTCGGAGATGCAGCGCCAGTTTGCAAATTGATATTTAGGTTGTTATCCGCAGGGACAGATCGTTCCAGAGGCTGAAAATACCGAAGCCGATCAGTTTAACAGTCGGATCCGGCATCCGCACATAGGAAAGCGCCGTCTGCAATGTGTCAGCATCCGGCTTTTCGTCGCCCACATAATTGGCCTCAAATGCTTTTACGACATCCGGCGCAAAGGCTTGCGCAGTAACTTGATCCAGTCCAAAGGCATCGACGAGAATGGTTTGGGCGATAACCAGAAGCCCATCCTCCAGATATTGCAACGCGTACTGGGGAAACGGAATTCCCCCGGTATCGTAATCGATCTGCGTGATGAGTCGGCTTTCAATCTGGAAAAGAGACTGTGTCTCATCCTATGGTGACCAATAGTCACATCGGTAAGGAACCGGATAGGTCACCAGTGATCCAGTTTCCACATCGAATATGAAGGACGGGATTCTGCCGGGTTTGACCACGCGTTTGACGACATCCTGAGCATGATAATGGCCGGTAAAGACCATCCGCATGCCGGCATCGGCAAACATCCTGGAAACCCTTGTCCAGTCATCAACGAGATACTCAGCGAACAGCAGGGGCTGCATGGAATAATGCGCCACAACCCCGTGGTGCATGAAACCTATAATCTGCTTGTTACCGGCCTTGGCCCATGCGATTACAAGGATCCAATCCAGGGTCTCCTGACTGAATCGGCCACCTGTAATGGGCGAGTCCACATTTTCCCGGTACCGGCAGGCATCCATGGCCAGAACATAAAGTCCCGCCACCGGCTCCACCAGGTAAGTCAGGGAGTTCGGGTCTCTGGCAATCGCCTGTCCGAATCCAAATTGTTTGTAAATCCGTGCAAAATCTTCCGGGCTGACCCTGGGCACGGGAGTGGTCATGGCGCCGCTATAGGAAACAGCATCCGGATTGTTGATGTCGTGGTTGCCAGGAACTACATACACCTCAATGCCGCTGACTTCCATCTCCTTGAGATAGGCAGCAAATTTCGTGTGACTGGAAAACTCGCCATCCTTGGTCAGATCTCCTGAGATTAAAACGAACTTGATATTGTCCTGTTTCAAACCACTGATGGCGGCATTCAGGATAGCATCACTTTCACGGATCATCTTGCGATCACTGTTCAGGTAACTTCAAAAGCTTCACCCGTTGTTCCCAGCGTGCTGTCGTAATAATGGGGATCCGAGAACACGGCGAATTTGATGCTCTGGCCAGAGGCGGGTAGAAAGCGCTGACGACACCCTGCTGAATTCAGGTGAATCAGCAAAAGCACCATTCGGCAGCAAGTGGACAGCAGACAGCAACAACACGACCCAGGCAATACAACAGTTTTTTTTCATCGTGGGCTCTCCTTTTTCAGTGCCCCGAAGAATAAACACTCGAATGTAAACTGCATACGGGGCGTTGGGGCAAATCAATCACCAAATCGTAAAGCAATTCGGTTAGATCCAGCAAATGAAGGGAGAATTGTCATTGACCCAAAAACAAGACGATCAATTTTTCAAAAATACAATAGCCACTGCGGGCTTTGCAACAAAAAAACAGGTCACAAATAGACTATTGCGAATAACGTCATGCATTATTTCTAAAATCATCGGTTGAACAGAATCATTCCGCCGAAAATCAGCGTCATGCCTGCAACATGAAATATTTCCAGCGACTCATTCAACCATAAAATCGCCATGATGGAAGCAAAAACCGGAACCAGGTTAATAAACAGCCCGGCACGATTGGCGCCTATCATCTCGATACCACGGTTCCAGCAAAAATAGGCAACAATCGACGGGAACACCGCAACATAGAGGATGCTCTGAACCACCTCCCAGGTAAAAACAAAAGGACCCAGTGTCAATGTCTCCCAGACGTACAAGGGAAGCAACCCCAGTACCCCGAGGCCGAAGGTGATATGTCAATAAACTCATGGAATGCATGGGCGGCCGCTTCCGCAGCAGCACGCAGTACAGGGCATAAAGAAAAACCGCGGTAAGCATCAACAAGTCGCCTTGAACAAAGGACAGGTCCATAAAGGTGAGGATGTTTCCTCGCAAGACCACCAGAGAAGCGCCCAAAATGCAGCAAATCACCCCGACAAGCTGGATTTTCCGGATACGTTCATAAAAAAACAGACGGGCGATCAGGATAATCATGGCGGGCATCGCCGTCTGAATCAGTGAGACATTTATGGCTGTCGTGGTATGGACGGCGGTGTACAGCAGGGTGTTAAAACAGCTGATCCCCAGAATCGACAATGCGGCCATGATCTTCCAATGCTTAATCGCCGTTTTCCAGTCCTGTTTGACATTAAACCACGTAAAGGGCAAAAGGATTAGAAAGGCGATCATCCACCGCCAGAATGCAAAACTGACCGGCGGAATGAGGTGGACCACGCCCCGGGCCAGAACAGCGTTGGCTGCCCAACATAACGGCGCGATCACCAGAAACAGATAAGCAAGCCCGCCTTCAAGCCTGTTATTACGTTTAACAATATCAGTGACTCTCATTTGAATGATTGCAAAGCCTCCTGCCGTCTATTTACATTTTTTTGATATAAAGCACCTGCCAGTGCTGCAAACGCCGAATAATCCGCCAGCGGTTCGCCAAACACAGGTTGGCAAACAGTAGGCATAACGGGGCAATCACTCATACACCTAAGCTGGTTTTTCCTGCGGTTGTCAATAGTTTGTTGAACACCGAGCCATGATTTTCGGTTGCTGGAACCGGGGCGTCAACTGATTTTTGTCGCCAAAAATTATCGTTTATGCAAATATCATAAACATTATAAAATTATGCTTCCAAAATGTTCAAGGAAAGACATGTCAGAACGTGATGAACTGATGTCCATGCTGTTTCTGGCAGACCCGGAAACGGCATCTATGGTTCAAATAAAGTTGTTGGATCATCATCCCCCGGTAACTGAAATTGAGCTTGGGTTGATTGTTGCGGAAACGATCTGGGGACTGTCTCAGGAAACAGCGCTGGGACAGGCAATTGCAACCGGGCTCATCGAACTGGCCGGAAGCGCGGCCCCGGAGCATTTGGAAATGTTCCGCTGCAGGGTCAGGGAAACCGGAGAAATAAATGCTGCTATCGGCCGAATCATTGCCATTCACCTGGTCCCGGTTCTTAAGACAGGCGATAATAAGCTGATCGAACGATTCAATGAAACGACCGATGCCCTGCTGAAGATTGGAACCTATACGCTGAAAAGCCCGTTTGAAACCCTGTCTAATCTTATTGAATCCGCAGATATCGAATCCGGCATGGCCTTTCTGGAACTTATCGGCAGCGCCCTTTCCCCGGGTCTTTCCTATAACCAGTGCAAACATCTCTGCCACATCATCCCCAAAGCCGTGCAATCATTTCCTGCTTCCCGCAGGCTGTTTCAGATCATTCAACTGATGCGGGTCGCTCAGGCTGATCCGGATCTGATCGACGGTTTTCTCGATGGCATGCAGCGGGGAGGGTCTTTATTAGACGCTCATGCCCTGCCCCGATTTGTCTCTGAAGGACTGGACAGATTCTGCCGTGACAAGGCGGCAGGATCCCGGTTTTTATCCCTTGAATCCAAACAGGCCAGGGATCTGGTGGATGAACTTCAGGTTGCCGTATCGCTTTCTCAGATTCAGCCAGGCTTGAACCGCTATATTCAGGCCAGGCTCGGCAGGCCGCTTTGTGTCCGTCCGATGTCCGAACTTTCGGCAACCGATTTCTTCACTCCGAAAAGCCGCTGGTATGTTCCTGCGGAAACCGGATTTTCCTGCCGGATGAAATCAGCCGCTTTAACTACGAAACCTGAAAACCTTTTCCTGTATAAATGCCTGACCCGGCTTGAAACCGGTTATCACGAATTCGAAACCTACGAATTCGATCTGGAAAAGGCAATTAACAGCGTGCGGTGACACTGAAGCTACTGAAACACAGCATGCGGCAATCAAATACAGGATGCGGCCAACTCCGGATGGGTGATGCCGCCAGTGGGGGGGGTCAGAAAACCGGCAGGGATGGCTTACCGGCTTCAGACATGCACCTGTTTTGCCGGATTTTTCCCAATCCCGGCCTGGCTGCCGATTTACTGACTATTTTTGAGCATGGCAGGATACGGGTCCTTTTGAAACAGCGCTATCCGGGAATTATCCGGCAGTCGCAGCCTGTTTTAGTCGCTGAGGCCGCAAGAATTTATCCGGACAACTTGCTGGAACATCCCCTCGAAGCACTCTATTTGAGAATTGCACTCGGCATCCGTGTTGAAATCAAGGTAATGTCGTCTCCGGAATTCAATCAAACCTGGATTCCGTCATCCATGCCGTTGGTATTGATTTTTGCCGGATGATCACAATAACCGCAGGGGTTGAGGACTGCGCCGCACTGGTATGGAAAACCTATCCCCGGATTGAACTCTTTTTGCAGACAGCTTGCCCCAAAAAAGATTACCGGTTGAAAACCCCTTTTGCCAGAGGGTTGCGACCGGATTTGGCAATGGATCTGGAATATGAGGCAAAAACAACCCTATTACACCGCAAATTGGCTGAAAAAGGTGATCAGGGTTTACAAATCAGGAATCAGAAAACTTCTATACCAACGTGACGGAAAAATAAGCAAGGACGATATACTTGAACTGTTGCGGGCTTTTCAAGACACAGGCCCATGTGAAAACACAGTTCACACTGCTGCTGTTACCGTTGATCTGTCGGATCTTGCGAACTTGTCCGAGATTCCCGGTTTGATGGACAATTCTGCCGTTCCCGATACGCTCCCTGCATCCTGGTACCCGGAGTGGGACGGTCATCACAGCGATTATCTGCACAATTATGTTCGGGTCGTAGATCGTATGATGGCAGGCGCAACCGCCGGCTTTTATGATCAGACGCTGGAACGATACCGGGAGTTGGTCAGCCAGATCCGCTATGCCTTCGAACTGATGAAGCCCCAGGGACTGAAGCTGCTGCGAAACTGGACAGAAGGCGACGAACTGGATTACCGGGCCATGCTGGATTTTGTTCTGGATCAAAAGGCGGGACGGATTCCATCTGATCGTCTGTATATCAAGCGAATCAAGCAGGAGCGGAATGTGGCTGTCCTGCTGCTGGTTGATCTTTCCCGTTCAACGGCCAACACCCTTTCAAACAACGCATCTGATGCCGGTACAACGGTGCTGGATGTTGAAAAAGAGGCCATGGTGCTGTTTTGCGAAGCCCTGGGCATTGTGGGAGACACCTTTGCCATTGCCGGTTTTTCCGGAAACGGCCGCTTCTCCGTGGATTATACGCACATCAAGGAATTCGATGAGCCGTTGAATGCCGCCGTTCGCAAACGAATCAGCGCCCTTACACCCCAGCGAAGCACGCGAATGGGCGCGGCCATCCGTCACGCAACCGCGCAGTTTGATAAATTCCCGGCCAAGGTCAGGCTGATGGTGGTTCTGGGAGACGGGTTCCCCAATGATCTGGACTACAAGCGGGAATATGCCATTTCAGATACCCGAAAAGCCATTGGAGAGGCTCTTACCCGCCGTATCCATACCCATGCCATCACCGTAAACATGCAAAGCGATGCCAGACTCGATGATCTGTATGGCAGCGTCCATCACAACGTGATATCAGATGTACGGGAGCTTCCGGCCAGGCTGCTTCGGATTTACGGTGCGCTGACGTACAGTTATCCGGGCGCATAGCTGCCAAAAACTACAGGCAGAATCATTACCATGAAAATAGGGGGAAACGTATTACTTTCATTGACGGTAAGGCGTGAAAGCAAGGATGGTTACGAGGCGAATGCTTACAATTAGAATTACACGGCAACTCGATCTGATAATGCTGCCGGCCTGCCCAGAATGATTCGCACCCGGCTCAGCAAATCCGGCAATTGATACGGCTTACCGATGAAACCGGCAGCCCCGGATTCCAGGGCGTTTTTCACCGTGTCGTCGGAACAATACCCGCTGGCGATCAGAATTTTAGCAAAAGGATTGATCGCCAGCAGTTCCTGCAGACAACGGCTTCCCCCGATACCCGGCATACCCAGATCCAGAATGGTCAGGTCGATCGCCGATTTCCGGTCAAGGTGAAGCTCAATCGCCTCTTCACCGCTGGCGGCTGTCATGACCGTATAACCGAAATGTTGCAGCATTTGCATGGCCAGTTGCCTGATATCCGGCACGTCGTCCACAACAAGAATGGTTTCCGCTCCGCCGTTGGGTGGTGTTTCAGACGGAGAAAGCACAGCATCGGGATCCTCTGTGTCGATGGCAGGCAGATATATCGTGAACGTCGTTCCCTTGCCGGAGACACTTTCACAGTTAATATAGCCGCCGTGGCTCTTGACAATCCCATAAACCGATGCCAACCCCAGACCCGTTCCCTTGCCGATTCCTTTGGTGGTAAAAAACGGTTCGTAGATGTGATCAAGGGTTTCTTTGCTCATGCCGCATCCGGTGTCGGAAACACGCACCAGCACATAGTTTCCCGCAGGAATACCGTTGCGCTGTCCGGCAAGCATATCTTTCACCACCGCATTCCGGATTTCAATGGTGAGCCGTCCCCCATCCGGCATGGCGTCCGATGCATTGATCCCCAGATTCAACAGCGCCTGCTCGATTTGTGCAGGATCGGCTTTCACCGTCCACAGTCGGGTGCCCGGATGCAGTTCGATTTCGATCATTCTGGGAATCGTGCGTTCCAGAATCCTGACAACCTGTCCCATTTCCTGGCTGAGATTGACGTTGCGGCGCTCAACCATTTCCTTACGGCTGAACAGTAAAAGCTGTCGGACAAGCTGGGCAGCCCGGGCAATCGATTTATCAATCGCTTTCAGTCTGAGCAGGTCCGGATCACCGTCGACTTTATCCAGCATCATTATCTGGGTATAACCGCTGATGGCCTGAAGCAGGTTATTGAAGTCATGGGCTACCCCGCCTGCCAGAATACCAACGGCCTCCATCCGCTGAGCGTGCTGAAGCTGGTCTTCCAGGGCCAACCGCTCGGTAATATCCTCGCAGACTACAATATTTTCGCCGGTTGCCAGGCTGACAGGGATGAAATTAATGGTTTTTTTCCCGCCGTCTTTACAGATGACATCAAAGACCCTGGGCCGCTGTTCTCCCGCCTGATGGGCATTCAGGTCATGCATCCAGTCCGAGATGACCTGTTCTCTGTAATGCGGGTCCGGATAGACCAGCCGGAACCACGTTTTTCCATCGGGTATGTCCATCAGGTCATATCCAAAGATTTCCTTAAATTTTGGATTGGCATAACTGAATTTTCCGGATACATCTATCAGAAATATGCCGACAGGTGCATACTGTAAAAGGGTCTGCAGTCTTTCCCTATCAGCATGCGCCGAGTGCTTCGGCCCGCTTTCGCTCCGCCAGTTCCTGCTGAACCGCGTCAAACAGCCGGGCGTTTGCCAGAGAAACGGCAACCAGGCTGGCAAGTGTTTCCAGAAAACCGGCCTGCAGTTCAAAATCCCGTAAGGTTTCTGAGGCCAAACCGATTACGCCGATGGTTTCCTCCGCGCAGCGCAGCGGCAGGGCGGCAAACGAAATAAGGCCGGCTTTCTTGCATTCTTCCAAGGTGCAGCGCGGATCATCCATTATATTCCTGGAATAAATCGGCTTGTTTTCCTTGACAACCAGGCCGCACAGGCACTCACCGACACGGTGTTCGGGAATATCCCCCAGACGCTGCCTGAAAGATGGCGGCAAAATATCCTGCAAGATGAGCCTTTCTTCTTGTCGCAGAAAAAGAAACGCCAGATCCGGACGAACCGCACTGACCATTCCGCGAAGGCCGACCGCACAGGTCTGCTCCTGGGAATTCGCGGTAATGAGTTCTCGTCCCAGGGTGTTCAGGGTGATCAGTTCTTCGGCGCGTTTCTGGAGCGTCTGCTTTGACTGCTCCAGTTCGAAGATATCCGTTGATTCCAATGTCTGAATTCTATGCTCCAGTTCTTCATAACTGGGTTTTGGAGCCATAAGTTTCACCTGACAAAATCGATGTTGTATCGGTAGTGTTAAGGAGGATTCCTCCTGACATATTGCCGTCGCCTGAGGCTAAGTCTATTAGATTTCTCCCATAACAGAAAACATAATATAAGTACAATAATATAATTATTGCTGAATCAAATTAAGAATTACGTTTAATTCCGAATAACTTCTTGACAGATTTTCCTTTGAAGCATAAATCTGTGCCAATTTGATGAGACACTCAAACGAAAGAGGTGATTTATGGAAACATATCGCATTCATCCTATCGTTATGGGCACCAAGGTATTTGACAAAAGCATGATGACCTACCAGCACGGTCAGGGACAGCCCTATACCATTCCGATTTACTGCTGGTACATAGAAGGTGACGGCGCACGAATTCTGGTGGACACAGGCGAACTGAATCCGATTCAATCATCTGAACGTGAAAAAGCCATCGGCGGTAAAATCTACCGGTTTGAGGAAGGCCTGGCGCGCTGGAATTTGACCCCTGAAGACATCGATATTGTCATCCATACCCACCTTCACAACGACCACTGCGAAAACGATTACAAATGCACCCATGCCCGGTTTTACGTGCATCAAAAAGAGCTTGAAACCATCCACAATCCCCATCCCCTGGATTATCGCTACATGGAAGATTACATCTGCGAAATTGAGGAAAACAATCAGATTCAAACCATTCACGAAGACACGGAAATTGTTCCCGGCATTTCCGTCCTGCACACGCCGGCGCATACTCCGGGCGGGCTGACGGTTCTGATTCAAACCCATGAAGGCAAGGCGGCCTTAACGGGTTTTTGCGTCATCATGGAAAATTTTGATCCGCCTGCCGCTGTCAAAGCCATGGAAATGGAGGTCATCCCTCCGGGTACCCATGTCAATGTCGTTGAAGCGTACAACCTGATGCTGAAGGTCAAATCCCTGGCAGACATCCTCATTCCGCTTCATGAACCCCGGTTTGCCGCGGTAGACACCATCGGTTAATATTTTTAGCTTTGTAATATCATTGTAATAAACCGCATGTCGTCTATCCTGCTCAGCTCTTTTGGGTTACAATGATGTCTCCCAGAGTACGGTCAACCGCAAACAAGGAGACACATCATGGCGACGACACACCCACTGGAAACAAGGGCCAGGGTTCTTTTGTCCAGCGTTTTCGGCCCTTACGCCCAGGATGACGCATTCGGCAGCCGAAAAATCAACCCGATGGAACTCTATCATAATCAGGTGACCCGTTTTCAGGGTGCACTTTCCCTTCGCATGTTTCATCGCAGTTTCGGCTTGATGCTCATTCAGAACAATATCGATGCGCCCTGCACCCTGCTAGATTTTCCGACCCAGGACCGCTTTATCGAGGAAATCACGCAAAATACCTATGACATCATCGGCATCAGCGGGATTATTCCGAATGTCGGCAAAATCATCCGGATGTGCGAGCTGGTGCGGCGACATCAACCCCGGGCCGCCCTGGTTGTCGGCGGCCACGTGGCGAATCTGGAGGCCATTTGTGATATGGTCGATGCCGACCATATCGTCAAGGGAGACGGGGTCGCCTGGTTCAGGGCCTTTCTCGGCCAGGATGTCCACGCCCCGGTTCGTCATCCGCTGTCGTATTCGGGATACGGGACACGCATCATGGGAATGACGCTGAAGGAAAAGCCCGGTAGCACCGCCGCCATGCTGCTGCCTTCGGTGGGATGTCCTGTCGGATGTAATTTCTGCTCGACCTCGGCGCTTTTTGGCGGCAAAGGAAAATTTGTCAATTTCTATGAAACCGGAGACGAACTGTTCAATGTAATGTGCGAGCTTGAAAAACGGCTCAGAATCCAGTCGTTCTTTGTCATGGATGAGAATTTCCTGTTGCATCGCCGCCGGGCGCTGCGGCTGCTCGAATTAATGGAACTGCATAACAAAGGCTGGGCACTGTATGTGTTCAGCTCTGCCCGCGTTTTACGGTCATACAGCATGGAGCAGCTCATCGGACTCGGCATATCTTGGGTGTGGATGGGACTTGAAGGGGAACAAAGCCAGTATCAGAAGCTCAAAAACATCGATACCCGATCCCTGGTCCGGACGTTGCAGTCTCACGGCATCCGGGTGCTCGGATCTTCCATCATCGGCATGGAACATCACCGGCCGGAAGACATGCCCCGGATAATTGACCACGCTGTCAGTCATGGAACCGATTTTCACCAATTCATGCTGTATACACCCAATTCCGGCACAGCGCTGTATGAAAAGCATAAAGCGGAGAAAACGCTTATCGATCCTGCTGAATTCCCCCATGCCGACGCCCACGGACAGTACCGGTTCAATTTCCGGCACCCGCATATTCCAGGCGGAGAGGAAGAAACCTTTCTCAGGGAAGCCTTCATCCAGGATTTCAAAGTCAACGGACCCAGTCTGGCTCGCCTGATACGAACCCAGTTGACCGGCTGGCAGCGACATAAAAATCATTCCAACCCGCGTATCCGGAACCGTTTTTTATGGGAGGCCCAGTCCCTGGGCGTTTCCTCGGCCGCCGCAGTCTGGGCGATGCGAAAATGGTATGGAGAAAACCATGAGATGGCCAGTCGACTGAATTCGCTTTTATCTGATCTGTATGCCGCGTTTGGATGGAAGTCCAGAATCAGCGCGCCCCTGATAGGTCGATATCTCAATTTCTCGCTTAAAAAAGAAGAAAAACGTCTGGCAGCCGGCTGGATGTATGAGCCGGATACTTTTTATGAAAAAAACCCTGCTGCGCTGTCTCTGTCACGTGCCAAAGCCAATGCAGACACCCCTCACGCAGTCAGTGCACAATGGGTAGCGTGTAAAGCGATATCGTCATAAATACCCATCTGACAACGCTGCACCGGTCCTGCCCTTTCCTGTGTTTTTACTGTGCTGCTGTAAAAGATTGACAACTTGCCTGTTTTGTCTGATAGTTCCGATAATTTCAACTTAGATGGCGTACTTTAACAAAGCCGGCAACCTGCCCGGCTGGTTATGCCAAGATCGGTTTGCGCAAGCCCGCTGTCAGTCACCCATTCAATTAAACGAATATGAGGAAAACGATAAGATGTCATCCTTTTCTGAAGAAGACCCCCCAGCGCCGGAAGACGGCGAACCCAGTTTTGCGGACATGCTCGAGTCTTACAGCTCTAAAATCACCCGAAATATAGAGGTTGGCCAGAAAATAGCCTGCCGGATCATTTCAATTGGAAAAGATACCGTTTTTCTGGACACCGGAACCCAGATTGACGGGGTGGCCAACAGGGCGGATCTGCTCGATGCCAAGGGGGAGTTTCTTTACGCCGTCGGGGATGTTGTTTCGCTTTACGTGGTTTCATCCAAAGAGGATGAAATCCTGCTGTCAAAAGCCATATCCGGATCTGGAGACAACACCGTGCTCAATGACGCCTATCATAACGCGATTCCGGTAAACGGAAAAGTCATCGAAACGTGCAAGGGCGGATTTCATGTGGACATTCATCATACCCGCGCCTTTTGTCCCGTCAGCCAGATGGATCTGTCCTATATTGACAATCCGGAATCCTTCATCGGTCAATCCTTTGATTTTCTGATCCTTCAGTTTGAAGAGCGGGGCAAGAATATCGTTGTTTCCAGGCGTGCCTTGTTACAACAGGACATGGAGATCAAAAAAGCGGACTATCTGGAAAAACTTTCCGTAGGAGCAGTCTGCGCCGGCAAGGTCTCCAGAATCATGCCTTACGGCGCGTTCGTCGAACTGATACCCGGGTTGTCGGGCCTGGTGCCGATATCGGAAATCAGCTGGTCGCACATTGAAAAACCAGAGGACGTCCTGAAAATCGATGATACGCTACAGGTGGTCGTCACCACGATTCAGCCCAGACCGGAAGGTGATCCGAAGATCGCCCTGTCCGTCAAACAGGTCCTGGATAATCCCTGGGACCATATCAACGAGCTATTTCATGCAGGCGATCGGGTAAAGGGAAGGATAACACGGCTTGCGCCTTTCGGGGCTTTCGTGGAACTTGCGCCCGGCATCGACGGGCTGGTTCACCTTTCCGAAATCAGCTATACCCAGCGGGTCAACCGGCCGGAAGATTTTCTTCGACCGGGAGAGGATGTCTATGTCCTGATCAAGGAAATCGATGTGTTGAAAAAGCGCGTTTCCCTCAGCATCAAGGATGCCGAAGGAGACCCGTGGATGGATGTTCCCGAAAAATTCAAGGCCGGCCAGACACTGGAAGGCATGATTCAAAAACGCGAAAAATGGGGGTATGTCATCACCCTGGAGCCTGGCATTGTCGGGAGCCTGCCGCTTAACAGAATCCGGGCCTCCGGACAATCCGCCGCAGTTGAATCCCTGAAACCGGGCCGTGCCCTGACAGTTGTGATTGATGAGATCAAGCCGGATGAAAGGAGAATCACCCTGAGGCTGGATGCACCGGAAGACGATAACTGGCAGCAGTATTCTCCCCAGAAATCTTCCCGTTCCGTTGGAACCCTTGGAGACAAACTGCAACAGGCGCTTGATCAGGCAAAAACAAAGTAAAAACCCGTCTGCTTCTTCCCGTATAAACGCAGATTGCATGTCAATGCGGCGGATGCCCGAATCCGGAAATCTGGAATAAAAAAGCATTATGGCTATTTTCACTGGATTCCGGGTTGAGCCCGAAATGACGAGAAATTTCTAAGCATTTGCGTCTTTCTTCAATTCCACGACAGGTTGCAAGTTCATCAATGCTTGAAAATTTCACAAAAAAGAGTATGCTGTGTGAAAAAACAATACAAAAAAATGGATCATACCATAAAATGCATGATGATGGTACTGGAACGCCATTATATCAAATAGATATCAGGGGTCTATTTTCCTAAAACCCCTCATAAAGAAAGATCTTCGATAAGGATAATGAATGACAGACATACTTGATGAACCCGTTTCCGAACCCCGGGCGGACAAGCCGAAATTTCTTACCCAAACCTATTTTGACGACCTGAATCTGCCTGAACTTGTCCTGAAAGGACTGGCAGAGGCGGGATTTATCCAGTGCACCCCGATTCAGGCCCAGACATTGCCCCTTTCCCTTTCCGGAAAAGATGTGGCGGGACAGGCACAGACCGGAACCGGAAAAACCGCTGCCTTTCTGGTAACCGTATTCACCCGCCTTCTGACGGAAGAACCCAAAGTCCCCGGCCAGCCCGGCGCTCTGATCGTCTCTCCTACCCGCGAACTGGCACTTCAGATTTATGAGGAAGCCGTCCTCATCGGTAAATATACGGGTCTTTCAATCGCCCAGGTGGTCGGCGGCGTGGATTATCAAAAACAGGCGGATATTCTGCGAAGCGGCGTCGATATCGTCATCTGCACGCCCGGAAGAATCATTGATTATTTCAAGCAGGGCATCTTCAAAACCAGCGGCGTTAAAATCATTGTGATCGATGAGGCGGACCGGCTTCTGGATCTTGGCTTTTCCAAGGACATGCGATTTATCCTTCAAAAACTGCCCCGTTACGACAAGCGCCAGTCACTGCTTTTTTCCGCAACCCTGTCTTTCCGCGTGATGGAACTGACCTATGAGTACATGAACCTTCCGGAATTTATTTCCATTACTCCCGAGGAGGTCGCGGTTGACGGCATCGAACAGTCCCTTATTCACGTTGGCTCCGATCAGAAATTGTCCCTGCTTCTCGGACTTCTGGAAAGAGAGACCTGGGAACGCATCCTGATTTTCGTAAACACCAAGTCCGGTGTCGAATGGCTATCGGCCAAACTCAAGGGAAACGGGTGGCCGGCTGAGGGAATTACCGGCGATCTGCCCCAGCAGAAGCGATTCAAGCTGATGGAGCAGTTCAAGGAAGGAAAGATCAAGATGCTGATTGCAACAGATGTGGCTTCCCGGGGTATCCATGTGGAGGATATCAGCCATGTCATCAATTTCGATCTTCCCCAGGACCCGGAAAATTATGTCCATCGCATCGGCCGCACCGCAAGAGCCGGAAAAACCGGCAAATCCATTGCCTTTGCCTGTGAAGCCTACGTCTTTCATCTGGAACCGCTGGAATCCCTCCTGAATGCAAAGATTCCCGTGGTATGGCCCGAAGACGACTGGTTCAAGGAAGACAAAGCCGGGCCTGTCCCCCGAAACCGCTATTCCCAGGACAGAGCGCGCAAGCCTGAAAGAAAGCCGCGCGCTGCCGCACCCAAACGCGGCAGCGACCGTGGTGATCGCATCGATCGGTCCGACCGCAGAAAAGAAATGCCCGCCTTTAAATTCACCATTCCCCGGGGAGAAAATTATTTTCCGGGAACTTTTTTCGGCTTTGCCCCGGAACCGCCCGAAGGGTTCGATTTTTCAGCATCAGCTTCCGAGCCGCTTGAAGACGATGATATCATGGATTTTGAGGAAACGCCCCAGTCTGATGTTCCAGAATGCGCTCCGGCACCCTCAGAAGAGAACCGCACAGATGATTCTCTGAATTTGCCGAAAGAACCGCCGCCGGCCGAATCCGCTGAACCCGCTCCCGTTAAAAAGAAACGCAGGCGCCGCCGATACAACAAGAAAAAGAGTCCGGCCGCTGGTCCGGATGAACCGGCATCCTCGGATTCCCCGAGCAATTCGGAATCCGCATAATTGCCAGGTCGTGATTCGATCCGTTCCCTTAAAGATCTGTCCTCCCCCTTTTTCTCCAAGGGGGAAATGAGAACATGGCCATGACTCCGGCCCCCTTTGTTTACATCATGATGATCCCCTTTCCAGGCAATGCATCCGCGTTTTAGAAATCCTCTGCACCATCCCTCTATTGATCCAACGCCCGGTCCGTACCGGACTGGACCTGTCGGAGCAAGTCTTCCCAACCGTGTTTACGACCCTGCCCTTCCCATTATTGACAAAAAAGACGAAATCATCCAGGCCATTTCCGATCACCCGGTCGTAATCGTTTCCGGTGAAACCGGCTCCGGCAAAACCACACAGCTTCCCAAATTCTGTCTGGATGCCGGCCGGGGGCTTAACGGTGTAATCGGCTGCACCCAGCCGCGACGCATCGCTGCCATGACCGTGGCAACCCGCATCGCAGAAGAGCTGGGCGAGACCCTCGGCCGGAGTGTCGGGTACAAAATCCGCTTTACCGATCGGACCAGTCGCCAGTCGATCATCAAGATCATGACCGATGGCATCCTGCTGGCTGAGACCCTTAATGATCCTTTTCTGAAGCGTTACGACACCCTCATCGTGGATGAAGCCCACGAACGCAGCTTGAACATTGATTTTATCCTGGGAATTGCCAAAACCCTGCTCCGGAAGAGAAACGACCTGAAACTGATTATCACCTCCGCCACCATCGACACGGAAAAGTTCTCCAGGGCTTTTGACGGGGCGCCGGTAATCGAGGTGTCCGGACGCATGTACCCGGTCGAAGTCCGCTACCTGCCGCCGGATGCGCCATCCGATTCGGACGATGAGCCAACCCCTGTCGAACTGGCGGTACAGGCCCTGGAGCGGCTCTGTCGGCAGGAGCCTTTCGGTGATGTGCTCATTTTCATGCCCACCGAGCAGGATATCCGGGAAACCTGCGAGTTGATTGATGGCAGAAACCTGCAGCATGTTACCGCTCTTCCCCTGTATGCCAGACTTTCCGCCAGGGATCAGGCCCGTGCGTTTTTGCCTGCCCCAGGCCGGAAAATCATCGTCGCCACCAACATCGCCGAAACCTCCCTGACCATTCCCGGAGTAAAGTATGTGATCGATGCCGGCCTTGCCCGGATTTCCCAGTACACCCCCCGGTCCCGGACCACATCCCTTCAGGTCCGGGCCATCAGCAGGAGCAGCGCGGATCAGCGAAAAGGCCGCTGCGGCCGCATGGAAAACGGCATCTGCATCCGCCTCTATTCCGAAGAAGATTATCTGTCCCGGCCCCAGTTTACCCGTCCGGAAATCCTCAGATCCAACCTGGCGGAAGTCATCTTGAGAATGATGGCCTTGAAACTGGGCTCCATCACGGATTTTCCGTTTATTGACCAACCCGATTCCCGCAGCATCTCGGATGGTTTTGACCTGCTGACCGAACTTGGCGCCATTCAAAAGACGGACGACAAGACTGCGAAATCACGTGACAGTGAAAAATCGAAGGCCGTAAAGAGCGGATCTTCGGATCATCCGTTTATGCTGACCGAGCAGGGTCGGATGATGTCCAGAATCCCGGTAGATCCCCGGCTTTCCCGGATTCTGCTTCAGTCCCGGACTGAGGGGTGCGTTCCGGAGATTGCCGTCATCATAGCTGCGCTGTGTATTCAGGATCCCCGGGAAAGACCCGCTGAAAAGGCTCAGCAGGCCGATGCCATGCACCGGCTTTTCAGCGACCCGTCATCGGATTTTATCGCTCTGTTAAACATCTGGAACCATTACCACCAACTCCGGGAAACAGATCAATCCACCGGCGGGTTGAAACGGTTCTGCACCCGCCATTTTCTCTCGTTTAAACGGATGCGGGAATGGCGGGACATCCACTTCCAGCTTTCTGAAATTGCCAGAGAATTTAAAATCATTTCTTCTGAAACGGATGGAAGCCCCCATTTCAATACAGACAGGACAGATTCCTCCCCCCTTTGTAAAAGCGAGGGCCAGGAGAGGATTTCACGGACCGTTACCGCGCCATCCACCGCTCGATTCTCAGCGGATTTCTTTCCAACATCGCCCTGAAAAAAGAAAAAAACATCTTCAAAGCCGCGCGGGATCGTGAAGTCATGATTTTCCCGGGCTCAGGCATTTTCAACAAGGCCGGCAACTGGATTGTTGCAGCGGAAATGGTGGAAACCTCGCGTCTTTTTGCCCGGGTTGTCGCAGGTATTGATGCCAGGTGGCTTGAAGAACTGGGAAAGCCCCTTTGCCGCTACACGTGGAGCCAGGCGCACTGGGAACGAAGCCGAGGGGAAGTCGTGGCGCTCGAGCAGGTCAGCCTCTTTGGCCTGATTATCGTCAGCCAGCGGCCGGTATGCTATGGCCGGATCGATCCTGTGGCAGCATCAAATATATTTGTCCAAAGCGCCCTGGTGGAAGGCGACGTCAAAAAGCCGTTTGCGTTCATGGCCCGCAACCGCAATCTGATTGCAGAAATTCAGGATATGGAGAACCGGTTCCGGCGCAAAGACCTGCTCGTCGGTGAAGCGGATCTCTATGATTTCTACCGCCGCCGGATTCCGGAATCAATTTATGATATCCGGACGTTTCAGAAATTTCTGAAAGATACGGGAGAGGACGGATTTCTGTGCATGAAGCAGGATGATTTGCTGCGGTATGCTCCGGACGCCGAGGAACTGGCGCTGTATCCGGACAAGGTCGCGTTGGGTGGCAATCAATTTTCGTGTCTGTACAGTTTTGATCCCGGCGCTGCAGAAGACGGAATCACCGTGCAGATTCCGTCTTCTGCAGCGCCGGTTATTCCCAAAGAATCGCTCGACTGGATGGTCCCCGGGCTTCTGAAGGAAAAAATCGGCGCCCTGTTAAAGGCCCTTCCCAAGATCCACCGGAAAAAACTGGTTCCCATCTCCCGCACCGTTGACATTCTTGTCACGGAAATGCCCCGCGAGATCGAAAATCTGGCAACCACGCTCAGCCGGTTCATCTACCATCGTTTTGGCATCAATATTCCGGCCTCGGCCTGGTCAGAAGAAGCACTGCCGGATTATCTTAAAATGCGCATCGCCATTACCAGTCCCGAAGGCAAGGTAATATGCAGCAGCAGAGATTTGTCTGTTCTGGAACATCTTGCGCCGCAGCGCATCACTCCTGCTGCGCTTGATCTGGCCAGAAAAAACTGGGAACGATCCTCCGTCACGGAATGGAATTCTGCGGAGCTTCCGGATGCCATAACGATCCCGGGAGATGCCGGGGCCACCTGGACGCTCTTTCCCGCTTTTGTCAAAAATCCGGTCAACGGCAGTGTCAGTCTTCGTCTCTTTGAAGACCCCGGCCAGGGGCTTCAGGCCCACTGCCGGGGCGTAGCCGGACTGGTTGAAATCGTTTACGCCAGGGAAATGAAATTTCTTCAGAAATATCTGACAATTCCCAGGCATCGTGTCAATCTGGCTGAAAAATGGGGCGGGGTAAAAAAACTCCAGAATACGCTTTATCGTGCGGTGGTAATTCGGCTGTTTTCGAAAAACATCCGATCCAGGAGTGAATTCATCACCCATACGGAAAAAACGTTTCCGGACATGGCGTCCTTTGCCAAAAAACTCCTGGACGGCAGCCTGGAAGTCCTTGAAGCCCTGTCAGAAGCAGTCAACGCGATCGACGGCCTGATCCGAAATAATGCAGCCAATACCGTCGCAAAACACTTCTGGCTTGCGCTGAAAGAACAGCTCCGCACGCTGGTGCCGGAAGATTTCATGACACAGTATGATGACGAGCGATTCCCCCACCTGATCCGCTACATTCGGGCCGTTGCGATCCGTGCCCAGCGGGCCTGGCTGGATTTTGACAAAGATCAGATAAAGAGCCGTGAACTTCGGATCCTCTCAGACAGGCATCAGACACTTCAGGAACAGCTTTCTCCGCATGCAACGGAAAAGAAGCAGCAGGCGATTTCGGATCTCTTCTGGATGATCGAGGAATACAAGGTTTCTGTTTACGCCCAGGAACTGAAAACCGCTTTTCCGGTTTCCCTCAAGCGCATTGAAAAAACCTTCGACGAAATCGAACGGATGATATGAATCGGACGTAACCCCTTCCATGGGTATGTTTCAGGTTCGGCACGGTGTCCAGTCAAGTAACCATTCCAAGTTCCGCAAGTTTCTTTGCTACGATGTCTTTTTCAAAAGGCTTAACAATAAGATTGTCACAAGCGGCCTGAACGCATAACGTCACAATGTCTCTGACGCCTTGCCAGCAGGCCTTCATTCACTTTTACAAATACAGTTCCGCCCTGAGTTTTTTGCGCGGTACAGTTCGTTGTCCGCCCGTTTCATCAGGGAATCCACATCATCAGTATTTTCTGAGCGCGCGGTAATCCCCAGGCTGATCGTACAGCGGATAGCGATTTTATCATACTCGAAAATCTCCGATGCCACCCGTTGCCGCAACCGTTCCGCTGCGATTTCCGCGTGCTGCAGATTGCACTCTATCAGAATTATACCGAATTCTTCCCCTCCGAGACGCCCGATGATATCGGTTTGGCGAAAAACATCCCTGCAGATACCGCTGATCCTGCGCAGCACCGCATCCCCGGCAGGGTGTCCGAACTGATCATTTACTCTCTTGAAATAGTCGATATCAAAAGCAATGACGGAAAGATTTCTTTGGTATCTGAAGGATCGGAACAGCTCCTGTTGGGCTCTGTCATAAAAAAACATTCTGTTGAAAAGACCGGTCAAGTAATCGGTTCGCGCCAGATCCTTCAACTGCTCTTCAAGTTTTTTAATGTCGCTGATATCCTGGAAACATTCAACAATGACGGTTTTACCATCGAATTTCATCGTAATTGCAGACTTAAAAACTGGAATTCGCTCCCCGGATGCATGAATCAGCTGCCCTTCCGATCGGTCGATCTCCATTTCAGGGTCTTGAATAGGGCAGGATCCGGCGGTTATCGGACAGATGCACTCATGACATTTCCGGCCGACGACCTGCTCCTTGGCATACCCCAGAATCATTACAGCATAGGGGTTCATTTCCATGATGAGCCTGGTTTCGTAATCGATCAGGATAATCCCCACCGGAAGCATGAACAACAAGGTTTCAAGCCGTTCGTTGCTTTCGTTGAGTGCGTTTTCAGCCTTTTGCAGCTCCGTGATGTCCGAAAGCACGCCGATAATACCGGTTATCCTGCCTTTATCGTCCTGTAGAGCCCCATTTTCGAATATGACATCCCGGCTTTCCCCGTCCGATAAGTTCAATCTCCATATGAACCGCTGCCGGGTTCCGTTTTTCAGTAGTTCCAGATCGTTACGGTGACTTTTTTCAGCCATTTCTCTATCGATGACATCAAAAACGGTTTTGCCGACAATCTGATCCCGTGCAATTCCTGTTAGAGATGAAAAGGCCTGATTACACCCGGTATATTTGCCATCCTGATTTTTTATAAAAACCGGACTGGGTATTTGTTCTATTAAGGCATTTAAACTGTGCTCTTCAGTTTTCATCTAAACAACCTCCTGTCGTGTTATTTTTACGGTAAGCGGTTAACCGTCCAGAGGACCGGATCGCAAACTTTTGTCCGCGCGGCGCTCAAGCAGTAACGGAGCCTCGGGCAGGAAAGAAGCATTTCGAAAAAAGCCTCCGCAAAATCAGTCATATTTATCCTGAATTATACATCTTCCTTGCTCGACCCATTATTTGCTGCGTATAATAATTTTTTCGATCAGAGGATAATTATGACCCGGATGCAGCGATCCAGTCTTCCAGGGTTTCGGGGATAAATTTACAGCAGTTTACGGGATTCCAGGAACATCGGGAATTGACGGCCGCACCGTTCTGGATGACGGAAACCGGGCGGTCGGACGACACCACGACCACGATGACCCTGGGATGCTCCGCGGAAAACCGCAGGGCGGAGTTGTACCGGGCGCCCCGGGCGCGATCTTCTCCGGATATGGCGCGCCCATCCAGCAGGCAGGCAAATCCATGAAGATGCCGATCCGCACCGATGTGCACGGCGCCGTCGACTTTGGACAGGGATTTTGCCAGCTCCAGAAGATTCTCCTGGCCAAGATCCAGCGGGGTTTCAAGCGCCTGACCCGAAATATATACCGGCTCGGGGTTCAGATCGATGATCAGCGTGCACCCGAATTTATTTTCCTCCGCATAATGCACCATTTCGGCAATGATTCGAAAGAGCTGATTGCCATCCGGCAGGGATAGATCGGATTCCAGAAGGGCCTCTTCCACATGAATCAGCTTGGCCCGGCGGGTTGTGGACTTGAAACTGCCATCCTCGAAACTGCAGAGGGTATCCTCATTGACCTTTAAAAACCCATGCCCGCCGTAAAAAACAGGCGCGGATGGAAAATTCCGGCAGATTGCCATCGCTGATTCCGATAATGGCCTTACCGTCAGAGATCAGTTTATGGTCCGAGTGCTCCACGGAAATCAGCAGCTTGCGGACATGTTTCAGATTGTCCAGCCGGGGTCGTTCCGATTCTTTGAATCGCGCCAGAAAAGCAATCCGCGGCAGAAAACGGGGCTCGACAAACACCAGCTCGCCCCGTGGCCAGGCCCCCTCCTCCCGGGTCTTGGATATCCCCAGAACAGCGTCCAGGACGGGATACACCCGGATATGGGCATCCCAACCCAGATTCAGGTTCATGTCATCAATAATCTGATCCCGGATCGCGTGCGTTGCATATTCCCGTAAAAAAGTGCCGGAAATGCCGGTGTAGAGTTCGCATCCGTTGGCGATGTCGTGCGACAGCCGCAATGCCGTGTGCTCCAGCCACCTTTCGGTAGGGCCGACCGAACAGATATCCGGATGATGTTCCGTAAACCACATCTGGTAGAAAACCGCGGCCGAACGCCCGCCGAAGGAGATAAGACCGGCAAGCTGCAGGTTTTTTTCCAGATGGATATTGGCAAATTTTGATTTGTCCGGGTCCAGATTCACCATGCAGCGCCAGTGGTCTGTTTCCAGGTAGAGCGATCTGAATCTGGTTTCATGCCCTTGAAGCAGATTCTGGGGGTCGCAGATACAGATCGGAGATTCCGGAGTCAGGCAGAAAATGACGGCAGCCCGGCTGGGTCCGGAAAAATGGGACAGCCCGTCGCTAAGTCCGTCCAGCGTATCGCTGATGCATTGCGAAACGAACCGGTCGACCGATTGACAGGATGTTTTCATGAACCGGCAATCCTCCCGGCAATGGCGGTTCCCATTTCCGCAGTGCCGACCGCCTGGTTTTTATCCCGGGCAATGTCCCGGGTATGAATTCCGGAGGACAGGACATCGGCCACCGCCTTTTCAATGGCGTCTGCTGCCTGATCCCGGCCGAAGCTGTACCGGAGCATCATGGCGGCGGATAAAATCTGGGCAACGGGATTGGCGATTCCCATGCCGGCGATATCCGGGGCCGATCCGCCGGCCGGCTCGAAGAGGCCGAACCGGCTCTCATTCAGACTCGCCGATGGCAAAAGGCCCATGGAACCGGTCAGCATGGCGCATTCATCGGAAATGATATCTCCGAACATGTTCCCGCAAAGCAGCACATCGAAGCGGCGGGGCTCTTTGATGAGCTGCATGGTCGCATTGTCGATGTAAAGGTGATCCAGTTCCACATCCGGATAATCCGTTGCCACCTTGCAGACGATTTCCCGCCAGAAGACCATGACGGTCAGCACATTGGCCTTGTCGATGGATGTGACTTTTTTTCTTCGGCCCCGTGCGATTTCAAATGCGGCCCGAGCGATTCTTTCAATCTCCCGGCGGGTATACACCATGGTGTCAAAGGCTTTTTCCTCGGGACCGGATCCTTCCCGGCCCTTGGGTGTGCCGAAATAAATGCCGCCGGTCAGTTCCCGGACACAGAGAATGTCGAACCCGTCGCCAACGATTTCAGGCTTCAGCGGGCTGGCGGCGGCAAGGGCCGGATAGACTTTTGCCGGACGGAGATTGCAAAATAGATTAAAATGTCTTCTCAGGGGAAGCAGGGCACCGCGTTCCGGCTGTTTTTCAGGCGGTAGTTTCTCCCATTTGGGACCTCCGACGGAACCAAAGAGGATGGCACTGCTGCTTTCACACAGCGCCATCGTCTCAGGCGGGAGCGCCACGCCGCAACGATCGATGGCGCATCCGCCGATGTCCGCAACCTGATATTCAAACTGAAAATCGAATTTTTCCCTGACCACATCCAGCACTTTCAGCGCTTCATTCATGACTTCGGGCCCGATACCGTCTCCGGGCAATACGGCAATTCTATTCATCAATATCGTTTCCTTTGGTGTTTCGTGCATGCCTTATGGCCGATTCACACAATTCCTGTTCTTGATTTTTTCAACAATATTTTTTTCAGTATCTCTATTTTTTTGCTGCCACATTATTCTATGATGCAGAAAAGTTGCAGCGTCAAGAACAGAATTATATTGCTTCCGTCAACTTGTGTGGTTACTATTAAAAAAAATCAGAACTTTTGGTCAGTTTAAAGCCAGATGCAGGGACCCATCAGATTTGTTTTTTAATGTCGTCCGAATTTCCTGGAAGAATCGTGATGTTATTTGTTACTTGTCCAGGGTCTCATGTTTCTGAGCCAGCCCGTTTAATTAAAGAAGTCGGTAAAAAGCTCGAGGCTTTCATGCAGGTCATTCTGAATTCTGACGCCTTTATTCTGTATGCCTGAGTTGTTACAATCATTCTAAACAAGGAGGCACCTCATGATGGACAAAAATCAAATTTGCAAAAAAATCAGAGAAATATATCCGGACATCGGCGCATGCGGCATTAACGTCGAGGTGGATTATGATGAAACCCAGAACAGGTGGGTCGTGGACCTGAAAAAAGACAACCACGAGCTGAAAACCTATCTGGAACCCGGCGATGCGGAATCCTGTCTTCTGGGCAAAAAGTGTGTCGGCCTGGGCATCGAGATCGCCCAGTTGCGCGGGAATATCGAAAGGATGTAGCGTCCGGGATATCCATGGAAACTGTCGATATTTTCTCCATGTTTACCCTTGGCCTTCTGGCTCAGGGGCATTGCATCGGCATGTGCGGCCCCTTGATCATTGCCTTCCCCGGGCGGTCAGGGGTGTTCATGCCGCATCTGTATTACCATTTTGGGAGGATAACAACTTACTGTGCGGCCGGAGCATTCATGGCTGCAATCGGAGGCGTGCTGCCGCAAATCGCCGCGACCATGTCATCCGATCCTCAGGTCTGGCTGGCATGCGGGCAAATTCGGTTTTTCCTTGATCGCCACCATGTTTCTTTTTCTTTTCGGTATCAGCCGAATCGGCCTGATTTCCGAACCTGCATGGATGGCGGCCGCAACCCCTGTACGCATTCCCGGATACCGCCGGATGGTCCAGGCGGCCCTTCAGGACAGCAAGGTGGCGGGGATGGTGCTGCTGGGGCTGATGATGGGGCTCCTGCCCTGCGGGCTGTCCTATGGCGCGTTTGCCCGGCACTGCCGGCCGAATCCGTAATAAAGGGAATGCTCCTGACCGGCGCTTTTGGACTTGGCACCCTTCCGGGACTTTTGCTTCTGGGTACGGGAATCGGAGCCATCATGCGACGGTTTCGACGCCAGTCCGACATCCTGTCGGGGCTGCTCATGCTGGGAATGGGTTTGAATCTGTTATTTCGAACCGCCAATCTTATGCTGATGCTGTGAGATGTGCCCGAAGCGGCATTAGCTTTATTCTTTTATCAACAGCAGGGTGTTTCCGACTACGCTGAGGCTGCTCATCAGCATGGCGGTTACGGCAATCAATGGATTGAGTAGCCCGCTGACGGCTATCGGAATGCTGATCAGATTGTAGACAAGCGCCCACCCGAGGTTCTGGGTGATTTTACCATTGACGTGCCGGGCCAGATCCAGCAGTTCCGGCAACTGGGCCGGATCACCGCGCATCAGGATGATTCCGGCGGTTTCACGATCCAGCGGATGGCCGGAATGGACAGCAACCGCCAGATCCGCGCGTGCCAGCGCCGGCGCATCGTTGAGGCCATCTCCCACCATGGCCGTTTTCTCGCCGCTTTTGCAAAGCGCCCCAATGAATTCCGCTTTTTCCCTTGGCGTCAATCCGCCTTTATAAATTGAGATACCAAGCGATTCCGCCACGATTTTCACGGCCCGAGGCTCGTCTCCGGAAATCATCACCAGCTTTTTTCCCATTCGTCGCAGCGAATTCAGGGCCCCAAAGGCTGTCGGCCGGATCCGGTCGCCGAAAATGAAAATAGCAGCCGGCTGACCTGAAATGCTCATGAATACCCGCGAAACACCTTCGGCAGTGGTATCTGTTTCATCACTTGCCAATCCGATGTTTTGTGGATTCACCCAGGCAGGAGAGCCGATTTTGACAACCAAGTCCGTCCACCATGCCTTCGATGCCCTGTTCCATAACATCGATGGCTTCGGCATCCGGGATGTCTATATGCTGCTGATGCGCCCTGCCTCGGATTTCTACTGCGATAAAGTGGCTGGAGCCGGTTTCAAGCGCCGCCGCATAAGCCAATATTTGCGCTTCTTCATAAGTTCCCAGACAAACGATTTTTTGCAGAGACCATCTTCCGGTGGTCAGGGTGCCTGTCTTGTCAAAGACCACCGTTGTGATGCGATCCGCCTGCTCGAATGCGGAAAAATCGCGTACCAGCAGCCCTTTGCCGGCTGCAAGGGAAATGCCGGCAACCCGGGCCAGCGGAATGGCGATGCCAAGGGCGCAGGGGCAGGAGATCACCATGACGGTAATGGCCCGGATCAGGCTTTCTTCCGGCGGCCTTCCGGTCAAATAACAGCCGAAACCGGTCGAAACCGCCGCCAGGGTAATTCCGGGGACAAACCATCTTAAAATCCGATCGGTGCTGCTTTCCAGGGGGATTTTCCGGTTGAGGGCGGTTTCCATGAGGCGAATCATCTGACCGAGAGTCGCCTGGCTTCCAACAGCCAAGGCTTTTATGGAAAGCCTGCCGCTCAGCAGCCTGCTGCCGCTCAACACCGCATCTCCGGTTTTGACCGAAACAGGCATGGGTTCCCCGGTCAGAGAAGACATATCGATCCGGCCGGCACCTTCTAAGATTACGCCGTCGGCAGCTGCCATTTCGCCATCTGAAAGCATAAAGACATCACCTCGGACCAGCCGCTCCGCAGCTTCGTAACGGCCATCCGGAAAGCCGGGGCTGCATCGCCTGACCTTTTTCGGCATCAGATTCAAGAATTCATCAAGATTGGCCTGTATGTTCTTTTTGACATTGCCTTCGATGAGTTTTCCCAGAAGCACCAGGGTGATGAGCATGGTTGCCGTATCAAAATACAGATGGAGATTCCCCTGCCATAAATTGTACAGGCTGTACCCGTAGGCGCTTACAGCCCCCATGCTGATGAGGGCTTCCATACCGGCTGATCCGGCCATCAGTCCATGCCAGGCTTTCCGAAATATCGGCCGACCCCCGTAAATCAATACAGCGGTTGCCATGGCAAAAACCGGCCAGCCGATCATTTGAATGTCTCCTGCGGTCAGCGGTGTGAAAAACCCGGTGTAAAGCGCCAGTGACAGCATCATGATGTTGAGGGTCAGAAAGGCGCTGATCCCAAATCGAACCCAGTCGGTTTTCCTTTCCCGAAGATATCCGTCACTGCCGGGAGGTGCGGTGGTGTACCCCAGCATTTCAATTGCCCGAACAATCAACGCAGGCGATGTGGTGAGCGGATCATAGCTGCAGCGAAAGCGATCCGAGGAAAAGCTGCAGGATGACTGCCGAACACCTGACAGCCTGAGTGCGGCGGTCTCGATGACCCAGGCACATGCCGGGCACCACATGCCGCTGATACGAAGGTCAAGAACGAGCTGATGACCGGATTGACGATCGGCCGGCTCTGTCCGATCATCCGGGATCGTAGTTTCGGAGACCTCCAGATCCGATACGGACCGGGGTATGACGCCGGCGGCCTGGCAACGCTTGAAAAGATCGGTTTCCCGGAAAGACCGGGGGTGCGGGGCATCGGCTGCTTCCAGGAGCAGGACATAGACCATTTTACAGCCCTGGCAGCAGAACCAGAGCGGTTTTTCGGAATCTGGCAGATCGGCGGGCGTACATCGTGCGCTCAGACCGCACAGGTCGCAGGTGCGATGGGCTTGAGACAAGGGGGGCAAGACGTTATTTCCGGATACCGATGGACTTTAGATAGGCAATGACGCACCAGCGGTCCCTGATCCGAACGGTGGTGTCAAGGGCCGGCTGCCTGCCGCTGTCCGACCCGTAGCTGATATGCTGAAATAAAACGCCGTCCGGCAATTCCTGAACCTTTGCCGATCTTAAATCCGTCGGCAGCGGCGAAAAACTCTGGCCGACCGTTCCGTTGCCGTCGTATTTGCCGCCGTGGCACTGCTTGCAAAACGTGGCATAAACAACCTGTCCTCGGGCGATCGCCTCCGCGTCACCGGACAAAATCGGAGAGCGGAGCCCGCTTCCCGCCACGGCGCGATAGGCAGCCTCGGGATCAGACACCGGAACAGTTCCGGCTTCCATGACAAGAAGGGGTTTTTCATAGGGCCTGACCGCCGGCGTCTCCCGCATGCGCCCATAGGGGAAATATCGGTCGAACGCCATCAAGGCGGCATAACCTGCCCAGACCAGGGCCAGAAACATGACCAGAAGCAGCAGCCTTTTCATTTAATCCCCCATCCGGCCGCGAACATGCTGGCGGTGCGGGAGCGGTTCATAAATTGCGTACGGGGATTCTCCGGGAACATCGGGTACCGGCCGATAATCCCAGCCGGGCTGTCCCTTATCGCCGACCACCAGATACACGAACACGCCTTTTACAAGAATGAACGCCACCATGATCCCGATAAGTATCCAGGTGGTGCGTTCAGAACGGATGGTGTGATGCATATTAAATCACCTCCGGGCCAAGGCCGACCATGAGGATGTATCCGACCCCCCACAACACCGTGCCGAGTATCACCAGAAAAAGAAACAGGGGAAACGGCGCATTTCTTTCTTCAATCCCATCCGGGTAAGTGCCGGTCACCCGCTTCAGGCGCTCTTCGGCTGCCTTGCCGCGAAAATGGGTAAAAGACAGGGCAATGCCGACGAGCACTACACCCAGCAGCGCCGGAAAAACGGCCAGGACAAGATGCTGAATGTTTATTAGGTTAAAAAACCGCATGATAAAATTTCCTGTGTTTGCGCTGTTTCACCGGGCGCGCATCAGAGAGAGCACCAGCACGGATGCGCTGATCAAAAGCCCCAGACAGGCCATTGCAACCAACGCGAGCGCCTCTAAGCGGTGAACACGACGGACCCTTACCGGCAAGCCTTCCGTATCATCTTGAAGCGGAAGAAAGGCCGCCCGCTTCTGATCGGAGAATTGCCCGTTTTTCAGTGCCCAGAAGAACACCAGTGCACTGATGCCAAAGCCGATTCCGATATAAATTATAAAAAACGGAAAGTACATGCTGTGCCGTTATCCTCAAGGCTCATAAGCTGCGTCAATCCCCCGCGGTTCGGCATTGGCGTCGCTCTGATTGATAAAATAAACCGCCACGAAATTGCCGACATCCCAGATTTTTTCAGACTCCAGATCTCTTTTGAAATAGGGCATGGCTGAGCCTGTAATCCCGTTCATGATCTGGTAGTAAAGAATCCCGCCGGATATTTCGCGCCCTTTGAGAATGGTAAAATTCAGCGGCGGCGGATAGAGGTAAGGCTGTGCAGGGCCCATCCCGTCACCGATGGGACTGTGACACCCCAGACAAAAATCCTGGTAAATCAGGCGCCCCCGGGCAAGCCCCGCATCCGATGTGGGATAGGGATTGGGAATGGCGCGCCATCCTTCGGGAATATGGTCGGAAAGCCATTTGACGTTCTGCACGGGGCCGGTTTCATATGCAGCGACAACCTGTGCTTTCCAGTGATCCTGGCGGGCCATTCGGACATCCGCCATTTTTCCGCCAAGGCTCTGCACGTAGCGCGTCAGACGGCCGATGTTCTCCATTCCCAGAAATCCGAACTGCGGCATAACGGAATTGGGACGCGTGGTCCGGGGATTGATAAAATGGGCCAGATGCCAGTCATCCGGGTGTTCGCCGCCTTCCTGGGACAAGTCTACGCCGGTCCGTTCCGATCCCAGAAGAATGGGGCGGTCCGCCACATAATCGCCGGACTGGGCTATGCGCTCCGCTCCCATGCCCCAGTCAATGGAACGAATCGATTGGGTGTGACAATAAACGCAGCCGTTTGCAATGTAAATGGCCCGTCCGGCGTTTTCCTCATGCGTACGCTCCCGGAAAATATCGGATGGATCCGTATTCCGTTTGGCATAGGGCCAGTAGACCATTACAAAGACAACGGCAAGCAAAATGGCTACGGAACCCAGAATCACCGTCCGGGGCGTCATTTCCTGACTCATGAGCGGACTCCGGGATTAAAATAAAAGGTGCGGAAAATGTTGTAGAGTCCGATAAAAGCCCCGGCAACCACAAAGACACCGACAGCCAGGCGAAGAACATAATATATATGAATTTCCGGCAGCACCCGGTAGACGGTTTCCCCGTTCAGCCACGCATTTCCCTGGATGAGACCGACGATCGTCAGGACAATGGCGAACCCCACCACGCCGATCAATATCAGCCAGTATTGCAGATCCGCCAGAAACCGGCTGTATAGGGGTTTGTCCGTGATTCTGGGAAGGATGTAATACATGCCCCCAAGAGCGATCATGCCGGCAAAGCCCAGAACCCCGATGTGCGAATGCCCGACAACCCAGTTGTTGAAGTGCGTCACCCGCTGGACGACGGGAAGGGCCATCATGGAGCCTTGAATACTGACGAAAAAATACATCACCGTTCCCGTAAAAATAAATTTACCGGCAATATCGGCATGAATTTCACCAAGTTTCCCCTTGGCAGTATACCAGATATTGATCAGAAACACCATGACCGGAATCACCATGGCAATGCTGTCGACAATGGCAATCACTTTCAGCCAGGTCGGTACCGGCACCTGAAGCAGATGGTGGGTACCGATATGCGTATAGACAACCAGCAGTCCCCAGAAGCCCAGAATGCTGAGCGCGTGGCTGTACAGCGGGTTGCGGGTCACCTTTGGAATCACGTAGTAGGCAACCGCCAGCGACAGCGGGGTGAGCAGGAGTCCGAAGATATTGTGCCCGTAAAACCAGAGCAGAATCGCATCCGGTATCCCCTGAAGCGCGCCGGTTTGCGGTTCCCAGACAACGTTGCCGATAAAATAGGTGATGCCGGTCATGACAACCGCGGCGCAGACATACCAGATTGACACATACAGAATCGGTTCCTTGCGCTGCCGCACGGTCATGATGAGGTTGTGGCTGATCAACCCGAAACCGATCACGATCAGCACGCTTACCGGCCACACGAACTCGGCATATTCCCGGCCTTTGGTATACCCCAGCGACAGGCCGATGACGCCGGCGGTCACGGCCAGATTCCACAGCACCACCGTGACGAATCCCAGCTTTTGACTGTAAAGCGTTGTTCGCAGGAGTCGGGGCACCAAATAATGCGCTGCAGCCAGCAGTCCCGGCGTTACAAAACCGAACAGCACCAGATTGACATGAATGGGCCGGATGCGCCCGAACTCCAGAAAACTGATATTGCCCATAAAATCCGGGGCAATCAGATAGCCGGCCGCAAGCAGTCCCACGGAGGTTGCCACGACAAACCAGAACGCTGCGGTCAGGCAATAGGCCCTGGAAGTAAGATACGGATCTGTTTCAAAGGCAATGTCAAAAGCCATCCATTTTCCCTTCAGCTGTGGCACGCCAGCCAGCAGTCCACATTGGCGTTTTTTTCCCGGTGGCAGTCAAGGCAGAAATCCATGTAAAACGCTTTTCCATGGATGCGGTCAAACGTCTCCACCGCTCCATGGCATTGCCGGCACGCGATCTCTTTTTGAATATGCCGCTGGTGATTAAAGAGAACATATTCGGGTAGATAATAGGCCTTTCTCCACGGCGTCGGCGTGCGCGTGTCAAAATACTGATGTTCTTTTCGAATCCAGAAATGATTCGCAATGATGTAGTTGTGGCAATGCAGACATTTTTCAACAGGCGGCAGCCCCGGATTCCGGGAATAACTGACATAAGGGTGACAATACTCGCATTGAATGTCTTTGACCCCGGCGTGAACCCGATGACTGAAGGGGATCGGCTGCTCCGGTCCGATATGGGATCCGGGCGTATCGTAGAAGAAAAACAGAAAGCTCGCCACCAGCACGGCGCACAGAAATATCAGCGAAACAGGTGCTTTATTTCGATTCAAGGCCGATAGCATCGCATTCATCGGTGCACCTCCGACGGCTGCGGGTTCAGCACCTCCGGAAAAAGATTCAGAAAAAATGCAACCGATGCGGCCATCAATCCCAAAAAGCCAAGGCCGATCAGACCGTCAGCGATTTGAAAGGGCAGACGAATAGCGTCGAGACTGTTCGCCGGCAATGTCGTCCGCAATGGACTTAACGCTGCAATTACCGCTGGCAGACGAACGGCCTCGGGACTGTAAATGGGGCCCAGGAGCAGATAATGCTCCAGCCAGATGCTGACAATGACAACCGAGCAGATAACGATCATGGCCTTTGGAAACGTCTTGATTCTTTTATTAATCAAAATCAGAAAGGGCAGGATGAAACCGGTCACAAAAACCGTCCAAGCCAGCATTTTCCACGGCGCTGCCTGGGTTCGCTGAATCATATAGGCGGTTTCTTCCGGAATGTTGCCGTACCAGATGACAACAAGATGGACATAAAAGAAATCTCCCCAGAGCATGCAGAAGGCAAAAAAGAGCTTGCCAATATCATGGAACTGTGAAGACGGCAGCGTAAATTCAACTTTCGGGTGCAGATGCAGCAGGGAAGCCAAAATAATTACCCCGCCCAGCCCCACATAAAACGCCTTGACAAAAGTATAGGCCCCGAAGAGGGTGGAATACCAGTGAGGGTCCATGCTCATCACCAGGTCAAATCCGATCAGCGACAGCACCAGCGCAAATGCCAGGATATAAAGATTGCCGCAAACCATCATCCGTCTGCGATATTTGGCAATATCGGCGGGCTGCCGCAGCCGGTGGCGGACCAGCAGGCCGGAAAGGCCGGGTCGCGCGTTGTCATAATGCGGCATCTTGAACCACAGGGAATGGTATAGATAAGCAAACCCCAGAGCGTAAAGAATGGATACGCCGACAACATCGCGGGTAAACAGAAACGGAAGGTTCAGCCAGACTTCCTTTCCGTGAAGGTTCATGCCCAGCCAGGGGAAAACATGGGTTCTGCCCAGAAAAAGAAGGAGAAGGAGCACGAACGAGACCGGGAAAAAAGCGGCAAACGACTCGGATACACCCGAAAGCTGCCGGCTCCACCTGGCATTGGTCGTGTTCATCACAATCGAAAACAGCAGGCCGCCCTGTGAAATGGCGGAAAAGAGCAAAAAATTAATCAGATACGCGCTCCATGCCTTTTCCGGATGATCGCCCGCAACCGTGACGATAAATGTCACTGCCCCGATCAGCATGAGCGCAAAAAAGAGTGCTATCAGGGATCGGCTGACTATTTTAGGTTCGTTGAATGTCATGGGTCAGAATACATGAATTATTCGAAAGTGTTGATTTCCGCACCGTTATCGATAAAAAACCGGCTCAGATCGCTTTGCTGATCCGGTTCACAGGCAGCCAGAACACCGAAGCGGTCCGCCGAGCAGCCAGGGTCATAGCCGTCAATTGTATCCAGCTGCGGCAGGCCGGTCTGGGACAGCAGACCCGCAACATTACCGAAAACTGCAAACAACACCGTAAACTCGAACCCCACGATAAAAAACGGCACCCAGGCAACCACGGGCTTGCCGCCTACCATAAGATTCCAGCGGGTTGCCGCAAAAACAGCCAGAGCAAATCCGCTTAAGAAGCCCAGGATGCCACCGGCCAGCGTAAACCATCCGACCCTGCTTTTCTTCAGGTGCAGGGCATCCATGATGACATGGCTGGGAATCGGGCTATACACCCGAATGAATGTCCAGGCAGATTTTTTCAGATCATGAATAGCGGATGCAGCCTGGGCCTCTGTTTTGAACAACCCCAGGATGGGTACCTGCTTTTCGGGAACAAACTTCAAGTGCGTCAGTCGCGATGCGGGCAAGACAGGCGGCGGATCGCCTTGCGGTCTGCTGATCTTCTCGACTTCCAATCCGAGCAGCGTTTCTTTCATTTCCGTCATTGAAACCGACGGCAGGTGCTTGACAAAAAGCACGAACAAAAAGAAAAACAGGCAAAAACTGCCGACCAGAATTCCCCACTCGATGAAGGTAGGCCAATACAGCCCCCAGGCATAGGGCAGAAAATCATGGGCAACGCTGCCGATGATGATGACAAAGCGTTCAAACCACATGCCGATATTGATGAGCAACGAAAATCCGAAAAGCCAGTAAACGGAAGTCCGGATTTTTTTAAACAGAAACAGCAGCGGCACCAAGGCATTGCAGGTGACCATGATCCAGTACTCCCGGCCGTAGTCACCGAACATGCGCCAGCGGAAGGTTTCCATCTCAACGATGTTGCGGCTGTACCAGGCGATGAAAAGCTCGGTTCCGTATGCAAAACCGACGATGAGCCCTGTAAAAATGATGGTTTTGGCAACGCTTTCCAGTACGTGAATGGTGATGATGCTTTCAAATCTGAAAATCTTTCGCAGCGGAATCATCAGCGTCAGGACCATGGCAAGGCCCGAGTGAATGGCGCCGGCAACGAAATACGGTGCGAATATCGTGGTGTGCCATCCGGGAACCACCCCGAGGGCAAAATCCCAGGACACCACGCTGTGAACCGAGATGACAAGGGGGGTCGCAAGGGCCGCAAAGAACAGATACCCCCGTGCATAATGTCGCCACTGCTCGTGCACGCCGGTCCAGCCCATCGAGAGAATATGAAAGATTTTCTTCCGGGTTCCGGTTGCCCGGTCGCGAATCGTGGCCAGATCCGGCAGCATTCCCGTATACCAGAACAGGGTGCTGACGATCAGATAGGTGCTGATGGCCACAACGTCAAACATCAAGGGAGAGGTGAAATTGGGCCACAGGGTGCGTGGATTGGGCACCGGAAGCATGTAGAAAACCAGCCAGACACGACCCAGATGGATAAAGGGAAAAAGGCCTGCGGTGCACACGGCAAAGATCGTCATGGTCTCAGCAGCCCGTGCAATGGGATTGCGCCATCCGGCCCGGAACAGGTGCAGCACAGCAGATATCAGTGTGCCCGAATGCGCAATACCGACCCAGAACACGAAATTGATCAGATACGTTCCCCAGTGAACCGGGTTGTTCTGGCCGCCGACCCCGATGCCGACAAAAATCTGGTACACCCAGCAGCCGGCGCCGAGAAACACTCCCATCAGCAGCGTTGCGACCAGAACCCAGTAAGATCTGGGAGCCGGTCGCAGGGTATCCAGTATGGTGTTATCGATGCTCTCAAAGGTCAGTTCAGACATAAGATCTCATAAATAACAAGTGTCGGCAAATGAATTCCGGATTGTAGATTTGCAGTAATAACTCTCTAACACAACTGAATTCGAATGAAAACCGGATTTATCAGCTTCATGCTGCAAAGCGTGTTTTTTGAGCCTCTTGCAACAGTACCGATGTTCGTCACCCCGGTGAAAACCGGGGTCCAGACGACTTCGAATTCACTGGATACCGGCTTTCGCCGGTATGACGGAAGAGACAATTTGATGGCGTTTTGCAAGAGGCTCTTCTGGCTTGGATTTTTTCTGTATTTCCATGCAGGGCCTATTTCTTTTCTTCACTCAGACGGATCACTTTTTCGAATTCTTCAATCGGCACCGCTCCGATTACCGAAACGCCGTTAATGAGAAACGACGGGGTGGCATCAAATCCGAACGAGCGGGCTTCTTTCATGTCTTCGCCAACCATATCCGCCAGTGCCTTGCTTTCCAGATCCGTTTTCAATCTGGCTTCATCAACACTTAACAAATTGGCGATGTCCTGCAAAACACTTTCTTTTTCCTTCTGGACATCTTCCCGGCGGTCAAAGGCAATATCATGAAATTTCCATGCTTTTTCCACGGACTGCCGGGCAATGGCTTCAAAATACATGGCTTCCAATTTGGACATTTCATGGAACGGCATATGTTTAAAGAAAACCCGAATTTTCTGTGGATATTTCTGGACGAGATCCTGCATGGTGCGGGCAGCCTTTCCGCAATAGAAACATTGAAAATCCGAATACTCGACAATGGTGACCGGCGCATCGGGGTTACCGATAAAGGGGCGGGTCAAATCAATTTTCGGGTTTTTGGGATTGGCAAGATCCTGCTTCAAATGTTCATCCCGCTTTTTTTCAGCCAGATCAAGGCTGCCTTTTTCCACGATCTGAAGCACTTCGATATTTCTTTCCTTCAACACATCCATCACGATTTCAGGATTTTCCCTGATCGTCTTAAGTACTTGTTCCTTGATGATTTCAGGATGTGCCTGCAGGCTTTTAGTGCCTCCTCCTGAATCATTCCGGCCTTCTGGGTATTACATCCCGACAGTAACCAGCATATTAGAAGCATCCCTGCCAGTTTCTTCATTCGATCTATCCTTTCTGAATTGCAATTGAAATATCCGAAACAAGTGTTTTTCCCGAGGCTGCATTGACAGATAATATTATCCATCTTAATTTTGTTTATAGGATGTTTTTAGTGCGAATTCAACGATTAAACTGAAAAGGAGAATCATCATGGCACATACATGTAAGAATTGCGGAGCTGTTGCAAACGACCCGGGCCATTTGTGCGATCCTTGCGGAGACAAAGCAAATTGCAGTTTTTGCGGAACACCGAATGTCAACTGCCGGCCATATATGCAAAGATAAACTGGCGGCCATGAAATTCGTCTGCGACGGATGCGGCCGGGTGGCCATGGAAAAGGGCCATCTTTGCAAACCTACGGCCATCAAATGATCGGTCAAAGGGGAAAATCCGTTTATCACGACATACGCTGGAAACCGGGGTCAACCTGGTTTCCAGTATATTAAGGAGATAACGCTATGAAAGATACGGGAAATTTACACTTAAAAGTGCAGGAACTGTGCAATTGCTTTGCAACCACCGACCCGCTCAAAGAAATGTCCATTGTGAAAAATGACGCGGACAAGACAGAAGCTGCATTAAAATGGCTGGCATTGGCCGCGCTGCACGGGGTGAACAACAATGCCGAGAAAATATGCCATTACAAAAACAGTTGACGGCACTGTAAACGTGACTGCCGAATACCGCCAAACTGAGCTTCCCTCTCCCGGCGGCGACGTGGCTGACAAAATCATCGAATCCCTGATCGGCATTACGCACCTTGAGGGCGGTGAAGGAAAAACCCAGCTGGCCCTGGGCATCCGGGACAGCAGCATCAATCTGACGATCAAGATGAAATCCAAGGATGGCGGAAAGAAAGTAACGATCAAATTTCAATAATGCACAACCGTCATTCTCTCAATAGAAAGGCCCGAAAACCTTTTTGGGCGGGGCTGCTCCGCGTTTTAGCGTTTCCTTTCCAGAGTTATTTCTTTAAAAAGACTTAGCGCGGACAGTGTCATGGATGAATCCGGACGTTGCCAGTCCAAAATGATGTTGAAGTGGTTGCGACGCGGCACCTCGAAGCAGATGACCGGAAATCCTGCTGCTTCCCAGGCAGCTTTATATGACAGACTTTGTCTTTTGAATTCGTCCGTATCGGTTTCGGCAAAGGCGAGTACCAGGTGGCAACTCCTCTCCGGAAGATGAAACAGGGGGCTCATCTGGCGAGCCATCGCGTCGTCCAGTCCGAGCCACTCGTTTACATGGGTCTTTGGAATGGGGGAAAGATCGTACAGGCCGCTCACCCCGAAACCTGCTTTTATGACGTCTTGCGGCAATCCATGGGATTTCTGCCAGCCGCCGGAAAGCGCCATGCCTGCCAGGTGCCCTCCGGCAGAGCTTCCTGCCACGACGATGCGATCCGGATCAAGGCCATGGGCCGAGCCGTTTTGCCAGAGCCAGGCGATGGCAGTGCGAACCTGGGAAATTATTTTATGCAGTTTCGCATCCGGAGCCAGACTGTAGTTGACGACAACGACCGCAATCCCGTGGGCGGTGAAATTGCCGGCCATGAAGCAGGAATCTTCTTTGGAAAGGGCCCGCCAGTAGCCTCCGTGGAGGAAAACAAAAGCGGGCGCATCCGGCACCCCGGGAACCCGGAAAATGTCCAATTTCTCATCTTGACCTGGTCCGTATGCCAAGTCACGGACGCAAGGCAGCGTCCGGAGCATCCGTTCCGATTCCTCCCTGTAGGCATTGAGATATACATTCACATCGGCGACAGTGGCCCGGGCATTGTATTGCCTGTCCAGCTCTTCCCGGTCCGAAGTTATTGAAGCCATTTTATACTCCCATATAGTTGTCTACGGTTTCACGGTCGGCGACCAGATTTTCCGTAGTACCGGACCACACGATATGACCCTTTTCGAATACAAAGTGGCGATGGCAAAGTTTGCAGAGAGCGTCCAGATTTTTGTCGACCACCAGGATAGACAGACCTTCATCTTTCAACATTGCCAGGCAAGCCCATATCTCTTTGCGAATTAACGGCGATAGTCCTTCTGTAGCTTCATCAAGGATCAGCAGACGGGGATTTGTCAGTAGTGCCCGTCCTATGGCAAGCATCTGCTGCTCGCCTCCGGAAAGGTTTATGCCGAGGTTCCCCCTGCGCTCCTCCAGCCGAGGAAACAGTTTGTATATACGGCCGAGGGTCCAAGGGTTGCGAGCATTAATACGGTTTGCAGCAGTGGCGATAAGGTTCTCCCTTACCGTCAGATTTGGAAAAACATGTCTTCCCTCCGGAACGAGGCCCATGCCAATTCGGGCGATGCAGTGAGACGGCCACCCGGTTATCGTATTGCCACCGAACTTTATTTCGCCAGATGCCGCTTGCAGCAGACCGGCAATGCATTTTATGGCGCTTGTTTTGCCCATCCCGTTTCTGCCGAGCAGCGATATGCACTCGCCTTCCTCGATTGTAACCGAGACGTCGAACAGGACCTGGGACAGACCATACTTGGCGCAGACGCCCTTCATGGAAAAAAGTCCAGTCATTATATCACGTTCAAACCTTCCGTTATCGATCAATCCCCTAAATAAGCCGCACGCACGTCTTCGTTTGCTCGAATTTCATCCGGCGTTCCGCAGGCGATTATCGTGCCATAGACAAGCACGGAAATCCTGTCCGCCAAGGAGAATACCGCCTCCATGTCGTGTTCAATAAGAACCATGGAGGCATTTCCCTTCATGGCGGCCAGAAGGGACATCATGGCTTGATTTTCCTTTGGACTCATCCCAGCCAAGGGTTCGTCAAGAAGAAGCAGTTTCGGTTTGTTTACGATCACCATTGCCAGTTCCAACTGACGGCGCTCGCCATGGCCCATACTTGCCACCGGAGTGTTGATCTGTTCTCCCAATCCGACTGCAGCCAGGGCCTCCATGGCTGGACCATTCAATTCATCCGAATCCGCCGCATGCTTCCCAAAATCTGAAGCTGTGGCCTCTTTGGGCCTGTACCGCCAGCGCGACATTCATCAAGAGCGGTGAATTCGAGAAAAACCGAAGAAATCTGGTAGCTGCGGGCCAGCCCCAACCGGGCCCTTTTGTATATCAGGCATGGCCGTAATGTCCCTGCCTTCAAAAAAAATGCTCCCCGAATCGGGTTTAAGCTCGCCTGCCAATTGAGAGATGAGCGTTGTCTTGCCGGCGCCGTTCGGACCGATTATGGCATGGATTTCTCCGGGTCTGACATCCATATTTAGATTGAAGGTGGCCATTAGAGAACCGAATGACTTGACCAGACGACGGATGCTAAGGACGTCCCCGCTCATCTGCGTTCACCCTCGGATGCGGGGAAAAGCCCTACGATTCCCCGCTTGGCCATGATTGCGGTAAAAACGATCATCGGCCCCAGCACGATCATCCGGTGATCGGTGCAAAGAGACAGCGCCTCTTCCAAAAGCATCAGCGCCATTGCCCCCACTACCGGACCCATCAATGTGCCGATCCCGCCAAGGACCACCATAACGATAAGTTCTCCGGACAGGCTCCACGCCATATAATCGGGAGAGGCAAATCCGGTGAGATTGGCAAGCAAGACGCCCGCCAGCGAGCACATGACTGCTGAAATCGCATAGGCGGCTAAAAGATAGCGAAAGGTGGGAAATCCCAGTGCCTTCATCCTCCGGACGTTACCCTTTGAACCACGAAGGACCATACCGAAACGGGAATTTATAAGGCGCCAGATAACAGTATAGATAAAAAAGCAAAATGGAGAAAACGAAGTAGTAGAAAACACTTTTTTGGCCCAGATCGACCAAGCCGAAATCACTCAGCACGGGAATCGTCATTCCCTCGTCACCACCGAATTGCCTGAGACTGATCGCCAGGAAGAAAAACATCTGGGCAAACGCCAGGGTGATCATAATAAAGGGAATGCCGGTGACCCTTAGTGAAATCGCACCGGTGAAGAGCGCAACTGCCAAGGAAAACATAATCGCTGCGCTGAGATGTATCCAGCCGTTCGTCACACCCATGGAGACCAGAATACCGACGGAATAGGCACCGATTCCAATGTAAAGCGCGTGTCCGAAGGCGACAAGACCCCCATAACCAAGGATCATGTTCAGCGAAAGGGCAGCGAGTGCGTATATCATTATCCGTAAAAAAAAAGTCATGTAAAAAGGCTGGTCTATCAAGGTCGAGACAACAGGCACGGAAGACAGAACAATCAGGGTCGCAAAGGCGAGCATGTTTCTGGGAGCACGCAAAAAATTCATTTGGTTAGTCCACTCAACTGTTTTTTACGGGGAAAAGGCCTTTTGGTTTTACGGCAAGGACTCCGGCCATCAAAAGATAGATAAGCATGGAAGCCAGTGCCGGGCCCGCAGCATTGGCAAAGGATCGATCCAGGAATTGCCTGAGGATGAGCGGGAGCATCGTACGACCTAACGTATCGACGATTCCAACGATGAGCGCACCTAAAAACGCGCCCCTGACAGAGCCTATACCCCCGATCACGATGGTAACCAGGGTCAAAATAAGGATCGGTTCACCCATTCCGGATTGGACGGAGAGGATGGGACCCGCCATAAGGCCGGCTAAGGCGGCCAAGGCCGCGCCTACGCCGAAAAGTAACGTTTTCATCAGTTTTACGTTAACCCCGAGGGCTCCAAGCATCCAGCCGATAGAGGCTCCCGCCCGTATCAGCATTCCGACCCGCGTCTTCTGGATGACGATCCATGCACCAAGCGCAACCGTCAGTCCGACGCCGATGATCAAAAGTCTATAAACCGGATAGGTGATCCCAACAGAACGCAACCGCGCCGGAAAGCCCCTCAGGCAAACCCATGTAATAGGGGCTTGGGCCCCAAATCATCCTTGTCAGTTCGTTGAAAAAAAGAATAAGTCCGAAAGTGGCCAGCACCTGGTCCAAGTGGTCCCGATCGAACAGTGTCTTCAATGCGATTTGCTGAACCACGACGCCAAGGATAAATCCGCCTGCAACCGCACCTGCGGCTGCGATCCAGAAGGACTCGGTCACATTCCAGAGGCTGGCGGCAAAATATGCGCCCATCATGTAAAGGGATCCATGGGCCAGATTTACGAAATCCATAATCCCAAAAACAAGCGTCAGGCCGGCAGCCATAAGGAAAATGAGCACTCCCAGTTGGAATCCGTTTAGCGCCTGAGTAAGAATCATGGGAAATGTCATCGGATGCTCCCGGCAAAAGACAGAACAAATTTATATTTAGATCGCTGAATAGAACCCTTTTCTATATTCCAAAGGGTGGATCCTCTCACAGGATCGAGCCATGAGTATCACGTCGGCATCATATATCGCTTCCGAACTGGGCCGCCTGATTTTTATAAGGCGACCTCAGGCGGATCCAGTAGGACTACTTCATCGGGCAAATGCTGTGGTACGCGTCTCGATGCTCGGAAAGCGTTTTACCCCTGAAGGCAAAGGAAGGTTCAGCGTCTCCGGGATTTTTAACGACTTCCCACATATACCAGTCGGTGATGGGAAACTGATTGTTGTCAAACTTGAAAAATCCGCGCAGGGACTTGAAGTCGGCCTCTTTCAGAGCTGCAATGAAGGCCTTTTTGTCTGCAACGTTGCCCTTTGTTTTGGAGAAGGCAGAGGCGATCAGGTTGGCAGCGTCATAGGATTGTGCCGCGTAGAAAGAAGGGGAACGTTTATACTTTGCGAAGAAATCAGCAACGAATTTCTTCGTCTGAGGATTGTCCAATGCCGGTTCCCAAGGTGCGGCCGTAATGGCGCCAATGGCAGCGTCCTTCATAGCAGGCAGCGTCGATCCGTCTATCGAGGCGGAAGATATCAGCGGAATTTTGCCCATAAGCCCTGCCTGTTTGTACTGTTTGACGAAATTAATCCCCATCCCACCCGGATAGAAGATATAGACTGCGTCGGGATTGGAGGCAGCTAACTGTGAAATTTCGGCCGAATAGTCGGGTTGGTTCATCTGGGTGTAGACCTCATCGACCACGCTGCCTTTGTAGAGGCGCTTGAAACCGGACAGCGCATCTTTTCCTGCCTGATAATTGGCGGCCATCAGGTAGACTTTTTTATAGCCCTTGATATTGGCAACCTCGCCACCATTTTCATGAAGGCTGTCGTTGGACCATGAGGTTGAGAAAAAATAAGGAGAACACTGGGCCCCGGCTATCTGTGAGGGGCCAGCATTGGAACCGATGAAGATTGTTTCGGAATCGATAATTTTATTATAGACCGCCATCATCACGTTTGAAAAAATAACACCGGTCATCAAATCCACTTTGTCTTTTTCGATGAACTCCTGGGCCAATTGAACTCCGATATCCGGCTTTAATTGGTCATCCTTTTTGATGACAACCACGGGATAGCCGCCGAGCTTGCCACCGTTCTGCTCAACCGCTAACATGAAGGCATCGTACTGGTCCTGCCCAAGTGTTGCGCCTGGCCCGGACAGGGTAGACATTAGGCCGATTTTTATATCAGCATTCGCATGAAGCACGCTAAAAATGGCCACAATACCGGCTACCAACAAAAATCTCCATGTCTTGTGCATTCAGTTCTCCTTTTTTGGCAGTTTATCCAGAAAAACTATCGGCATGTTCTTTAGCGTTGCATCGAAAGCGCACTTTGTTGCAAAAATCAACAAGGCCTTCCATAGACGGCTTTACAACCTCATACATGCCACATTTACGGGTAATGCGACGGCATAAAACATTGTGGAAAATTCAGGTGTACGTTTGTGTCTAATTATTTACTGAATGTCAATCATTATTTCTGATATTCTGTGGCAAGTGTCGTAAAATATGAGTCGACAGGGAAACACCGCCGGCATCCCCATATGAATTCTCTGAATCGCGTTGAAGACGCTCATTTAATAGTTCGTCCCACTTATAGTCGATAATTTCCGTCAAAACGCCATTGAGCTTCTTCGGATGTACAAATGCGAATTCACAGTCTCGGAAAGGCCTTGCAATCTCGCCCTGCGGATCGGGTATGAATGGATAGCCCTTTTCTTGAAGCTCTTTTACGGCATCGCGGGTATTGTCCACATTAAAACTGATGAGCATGACTCCCTCGCCGCGTTTTTCGATGAATTTGGCGACATCACCGTCCGGTGTGGTGGATTCCATTAATTCAAACCCCACTTCTCCAACCCAATATCGGGCGACCCTGATCCTTTCTGGTTCATCCACGTAAGCATCATCCGGTTGTATCTTCCCCAAAAACGGCTCCCAAATTTTACGGGCTTCATCAAGGTTCTTGACCGCGATGCAAATATGATCCAATTTTCTGACTTTCATTGCTGTCTCCCATGGTTTTTGTTCGAAAAAGCGCCTTCTAACAGATCGAAGGTTACATCCAACCTTTCAAACAGGGAATAAGACATGTTTTTAAGCAGCCATCGGGTAACCGTGGAGTCCATGGTTCCAACGACAATGGTCCGGGCCCCGATAGGATCCAGATCCTGCCGCATTTCCCCTGACCGCATGCCTTCCTCGAATATATCGATCAGATAATGGTAGAGTGTTTTGACATTGGCGTAAACGGGTGTTTCCATAAAGCTCGCATTGGTTTTCAGATGCAAGTATACGACCTTTGCATCCAGTGGAGATTCTTCGATACGACGGTACATCCACCAAATGTATTTTCTCAGTTTATTGAAAGCGCCACGGACTCCGAACATCTGGTCTTCAAGGTCGATCAACAGCTGACTGACCCATAAATCCGGGATTGCGAGCAACAGGTCCTCTTTGCCCTTAAAATATTCATACAACGCCGCTTCAGAAAGGCCGGCCTGTCGGCAGATGTCCGCAACTGTCGTCTTAAGGAATCCATTTTCAGCAAAGAGCTGTTTTGCGCTGGTGATGATGCGGTCTTTGGTACCTTCAGCTTTTTTGCTAAGGGTCACTTTCCGCTCTCCTGTTTCTTCATGGGTTAATCCGGTCATAGAGATATCATTAGGAACATATTTTATATTCAGTATTCATTCATTGCTTCATTATATTTCCAAATATCATTAAGTTATTTGTATTGTCAAGTTATTTTTATAAGATCAATAGATAGATTATTACAATTATATTATATTGTGTTATTATAAAATTATAAACTTTAGTATTTATATTGACTATTATGAATATCGGTTAAAATAAATACCATTTATTGAAGTACTTATATTGTCATTTTATATGTATATTTATCATTATTTCCTAATAGTATTAGGAAAATAACGCTATCAGCCCTGCAAATCTCAGTAACAGAAATCGATTCATCAAATTGTAGATATTTCATGATAGATATTTATTCAGGTTATTTCAGATCGAGCGATACATCAACTTAATATGGTTAACTTTATAAATAAGGAGTAGACGCCATGTATGACACTGCCCATGTCGATCGTTTTGTTCGTGATAACTTGCCGCCGAAGCATCAATTGCCGGAATTTATCTTCGATACGCCTGAACTGCAATTTCCAGATCGTTTGAACGCCGCCGCCGCCCTGCTCGACAAAGCCGTCATGGAGGGTGCGGGTGAAAGAATCGCGTTGATTGGCAAAGATATACGCTGGACTTACCGGGACCTGCAATGCAAGGTCAATCAACTCGCACATGTGCTGACCGAGGACATGGGACTCATTCCTGGAAACCGCGTTCTGTTAAGGGGCGCCAACACCCCGTGGTTTGCCGCCTCCTGGCTTGCCGTGTGGAAAGCCGGGGGCGTGGCGGTGGGCACCATGCCGCTACTGCGGGCCAAGGAGCTAAAACAATTTATTCAGTTATCAAAGATCAGCCATGCTCTGTGTGAAATCTCGCTGGCCGAGGAGCTTAACCTGGTTCGCCCTGCATGCCCGGAGCTGTCTCATGTATTGCTATTTGGTGATGATGCTTTCTCCAGTAAACTTTCCGCCAAATCCTCTGATTTTACCGCAGTAGTTACCGCCTCGGATGACCCTGCCTTGATTGCCTTCACTTCCGGCACCACGGGGATTCCCAAGGGCTGTGTCCATCTTCACCGTGATGTGATGGCCATGTGCGAAGTTGTTCCGGGCTACTGGTTAAAACCAACCGCTGACGATGTGTTCATCGGCACCCCTCCCCTCGCGTTCACTTTCGGCCTGGGGGGGCTTCTCTGTTTTCCGCTATGGGCAAAGGCCAGCACTGTTTTGTTGGAAAAACTTACCCCGCCTGCTTTGCTGGAGGCCATTGAGCGATATCGCGCCACCATCTGTGTCACTTCTCCCACCGGTTATCGTCAAATGACGGGTTTGGTCTCTCAGCACGACATCAAAAGTCTCAAAAAATGTGTATCCGCAGGCGAAGCCCTGCCGGTGGATACACGAAAGAAATGGCAGGAGGGCACCGGCATACAGATATACGATGGAATCGGTGGAACCGAGCTGATCCATATTTACCTTGCTTCAGATCCGGATAATTATCGTGAAGGGGCATTGGGCAAGATCCTGCCCGGATATCGCGGGATGTTGGTCGACGATCAAATGAAACCAACGGCGACGGGAGAAACGGGGAAGCTGGCACTTAAAGGCCCCACGGGTTGTCGCTACCTGTCGGATGATCGCCAGACATCCTTTGTTAAAGACGGTTGGAATATCACCGGAGATACCTATCATACGGATTCAGATGGCTATTTTTATTACCATGCACGGGTGGACGACATCATTGTCACTTCGGGCTATAACGTGGCGGGTCCAGAGGTGGAATCCGTCCTGCTTGAGCATCCATCGGTATCGGAATGCGGTGTCATCGGTGTTCCGGACCCCGATCGCGGTCAGATCCTCAAGGCTTTCATCGTATTGAATCAAGGGTACAGTGCTGACGAAGAAATGGTGAAAACCCTCCAGGGCTTTGTCAAGCAAAATGCAGCACCGTATAAGTATCCACGGGCCATCGAATTTGTCACCGGTTTGCCTCGCACGGAAACCGGAAAACTGCAACGATTCAAGCTCAAACAAATGTCTTGAGTAATTCCGCTTTGATCTTGTTCGGGTCTATCGTGACGAAAAATCTATACCATATTATATGAATGGCCTGATGAGAATCTTTATAGGGGTGAGAAATGAGGTACGCAGAGACGGGTTATAATCTTGAAATTGATCTATCCAGGGGAAACATTGAGAGGGTGGAAACCGACCCGAGATGGACCGAGCTTCATCTGGGGGGACAGGGCACTGCCGCGAAAATATTATGGGACAGGGTTGCTCCGGAAGTGGATCCCTTTTCTCCTGATAACCTGCTCATATTCAGCACCGGTCTGTTGCATGGCACGCTTGTTCCAGGTGCCAATCGCACCTCTGTTGATACCTTTTCGCCCCAGACTGGCCGATATTCACATTCCGTATTTGGCGGATATTTTGGACCGGAACTGAAATATGCCGGCTACGACAAAATCAGTCATTCGCGGAAAATCCACCAACTTAGTCTATTTGTACATAAATAACGATATTGTCGAAATTCGTGATGCCTGCCCACCTTCAGGGAAAGGGTGCTTCTGAAACCGCAGAACTCATTAAACAGGAGCTGAATGATCCCCGCATTCAGGTAGCCGCTATCGGCTTGGCCGGAGAAAATCGGGTCTATATGGCTTCCATTGAACACGATAACTCAAGCGCCTCACGAGGGGTAGGCGTGATCATGGGAGATAAGAGGTTAAAGGCGATCGCCGTTCGCGGAACGAAAGACATCCATGTCGCCCGGCCGGCTGAACTTTTTCCCATATGCAGCAACATGATCAAGGAAATTTATGAAAATCCGCATTGTGGGGATTCCATGGCACGCGGGGAAGGAGATCAGTTCCATGTTGACAATTTCGCATGGGGCAATGCGCGTGTGCGGAGAAAAGATTTTTGGAACAATGAGCGTGAAGAGAAGTGGGTAGCGATTGAAAACAGACTGCGGGTTCGATGGAATGGTTGCTATAACTGTCCCAAGTGTTGCCATCAAGCGATTAACTATCCGGGGCGGCGTCCCTATTTTCAAAAGTGCTACAGCAAACTCACGTATGCAATGGCGGCCTTTGAAGAGCTTGATTTTGACTATAACATTATCGGGATTACACAGGAGTACGGACTCGATGCATACTCCACGCCGCAGGTCATGGCCTTCGCCGTGGAACTATACGAAGCCGGTATCTTAACGGATTTGGACCTTCCGGGATTTCCGTCGGATGGCGCTGGGAGATTTTTCTATCTGGTGGAAAAAATTGTTCGGCGGGAAGGGATTGGTGATGTCTTAGCCAATGGTGTTTATTGGGCAGCCCGTCAGATTGGCAAGGGCGCAGAAGCATACGATCATAATACCATAAAAAAATTTGAGCAGGTGCCCATCAAGTTGGGAACTATCAATTACCCCTATTTCCTGATGTACGCCACCGGGGAGAAGATGAATATCACCCAGATCGAAGGGTCCTATCCCCAGGTACCTGAACCTGATTTGGAAAAGCGAAAAAAGTTTGTGGAAGGATGGGACGCTGCCCCTGAAAGATTCAAGAAATGGTTTATGGAATGGGAGCCGCGGCAACATCCATCAATCGAAGCATCTATCAACATCGCTGATTGGAATGAGACGATGCATTATGTTGATGACGCCATTGGCACTTGTGCATTTTTATCGTCGTTCAGGGGCCAGTTTGGCGGAAGACCTCCATACCACATCTACAATCTGCCGATTATTATCTCGCTTGCGACCGGCATGAAGCTGGATTCTGAAAAGCTTTGGAAAATTGCTGCCAGGAACCGCAATTTGATTAGAGCCATAAATATAAGAAGAGGCTTGAGAAGAAGTGATGAAAAGCCTCCCGCAGACCATTGGAAGAAAAGAGATCCCGAGATGGAACAAAAGACGCTCGATGCGTATTATGAATTCAAGGGGTGGAATAATGAAGGAATCCCTACTAAAGAAACGTTGCATGACTTGAGTTTGGATTACGTATACGAAGACTTTGTTAAGAGAGGAATCATCCTTTAGTCTTCAGACCGCTGTCTTCTGTCGTCTGCGCCTATCTGAGTCCTTTGATAAACTTGGCAACCGCGCCTATCCCCTCGTTTTCCATCAACCGGATGGTCTGCGTGCCGATGACGGCAATGTCCGCTTTTCCTTTAATAAAATCGACATCGGCCCTGTCTTTCACCCCGAACCCGAGGGCCAGCGGCAGATCGGATGCGGCCCGGCATCGTCCCAGATATTCTTCCAGCTGGTCTGAAAAATCGGTGTCGATGCCGGTGACCCCTTTTCTGGCAACACAATAAATAAATCCCCTGGCAAAAGATGCGATGGCCTTCATGCGTTCATCGGAAGTTGTGGGAGAAAAAATGAATATCGGCGCCAGATTGTTCCGGCTCATGGCCCTGAGATAGTCCGCGCCCTCTTCATGCGGCAGATCCGGAACAATGGCCCCCTGAAGCCCGTCTTCAACCATCCTGCTGCTGAAACGCTCCACCCCGTATTTATAACAGAATATTGTAATAGCTCATAAACAGAAACGGGATATCAAAGGTCCGGGTTACTTTTTGCGCAAAATCAAAGCATTTCTGAACGCTGGCTCCCCCTGAAAGCGCCTGTTGATTGGCATGAAGAATGACCGGTCCGTCTGCAATCGGCTCTGAAAACGGGATCTGCAGTTCCATGAGATCAACACCTGCATTGACCATGGCTTCAACAAGTTGAAAAGATGCTTCAAAAGACGGATATCCGATCACGATATGGGTCATGATCAGAATGTCCCGCTGTTTCAATCTGTCCCGCAAATAGGATTCAAGCATGGTATTGACCTGCCTTTTTGATGATGAACGCCTGCCATTCCGGGTCGTTGAATGCATCGGCAATGGTGAAGATATCCTTATCCCCTCTTCCCGACTGGTTGATGATGATGCAGTCATCCGGAGACAAGTCCGGTGCCTCTTTAAATGCCTGGACAAACGCATGGGCAGACTCCAGTGCCGGAATCACCCCTTCCATGCGGATCGTCAGCGAAAGCGCCGCCATCACCTCCCGGTCGGTTGCCGCCTCGAAACGCACCCGGCCCGTTTCCTTCAGATGCGCCAGGATGGGCGAAACCCCGACATAATCGAGTCCCGCGGCAACGCTGTGGGTTTCTCTCATCTGGCCATCGGCATCCTGAAGAAAATAGGTTTTATACCCCTGGGCAACCCCGATGCTGGCATCTTTCGAACACAGCCTGGAGGCATGCTGGCCGGAATCCAGCCCTTTACCGCCGGCCTCAACACCCACAAGCGCGACCGGATCATCCATAAAGCCGCTGAAAAGTCCCAGTGCGTTGGAACCGCCACCGACACAGGCATACACGCGGGCCGGGAGTTTTTTCTCTCGTTGAAGTATTTGTGAGCGAGCCTCCGTGCCGATGATGGACTGAAAATAAGAGACCATTTCCGGAAAAGGATGCGGACCGCATGCGGTTCCCAGAACATAGTGGGTCGTATCCATGTTCGCCACCCAGTCGCGGAATGCTTCGTTGATGGCGTCTTTTAGGGTCCTGGATCCTTCTGTCACGGGAATCACCTCGGCCCCCAGCCGTTCCATCCAGAAAACATTCGGCCGCTGTCTTTCGACGTCCACTTCACCCATATAGATGGTGCACGCAAATCCGAATTTGGCGGCCATGGTAGCCGTTGCCACCCCGTGCTGCCCTGCCCCGGTCTCCGCGATGACCCGGTCTTTTTCCCATGCGCTTTACCAGCAGGCCCTGACCCATGACGTTGTTGGCTTTGTGCGCACCGGTATGATTCAGGTCTTCCCGCTTGATGTAGATGCGCGCACCCCCAAAGTGCCGGGTAAGATTTTCAGCAAACGTCAGCGGGGTGGGCCTGCAGGAATAGGTTGACATCAAGTCCACATATTCCTGCCAGAAAACCGGATCGATTTTTGCTTTTTGAAATGTCTCCACAAGCTCCTCGAAGGTGGCAACGAGAATTTCCGGAAGATAGGCGCCGCCGAATCCATCGTAATGGCCCCTTTCAATCATCAGTCATTCCTCCAATGGTTTGAGAAAAAACAAATTGATCCGTCCGGCAGTAAAGCTCCGAATAGATTGCACTGTCAGCCTGAGGAAAATTGAGAAACCGCTTGACCAGCAAAACGGGCGTGGTCGGTGATACTGCCAGGTTGGCAGCTCTGCTACCTTCCACATATCCGATTCTGAAAGTCTGCCTGCCGCTGACCGGCCGCATGAAATACCGTTCATCCACAATTTGGGAAAGCGATCGGCCTGAAAGATTCATAGCGTCGATCCCGGTAAAGAGTCCCGCATGCAGATAGATATCCTCCATCAGCACTGGCGCTGCTTCCACCCGGGTAAGCCTGGATATAAAATAGGCGGATTGACCGGAAAATGGATTTTCCGGATCGGATCCGACAGACACCAGTCGGGTTTTCTGAAGGATCATCGTGATCACCGATGCACCTTCGCGGTGGAACGCCGACGTTGTCCCTGCCAGCGAAAACAGATCAATTTCCTTTTGCTGCCTCAATACATAGGTCCCTGAACCGCGTTTGCGAACCAGAATACGCTTTCGAACCAGCATATCGATCGCCTGCCTTACAGTCGGCCGGCCAATACCGTAGGCCGCTGCCAATGAAAGTTCGGATGGAATCCTTGAATCCGTCGGATAGTCTCCGGTTCGAATTCCGGATAGAAGTATATCCGCCAACTGGTGATACAATGGCATGGGGGATTGGGGGTTCAGCATAGAATAACGCGATAGTCCTCATGTTAAATGGAAGCCACGGAACATGTCACCTATCCTGACTTTAATCTGTAAAGTTGTCAAGACAAATTATTATTTCAGTTGCGTTTTATCGCAAAAAAAATGCGAGAAGTTGACAAAATAATAATAATACAGATAGATAATTGCAGTGAAAATGTTGCAGATTGGTTTTTCACGGAAAATTGACATCGCATACTTCAGGCCGATGTTCCGGAGGTCAAAGCGGGGTGACACATTGATAGACCGTGATAACAGGACGTTTATATGCAGTGTTGTTTATTTCGATATCGCGGATTACTCGACCAAATCCGTCGAGGCGCAGATCCGGCTGAAAGACCAGCTCAATCGGTATACGACCGAAGCGATCAAGAATGTCGCCGTCAATGATCGCATCATTCTTGACACGGGTGACGGGGTGGCCATTTGTTTCCTGGGAGATCCGGAAGATGCTCTTTTTGTCGCGATGAGCCTTCGCGACGCCGTATCGAAACCTGCGGATCAATCCGCAGACGAGCCCTTACTGGTCAGATTCGGCATCAATCTGGGGCCTGTCAAACTGGTCAATGATATCAATAATCGAAAAAACATCATTGGTGACGGCATCAATGTCGGTCAGCGCATCATGAGTTTTGCAACCCCTGGCCAGATCCTGGTTTCGCGTTCCTACTATGAAGTAGTCGCCTGTTTGACTCAGGAATACGCCAATCTTTTCCATTACCTTGGGCTGCGCTCTGACAAACATATCCGAAAACATGAACTCTACTCCATAATACAGACTGACGAACAGGAAAAATCCCTGCCCCCGACAGAATCGACCACGCGGGATGCGCTGCAAATTCCGGCGCAACGTTCAATATCCGTTGTAGAAACATTCACCTCTCCCCCGGAATTGGAACCTGCCCTGGAGCAATCCGATGAAAAAGATGTGAGAAGTTCCGCTTCAGTTTCCTTTGAACATAAGACATGGTGGCGGAAAAAGAAAATTGTCTTTGGCGCTGTTGCCATAGCCATCTTTTTTGCATCCATCCTTTTATTCATTCGGAACCGGGATTTTGATGCAAAGAAAGTCCAACCTGACCAGGTCGCACTGTCTCCAGAACCTCAAGAAAAAAATCCGGGCTCGCCTGCCCCGGAAGCAATCATACAGTCCACGGGTAATGCTGATACGTTGCAGACGGAATCGATGCAACCCACGCACTCTGATGTAAACACAATTGTCCCGCAGGACAATCCGGACGAAACCCTCCCGGAAAACGCGTCGACAGCCGAAACCGCTGAACCTGACAAAAATGAACAGTCACTTCCATCGCCTCCGGCACCGAATGCTATCCTGCGGTTTGCCGTCTCCCCGTGGGGGGAGATATATGTGGATGGAAAACGCCATGGGACGTCGCCGCCCCTGACCAGTGTTTCTATCCCCCCCGGGAAACACAGTATCGAAATCAGGAATTCCGCATTCCCGCCCCATGCACAGATCTGCGAAATCAAACCCGATGAAAAACTAAAAATCATCCACAAATTCAAATGATGGGAGAGGCGATCATGTCATTTTTTCAAACAAGCATTCTAACCATGACAATAATTTTCATCTTCGCCGGGTGTGCCTCCAATCCCAAACAGAGCGATTCGGATGTGTTGGAAAAATCGGCGGTTTCTGATCAGACAAAAGTTCCGGACTCACGAATAACCCTGATTCCGAAGAAAGATCTGAATCAGGGCGAGCAACAATTATCCGTTGGAATTTCCTATTATGAAGATGGCAAATATGCGCTTGCCGAAAAAAGCCTGAAGAAAGCCCAGGATCTGGGTCTGGCTGATATTGCCGATCAAGTCACCGCGCATAAATACCTGGCTTTTCTCTATTGCACTTCTAATCGGAAGACGCTTTGCAAAAAAGAGTTTAATTATGCTTTTAAACTCGACCCCGATTTCACACTGAGCCCTGCAGAAGAAGGCCATCCCATGTGGCGGAATATCTATCACCAGGTCAAAGATCAGATGAATCCGGCCAAGAAAAAACAGTGATAAGCAGCGCCTGAACAAAAATGCCGTTCAGTCTCTGCATGCGTCCGCTGTAAATACGAAAGGTCTACTCTTTTTTGAGACAGGACAGTGATCTGACCCAGAAACCGGTTCCAACGCTCATTCGGGCAATAGCAGTACCTGCAAGCATCGGTTTCTTTTTCAACACCATGTATAATGTCGTTGACACCTATTACGGCGGACAGCTGTCAACCGATGCCCTTGCCGCTCTGTCTCTATCATTTCCGGTGTTCTTCATGATCATCGCTCTTGGCTCCGGAATCGCCACCGGAACAACCGCCCTTATTTCCAATGCCATCGGGGAAGGCGACCGGGAAAAAGCCGCCGAATACATCGGACAGGCAATCTCCTTTACGGTGCTGATCGGCATTGTCATGACCGTTATCGGCCTGCTGATCAGTCCCTTTCTTTTTGGAATTCTCGGCGCCGGCGGACAGTACCTTTATCTTGGTCTGTCTTACATGAATGTCATTTTGCTGGGAACCGTGTTTTTCCTTCTCATATACACTTTCAATGCCATCCTGAACGCACAGGGAGACGCCAGAACTTTTCGCAATTATTTGATCGGCGGTTTTTTTCTCAACATCGTTTTAGATCCGTGGTTCATGTATGGCGGATTCGGCATTCCGCCGATGGGCCTTGCCGGTGTTGCCTGGGCCACGGTTCTTATCCAGTTTCTCGGCACACTCTATGTTGGCTCCCGGGCTGTTGTTTCGGAAATCTTCTGCACGGATTGCATAAAAAAACTTCTTCCACAAAAATCTGCCTATGTCGATCTTGCCGGGCAGGGTATTCCGGCATCGCTCAACATGATGACCATTGCCGTCGGTGTCTTTGTCATCACCTATTTCATAAGTATCTTCGGCAAAGAAGGGGTGGCAGCATACGGTATCGCAACACGTATTGAGCAGATTGCACTGCTGCCATCTTTCGGACTCAACCTTGCCGCACTGACAATCGTCGGACAGAATAACGGGGCAAAGAAATTCGACCGTGTCAGTGAAACCGTCAACACCTGTATCCTGTACGGCATTTCTATCATGACCGTTGGTACCATCGGTGTCTTTTGTTTTGCAAAGCCGCTCATGGGTGTTTTTACAACCGATCCAATCGTAATTTCAATCGGCGCTGTTTATCTTAGAATCGCTGCCTTCATTTTTCAGGCCTACATCATCCTTTACATATCCGTCTCCTGCCTTCAGGGAATGAAAAAACCCTTGTACGCGATATGGATCGGCCTGTATCGCCAGATCGCTGCCCCGCTTTTAATTTTCTTTGGCTTTGTTCATTTGATGGGCCTTGGCATTGTCTCGGTGTTCTGGGGCATATTCGCAATCACTTGGTCGGCGGCGCTTTTCACGTTATGGTATTCCAGACGGACAATAAAAAACATTCATGCTTGAATCCGGGAAGTGCGTTATTCCTAAACTTCAACCCCCTACAGCACCTCGCAGGCATTACAGCTTCTTGAGTAAAATATTAAAATCGGTTATGGTGACAGTGTAGTTGTGCTGCGTGCATTAACCCACCATATCCTGTCCTTACGGGGGGCTGAAGATGAAACAGGCAGTCGGCCGAATTCTGACCAATAAATTCTTCCTTGTTCCGTTGACTGTGTTATGTCTTTACAGCCTGATCGGTTTTTTCATTGCCCCATGGATAGTCGGCTGGTATGCGCCCAAATTCGTCACCAAGCAGTTTCACTGTCGGCTCGTTGTCGGCCATGTGCGGATCAATCCATTTCTGCTGACGTTTGAGGCAAACGATGTCAGTCTCAGCTCGCCGGAAGAACCGATTGCGGGTTTCAATCGGCTGTTTTTCGATTTCGAAATCACTCGGATGATCAGCGGCATTGCTGTCTTTCGGGAACTTCGTCTGGAAAAACCGGTTGTTCACGTAACCGTCCACCCGGACGGCAGTATCAATCTGGATAAATTCAGCACCAAGATCCCCTGAAATAGCGTTTTCCGATTCAAAGCCGCTGCGCTTGATGATTGATAGCACTCTGGTTTCCGGCGGATCAATCATTGTCACGGACAACCGCCAAAGCCGTCCGGCAAGTGTTACCTTCCAGGAACTCGACGTGACCGCATCAACGCTTTCAACACTTCCCGGCCATAACGGAACCTATTCGATATCGGCAAAAACGCCTGACGGGGAGGCTTTTCAGTGCCAGGGGCAGATTGCACTGGCGCCGCTTGCCTCCAGCGGCAAGCTTTCTTTGAGCGCCGTCCGGGCTTCGACCCTGTGGCAATTCATGAAAGACAAGCTCAATCTGGAATCCGTATCCGGGAAGCTGGACATGGCGACGGACTACCGAATGGAATCCGGCAGCACACAGCCGCAACTGCAACTGGACAACTTCCATTTCGGTCTTCTCGGCCTGTCGCTGAAGCTATCCGGAGCAGAAACGTCCTTGCTCGAATTAAAGAATCTCGATTTGGATCAGGTCCGCTTCAACCTGTCAGAAAAAAAGCTTCGGGTTGGAAAGCTTCGGGTTGCCGGCGGAGCGATAATCCTTCGTATTGATGAAGCGGGCCGTATCAATTTCGCGAAAATCAACAAAGATGACCCGGAGGAAAAAACAGCGGCAGCCCCCCCCACCGCATCTCCCCTTGAATCTTCGACGGGAAAGCCCGTACCGACTACTTCCCCTTCCCTCTCCTGGACGGCGGATGCGGACAGCATCGAAATCAAGGACATTGCCCTTGACTTTGACAATTTCAGCCGCACCACGCCAGTCAGAACGGTAGTATCAAGCATCGGGATCAATTTTGCGGCAAAAATCCAGGCCGGATCCCAGGAAACCCGATTCTTGCTGGAAAACATTTCCAGTGAACTGAAAGAGGCACGCATTCAATTTATTGATGCCACCCAGCCGTTTTTCCAGACTGAACGGCTGACGATTGAAGGCGGCATGCTGGACCTCGATGCGCATTCATTAACAGTTTCACGCATTGCCATGCATGGCGGCGCCATTGACGTCTTGCGTGATTCAAAGGGCCAAATCAACTTGCAGCACTTTTTTGAGCCAAAGCATCGTGAGGCTGAAACTATCCGTGCCGGCAACAGTGAAAGAGATTCAACCCTCATGGAATTTTCTGATCAAGTCATTTGAAGTCGATGGATTCAACTCGAATATATCGGATCTCGGAACTGTTCCGGACAGGCCCGTCCTCAACATCCAGTCACTTTCATGCCGACTCTCGGATGTGGACGGCAAATCACCCATGAATTTTGAAGCGGGTTTTTCACTGAAACAAGGAGGCGACCGTGGCAGTTCATGGCACAGTTGATCCGGCAACTCCCTCTGTTGAAGCGAATCTCAACCTGAAAGCCATATCTCTGACCCCACTGCAGCCTTATCTGAAGCCTGTTGCAGCGGTCACCCTGAAGTCCGGCGACGTTTCCCTTCAGGGCGATCTCAAATATGGCGTCAAGGCAGCAGGCGCAAAAATCGCCTATGCCGGCAGCGCCGGTCTGGACAAACTGCTGATTACGGAACCAGATGTCCAAAAGCCCCTCATCGGCTGGGACAGCTTGAATATTCCGCTGATCAGACTTACTCTTGAACCCGATAAACTGGAAATTGAAAAGATCCGGCTTTCGAAGCCGATCGGCGAAATTATCATTGGCCAGGATCACACCCTGAACCTGTCCAGAGTGTTTAAATCGCAGGCCGGCCAGGCAAAGTCCAAAACCTCACCCGAACCCGATTCCAAAAAGAGCCAGGAGGCTTTTCCGGTTCGCATCGGAAAGCTTGAAATCGAAAAAGGGGATATGGCCTTTGCCGATTTAAGCCTGCGGCCGCAATTTCTGACGCGGATTAATGATCTGAAAGGCACGGTCATCGGACTCACATCCGCCGGCGATTCACCCTCCCAGGTCCAGCTGGAAGGGCATGTGGATCAGTACGGCATGGCTAAAATCAACGGCAAAATCAATGTATTTCATCCAGAGATATCCACTGACCTTTCCCTGGTTTTTAAAAATGTCGAAATGACGAAACTGACGCCTTATTCCGGCAAATTCGCCGGTCGCCGCATCACATCGGGAAAGCTCTCAACGGATCTGAAATACCGGATTCAGGATGGAAAACTGATCGGCGACAACCAGATCATTGTGGACAATTTGACCCTGGGGGAACATGTTGACAGCCCGGATGCCGTCAACCTGCCGCTGGATCTGGCGCTCGCGCTGCTTAAGGATTCGAGCGGACGCATCGATATCGGGCTGCCGGTGAGCGGAAACCTGAATGACCCGCAATTCAGCTATGGGCAACTTGTCTGGAAAGCCCTGGTGAATATGATGACCAAAATCGTGACATCGCCGTTTCGGGCTCTGGGGTCTGTGTTTGGCGGGGGCGATGAGCCACGGGTCATTATAGAATTTGATCCGGGATCGTCGGAGCTTCAGCCGCCGGAAATGGAAAAGCTCCAACAAATGGCTGACGTGTTGAAAAACCGGCCACAGCTCAAACTTGGCGTTCAGGGTCATTACAGCCCGGATGCCGATGGAGACGCGCTTAAAGCGCAACGCTTGCGACAGGCGATTGCCGGCCTTATCGGGGCAAAAGGCGAAGAAAAAGCGGCTTTCGAAGCAGTCGATTTCACAGCACCGAATACCCGGCATGCGCTGGAAAAGATGTTCATTGAAAAATCCGGCGCGCCTGCTTTCGATGGGCTGAAGCAAGCCATCGAAAAGGAAACCCAAAACAAGGCTGATATCCCCCGAGTTCTTGCCGAAACCATTTATTCAAAGCTCCTGGCCAGTGAGTCCGTACCTGAAGGGGAACTGTCCATGCTTGCCGAAGACCGTGCCCGGAAAATCATCACGGAACTTGAGACCGTCGGCGGCATCCCTTCGGATCGACTGGCAATGAAAAGCCCTGAAGAACAGAAATCCGGACCGCCATCAGCCAGTTTTTCACTTGAAGCCCTGGCGGCTTCGCCATAGGGGAAAGGAAAATTAAAATGCAGAATAATACCGTATCCATATTAAAACAGGCCATCTTGCTGGAGCGTCGCGGCAAGGCTTTCTACTCACAGGTTGCCGGCAGATCCGAGACTCCGGCTGTCAAGGAGTTCTTCGAAATGATGGCAGCCGAAGAGGAGCAGCATGAAAAAATACTTTCAGAGCAGTACAAGGCATTTCAGACTCGCGGAAAGTTCATCCCCACAACGCTGCCGGAAGATGAAACAGAAAAGACCGCATCACAAATCCTCACCGCTGACCTCAGAGACAAGATCGCTGCGGCAGGGTTCGAGGCTGCGGCGATTTCAGCCGCCATGTCCATGGAAGAGCGCTCCATCAGAATTTATTCCGATCAGGCGAAACTGACCGATGATCCGCAGGAAAAGGCCGTTTATCAGTGGCTGGCAGGCTGGGAATCCCGGCATCTGGATCTGCTGTCTCGGCTGGACAGAGAACTGACCGAAGCCATCTGGAACGACAACAGCTTCTGGCCATACTGATTGTTCCTGCTGCGTTCCCCTTCGTTAAAGTCAGCATTGCAGCCCTTTGGATAGAGGCGCTGGTTGCCAAGTAGTAGCTTTGCAACCAGCGCAACTTATCCATCTTCTATCCGCTGACGCCGCCGGGGTTAATAGGCGTCCTCATATGCCAGGTCTTCGTGCGTTGTTTTGGATTTGAACAGGTTGTATGTCCAGGCCTGATAAACAAGAACAATCGGAATAAAGACTGCGACAACGCCCAGCATGATGGTAAGGGTCAAGGGGCTGGAAGATGCGTTGAATGCCGTCAGGCTGAACGCCTTATCTATGCTGGACGGAAACAGACTGGGGAAAAGCCCGATTACGCCGAAAAAAGTCGCGCCGACGATGGTTATTGCCGATGCGATCCACGCTTGGCCATATCGCTGATTTTTAAGAAAGTATTTGACTCCCAGAAGGGCAAGTACGGTTGTCAGGATGACCAGAAACAGTACCGGCCGCTGCAGATAATTATCATAAAGGCGGGTGGCGAATTTGCTGAAAACCAGAAACACGACCGCTGCAGCCAGAACGATCGGCCACAACCGGTTTGCCGTCTGAATCGCTCGCAGCTGCAGTCCGTTTTCGGTTTTGATGCTCAGCCACAGGGCGCCGTGCTGCAGAAACAGCAGCAGAAACAGGAGGCCGCCGCAGAGACCATAGGGATTCAGCAGCGTAAACAGATTACCCTGGTAAACCCCGTTTTGGTCGATGGGAATGCCCTGAAATATGTTGGCAAAGGCAACCCCGAATAAAAGCGCCGGGGCCGCACTGCCGATAAAACTGCATCCATCCCAGAATTTGCGCCAGGAAAGATTTTCCACCTTGCTGCGGAATTCAAATGAAACCCCCCGCAGAATCAGCGCAAACAATATCAGCATCAGCGCAGAATACAGCGATGAAAACATGACGGCATAGACTTTTGGAAAAGCCGCAAACGTAACCCCGCCTGCGGTGATCAACCAGACCTCGTTGCCGTTCCAGGTCGGGCCGATGGCATTGATCATGATGCGCTTCTCGTCATCTGTTTTGCCGAGAAACGGCAGCAGGGTCCCCACGCCGAAATCAAATCCCTCAGTCATGAAAAAAATCGCCCATAACAGGCCCCAAAGAAAAAACCAGGTGGTTTGCAATGTCATGATCGTCCTCCGTTATACTTGCCTGCCGGGCAGGCATGTTGATTTGAAAGGCTGTTCAGAGCCGTATTGGTGTGTTACAAACCGGATTCAGGTTTCGTGTTGACATGGCATCACGATTCCGCCGGCCCTTTTTTGACATGGGATGCAATCAGATAGGCGCCGACAGCGCCCAGAAGTCCATAAACCAGAAAAAAAGCCGCCAGTGACGTCATCACCTGGGATCCGGCAACCGGGGAGGCGGCATCCGATGTCTTCATCAGCCCATAGACTATCCAGGGCTGTCGTCCGACTTCAGCGAGCATCCAGCCCAGTTCATTGGCAATGTAAGGCAGCGGAATGGAAAACAGCATCAGTTTCAGATACAGGGGGCTTTCCGTCAGGCGATTGCGTTTGAACCATCCCAGAATCGTCATCAGCGCAAAATACATGCTGAGCCCCACCATGGCTTTAAAGGCTATCGAGGTCAGCAGAACCGGCGGCCGCTCATCCCTGGGAAAGTCCTTAAGCCCCTTGACAACGGCATGCGTGTCGCGAAACGCCAGAAAACTGAGCAGCCCGGGCACTGCTCCGAATTGTACGGCGTTCTTTTCGTTTTTTTCATCCGGAACGGCAAAGAGATACAGCGGGGCATTTGCGGAGGTTTCCCAGTGCGATTCCATGGCCGCCAGTTTGGCAGGCTGTTTTATCGCCAGATCAACGGCATGCAGATCACCTTCAACGATGATGAACAGCGAAAATACCAGCCCGAAACCCATGGCAATGTTAAAGGAGCGGGTAAAAAAGTCCACATGCTGTTTTTTCAACAGGTGATAGGCGCTGATCCCCATGACAAAAAAAGCACTCAGAATATAGGCCCCGCTGACAGTGTGGAAGAATTCCATGATGGCGAATTTCTGAAAAATAACCGCCGCAAAATCAACCAGCTCGGCCCGGCCATCGCGAATGGTATAGCCGACCGGATGCTGCATCCAGGCGTTTGCGGTGATAATCCAGACAGCAGACAACGAGGATGCGAATGCAATCAGCCACATCACCGTTGCGTGCGCTTTGGCGGACAGTTTTTTCCAACCGAAAACCCAGACGCCGATAAGTGTGGATTCCAGAAAAAAAGCTGCGGTGGCCTCAATGGCCAGAAGCGATCCGAAAATATCTCCCACATAGGCGGAATATCTGGACCAGTTGGTGCCGAACTGGAATTCCAGCGTGATGCCGGTGACGATTCCAAGGGCAAAATTGATGAGAAATATCTTTCCCCAGAATTTTGTCATCCTCAGATAGGTTTCATCCCCGGTTCGCACATAACGGGTTTCCATCCAGGCCAGTAAAATCGAAAGGCCAAGAGTCAGAGGGACAAAGAGATAATGAAACATGGTTGCGGCTGCAAACTGCAATCGGGATAACCATACAACATCCATAAGACGCTCCTTTTTCGTGGGTTATGGGGTGGGTGAACAGGGTTTGCGTAAATGCGAATCCGGCGCCAGCGCCGGGGCTTCCGTCATCAATGCGGAAAATGTTGCTTGCCTTAGGGATTCCCGGAGCTGATTTCTCACGTTTTCCCACACGACATGAACCTTGCAGGCCGGGCTTCTGTCGCAGGACTCGGGCCTGAGAATACAGTCATTCAGAAAAATCTCCCCAATGACCGCTTCAATCACCGCCAGCAAGGTCAGTTCGGCTGGTATTACCATCAGGCGAAACCCGCCTTTAGCACCCTGAATGATTTCAATCAGCCCTGCCCTTGCCAGCTGCTGGGCAATTTTTCCCAGGAACTGTTCCGGAATATCCATTTCCCCGGCAACCGTCCGGCGGCTGACCAAAACGCCTTTTCCGGCAATCGACAGATACAGCATACACCGAACCGCATATTCAGCCGCACGCGACAGTCGCATGAAATATTCCTTGTCTTGAAATCATATGAGATAAATAGGATATTATTGATCCTATTTATCAATTGGAAATAAAATGTCAAGGATTTTCCACATGCTGCTATGTGTTTTCTTGTAATATTCTATATTTTCAGGTTTTTTTAACCTTTGTCTGCATTGGACAAGCCAAGATGTTTGTGATAGAGAAATAACTGTCAAACATTAACCTGTCCTTGACGTCAAGGACGAAAGATGATCGATATGCCGACTTCCGCCTGCGGCATCAACTGCGATGTGTGCAGACTTCAAGTAACGGGCTTGTGCTCGACTTGCGGGCCGGGCACAAGCCCGGAGGCTGCCCGGAAAATCAAAGTTCAGGAGAAACTGCTGGGACAGCCCTGCCCTATTCTGGCCTGCGCCAGGATGAATCAGATCGCTTATTGCCTCAGAGACTGCGACGCCTTTCCATGCGAGAACTTTTCACGGGGGCCTTATCCCTTCAGTCAGGGATTTTTAGAGATGCAGGCACGCAGGCGTCAAGACCGGCCGAAATCCGATTTTTCTTCAGGCACGAAAATTCAGGCGCCTGCGGAATTCTGGGAAGATCTTCAGCGTAAAAACTTATCCGAACTCTGTGGCATCGCCCTGGCGCGGCAGGAAGACCCCGAAACCCTGACGCTGGATTTCCTGCATACCGAAATTCGCATCCATCCTGTTGAGCGCCGGTGCTTTTTAAAACAGGCCGGACATTGGGAGAGGATCAATCATTCCCTTCTGGAGCTTCTGGTTCTGGTTTATCTGCTTCAGGTCAAGCCCGGCTGGCTCTTCAATGAAACGATCGCAGTCCAGGATTTAAAAGATGCCCAGTTTTTTCAGGGTCCGCATGAGATAAAAACCCATCTGCTGCTGGAGCGTTACGGGCATGATTTTGAGGGGTTCCGGCTGGCTGCCGAAAAACTCGGAGGAATACGGCTGACAATGGCGGATATTTCCTATAAACTCCGGCCGTTTCCGAAAATCCCTTTGTATTTTCTACTCTGGAAGGGTGATGAAGAATTTGCGCCCCGGATTTCCGTTCTCTTTGACCGGTCCATTGAGCTGCATCTTTCGGCGGACGCCATCTGGGGACTGGTCAATCTTGTCTGTGAGCTCCTTTCCCGCTCGGATGATAACCAGCCATAACAGGTTCAACACACCCGCTATTTCAACCGCATGAAAATCAGAACCGTTCGATCAGTTTATCAATCAGAAACGTGCTTTCCCGCAGGGCCTGTTCGCTGAATGGCCCGAACCATTCGGCGATTTTTTCAAACTCCTTCCGAAACAAGTGCTTGTCACCTTTTTCCAGCATTTCTATGTTTTCACAAAGTGAGGCCAGATAATCCTTCAAAAGCTCCCGGCGCTGTTCGGATGCAAAGATGATCTCGGAATACAGGGAGGAATCCTGCGCAAAAAGCCGGCCCACCATGGCAAGTTCCAACCGGTAAATGGGGCTGGAAAACTCCAGGGTTCTGGAAAGGGAAACCCGCCTTCTTTTCAGAAACTGGCCAAAGGCAAATGTAGCAAAATGGCGCAGGGACTGGACAATCCCCATAATGTCATCATGCTCCGGAGCGTCGGAAAGGACAACGACGCCACCCCATATGGTGAATTGATTCAACAGCCACTGGCAGGCGGCGTCATCCCTTCCTGGAGTAGCCACGATGATCTGTTTATCCAGACTGGATGTCGTCGGCCCGAACAAAGGATGCAGACCGATCACCGGTCCGGCATGGGCTTTCAGCATGGCCTTCAGAGGTTTCTCCTTGATGCTGGTAATATCACACAGAACGGCATTTGCCGGCAGAAAGGGTCCGATATCTTGAATCACCTGGCAGGAAACATCGATGGGAACGCCGATCATGGCAAGGTCAATCCCCTCACACAAGGAGCAGGCATCCGGCCAGTTTCCCTTGTCCAGAATCCGTACCCGATATCCGGCCCGAGAAAAACACGCCTCAAAATACCGGCCCATCCCGCCTTTCCCTCCCACCAGAAGAACCACCCCATCGGGGCGAGATGATTTCAGTGACATGCTCCGGGTTTGGGCAATGCGCGACCGGCGGATAATGGTTCGATAGATTTCCTCGACAAAATCCGGGTCCAGTCCGTCAGCCTTTGCCTGCTGCCGACGCCTGGAAATCAGATCTTCTTCACGAGCAGGATGATAGACTGCAAGATTATGGTTTTTTTTGAGTCCTGCCACATGGCGGACGACCTGCTGCCGATCAGCAAGCAGGGAGACAATTTGCGCATCAATGGCATCGATTTGCTGCCGCAGGCCGCAAAGTTCCTGATCGATATTCTTATTTTGAATGTCATGTTTCTTCATGGAAATAGAATTTTCACCCTTAACCCGACCATTTTCAAATCTCATTTTCGCTGACCGCACGGTTCTTGCCGGCTCGCTTTGCTTTGTAAAGAGCTCTGTCCGCGCGATCGACAAATGAATCCGGGGTATCTTCCCTTCGCAGTTCACTGACACCTATGCTGACGGTAAAGCAGATCCGTTCATCCGGCCGCAACGCTTCCATCATGAATTGTTTGAGCGATATCAATCTACAGAATGAGGCAGCCCGGCTCAATGCCTTTCTGAGGCTTATTCCGGGAAGGAGGATCGCAAACTCCTCGCCACCGTAACGCGCGACAAAATCATCGCTTCGAAACATGGTTTTGCATTCCTGAACAAAACATTTCAAGACATGATCCCCCACGAGATGGCCGTAAGTATCATTGATTTCTTTAAAATTATCCAGATCACACATCAGCAGGGATGTCGGATTCCAGACCAGCCCGCTTCGTTTCACAACCCATCTCACCCGCGCATCGAATGTCTTACGGATATAGGCACCGGTCATGGCGTCAATCAAGGCGGCATCCTTTACCTGCTCAAGGCTGGACCGCAGTACGGTAACCTCTTTTGACAGGGATTCGATCCGCCTGGAGTCACCGGCCTGCTTTTCCTGAATAATTTGCTTCATCTCGGCAACTTCGGTTTTCAGCGATTCCTTGATTTTTCGAATGTCATCAAGCTGAGTGATAATCTCCATCCGGACATTTTGATCCTGCATTCTGCGATTGAATTTCTGCGTATCCCCGATCAGACCGGTCATGCCGTTTCGCAGTAGCTCGATAATATTCTTAAACTCGGCTTCTTTTTCACGAATATGCTCTTTTTGGCGACCAAAAAATTCAATAATACGTTGTTTATGTTCTGATACTGCCTCTTCCGCAACATCACCACTTCCCTCATCCAGAATATCCTCCATGATCCGGTCCAGCCGCCAATTAAAGTCCTTTGTATCAATTTCAGGGATATCCATTGGAATTTCTTTAAGTAAAAGAACCATCGCACTGGAAACACGCTGCAATGTCTGAACTTGCTGCCGACAGTCACCCAGAAGCTGATTCAACGATTCATAAGAAGACCCGGAAGGCGGGTTGCGTTTAAATGGGTTCAAAGCGGATGATCTCCTTACAGCTTTAAGCACGGCATTTCATGCATCATCCAAGGAAATGGACCAGGCCTGACAGAAAATTTTTCTTGTCGTGTTTTTGATTTGATACCCTTAACAAATTCATTCTGGATTTTACCCATAAAAAATATGCTGTTTTTTCTGATACTGGCTTTCACTACCGTATTGACAGGGTTCAATGCAAGATATTTTCCAGTGCCCTTGACCGGATTGATCCTTGAAACGTCTAATAGCGTTAACTGTTTCGCAAAATCCATAAATGATCAACTTGACATCCTTGGCCGGTTATGGTTAACAATTTTCATGCAAAGCGGCACTTACCCAAGTAACGACTCCCTTTTTCAGTCCCTTCAGCCCTGAAGGTTTTTATTCTATAAGAGGCGTGCCTCATGGACACATCCATGCGAGATCAGGACAGCATGCAATCCACATTGAACAAACCGCAACCTCAGGATCCTGGAGAAGTGTTCAAAATGCTGCTGCTGGACAATGTCCTCACATCCAAACTCTGGTCTTTTCCAGGCAGGAATGATTGACGTATTTTCATTCTGAACAGGTGATCCATGAGCATCGAACGATACTTTACGCCGGATATCCCTCTTTAACACGGTTGAAGAAAACGCCCTGAGGGAACTGGGCGAAAGTCATGCAGCTCGTCCAGCTTGAAGCAGGCAGATCCTGTTCTCATGAAAACGATTTGGGGATTGTCTCTATATCATCGTCGATGGGAAATCTTGAAATCATTAAAGCTTACGGCACGGCAGATGAGCGGCTGCTGCAGGACTGGGGTCCCGGCAACTTACCTGGGCGAAATGAGTATGTTCGACATTGAAAAATGGCAGATCGGCAACCGTTCGTGCCAAATCCCGCACCAGCCTGCTGAAAATTAGTCATGCCACTTTTCGCACCTTGCTCCATCGCCAACCAGATCTGGCATTTGAAATCACACGCCAGTTCAGCCTGCGCCTTCGCGACACCGACAACGCGATCATTGAGGGGCTGCAGGAAAAAAACCGTCAGCTGGCAGCCGCCTACGCCGAACTGCAGGCAGCCCAGGTTCAGATCATTGAAAAGGAAAGGCTGGAGCGCGAACTTCAGGTGGCCCATGAAATTCAGGAGAGCATCCTGCCGCATACCCTTCCGGTGATTCCCGGGGTTGACCTGGGCGTGATGATGCGCCCTGCACGGGCCGTGGGCGGCGACCTTTACGACTTGATCACCCTGAAGAACAACTGTCTGGGAGTCGTGATCGGCGATGTCTCCGACAAGGGCGTGCCGGCGGCGATCTTCATGGCCCTTGCGCGCAGCCTGCTGCGCGCCGAAGCCTCCCGCATGGCCCCGCCGGCCGTTGTGCTTGGCGAGGTTAACCGTCATTTGCTGGACATGAATACCGCAGGGCTATTTATTACCGTCATTTACGGTATACTGGACTGCGCCCGCCGCCATTTTACCTTTGTGCGCGCCGGTCATGAAATTCCCTTTTTCTTTCAAAAGAACGGAACGGAGATTTTGCCGGGCAATGGCCACGGGCAGGCCCTGGGCCTGTTTAACGATGTCCTGCTGGAAGAATTGCACGTCAGTCTTCCGCCCGAAAGCCGGATCGTACTGTACACTGACGGAGCGACGGACGCTGTCAATCCCGGAGAATGAACGGTTCGGCCGTGGGCGCTTGCGCGATACCATTCACCGTCACCTGCATGCTTCGGCACAGAATTTCTGCGAGGCGATGTTTGACGACATCACCCGGTTCCAAAACGGTGCCTCCCAGGCCGACGATGTGGCGATGGTCGCCATTGACATCCAGTGATCCCCCAGGCAGTTCGACCAAAATCCCCGACTTCACCTGTCCCAAAGCAGTGCCTGAACCAAATCACCACTATAGATAATAAATTCGAAATATGAAGCAACGATCAATTATTTTATGTGTGATATCAACCGGCGTACACCGGGATTTCCGTTCAGTCACCTCTATGCATCGGTATCACAGCAGCAGTCGGATGCATACCATAAATCAATTTCATGTCCCACGGAAAATTCCTTGATATCGGACTCGGGCTTTAAACCAGTCGGAAACGAATTCCATGTCCGCGGCATCCGGAGAGGAATACCGTTTGTTTCTGGCAATGATTCCTTCCCAGGAATCCTCTGATGAACAGCCGCCACCGAAAACAAGGCCTCTGGACTCAATCGCATCCAGAAATTCTTGAATAAATTTGTCAAAATCCGCTTCAGAGATTTCCTGGGGTTTCCAGGAAATCTCAAACCCTGTTTCTTTAAATTCTCCCAAATTCAGTTTTTTTCTGATTCTTTTTTTCATGCAATCACTCCTTGTGATATGGATAACGGTTTGTGTTGATATTAACAGCAATCGGCTAATGGATAAACTGCAACCGGCAGGCAATGAAACGTCATTTAGGCCTTCTGCCAGTAAGGATTGATGATATCCTCAAAAATGGCCATGGCAGCTTCGGCGCCCTGACCCGCGGCCGTGACGATCTGTTTGTAACCGCCTTCAACATCGCCGGCGGAATAAATTCCAGGGATGCTGGTGCGATGCTTGGCGTCCTTCTGAATGTAGCCGTCCGGCGTCAGGGCGACTCCTGTTTTTTTTGCCAGTTCAACGGCAGGGGCATATCCGATGGAAAGAAAGACGCCATCGACGGCAAGCACACTGGTTTCGCCGCTCTGGGTGTTTTTCAGCGCGATGGATTCGACCCTTTCCTTGCCGGTTATTTCCGTGATTTCTGTATTCCACAGAATGGGAATTTCGCTTGAAGTCAGCTGCCTGACCAGAAACTCCTGGGCGCGCAGACTGTCCCTTCTGTGAATCAGGGTGACCCCTACACCCATGTGATGCAGATAAAGCGCCTCTGTGACCGCGCTGTTGCCTCCGCCGACGATGACGACTTTTCTGCCCTTGAACAGGGGACCGTCACAGGTGCTGCAATAGCTGACCCCTCTTCCGGACAGACGAGACTCTCCGGGAACATTCAGATGTTTGTGATTGGCACCCGTTGCCAATAGAATGGTCTTGGCCTGGAATCTGCGTCTGCCGGTGGTGACTTCAAACACTTCTCCGCGAACCACGTCAATGACTTCTTCTCCCGGAAAAATCTGAACATACTCCAGGGCATGGGTCACCAGAATATCCACCAGGGTTTTACCGCCGACCTGGGTAAATCCCGGGTAATTTTCAACAACGGGCGTGGTGGCCACCTGCCCGCCCAGGACATTTCGCTCGACAATGGCTGTTTTCAGGCCGCTGCGAACCGCATAAATTCCTGCCGTCAGTCCGGCAGGCCCGCCTCCCACAATCAGCAGATCGGTTTCAACCAGTTGCGCATCACTGTCGGGTATAAAAATAGTCTGTGGTTCCAGCCGACTCAGGGAAAGGGCAAAGACTTCCTCGGATTGCGCGCCCATACCGATCAGCACATCATTGGCAAAAGCCTGCGGAACGCTGTGCGCCGAGTACTGATGCGCAATTTCCGGCCGGCTCTGAATATCGATGATTTCAAGTGATATCAAATCCGGTTTTGCAATCACGGCCTTTACAGCATTGACCGCCTGCTGCGGACAGTATGGGCAACTGGGGCTGACAAACACCTTGATCTGACGGACAGAATCGATTTTTTCTATGACTTTTCTGGATTGTTCGCTTAAACCGCTCACTCCGGAGCCCACCATTAAAATGGTTTCCAGAAATGTTCTGGCTTCCTCGCCCAGGGGCGCACCCAGCCAGCGGATACCGTATCTGTCCGGTGCGATCAAAAGCGTGGGGGAGTGCTCGACCTGATATTTTGCCGCCATTTCATGATCCAGACTATATTCACGCAGCCGGATTCGCGGCGTCAGCTCACGAAACGCCCGCACGATCTGCCGGGAACCTTCGGCAAACGCATCGTCTCTGCCTTTTTCAGTGAACAATAAGAGTTCGATGTCATGGGGCATTTTTTCAAAAGTCGTTTTCAGCTGTTTGATAAAATCAGCCTGCTGTTGGGTGCTGGGCTGAGGATGCGAATCAGTCATATAAAAAACCTCCATTTTTCAGAAACATCCTGGATCCACGTATTAGCCAACAATTCAATGATGTAATTTCAGGTGAATTATCCCCTCTGCAAGGGCCAGATCTTCGGGTGTTGTAATTTTAATATTCATCCGGGAACCCGGAATGATCCGGATTTTTCGCCCCAACCGCTCAACGAGCATGGCATCGTCGGTTCCAATGAAACGGTCCGATGCGGCCTTTTCATGGGCCGTCCGGATCAGATTCAAGTCAAAAGCCTGCGGCGTCTGGGCCATCCAGATAGTGTTGCGATCCAGCGTGCGTTCAATTTGCCCCGAAAGCACCAACTTTGCCGTGTCCATGACAGGCATGCCAACAATGCAGGCGCCTGAAATCCGGGCCTCACCGATACATGCCGCAATCATTCGGGAACAGATAAAGGGGCGAACCGCATCGTGAATCACCACGATTTCAGCTTGTCGGCCGGAAACCGCCTGAATTCCACGATAAACCGAATCCTGCCGTTCAACGCCGCCTGCAACAAGATGTATCTTTTTATGCTGCGTCAGGGAAGACAGCCATTTTTCCGAACAGACAGACAGGTCATCGGGCGGAACCACCAGAATAATTTCATCAATCCCGGGACAGGCATCGAAGACATCCAGGGTATGGCAGACAATGGGTTTGCCAGCCAGCAGCATATACTGCTTGCGGGTGGACCCACCCATTCGAATCCCCTTTCCTCCGGCAACGACAATAGCTGAAACAGACATATGTCATTTCCAATCAGCATCTGAACGCACTGACTTAGATTCAATTTGTATTTTTTATTTTATCTAAGATACTTCAGTTCTTTTGGCAGCGGAACCCCTTTTCCCATCGTATCTTCCCCGTAATTCACACCGGCCAGAATTTCGATATCGGCAAGGGCCCGGGTGTCGCCTTCAAAAATCACTTCCGCAACATTTTCCTTGTGGATTTTCCCGCCGGCCCATTGAATGTCCAGAACACTGCTGGCATCAAACCGGTCCGGTCCGACGCACAGTTCGACCTGCCCGCCGTAATACTGGACAATTCTGGCAACCAGAAGACTTGGGCGGCTATGAAAGCCCAAGGCCACCGGTATACCGACTTTAATGGCGGACCGTTCAATGTTTTCGTTCAGAATTTCCCGCGCCAGTTTTTTTCCGGTGTTCAGAAAATGACAGGCATAATAAAGTCCGTAATTGATGGTCCGATCCAGGAGCAACTCAGGCTCCACCAGGCACGAAAGTCGGTCCCGAACGATTTTATAGGTGTTTTTATATCCTGCTTCATGAAGATGACGCTCATAAAGATGAAGGAGCCGCCCTGTCATCTGAAGCAGATGAAAAACGACTGAAAAATGTCCGCGCAGGTCTGTCAGCTTTTGCTTCCCAAACCGGTAACCCCCATGAAGGACATAGGTATCAAACGAAGACTGAAGATTGTGAACCAGCATTTCAAAACGACGAATTTCGACTTCATTGACTTTTTCAGGAACTATCGCACGAATTTCCGAAATATCATAGGGTTCATAAAAACCAAGCTGGTCAAAATTTCCGGCAATACTGAGAAACTCGCTGGCGATTTTTACAATATGCTGTTTCTGCTGGTCTTTATCCGTATCATCAACATCGGACTCCAACATTTCACAGGTGGTCGAAGTTGGAAAATCAGATGATTCATACCCCCTTTCAGGTATGGGGATGTTCAGTCTCCGAGCTTCTTCGAGGATTGCCGGTGCAATTTTCATCAGCGATGCATTGAGAAATGCCTGTGTAATCTGCCCCTGGGCTTCGAATTCACCGGAGTTTTTGAGCCCGTAAAAAGCCAGTCTATTGGAAATATGTTTCTGGGAATAACTGCCGATGCTGAGATGAATGAGTGTAGCTGTGAGCTCTCTGAAATAATACCAGTTTTTATTGTTCTTGGCGCCATGAAAGTCCAGAAAATCCTCAAGCAATTTGGTGGTTGCCGTCAATTTGGAATACAGCATTTTGGTGAACAGATTCTGCTCTGTTGTAAAACCGGAAATGTACAGACAGCATTTAAACAGATCATGCGATAAAAACCGGGTTCTTTCAATAAATGGAACGTCACAAGCGGGAGCCGACACGTTAGGAATCTCCTTAAGAGGGTTGACTTGACTGGTTACAGGTTCATCATGGATAGGCGCATGAATGTCATTCAGCGTGAAACCGGGTAAACGCTCGCCGCTACATCATATCTTTCTGGGTTTCAGCAACTGTCTGATCCAGTTTCTGTTTCAAGGCCGGCGGCAATCCTTCGATATCCACATTCAGGAACCCGCGAACAATCGTGGAAATGGCAGCTTCTTCATCAAGCCCCCTGGCCATCAAGTATTCGATTTCCCGCTTGTCAATTTTACCCACCGCAGCCTCATGGGACATTTCAACGCCCGGAACATGGCCTGAAAGTTCAGGGATGGCGTGCATAAGGCCATTGTTCAGAATCAGGCCCTTGCATTCCAGATGGGCCTTGACACCTGCGACTTTTCCGATCAGATCGCCCCTGGCAATGATGGTGCCGCCGGTTGTGATCCCCCGGGAGATGATCTCGGCACGGGTTTCCGGCGCGCTCAATATCACGCGCGACCCCACATCCAGATAACTTCCCCTGCTGGCGACCAGAATGCTGTTAAACCGGGCCACTGCTCCCCTGCCTTCCAGATAAGTGGTCGGAAACATCTGAAGAGAGCCCACGGGTCGCAGGGAAATGTAATTGGAAATAATCGTTCCGCCTTCCGCCACTCGGGTTACGGTTCGGGGGCGGACCTTGACCTGTTCTCCCCAGTCGTGAATCATGGTAAAGGTAAGCTTGGCCCCTTTTTTGACAAAGAATTCCGAAACGCCGACATGAAGTCCGGAAACCAGATGCGGGGCCGTGGCACAACCGGTAATGATGTGCAGTTCGGAATTTTCTTCGGCAATGACGATATTGTGCACATGCTGGGAAAATTTTTCACTGGCAATATACAGACAGGCCTGTACCGGCTGGACGGATTTAGTGCCCGGAAGCGACCGGATAAAATATCCTTCATGGGGCTTTTCCTTGACCCGGCTGGTAAACAAATCGCTTTCCGGAGAAACATTTTTCCACATATACTCTTTCAACCATTCATGCTGGTTCCGAGCCTGAGAAATACCCATGATCTCGATGCCCGGTTGACAGGATCTGCAATGAATCACGGATCGGTCTTTCTGAATAAAAGATCCACCTCGGCCATTTTCCGAAGGGTCCACCCCCACATTTAAAAACTGCTGCGCATCCCCGGCATCCATCTGGCTTAATTCGGAAAGATAGTCGTGAGGAGCGGCATCGTCCCGATAGACGTTCAGGTCCACCCCGTTATTTTTTAATTCTGACATCGAACGCACTCCTCGTACCCGTATTCTCGAATCCATTTCAGGATTTCCCTTGCATTACGCGAACAGCACAGAACGCCGTTGTATAGCACCTGCCCCTTGTCGGCGTTGATATAATCCAGAATATGGCCGGTATGGGTAATCACCAGGGCGGATTTGGAGCGATCCCCGACGATTTCCTTGTGGGAAATTTGTTTCGGACGTTTTATGCCCCTTCCGAGCAGGCTGTTGATGGTGTCTCCCAGCATGACGATGCTTTCCAGATCCACGCCGGATTCCGGCTCATCCAGGAGCACCAGGTCGGGCTGCTGTGCCATGAGCTGCAACAGCTCGGAACGCTTGATCTCGCCGCCGGAAAAATTATGATTCACGTCTCTTTCCAGAAATTCCTGGAAATTGAGCTGTGCCGAAAGCCCATCAACGTCCACGGATCGATTTCCGGCGCAGATTTCAACCATGGCACGGGTTTTCAGACCATTGATAGTCGGTGGCCGCTGAAAGGAGATGCCGATTCCCATACGGGCGCGATCGCAAATCGGCAAATACGTAATATCATGGTTTCTAAAGGTAATTTTTCCGTGGGTCACGACATAACCGGAAAATCCCATCAATGTCATCATCAGACTGGTCTTACCCGACCCGTTGGGTCCGAAGAGAATATGGGTTTCACCTTCCGGGATATGCATGTTCACGTTCTTCAGGATCGGTTTACCGCCGACTTCAACCCTGAGTTCTTCAATTACCAACATAAAAAATCCTCTTATCCCTAACCCTTTATAAAAAATGGCCGAAGCAGCCCGTAAGCCGAATCCTGTATCCGGAATCGGTTACCCGATTCCGGCTGACGATCATTCCTCTGTGGACGCCTGTTGCCAGGCGCCTCCTGCAACCTACCCGGGAGCTCAGGCGGGCCGCCTTCAAGCGCTCCTCTATTTGGTCTTGCACCAGGTGGGGTTTACCAAGCTTCTCCGGTCACCCGAAGAACTGGTGCGCTCTTACCGCACCATTTCACCCTTACCAGGCTTTTTCACCGTCAGCGCTGCACGCAGAAAGTGAATGAGCCGGGCGGTATATTTTCTGTTGCACTTTCCTTCGCGTTACCACGACTCCACGTTATGGAGCACCCTGCCCTGTGGTGTTCGGACTTTCCTCCGGATCCTGGTGAATCCGGCGATCGCCTGTTCTGCTTCGGCCAAAATCAACCTGTTAACTCTGCTTCCAGTAGATGATCCGCTGACAGTTCGGACACATTCTGAGTTTGTCACATCGCTGGAGTTCATTATACATCTGCGGCGGAATATTGACATAACATCCATGACAGACTGCGTCCTGAACCGGAACAACGGCATTTCCCCGGACTTGCTGGGACTGAACCTTCTGAAACAACTTCAATACTTCCGCCTCAATTTTACAGGACATTTTCTGGCGTTCCTGATCCAGTGCTTGCAGCCGTTTGCCGGCAGTATCGGTTTCAATATCGACAACCTGCTGTTCCTGCCGGATATCATTTTGGACGAGTTGCAACTCTTCTTGCATCGCCGCAGTTTTTTTCTCGGATTCGTCAATTTGATTCAAACAATCAATCATCAATTCCTCGGTTGTGGAATTGGTTCGCTTGAGTTCTTCAATTTCTTTTAAGAGTGCCTGATATTCGCGATTGTTCTTGATGGAATTCAGTCGATCCTGACTTCTTTTAATCATGACCTGATTCTGTTTGATGTCAGATTCGTTGGAGCGATACTGCTTTTTCAATTCATCTATTTTCGCAGTTTCATCCGCAATGCGCTGGTTCAGTTCGTTCAGGCTAAAGCTCAGAAGATCCAGTTTTTTGGACATCGAACACAGGTGTGCTTTGACGCTTGACGATTCAATTTCAATCTGCTGAAGTGAAACAAGTATTTCTATCTGATCTTTCATATCGTTACCCGCAATGTTGGGGTTAATAAATAGCACAGGTGATAGGTTATGGGGGATGGGCTATAGGGAGTGTTGAAAATTCTCGCCCATGACCTATCGTCCATAGCCCATCACCCATAACCGTTTTATCTTATATCATGACAAATGGATCTTTTTCAAGCCGGCAGGCTTCTACGCGAACTTGCCAGGAAGCGTTGGATATCTGCCGGCGAAGAAAGTCGCAGACCGGGTCGATCATCAGGTGCTCGGATGAAAAGTGCCCGATGTCAAGCAATGCCTTGCCGGCCGATTCAGCTGATCTGGCATCGTGATACCGGAGATCCCCGCTGATGTAAACATCGGCGCTTGAAGCAAAAAACGCATTCAAAAGGCTGGAGCCGCTTCCGGAACACACCGCGACCCGCTGAACCAACATATCCGGATTTCCGGATAATTTTACATTCGGCAAACAAAATATTTCCTTAACAGTTTGAGCAAATTGCGACAAATTCATGGGAACGGCCATCGTGCCTGTCCGGCCAAAACCATGCCTGCTCTCAACAGGCAACAGGGGGTAAACGTCAAAAGCCATGCTCTGGTAGGGATGATGGTTTCTGACATGCGAGACAATCGCAGTTACATCTTTTTTTCGGACAAGCGTTTCAATGCGGATTTCATCTACATGGGAAATCTCACCAAGTTTCCCGATAAACGGTATGGCCTGAGCTCCCGGAAGAAAACTGCCTTTTCCGGCATTTCTGAATGCGCAGCAAGAATACTCGCCGATGATTCCGGCAGGTGTCTGAAACAGCGCGCTCAGCACCTGCTGTTCATGATCGGCAGGAACATACAGTACGAGTTTGCAGGTTTCGGCATCTTCACTATGCATGAGAATTTCAACCTGTTCAAGCCCGATCCGCTTTGCCAGGATATCGTTCAAGCCTCCGGATACTTTATCCAGATTGGTATGGGCACAGTAAACGGCCAGTTGATTGACAGCGGATTGATAGAGAATTGAACCGATGGGTGAACTGAAATCCAGATTTTTCAAGGGCTGAAACACAAGCGGATGATGGGTGATCAGCATGTCCACATGGTGATCGCAGGCTGCCGAAACCACTTCCGGCAACGGATCCAGCGCCACCCAGATCGAGCGAACAGGCCAGTCCCTGTTTCCCGCCTGCAGCCCGACAGCGTCCCAGGATTCAGCCAGGCCGGAGGGCGCCAATTCTTCCATTACATTGATAATATCCCGAACACTCGGCATGTTGCCAACTCCTGCAAATGAAAAAAAGGCGTGGAATCATTCCACGCCTTTTCTATCGAATTGATGGGCCCACCTGGGTTCGAACCAGGGACCGACCGGTTATGAGCCGGTGGCTCTTCCAGCTGAGCTATGGGCCCAATAGTCTTCTTTTTTAGCTTTAGGATCAATTTTTGTCAAGCTTTACATATCAATAAAACTTTTTAACTTCTTACTCCTTGTGGGATGCCGAAGCTTTCTGAGGGCTTTTGCCTCAATCTGGCGTATACGCTCCCGTGTGACGGCAAAGTCCTGACCAACCTCTTCAAGTGTATGATCTGCCTTTTCACCGATTCCAAAACGCATCCGCAACACTTTTTCTTCCCGGGGAGTTAACGTGGCCAGTACTTTTCGAGTCTGTTCCGCCAGATTCAGACTGACTGCCGCATCTGAAGGAAGCATGAACTTCTTGTCTTCTATGAAATCCCCAAGATGGCTGTCCTCTTCTTCCCCGATGGGAGTTTCCAGCGAAATCGGTTCTCGGGCGATTTTTAATACTTTTCGAACCTTGTCCAGGGGTATTTCCATCTTTTCGGCAATTTCTTCGGGCCTAGGCTCGCGGCCAAGCTCTTGAACCAGGTACCGTGAGGTACGAATGAGTTTATTGATGGTTTCAATCATGTGGACCGGTATCCGGATGGTTCTGGCCTGGTCGGCAATGGCCCGGGTAATTGCCTGACGGATCCACCAGGTGGCATACGTGCTGAATTTATAGCCTCTGCGGTACTCGAATTTATCCACTGCCTTCATCAATCCGATGTTTCCCTCCTGGATCAGATCCAGAAACTGAAGCCCGCGGTTGGTATATTTTTTGGCGATACTCACCACAAGCCTCAGATTGGCCTTTGTCAGCTCGCTTTTGGCCAGCTTGGCTTTATAGCGGCCTTCATCGACATCCGAGAGAATTCGTTTCAATGCCTGAGATTTTGATTTGACGGCAAGCTCTTTTTCAACAATCTGGAGACTGAATCCGGATAAATCGGCAAACAATGCATCGATCTCATTTGGATTCAGACGGCAAAGCGGCTGAATCCATGCTGAAAAATCCTGAGCCGTGTTCAAGTGACTGACCAGCTCCGTCACAGACACCCCCATGGCTTCCGATGACAATGCCAGCATCTTGTTCATGGCATCGAACCAGTCTATCTGGGAGCGAATGATCTGCTCGATCTTATCAACGATATTTCCTTCAAGGCGCCAGTCTTTCAACAAGTCAAAAATCTTTGTATTTTTTCTTGAAATGGCCCGCCGGATTCTGCGAATCTCATCGGCTTCCAGTTCCGAAGCAAACAATTTTTCGCGGGAAATCCTGTTCTCTTCATGAATGGCCTTGATCTGGCGAATGGTATTTAAAAATTTTTCCGTCTGAACCACTTCATCCACATAGGCATCGCCTTCGTCAATATCTTTGAGAACATATTTGGGGCGTAAGGCGCCGTTTTCAATATCAACGCCAAGATTCAGCAGACATTCGATACCGGTAGTCGTGTCAATCAGCGCTTTTAAAACTTCCTGTTCACCGGCCTCGATTTTTTTGGCGATTTCCACTTCCCCTTCGCGGCTGAGGAGGGTCACCAGTCCCATTTCGCGCAGATACATTTTGACCGGGTCGGTTACTGCCCCGAAATCCGTCATGGCTGTTTCTTTTCTGGCCCGTTTCACCGCTTCCTTGGCTTCATTTTCACTGGAACCGGAAGCCTTTTCATCCAATACGTCAATATCCAGATCATCAAAAATCATCAGCGTTTCATCTAATTGTTCCGAGGAAATCATATCCTCAGGCAGGGCCCGGTTGATGTCGTCATAGGTGAGAGATCCTTTTTCCTTTCCTTTGGAGATAAGATCCGTCAGGGTTTTTGCCACGTTTTTTTTATCGAGTTTCCGTTTGCCAACGGATGTTTTCGCCATAATTACCTGCCTCCTGCGAACACCTGACCGTCTGAACATTCTTTTGTTAATTTTCGCAGCAACTCTTGTTCGCCACTTTCTTCAGCAGCTTTCATTCTTTGCCGCAACATCCGGAGGTTATCTCGCTTTTGATTTCTTTCAATTTGACCAATCAATTTACGACAGCCTTCAAGATCCCACTCCTCATTCTGAATGGAAAAAGCTGCAATCAATCTTTTTTTTTCATCACTGTCCGCAGCCATCAACACAATTGAAGGCAGATCTTTGATCTCATCCACTGCGGTATTCAGATCATGATAACATGATAGTATATCATTTCCTGCGGATTTTAGCAAAGGATCTGAAATATATTCAATGAGGTTTTTTTCAATCAGAACCGGAATGATATCGGGAAATTGAAGCATCATGGCAATCAGGTGCTTCTCAAATTTATTTCCCGCATCCGTCACAGTTTTGACCGGTTTTGCTCTGGAATGCCGGCGCGGAGAAATTTCTCGTATTTTTTCCTGTATCGCGCTTTCATCGATCCCTGTTCGTTCAGCAATTTCCTTGATAGCTGATATCCGGGTCAGACCATCGGTCAGCGTAGACAGGGGCCCCTGCATTTCCTTGATTATGCGCAATTTGCCTTCCAGAGACAGACCGTGTTTTTTTATGGCGATATCCATCAGAAAGGAAAATACGCCGGCAGCTTCATGGGCGGCATTTCTAAAGGCTTCCGGCCCGAATTGCCGAAGATAGGTATCGGGATCATGCCCTTCGGGCAACACCAGGATGCGGATATCCTCCAATTGGTGATGGGCCTTGAAAAGCTCTATACACCGCTGAGCAGCTTTGATTCCCGCCAGATCCGAGTCATAGACCAATGTTATTTTCTGTGATACCCCCTTCAGAATGCGGATATGTTCTTCGGTCATGGCTGTGCCCAGTGTGGCAACTGAATTCTGAATGCCATAAAGATGCAGCGAGAGCAAATCCATATATCCTTCGGAAATAAATACTTCTCCGGTCTGTCGACAAAACGGCTTTGCCTGTAACAGGCCGTAAAGCGAGCGGCTTTTGCTGTAAAGAGGGGTTTCCGGAGAGTTGAGATATTTGGGCAGAGAATCATCCAGAACCCGCCCCCCGAAACCCGCCACCTGGTGGTGAATATTGAAAATCGGAAAAATGATGCGGTCCCGAAACCGGTCATAATAGCCGCTCCCGCCTTGGCGGCGGCTGATCAGGCCGGCTTTCTCCACAAGGGCCAGGGGCACGCTTTTTTGCGTAAAATAATGGGTCAGATGGGTCCAGCCCGCCGGTGCATACCCAAGATTGAAATCGGTGAGGATATGGGAAGGCATCCCGCGGTTGGTCAGATAAGAAAGCGCCGAAGTCCCGCCTTGGGATTTCAGCAGGGCATGATGGAAAAATTCCATGGCCTGACGGTTGATCTGAAAGAGAAGTTCTCTTTCGTCCATCTGTTTTTTTGCAGCAGGATCGGCGCTCTGATCCACAATCATGATACTGTAACGTCTGGCCAGCAATCGGACGGCTTCGTGAAACGTTATTCCTTCCTGCTTCATGACATAGGTAAAGACATCGCCTCCCTCACCGCAACCAAAGCAGTGAAACATCTGCTTGTCCGGGCTGACGGTAAATGATGGCGTTTTTTCTGAGTGAAATGGACAAAGCCCGAGATAATTCCTGCCGGCTTTTTTTAACGCAACCGCATCGGATATGATTTCCAGGATATCGGCGCTGTGTTTGATTTCTGATACTTTTTCTGCCGGGATGGAGTAAGACAAGAACAAGCCTCCAAATTCTTTTGGAAAAGGCACACTGCAGGGGGATCAAGATTTTAATATTAAAAAAAATAATGCAGATCACAAGGATTGTCAATTTAAATAAACCATCATGAAAGTGAAAGCATGCAGCCCAGAGATCTGAAATTACACAAATGATGAATGATTTATGTGTTTACATGTGAATAAGATGCAATGCATTCAAACACGGTAATCTCCGGTATGTGAAGACCGGATTCTGTAGAACAATTTTTTTATTGACACCTCGGATTCATTGCGATAATTACAAAAACCGACTGAGTACTCAGTATAAATGTTACAGGAATCTGTCAATGAAAAAAAAAGAGATTATTCTTCGGGCTGCCATGCAACTTTTTGCCAGAAAAGGATTCAAGGACACGTCGATGGCCGAACTGTCCAAAACCACCGGTGCGGCGGAAGGCACGATTTTTTATCATTTCAAAACAAAACAAGGCATTTTCCTGGAAATTTTAAAGACTGCAAAAGAAGACATTCTGTCTGAATTTAACCGGTATACGGAGAACAGAAAATTTAAAACCGGTATTGAAATGATGGAAGGTGCGATATCGTTTTATCTGTACCTGGCCGGATTAAAGGAAGATCTTTTTTTACTGCTGCACCGCAGATATCCCTATGAACTGGCTGAAGTCAATCCGGTTTGCCGGGACCATCTGGAATCCATTTACAACTGTTTTGTGGATATTTTTGAACAGGCCATCCTGTCCGGCCAGGCTGATGGATCCATCGGCACCATGCCTGCCAGAAAAACCGCCTTGATTGTTTTCACGATGGTGGATGGACTGGTGCGGTTCAAACTCTACAATCTTTATGACGCCGGCGCACTGTTTAATGAACTGATTGCATCCTGCCGGAGGATGCTGGAAAATAAACCCATTACAGGATAGGTGGTAGGCATGCTTAAACGTTTTTTTCCGTTTTTGACCTGGTTTAAAAATTACAATGTATCAGACCTCAGAGTCGATGCACTTTCCGGGTTGACAGTGGCACTCGTATTGATCCCGCAATCCATGGCTTATGCGCAGCTTGCCGGTCTGCCGCCTTATTACGGTCTCTACGCTTCATTTCTTCCCCCCATGATCGCATCTCTTTTTGGCTCAAGCCGACAGCTGGCAACCGGTCCGGTCGCGGTGGTCTCCCTGATGACGTCGGCATCTCTTGCTCCGCTGGCCACTGCAGGAAGTGAAGGATACATCGTCTTTGCGATTTTGCTGGCACTGATGGTGGGCGTTTTTCAATTCACGCTCGGGGTTCTCAGGCTGGGCCTCGTAGTAAATTTTCTTTCCCATCCGGTGGTCAACGGATTTACCAATGCCGCTGCCATCATCATTGCCACATCCCAGCTTTCAAAAATGTTCGGCGTAAACGTTGACAATGCCCCCCATCATTACGAAACCATCATCAAAGTCGTACAGGCAGCCATTCATTATACCCACTGGCCCACCCTGGCCATGGGGGTTCTGGCATTCGCAATCATGTACGGACTGAAGCGCATGGCGCCCAAAATTCCCAATGTTCTGGTGGCCGTTGTTATTACCACCGTCCTTTCATGGGCCATGCATTTCGAACATGATGTTACAGCGAATATTACTGCCATCCACTCCAAAAGAGCCATTGAGATGGTGGATAAATTCAATTCCGCCATCAATGCCCTGGCCCCTATCGCAGAAAAACGGACTGAAATCAGCAAACAAATCGAGGATGCCAAACATAGACATGATCTTCTGGCCACCCTTGAAGCCGAACATCAGGATAAAATGCTTTCCACCAAAAGTGATCTGATCAATTACGACGCGCAGATTTATCGGGAAGAAATCCGTAATTTTTTATTTATCGGCGTTGCGCAGACAGATGGTTCCCTGAATTTTTTTCCAAAAGACAATGTCCCACTGGATGTTAAACCCGATGGGCGGATCTGGCGGATCCGGTTGGGTAATAAGTCGTTGAATCTGGATAAAATCCGAATGGTGGGTGGCGGTGAAGTTGTCGGGGTCGTTCCCAAGGGGCTTCCTGCGTTTACCATTCCACAAATCCGCCTGAATGTTATTGTCCAGCTCTTTCCTTATGCAGCCATTATTTCCCTTCTGGGATTTATGGAGGCCATTTCCATTGCCAAGGCCATGGCCGGAAAAACCGGCCAGAGACTGGATCCCAATCAGGAACTTATCGGACAGGGCCTGGCCAATATTCTTGGCGCGGTCGGTAAAAGCTACCCGACATCAGGCTCATTTTCCCGTTCTGCCGTAAACCTTCAGGCAGGCGCCGTATCCGGTCTTTCCAGTGTCTTTACCAGTATTGCGGTCGTAATTGCCCTGCTGTTTTTTACCCCTCTTCTCTATCATCTGCCTCAATCCGTACTGGCTGCCGTTATCATGATGGCGGTAATCGGCCTGATCAATGTCTCCGGTTTTGTCCATGCCTGGAAAGCACAAAAATATGACGGAGCTATCTCCATCATTTCCTTTATCTGCACCCTGTGGTTTGCACCGCACCTCGACAAAGGAATCATGGTGGGCGTCACACTCTCCCTGATGGTTTTCCTTTACAAGAGCATGCGGCCGAATGTCGCATCCCTTGCCCGAGACGAGGATGATGCACTCCGGTGCGTCACGACTCACGGCCTGCATGAATGCAAATATATTTCCCTGATCCGGTTTGACGGCCCCCTGTTTTTCGCCAATTCCAGTTATCTGGATGACCAGATCACCGAACTGATGCTGAGCAAGGAATCACTTAAACACATTTTAATTGTCTCCAACGGTATTAATGATATTGACGCATCCGGAGAAGAAACGCTCTCTTTGCTGATAGACCGGATCCGCAGTGCCGGATTGGACATCTCCCTGAGCGGGGTGAACGAAGCGGTGATGGAGGTGCTTGAGCGAACCCACCTGGCCGCAAAAATCGGTCTGGACCATTTGTACTCGACGATGGAAAGAGCCATTCGTTCCATTTATGAACCCACGCACAAGGATGGCGATGAACCGATATGTCCGTTAACAGTCTGCAACCTGAATTGATCGCCGGTATCGTTTTAAAAACACAATATCATAAAAACCGGTCGAGACGTATTCAGTCATATAAAATCAGCGGGTAAACGCCTTTTAGTCGGTCAGAGAGAACCTGGCTTATAAATAACTTTTATCAGGATAAGGGGTCTGCAAATGCCAATAATTACAATTTTTCCAGGTACGTTTTGCAATGAAGATATTGTCCTTCAGGAACTTATCGCCCATACCGGCTACAAACCGGTCACAGATAGCGACCTGACAGACGAGGCAGCAAGGCTTTCGGGCATCGATGCATCCAAAATCAGCCGTGCTTTTGTTTCACGAACATCGATATTCAACAAGTTCACCCATGAAAAGGAACGGTCCATTGCCTATCTCAAACTGGCGCTGGCCGAAAAACTGACAGACGACAATCTGTTGCTTTCCGGTTTTTCCGGCCATTTGATCCCCAAAGCAATCAGCCATGTCCTGCGGATCTGCCTGATTGCGGACATGAGTTTCAGGATTGCCCTGGCTGCAAAATCCAAGGGCATCTCTGAAAAAGAGGCGGCAAAATGGATCCACCGGCAGGATGAAGACTGTGGTACCTGGGTAAATGCCTTATTCAATCTGACTGACCCCTGGAGTCCTGTTCTTTATGACATGATTTTGCCGATGAACAAGACCAATACAGCCGAGGCCATTCAACTGATTCTGGACAACCTGAACAAGGATGTGCTGCAAACAACAGAAAAATCCCGTAAAACCATCGACGATTTCCGCATTTCCGCCCAGGTGGAAGTTGCGCTGGCCAATGCAGGCCATCATGTCGGGGTGACAGCAGCAAACGGCAAGGTTACCCTGACCATCAACAAACATGTTCTGATGCTGAGCCGGCTGGAGCAGGAACTCAAATCCATTGCCGGAATTGTCCCGGGCGTAAAATCCATTGAAACCGGAGTCGGAAAGGATTTCCATCAGTCAGATATTTATCGGAAATTTGATTTTGAAGTCCCTTCCAAAGTGCTGCTCGTGGATGATGAAAGGGAGTTTGTTCAAACCCTTTCCGAGCGCCTGATCCTTCGGGATATGGGGTCTGCCGTGGCATTTGACGGTGAATCCGCCCTGAAGCTGGTTCACGAGGAAGAACCGGAAGTGATGATTCTGGATCTGAAAATGCCGGGCATCGACGGCATCGAAGTCCTGCGAAGGGTCAAGGAAACACAGCCAGGAATTGAAGTTATTATCCTTACCGGTCATGGTTCGGAAGCAGACCGGCAAACCTGCATGAACTTAGGCGCCTTTGCCTACCTGCACAAGCCCGTTGACATTGATATCCTGAGTGACACCTTGAAAAAAGCCAACGAGAAAATTCAGGCTCAAAAGAAAAAGCCTGAAATTTGCTAAACGCAATCGGTTGCACGACATCGTGAGGATTTTATGATAACAACCCGATTCAAACCCAAATTCTGGGATCACCAGGACGCTGCCGCAGGGCCGTTTAAATCCCTGTTCAATTTTCGAAAGATATGGAAACAGGCTGCATTTCTGACCGCGGGGGTTTCCCTGATCCCGCTCATTTTCATGGCGATCATCGACTATAACGTCACCCAGAATGCCATTGAATCGGAAATTCTGCTCAGAACCTCCCGCCTGGTTTCAAATACGCGCCGCAGCATCTCTTTTTTTCTGGATGAACGAAAATTCGCCCTGAATTTCATCATCCATGACAACACGCTTGAGAACCTGAAAAACCCGGACCGCCTGTTTATGATCCTGGAAAATCTCAAAAAAAGCCTGGGCGGTTTTCGCGACCTGGGGGTAATTGATGACTCCGGTGTCCAAATCAATTATGTCGGACCCTACGAACTCATTGGTGTGGATTACAGTGCTCAGGCCTGGTATCGGGAGGTGCTGGAACGGAACATTTACATCAGCGATGTGTTTCTTGGCCTGCGCAATGTTCCCCACTTTGTCATTGCGGTCAAGCACAGCCTGCCGGACGGATCCGCTTTTGTTCTTCGGGCATCTCTGGACATGGAGCGGTTCCAGGAGCTTTTGTCGGACCTGGAAGTGGGGGGCATGGGGGATGCGTTTATCGTCAACCAGGACGGCATTCTACAGACGCCTTCCCGATACCATGCCACGGTGCTGGAAAAAATTCCGCTCTCGGTTCCGGAATATGCCTCCAATACGGTCGTTTACCAGACGATGGACAATACCGGAAAGTTACTGGTCGTTGGTTATGCCTATATCACGGACACCCCTTTTATCCTGATCGTAACCAAACAGAAAAACGCGCTGATGAAACCCTGGTTTAAAACCCGCTCTCAGTTGCTCGGATTTCTGGCTGTCAGCGTCATCACCATACTTGTTGTGGTTATCGGTGTGTCCACGTATCTGGTCAACAATATCTTTCTGGCGGATCAGAAACGGGTTATGACCCTTCACCAGGTTGAATACGCCAACAAGCTGGCTTCCATCGGACGCCTTGCAGCAGGCGTCGCCCATGAAATCAACAATCCCTTGGCCATTATCAACGAAAAAGCCGGCCTGATCAAAGACATCTTCACCTTTCAAAAAGATTATGTTAAAGATTCAAAGTTGAGCAGCCTGGTCGATTCCATTATTTCATCCGTGGAACGGTGCGGCACCATCACCAAACGGCTTCTCAACTTTGCCCGCCACATCGAAGTAAGCGTTCAGCGACTCAGCGTAAAATCCGTCATTCAGGATGTGCTCGGATTTATGGGCAAGGAAGCTGAATACAAAAGCATCACCATTTCGGTAGATATCCCCGATGATATCCCGGAATTTGAAAGCGATCGCGGAAAACTGCAACAGATTTTTCTGAATCTGATCAACAACGCTTTTGCCGCCATGGACGATGGCGGCACACTGGAAATCAAGGTGTCAAAACTCGATTCCGATGCGATTTCCATTGATGTTGCCGATGACGGATGCGGGATTTCAGAATCGGATATCAAACGGGTTTTCGAGCCTTTTTTTACGACAAAAAGCCGAACCGGTGGTACCGGACTGGGTCTGTCCATCACGTATGGGCTGGTGCAGGAAATCGGCGGAAAAATTAAAATTCACAGCACGGTCGGCAAGGGCACCCGATTTACGATTGAACTGCCGTTGACGTATACAAAGAAAAAAGGAGAGGGTTATGCGCGTATTGCTGGTTGACGATGAAGAACAACTGGTTTCAACATTAGCTGAACGCCTGCTTCTCAGAGGGATTCAGGCCAGATGGGTCACCAGCAGCTTGGCAGCCCTGGAACTTGTTGAAACTGAGACATTTGACCTTGCCATTCTCGATGTCAAGATTCCAAAAATCAACGGATTGGAACTGAAGAAACGGCTTCACGCCCTGCATCCGGAAATGAAATTCATTTTCCTGACCGGACACGGTTCTGAAGATGATTTTAAGATTGGGGCTGCGGAAGCCGGAAAAGATTTTTATCTCGTTAAACCGGTAAAAATTGAATCCCTGCTTGAAAAAATGAATGAGGTGATGCAGCGACAAGGAGAAGGCTCATGAGCGCTTACCGGGAATCCATTGGAGAATGCGGGCTTCACTGTTTTGGTTCCATCTCCGCATCGATTTCGCACGAACTGAAAAATGCCCTGGCCATCATCAACGAGAATGCCGGGCTTCTGGAAGACCTGTCTTTCATGGCGGAAAAAGGACTGCCTCTTGATCCGACCAGACTGAAAAGTTTAGCCGCCAACATCGCCAAGCAGATTCAGCGAGCTGACGGGATCATTCGAAATATGAACCAGTTTGCCCACAGTGCCGATGAGGCGGTTAAATGCATCGATCTTGGAGAAACGCTGGCATTGACCATTAAGCTGACTTCGCGGTTAGCTGCCATGAAGAGTGTCACGTTGCATTTCACCCCGCCTTTGCAACCGATTTGCGTGACAACCCGGCTGTTTTACCTTGAAAATCTCATCTGGTTGTGTCTCAAGGAAATTTTTGAGAGAACCGGCGTGTCAAAAGAACTCACCCTTACCCTTCGACCTCAGCCGGAAGGCGCAGCCGTTATTGTTTCACCCGTTGATGCTCTGTTAACAGAGGCCAGCACCCTTGAGCTGCTCAGCTACCTGAAAGCCGCCCAGTCAGCCGATTCGCAATGCCGGGAGCTGATCATCACACTGCCGGTTGACTTGACAGCCTGTTGAGAAATAAGTCTGATATCGACTCAATATCCCACATAAGGAGGCTCTTATGACAGAAAAAGTATTGTTGGTCGACGACGAAAAGGATTTTCTAAGCATCATGTCAGAACGGATGCAGACCCGAGGCATGGATGTATCCACCGCAGCTTCCGCCAAAGAAGCGATTCAACTGGCTGAAACAGAATCGTTTGATGCCATTATCCTGGATTTACAGATGCCGGAAATGGATGGACTCGAAGCATTGAAAGCGCTGAAAACCAGAAAACCGGAGCTTCAGATTATCCTTCTGACCGGGCATGCAACGGTTGAAAGAGGCATTGAAGCCATGAAACTCGGGGCAATGGACTTGATGGAAAAACCGGCGGACTTGAAAATCCTGACAGAAAAAATCAAAAAAGCGCAGGCAAAGAAAATGATCCTGGTAGAAAAACAGACTGAAGAAAAAATCAAACACATCATCGGCGGAAAGGGCTGGTAACGATACCACCCCATAATCAAAACATGAAAACCGTCCTTACCATGCCCTAAGGGAGCGTTTCCGTGTGCCCGGCTGTACAGGATACCTCCCCGCCGACATAGACTCCGACCCGATGATTTTATGAACCCGTTACGCCTCCCGCTTCGACGCGCTTTCTGCTTATCCTGTAATTTCTGAATCTTGTCTTTCTTGACTTACAGATGAAAGAGACTTATTTAATAACAAGGTTCATGTGCGACCATACACCATACGGAATCAATATCCTTCACATATAAAATAAGGACTTTCTTATGAAACTTGCTGTCAGCGGCAAAGGCGGGGTGGGGAAAACCACATTTTCCGCTTTGCTGATTCGAACATTTGATGCACAGGGAAAACACGTTCTGGCAATCGATGCGGACCCGGATGCGAATCTTGCCGGAGCACTGGGAATCGCCAATGCGGATAAAATCATTCCAATCTCCGAGATGAAAGATCTGGCCTATGAACGCACAGAGGCCCAGCCCGGCAGCATCGGCGGGTTCTTCAAACTCAACCCCCGTGTGGACGATCTTCCGGACGCTTTGTCAGCCAAGCTTGGCAACATCAAGATGATGCGTCTAGGGGCATCAAGAAAGGCGGCTCCGGTTGCATCTGCCCAGAGAGCACGCTTTTACGGGCACTGATCACCCACATTGTACTTGCCAGAGACGAGGTGGTGGTCATGGATATGGAAGCCGGCATTGAGCACCTGGGAAGAGCCACAGCAAAGGCCGTGGACAAACTCATCGTGGTGGTGGAGCCGGGCAGAAGAAGTATAGACACGGCTGAACACATTCAGTACCTGGCAGCTGAGATCGGTCTCAAGCGCATTGCCGTGGTGGGCAATAAAATCCGCGGGGATGCGGACATTGCTTTTCTGCGAAAAAACCTGCCCCAGTTTGATTTTCTGGGATTTCTGCCCTATGACAACACCTTGATCGAGGCGGATTTAAACGGCATCTCCCCTTTTGACACCGATGCGCTTGCCAAAACCCAGATGGATGCAATCATTCAGCAGCTGGTGACATGAAACCCAGGGGCGGAGTCAAGGTCAAGGGCTATTCCGGCAAACCCTGGAGCAGGAGAACATCGGCCCCTGCCATTCGGATGAAAGCCGGCGCCGACGCCAGCCTGAAAGCGGTGTTTAAAACCATCGGCGTGCCGGAAGACCGGCCGTTTTCACCTGATCCGTTTCAACTGGAAGCGCTCGAAGCCATTGAAAAGGCCGATTGTCTGGTAACCGCCCCGACAGGTTCCGGGAAAACCTGGATAGCGGTTCAGGCCATTTCCAGAATACGCAATCAAGGCGGACGCTGCTGGTATGCGACACCGCTAAAAGCGCTTTCAAACGCTAAATTTCACGAATTTTCCGATATCTTCGGACAGGACCAGGTCGGCATTCTTACAGGGGATCGAAAAGAGCGACCGGATGCCTCGGTAATTGTCGGCACAACAGAAATTCTCCGCAATCAGCTTTATGACGCCATGCACCGCGGCGAAACCCTGGATACGGATTTTGTGGTCCTGGATGAAGCCCATTTTCTAGGGGATGAGGATCGCGGGGTGGTCTGGGAAGAAACCATGATCTACCTGCCGTCCCGGATCCCCCTGCTGCTGCTTTCGGCGACCATCGGCAATGCCGGGAAAATTGCCGAGTGGCTGTCGGCCATTCGATCCAAAGACTGCACGGTCATTGAAGAAACCAAAAGACCTGTGCCGCTTTATCCCATATTCCTTCACCCTTCCGGAACCCTGCTTCCCCTTCTTGCCACCGATGCCAGGGGAAAGGGGCGCATTTCTAAAAAAGTACGTGACTACCTGTTTAACGAGAAACCGCAGCGGCTGACATCCACTTACAGCCTGTTGCCCCCGATGGGTGAAATTCTCAAAATTCTGGATAAATTCAATCTGCTTCCCGCAATCTTTTTCCTGAAATCCCGCGCCGACTGCGATCATGCGCTGGATCTGTGCAAAAACCACTGGGTGGATGATCCGTTCCACATGCAGACTCTTCACCAGCGCATCGACGTCATTCTTTCCCAGAATCCGCATCTGGCAAAACACCGTCAGCTTCGGCACCTTGAGCAGCAGGCTGTGGGCGCACACCACAGTGGACAGCTTCCGGCCTGGAAACAAGTCATAGAAACCCTGATGACAGAAGGATTACTTCAGGCGGTATTCGCCACATCAACGGTTGCGGCAGGCGTTAATTTTCCGGCCAGAACCGTCGTGTTCCTGAACACCGATCGCTTTAACGGTCGGGAGTTCATGCCGCTCAGCCCCACGGAATTTCACCAGATGACCGGCAGAGCCGGACGCCGGGGAAAGGATCACATCGGTTTCGCCATCGCCATACCGGGAAAATATCTGGACACCACGCTTTGCGCGCAGTTGTTTACCGCAACCCCATCGGATGTCAAAAGTCAGATACGGATCAATTTTTCGATGGTCTTAAACCTTCTCCTGTCCCATGCTCCGGACCAGATTGAAGATCTTCTGACGCGATCCTTCGCCACCTTTCTATTGATGCGTTCCGGCGGCAAAAGAACCGAAGCCAGAGCACTTTCAGGAACCCGGCACAAGGTACTGATTCATGCGTTCAACCGGCACCTGAGCTTTCTGAAACTGACAGGATTTGTCACCCAGGGTGGCACCCTGACACAGGACGGCCGATGGGCCTCACAACTCCGCGTGGATCAGCCGCTTCTAATCGCCGAAGGATTTCGAAAAGACATTTTTCCGCAAACAGACCCGGCCCTGATGGCGGCCATTCTGTCTCTCTTTGTGTCGGACCGGGAAATGGATGACCGCATTGATCGGCGCTCTGTCCCGAAATCGCTCTTTGACGCCTTCATCGCCGTCAACACAGCCCTGAAACCCCTGATGCGGGATCTGTATGACCATGATTTTGATGTCAGACCCCTCTACCTGAGACCGGCGATGACGGTCTACGCCTGGGCCGCGGGAATGCCCTGGGAGGAAGTGGTTGAACTTTCCGAAGGCGCGGAAGGCGATCTTGTCATGCTGATGCTTCGCACCGCCGATCATCTGCGGCATGTCATGAGTCTGGCAAAAACCTTTCCGGATGCCGCAGAAACCGCGTCAAAAGCAATCGATCTGATCCTGAAAGCGCCCGTATGGATGGAAATAGATGCATGATGAAATGGATAATATCAAAAGGTTGTCTCGGAAAGATGTCAATTCACATTTTCCACCCGTGACATAATTCTTGACAGCATCTACTCATTTCAGGTATGTGGAAAGATATGACTCAGATGAACAAACCTTCATGCATCAATGCTTTTTTATGGCGCTGGCGGCTTCATATCCATACAAAGGGGTGTTCCCTGAGGCTCTTGTAACCCATTGACATAATATAACCATCAAAAGGACCCGGGCACCCAGATGCTCACGGTCCTTTTTCATTTTTAAGGGGCTGTGAAATTTCACAGCCCCATTTTTTTTGATATTTTCCATAAGGCATATTTTAATCCATTCAAACAACAGTTCGACCCAAAGGAGAAAGCAGATGTTAATCGTTATGAGTAAACAGGCAACCGTAGAACAAACTGAAGCCGTCGTGACGGCTATCGAAAAGCGCGGCTACGTTGCCCGCCCCATTCCCGGCGGCGAACGGATCACCATCGGCATACTGCATAACAAGGGACCCGTGGACGCCTCCCTGTTCCTGGGCATGCCCGGTGTCTCGGACGCTATTCCCGTCACCAAACCCTATAAACTTGTCAGCAGGGAAAGCAAGCCGGAGGATACCATCGTTCAAGTTGGCGATATCGCCATCGGCAAGGGTCATCTTGTCATTATGGCTGGTCCCTGCGCCATAGAAAGTGAAAACCAGGCATTGACCATTGCCAGACACGTCAAGGCATCCGGGGCCCATATCTTTCGTGGCGGTGCTTTCAAGCCCCGCACCTCTCCCTATTCTTTTCAGGGGCTTGGCAAAGAAGGACTTGAAATTCTGGCAAAAGTGCGCGAAACCACCGGCATGCCCGTTGTTACCGAAGTCATGGATGAAGACACATTCGATCTGGTTGAAGCCTATTCGGATATCATTCAGATCGGCACCCGGAACATGCAGAATTTCAGTCTGCTCAAGCGGGCCGGGCGGGCATCAAAGCCGGTACTGCTGAAGCGGGGAATGTCGGCGACCATCGAAGAATGGCTGATGGCTGCCGAATACATTCTGGAAGGCGGCAATTCACAGGTGATTTTTTGTGAAAGAGGGGTCCGCACGTTTGCCAACCACAGTCGCAACACGCTTGACCTGTCTTCCATACCGGTTGTTCGAAAACTGAGCCATCTGCCCATCATTGCCGATCCCAGCCATGCTGCCGGCCGCAGAGACCAGGTGATTCCCCTCAGCCGGGCGGCAGTGGCTGCCGAGGCCCATGGCCTGATGGTCGAAGTCCACCATGAGCCCGAAAAAGCCATGAGCGATGGTGCCCAGTCACTCTATCCCGATCAGTTTACCCTGCTTTGCAAACAGGTGAATGCGATTTTTGATATTTTCCATTCCGACACTGCTTAATACGGGTATTGATTTTCTTGCAGTGTTTTTATTCGAAATCCCAAATGCCATTTTTATCAAAAAACCGTTGCCATGCGAATCTTTTTTTCATGTGAATCAAAAGCCAAAATTGTCCAATAAATAACGGCCTTGTTTTTACTTGATTTTTTTCAGCCAACCATATAGAAATTTTAAAGGTAATGCTCGTGAATCAACCGTCTTGATGGACAAATCTATAGAGAGGAGCTTTGTTTAATGACTGAAGTGATTGATAAAATAAGAAATATTGCGCTTGTGGGCCATGGTAACTCTGGAAAAACTTCTTTAGCCGAAGTCATGCTGTACCAGACCGGCGTAACCAATCGTCTTGGACGTGTCGAGGATGGCAATACGGCAATGGATTTCGAGCCTGAAGAACTCAAGCGCAACATCAGTATTAGCAGCGGCTTCCATCAATTTAACTGGAAAAAACATTCTGTCACCCTGGTTGATACGCCGGGTGATCAAAATTTTTTTACGGACACCAAATTTTGTATGCAGGCGGTTGATGGCGCAGTTGTTCTGGTAGATGCCGTCGACGGGGTTAAAGTTCAGACCGATCAGGCCTGGAACTTCGCCCAAGAATTGAAATTGCCCTGCGTGATTTTGATCAACAAACTGGACAGGGAACGGGCGGATTTTACCAGAGCTTTTCAGGATGCCGTTAAATCCTTTGAACCCAAGCCCGTCATACTGCATTTGCCCATAGGGACCGAAGCGGATTTCAAAGGGATAGTTGATTTGATCGCCATGAAAGCCTATACCTACGATGCCACTGGCAAGGCTACCGCCGGTGAAATTCCTTCGGATATGCAATCCCTGGTTGAGGAAGAACGTGAAAAATTGGTTGAAAATATCGCCGAAGCCGATGACACGCTGCTTGAACGATATCTTGAAGGGGAAACAATTTCAGACGACGAACTCAAAACAGCCCTGAAGAAGGGAACCATATCCCGCATATTTTCCCCTGTGCTGTGTGCCTCCGCCATTAAAGCCGTTGGTATTGATCTGTTGATGGATTTCATTGTCAACTGCATGCCTTCGCCATTGGACCGCATGCCCAAAGTCGGGATGGATCCGGTGGTGGGAAATGAAATCGAACGGGCGCCGGACCCGGATGCACCGTTTTCCGCCTTTGTTTTTAAGACCGTCGCAGATCCTTATGCCGGCCGGCTCTCGATATTCCGGGTGGTTTCCGGCTCACTGGGGTCCGACGGCAATTTTTACAACGTCAACAAAGATGTCAAAGAGCGCTTTAATCAGCTTTTGACAATTGCCGGGAAAGAACAAAAACCAGCCAAAAGCGCCGGTCCGGGCTCCATTGTCGCTGTCGCCAAACTCAAAGAAACCTTTACCGGCGATACCCTTTGCGATGAATCCAATAAAATCAGCTTCCCCTTTCCAGAACCCCTTCCCACCCTGATCACGTTTGCAATCACCACCAAGGGATCCGGCGATGAAGATAAAATCTTCATCTCGCTGACCAAGATGCTGGAAGAAGACTCCGCACTCAAGCTGGAAAGAACTGCCGAGACCAAGGAAATTCTCTTGTCCGGAAGGGGTCAGGTCCATATTGAAGCCGCCATTGAAAAGCTTAAACGCAAATACAATGTGGAAGTGCATCTGAAAACCCCAAAAGTTCCATATCGGGAAACCATTAAGAAAAAAGTCCGCGTACAGGGCAGACATAAAAAACAATCCGGTGGCCACGGCCAGTTTGGAGACTGCTGGATTCAGATGGAGCCTCTGCCCAGGGGTGCGGGGTTTGAATTTGTGGATGCCATTGTCGGCGGCTCCGTCCCCAGGTCCTATATTCCGGCTGTTGAAAAAGGGATTATTGATGCTGCCCAGAAGGGGGTTTTGGCGGGATACCCTTGTGTGGATTTCAGGGTAACGCTGGATGACGGATCTTACCACGCCGTGGATTCATCGGAAATGGCCTTTAAGATCGCTGGTTCACTGGCTTTTAAAAAGGCTGTGGCTGAAGCCAAGCCGGTTCTTCTGGAACCGATTCTGAGCGTTGAAATAACAACACCGGAAGAATTCATGGGCGATATCATGGGAGATTTGAACAGCCGCCGCGGCCGGGTGCTCGGGATGGATTCCGAGGGCAAATACCAGGTAATCAAAGCCAATGTGCCGATGTCTGAATTTTTGTCCTATGCACCGGACCTCACCTCCATGACCGGCGGCAGAGGCGTTTACAGCATGGCGTTTTCTCATTACGATGAAGTGCCGGCCCTGATTTCCGAAAAGCTGCTGGTTGAGCTGAACAAAGACAAGGAATAACGCGGATACCCATTCATCCGAATTCAATGAAATCCCCCTTTAGGAAAACAGGGGGGATTTCATTCAGACTTATCGTTCGCCTCCTGTTTCACTCTTTTCCCGCTTTTCTTGTTCTCATCGCTGTTGTTAATCGGCTCTTGCCCCATACATTTTTTACAGGGCGCATATCCTTCCCAGAACGCATCCCATTTCCGGTCGAAATGAATCCGGTTTTGTTTCGATGTCCGCTGACCAAACGCACAGGTTTTCAGATGGAACCGTCTGGATTTTTTATTGCCGATGTAATCTGCGGATGTTTCCTTCCAGTTGCCCCATATCCCCTTTCCGGCCTTCATTGCCTCCTGCTGGGATTGTAACAATACGGCGGCGTTGGTGATATTCGGTAATTGATACAGGACATAGGCCAGTCCGTTTCGGACAATTTCCTGATTCACAAACGTACCATCCTGCAAAAATACATATGCCAGATGCCGGTGATACTGATCGGATGCTTCCTGGTCCTGCTGTATCCGAACCGGTTTGGTCAACACGAGTTTTTCATTGAATGCCAGTGATTCAGCCCCGAAAGGTTCCCCGGGTTTATCCGGATGCGCGATTTCCGGTGCATTGATGCCGATATAACGAACGTGCCAACCGTTTCCCAGCTCAACGGTATCGCCATCAAAAACCCGCCGCACTGAAAATAACGCATCCGATGACGCCTGTGATGCGCACACAAGGGTTACACACACAAAAAGCAACACCCTGAAAATCTGCTTTTGTTTTTTCATTTACCCCGCCTTGATCTATCAACACAGATCAGCATGAAAGCCCATTTCCTCATGGACGCTATGTGGGCTATCAGATTGTCAGCCCGCAATGATTTTCAGCACTCAAATCCAGCATTCTGGACAACCCCCCGTATTTTTCAGGCGTGAACCCCAAGGTTTTTTCCCAGACCTCATCATCTTCCATGCAGAAATAGATCCGGACATCCGGGGCCAGTTCCCTGATCCAGGAAACCATTTTTTGATAAAAATTGAGACGAAGTGGTTTAAAATACCGCATCTTGTTATCCAGACCCGTGATAAACTCGCCGTAAACCAGTGTGGAATCGCTGAACCGGTTCCGAATAATGTTCTTTAATTCCGGGATAAACCGAAATGAACCGATGCTGATCCAGACAATGTTATCCGCGGATACCCGTTCGAACAGTTTTTGAATAACCTGCCGGTATTCTCCCTCACACCCTTCATAAAGAACAATCGGGTCAAAATGAAACGCCAGGGGATATCCCCAGGACTCGCAGGTTCCGGCAGCCTCAAGCCGTGCATTCAGCGATGCCGTGCGCCGCTCCTGTTCCCGAATAACCCTTTCGGTATTCAAGGACCAGGCACAGATCGTCTTTTGGTTATGGGCAAGGTGTTTTAACCGCCGGATATCGGTAGTTTTGGTTTTCAGTTCCAGCACCGCCCGGGTCTGGGCCCCGAAAAGCGGAACGATAAGTGCCGATAGATCGGTCCCGGATTCCCAGATCATGCTGTCCGTAAATTCACCGGTGCCGATTCTACGAATGCCGGGTTTTGAAAATTCCTGCGCCAGTTCGCGAACCATGTCCTCATGATTGACATAAAACTGAAGCAGCGGCGGATGAAAATAAGCCTGCAAAATACAATACGAGCAATCCATGGTGCAGAACGTGCCGATATGCAGGATTTTATACCCGCAGCAGGTATAGGAACGGGTTCCCGGACAGTCCCGGACAAAAGCACCCTTGTTTCGGGTCAGATAAAGAACTTCTTTTCCCTTCTGGATTGGATCATCTGCCTGAGAAACCAACTGAAATACATCGCCGGGATCGCTGATCACCCTGCCGGCAATTCCCAGACGGGACTGAACTTGCGCCACAACAGGGAAATCCTTCACCTGCTCATCGATAAATAATTCTGATATTTTCACGGATAGATCATTCCTTTTCAAGCACATCCAACCAGATGAGGAGCTTCAGCCTTTTTCTACAACCCGATAAATTGATTCCATCACTAAAAAACAATCTCCCAAGTTATTTTGTGGCCATTGTTCCAAGCGTTTTTCCGCCTGCGCCAAACTACTTTGATAAAATAATCACGCTAGTGGGAATAAGAGAATTTACCGATTGAATGGGCCTGTAAATACTATAACCATCGCCGACTACACAATAAAATAAAACGAGGGCTTTAAAAGGAGAGATAGGAGTGAGTCAAAAATAAATCAGCCGGCGCAGAATAATAAATTTGCGCCGGCTGATTTGCAGTCACGGTATGCGGAATATCAATTTGTCAAACAATCTGATACCGCAGTGTTTCACGTCCTCTTCAAAATGACATGGAGGCATGTACATTCAAGTCGAAATTCACTATTTTCTGCCTTTTGCATAGCCAATGGATGTCAAGGCCACTGCCATTTCGTCCAGAGTCGCCGGGTCATCGATGGTTGCCGGCAGCTTATACTCCTTGTTGTCCGCAATTTTTTGAATGGTCCCTCTCAGAATCTTCCCGGAACGGGTCTTGGGAAGCCGTTTAACCACCGTGGCGGTTTTAAACGATGCCACCGGCCCGATGCGGTCCCTGACCATCTGAACGACTTCTTTAACAATCTCCTTATGGTCCCGGGTCACGCCGGCATTCAGAACAAGAAACCCGATGGGAACCTGGCCTTTCAAGTCGTCTTCCACGCCCAGAACCGCGCATTCGGCAACCTGGGGATGGTCCGCAAGGATTTCTTCCATGGCACCTGTGGAAAGTCTGTGACCGGCTACATTGATGATGTCATCGGTTCGGGACATGACATAGACGTAACCGTTTTCATCCATGTATCCGGCGTCCGCCGTCTTGTAGTAGCCGGGGAATTCCTCAAGATATGACTTTACGAATCCCTCGTCATTGTTCCAGAGCGTGGGCAGGCTTCCGGGCGGCAGCGGCAGCTTTACCACCAGCGCGCCGATGTCTCCGGTTTTGACGACTTCATTTTCCGGATTCACGACCATGACGTTCCATCCCGGCACCGGCTTGGTGGGCGAACCATAGACAACCGGATAGTGATGAAGCCCCATGCAGTTGGCGGCAATGGCCCATCCGGTCTCCGTCTGCCACCAGTGGTCGATGACCGGAACCTTGATGTTGTTTTCCGCCCATTTCAGGGTGTCTGGATCGGATCTTTCCCCTGCAAGGAAAAGCGTGGCAAAGCAGGATATGTCGTAATCCTTCAACAATTTGCCTTCCGGATCTTCTCTTTTGATGGCCCGGAAAGCCGTTGGGCGCGGTAAACAGGGCTTTTACCTTGTGCTGGGAAATCACGCGCCAGAACGCGCCGGCATCCGGCGTGCCCACAGGCTTGCCTTCATACAGGATGGTGGTGCAGCCCTTTAAGAGCGGCCCGTAAACGATATAGGAATGTCCCACGACCCAGCCCACGTCAGAGGCCGCCCAGTAAACATCTCCTGCATCCACGTTGTAGACCGCCTTCATGGTCCATTTTAGCGCCACCATGTGGCCGCCGTTGTCGCGGACAACGCCTTTGGGAACGCCGGTGGTGCCGGAAGTATACAGAATGTACAGCGGATCGGTTGCGGCAACCGGCACGCAGTCATGGGGCTTGACGCCCTTGATGGCGGTGGCCCAGTCGATGTCGCGGCCGGCGATCAGGGACGCGGTCTCCATGGGCCGCTGAAAGATGATGCAGGTACCCGGCTTTGAGTCGGCCATTTCAATGGCGCCGTCCAGCAGGGCTTTATAGGGAATCACTCTCTTGACTTCAATGCCGCAGGAGGCGGACACGATCACCTTGGGTTTGGCATCATTAATGCGGGTCGCAAGCTCGTTGGCTGCAAAGCCGCCGAAAACAACGGAATGGACCGCACCCAGCCGGGCGCAGGCCAGCATGGCCACGGCCGCTTCCGCGATCATGGGCATGTAGATCAGAACCCGGTCTCCTTTTACGACCCCGCGGGCAGCCAGCGCACCGGCAAATATCGCAACTTCATCCCTTAACTCCGCATAAGTATATTTCTTTACCGTGTCCGTGACAGGACTGTCATAAATCAGGGCAATCTGATTGGCCCTGCCGTTTTCGACATGATAGTCCAGGGCATTGTAGCAGGTATTGACGATTCCGCCCGTAAACCAGCGGTAAAACGGCTTTTTCGAGTCATCCAGCACTTTATCCCATTTTTTGTACCAGTGCAGATCTTCGGCTGCTTTTGCCCAGAACACATCCGGGGTTTTTATGGAGGATTCAAACGCCTCGACATAGGGGTTACTCATATTCGGTTCTCCTTTCTGATAGCACATTCAATAAACAATAAATTAAGTTTACTTTGCCACTAAATATACCAAAATTAAATAATCCATGCGACTAATTTAATTAATTCAATTCATAGCGATTCTGACAATAAAATACAACAACTATATAAAACGGCAAATAAAAAAAGCCGGAAGAATCCTCTCATTCTTCCGGCTCGTGTTTTTCAAGGGACGGTTACAAACTCATGACCATCATCCTTTATAACCATCAACCATACCATGAATGGCTTCAACAATTTCCGGGTTGGCCAGGGTCATCACGTCGCCGACATCCGTCTTGTTGGAAAGGGAGCCCAGTACCCTGCGCATGATCTTACCGGATCGTGTTTTAGGCATATCGGGCACAATCCAGACCTTTCTGGGTTTGGCAATGGGGCCTATCTCCACCACAAGGGCTTTGACGATTTTATCTTCAAGTTCCTTGCTTGGCGTAAATCCTGGTTTCAAAGACACATACAGATCCGGAACCTTGCCCTTGATTTCATCGGCAACCGGCACGACCGCGGCTTCCGCCACTTCGTTAACCGTCATGGCCGCAGACTCAAGTTCCTTGGTTCCCAGACGATGGCCGGAAACATTGATGACATCGTCGATTCTGCCCAGAATTCGATAATACCCATCCGGAGCCTGAACCGCTGCATCCCCGGTCAGATACGGCCAATCTCTCCAGTCCTTGCTGTTCGGGTCTTTGCAATACCGCTGATAATACTGACGGACAAAGCGTTCCCGATCTCCCCAGATGGTCTGGAATCCGCCCGGCCAGGGGTTCTGAATGCAGATGTTGCCGGCCTTGCCGCATCCTGATGGCAGTTCATGTCCATCTTCGTCATAAATGATGGGGTGAATGCCTGGCATGCCAGGTCCCGCGCTTCCCGGTTTCATGGGCCTCAGTGCCGGCAGGGTGCTGCAGAGAAATCCGCCGGTTTCGGTCTGCCACCAGGTGTCAACAATAATGGCCTCGCCTTTGCCGACTTCTTTATGATACCATTTCCATACAGCCGGTTCGATGGGCTCGCCGACGGTGGTCATGTGTTTAAAATGATAGTTATACTTTGCGGGTTCATCCGGCCCGACTTTTCTTAAGGCGCGAATGGTCGTGGGGGCAGTATGGAAAATGTTGACATCCAGGTTCTGGGCGATTCTCCAGGTCCTGCCGGCATCCGGATAGGTGGGAATGCCTTCATAGATGACCGATGAGGCGCAAAGCGCCAGCGGGCCGTAAACGATGTAGGAATGTCCGGTGATCCAGCCGATGTCTGCCATGCACCAGTAGACATCTTCCGGATGGATGTCCTGAACGAATTTGGAGGTTCCGGTAACATAAGCCAGATAGCCGCCGGTGCTGTGCTGGCAGCCCTTGGGTTTTCCGGTGGTGCCGCTGGTGTACATCAAAAAGAGCGGGGCTTCTGCAGGCATCGGCACCGGGTCGATGCGAACACCGTAGTATTTTTTCAACAGATCATTGACGATAAAATCCCTGCCTTCGACCAGCGGGGTGGGGCTGGAATATTTGCCGGGATACCGCTGCCAGACCAGAATTTTTTTCAAGGTCTGACCCTGTTTCTTGGCTTCATCAAAAGCGATATCAGCCTTTTCCTTGTGGTCGATAAGACCGCCGCCGCGATAGTAACCGTCGATGGTGATCAAGACTTCACTTTGAGAGTCCTGAACCCGGTCTGCCGCAGCTTTTCCGCTGAACCCGCCGAATACCTCGGAGTGAATGATGCCCAGACGGGCGCAGGCCAGCATGGTAATGGGAAGCTCCGCGGTCATGGGCATATGCAGCGTCACCCGGTCTCCGGCCTTCAATCCGCAGAAATCCTTCAATACGGCTGCAAATTCATTTACCCGAACATACAGTTCCTGATAGGTGATGTGTTCGACTTTTTCATTTTCCAGTTCCGGGACAAAATGGATAGCGGTCTTGTTTTTGTTTTTGGGAAGATGACGGTCGATACAGTTATAGCTGGCATTAATTTTTCCGCCCACAAACCATTTCCAGCACGGCGCATCGCTGGTGTCCAGAGTGGTGTGCCAGTATTCATACCAGTCCAGAAGGTCCGCATACTCCTTGTAGCAGTTCGGGAAATTATCCAGACTGAATCGATCATAGATGCCTTCATCCGTCATGTTGGCCTGGGCAATGAACTTCTTGGACGCATAGTAATACTCTTCTTCCTGCCAATGTACCGCAATCTGCGCTTCTGATGTTTCAACAACTTCTGCTTTTTCTACTTGTTCTGCCATTGGTCAATTCCTCCCCATGATCGTGTTATTGGTTGTTTTGTTTTATCCATTATTTCCGACTGCAATTAACGCGTTACGCCCCGTGAAAAAACTTCAAATGCAAGATCAAGCGTTGGCTTGAGGTAGTCTTTGTCCTCGTTTATGATTTTCTTGCTCTCCTCCCAGAGAATAATTCCCGAAAATAACGCCCACAAGGTGTCTGCCAGCGCAAAAGGATGCCGATCGATAAACACCTTTTTTTTGACTCCCATCTTGAATATGTTGGCCATGGCTTCCAGAGAATTCCTGGACAGATCCGTAATTTCCTCGAGAAGCTCCGGCGTCAGATTTTTTAGCGTTTCGCTGGATTGAAGCTGAAACAGATTGATCACGATTAACGGATCAAAATCATAGACATCGAGCATGGCCTGTTTGAGGGCATCAATATACTGTTCGGGTTGAAGATCCTTGTTATCGAGAACATGTTTGAGCCGAATGCTCAGGTATTGAAGTATCCTGACAGAGAGCGACGCATACAATTCATCTTTGTTTTTGAAATACAGGTAAATGGTTCCAGGGCTGAGCTCAGCTTCCCTGGCAATATCTTCCATGGTAGACTTGCTGAATCCGCTTACAGAAAAGACCCGTTTTGCGGCAACCATAATCTGTTGTCGCCTGCGCTCTTTTTCCCGCTCTTTTCTCTCGTGAATCCCCATAATTAATGAACCTTATTTATTTGTTATATCATATTATAAACTAATTATTTTTAAGTCAATGTATAATTATAACTTAATTGTTTAAATATGTATTATTTTATATTGTGTTCATCTATTACAATATTCAGATCGGGCAAAGAACAAGAGTCCTGTAATGAAAATTGAAACGTGTAGCTAAATCATTAGCGATAGAAATTAAACTTAACTATTTTACGTGTGTTTTTCTCGAACATATTTTAACGTCACAATGTGCTGGCCGGGCAATCCAATAGGATTACCCGGGGAATTACTTTTTAAGCATTGACCTTTACGTTCTGTGATTCTTCACCCCAGAGCGGTCGGCTGGTGCTGAAGGCCAGAATTACACCGACGACCAGCAGTGCGCCTGAAATATAAAACGCATAGTTGAGGCTTCCGGTAAGGTCTTTGATGGTGCCGCCCAGTCTGGCCATGAAAAATCCAAGGCCCCAGCCGATGAATACCAGGCCGTAATTAAAACCCAGGTTTTTGGGACCGTAAAAGTCGCCGACAAAGGACGGCATCAGGGAAAGCCCGCCGCCGTACTGCCAGTAGGCAACGCCGACAGCCAGAAACAGCAGGAAAATATTGGCGGAGCCGATGATGTAAGGAAGGGTGAACAGACACAGGGCGGAGAGCCCGCAGTTCAGACAATAGGCGTTGAGCCGTCCGATCTTGTCCGAATAAAAACCGGTTCCCACGCGTCCCGCGGCATTGACCAGTCCCCCGAAAGAAACCAGCAGCCAGGCATTGGCGGCAAAGAAGGGGATCTTGGCGCCTGTTTTGCTCAAAAGCCCGGCGGCGTTTGCAATGATCAGCAGGCCGGACTGGGTGGTCAGGATGAACATGAATACCAGCGCATAAAACTGCCAGGTCCGGATCATCTCGCCAGCTTCCCAGTTATGTTTGGTTGAAGCAGCCATCTGTTTGGCGGTTTGCGCAACCCGTGGCGCTGCAGGCACATACCCCGGTCCGGGGATCTTGATGAGCTGGCCGGCAATAATCACGACGGTTGCAAAGAGAACCCCCAGAATCACAAAGCTCTGGGTGATACCGAAATTACTGATCAGGTATTTGGCCAGGGGGCCGATATAAAGGGCCGCCCCGCCGTATCCGCCGACCACCAGGCCCGCGATGAGCCCGCGTCGGTGGGGACCGAACCATTTGAGGGCAGCCGGAGTCGGCGCCGCATAGCCGATTCCCATGCCGATGCCGCCGAAAATGCCAAAGCCGATGACCAGTCCCGTATAGCTTTTCATCATGCCGGCGATGATACACCCGACGGCAAGAAACAGACCGCCCACGGTGGCGCCGAATTTGGGGCTGATTTTATCCTGAATTTTTCCACCGGGAATCATCAGGAGTGCAAAGATGATGACGCAGAGCGAAAATGGGGTGGACGTCTCTGCATTGTTCAGATAAATCCATCCCACGTTTTTGGGGTCTGTCATTGGCTCACCGGCCTTGGTGATAATGTCACCGGCTCTGAGATCGCCTTTCACATCCCCCAGAAGAACATATCCCTCCTTTGGATTTGTTCCGAATTTGACTTTCAGGGCTTCGGCCCGGGGAACGGCCTCCATAGCCTTAACGACCATGTTTCCGGCCAGTGTTTTATCTGCATCTGTTGCAGCAGCAGCTTTAATCACCGCTGTTTTGGTAACCACATCTCCGGGGGCCAAGGTAACTTCGCTGACAAGAGCGGCTCCCCACATACTCCAGGCATATAAAATTCCCAGACAGAGATTGATGGCTGTGCCTGCGAAAGTCGTAATCCAGGCCTGAGTAGGTTCCTTTTCGTAAGTATCCGACATATCTCATCTCCTTTCACAAAAGGTTTAGTTACCTGTACATTTTTAACTGCATCCCAGAGATTTTCAGCGTCACCCTCTTAAGGCCCGAAGCAGGAGATTGTCCCATGCACTATAACTTTTCACGGGTTTCCTCCAGATCCCCGGCCAATCGCATACCCTCCTTTCTGTAACCCAAGGATTACATCTTCTAGTTGGATTGAACTCTTAATTTGTAATCGACTTTTCCACTTGAATAAAATGAATACAATTTATTTGTTAATCATCTATATATTCTATGCATTTTGTTTGTCAAGAAATATTTGTTCATTTTTTATTTTTTTTTAAAATCCTAAAAGAGACTTATAAAATGTTGCGGATAGTCAAATAAAAAAGGATGCACCAAAGCTGGGAGGGCATTTAAATGCCTCAGACAAGGAATGCAGATTCTGATATTGGAGTAAAAAAAATAAATGCTAAGGAGACGAAATTCTGGATCCGTTCAGGATTTCATTCAGGGTGGGGCTGACACAAACTTCCGCAAGGCGGGAAAGGAGGCGCTGCAATTCGGCAATAGTTTTGAAATTGAGGTGAAAACTGAATGTGGTTCCTTCAAAATCCCGGGGAGGAATCAACGCAATGGCGGAATCCAGTTCCAATAATCGCGCTTTGGCATCAAATTCACTTTCAACCGAAGTGATCGAAGGATACCGGCGGCGCCTCAAGTACTGTCTGAGGTGAACGGTTTTCTGGGACCTGTCCCATTTTTCATGAACGAGAATCAGCTGAATATCAGGGGTTTTTAGAACATCTTTGACAGCAATATTTTCCCGTAAAGCAATTTCCTGAATCATCGTCAGAATTTCCCGCTGCTTGTTCAAGCCCAGCTTCAGGTATCCAAAAAGCGTTGACAACTCTATTCCACAAGATTTGTCCATTTGTCCCAGTTCAAGGGCCATGGCCATGGAAAGGGCATTCGAGATCACGCCTTCCTGAATTTCAGGTGAAAGACTGGTTAATTGCAAAATTTTTTGAATGGCAGCATCGTTGTCCGGAAGCCCCAGCCCCCCTGCTGCCTTGCGAAGATCACCGGGGTCCGGATAAACTCCGGAGAGCAATACCATCGCACGGGATGTTTCAATGAGATTCAGCGGACGCTGCGTCGAATTATCGGCGATAGCCAATTGGACACAGGTCGGTTTATCCGTATCCGGGGAAAGCAGCCTGGCGGAAATCTCGGAAAGGCCCAGAGATAAACAGGCTGCAATTCTTCTGAACCCGCAGACAATCAGATAAACAGAATCGACAGCCAGAAGGACCGGAGGATGCATCACCCCCAGCCGGGAAATAGAGGCGGCAAGGGGTTTAATGGGGGCTTCGGTGGTCACCTGGAAGGTTTTATCTTCCAGACGTATCCGCTCCAGCAATACGCTCTGCTCAGGTAACGGCATAGCCGGGGCCTGCAAGAAGGTGAAGTGCTTCCAGATATTTTTTTCGGGTGCCTTCAATCACATGATCCGGAAGCTTTGGCGCCGGCGGTTTCTGATTCCACTGAATGGACAGAAGATAATCCCGAACAAACTGTTTATCAAAACTTTCCTGAGCTCCCCCTGGTTTATAGGAAGCCTTGGGCCAGAACCGGGAAGAGTCCGGGGTAAGCACCTCGTCAATCAGTACCAGTTGATTTCCCAACAGACCGAATTCAAACTTGGTATCGGCAATGATAATGCCCTTGCTGTCGGCAAGTTCAACCCCTTTCCGGTAAATAGACAGGCTTAACGACTTCACCCGCTCGGCCAGGGAATTGCCGATCAACTTTGCGGCCTGATCAAAATCAATGTTCTCATCATGCTGCCCGATTTCAGCCTTGGTGGACGGGGTAAACAGGGGTTCAGGAAGCCTGTCGGATTCCTTCAGCCCTTCCGGAAGCTGAATCCCGCAAAGGGTTCGGCTCTGCTGGTAGGATTTCCAGCCAGACCCGGACAAATACCCCCTGACCACACATTCAATTGGCAGCGGCGCTGCTTTTTTTACCAGCATGCTCCTTCCCCGGAGCACATCTGCATAGGGTTTACAGGCATCCGGATAGACATCCACATTGCTGGTAATGACATGGTTGGGAACCAGGTCCTTCATCACCTCAAACCAGAACAGGGATATCTGGGTTAACACCTTTCCCTTGTCCGGAACCGGATCCGGCATGACAACATCAAATGCCGATATCCTGTCCGTGGCAATCATCAGCAGACTGTCCCCAAGGTCATATATATCCCTGACCTTTCCCCGTTGCCGCAGCGATAGTCCGTCAAAATGGGTCTCAATTACAGATGGTTTCATTTTCATTTACCTTTATAGTAAGCAGTCATATGACCGACATTTTAAATGAAGTGACTGAACGGAAAAACGGTTAACAAGAATAAATTCGAAATTCAAAGCACGAAGTTCGAAACAATGATCAAAATCATAATGACCCAAATGAAGTGAGTTCAGACGGTTTTTTTTGACATTGGAATGTTGAATTTGTTTCGGATTTCGATATCCGGATTTTATATTAAGGCACTATATCTCAATATGATATCATTTTCTATATGAATCTTAAATACCGCCGCTGTCATCACGATCATTGCGAGACCTGCACTTTTTCCGTTGAGACCTTCCCTTGTCCTGAAATCGTGACAACGACAAAATGATGGGAAGGATCCCCGAAATACAGCCGAACAAGCGGCGCCCCTGCCCCACCGGTAATGATGTGGGGTGTTCCGGAAATCGTTTCTTCATCATAAAGATGGTAATGCCCGTAGAATACTCCGGCCACATTAGCGCTGGAAATCGTCTGCAAAAACGCGTCAGCACCCTTGGTAAAGGTGTGACTGTCAATCCATTTATGGGTTTGCGGCGGAATGTGCATGAAAACAAATTTCAGGGATTTCCCCACCTGCAACTCGGTTTTCAGGTTATCAATCTGCTTCGACGTTAAAGAATTGCCGGAATTATCCATGACAATGAACTTGGCATGGATTCGGGGAATATCCAGGACGAAATCCAATGGGCCGATCAGTTGCTGAAACAATACTTTTCCCTTCTCGCGCCTATCCCCATTGGTCAGCTCGTGATTGCCGGCAGCGACAAATACAGGCATTTCCGGAACGGTCTGCTGAAGACTCGCCAGAAAGTGAAGAAACTCTTCTTCACTTCCGGTGTGCACGGCATCGCCAACATGCAGTATAAAAAGCGGATGGTAACCGGCTGCGGTCAGCAGGCATTTTTTAAAGATTTCATCGTTGTCGCGGCTGTCTCCCATGACCACAAACGTATAATGCTCTTTTTGAACCCCGGCCAGCCTGGTTTCCAGTTTCTGCCGGGACTGCTCATAAAGTGTTGCGGAATGGGCGCTTCCGCTAACCAGGATAATAACCAGAATCCATTCGAGACAGTAAAGACAACGCCGCTTTCTGGCTCCCGCTCGCTGATTCATCACCAACTCCTTGTGGTTAGTGCCCGAACGGAAAGTGCATTCAGGCAAAGTTCGAATATCAACATCCGAAATTCGAAACAAATTCAAAAATCCGACATCAAGTTACGTCACAATCCCAATGCAAAAGCATTCCGCTTTGATGACAGCAAATATTCACGTTTTGGGCCATCCGTCATTCCGGCGCACGCCGGAAACAGAAAACCGGGACAAAGCCTTTGGATAGTCGCTCTGGAGCCCGGTTCAAGCCCGGAATGAAAGTATTTGTTTAGTTTCACACCTGGAAAAGGCATTTTTTCCATCCCAAGACCGTTTACGCTGAAAATAATTGCTTGACAAGAGAATATTACAACTGGTATTCAACAATCAAATAAATAACAATTCAATTTATCATGATATCTGTCGCCATCATCATCCTTATTAGCATTATTCTCGTCCTCGTAGGGATTCTCCTTCCCCTGCGAGGCGCCGGGTTGATAATGGCCTGATTTTTACTTAATATTAATTTAAAAATCCGTTATCAGCCCCAGAAGCTGATAACGGATTTTTTTTTGCCCAAAACCCAATATGCACAGGAAGCCCATGAAAAGCAATATCGTCAAAAATGGCATTGAAAGATCTCCCCAACGGTCCCTCTTCAAAGCCATGGGATATACGGACACCGAGATTCACAGGCCGCTTATCGGCATCGCCAATGCCGCCAACGACATCATCCCCGGCCACATTCAGCTGAACACCATCATGGAAGCGGTCAAGGCCGGCGTCTACATGGCAGGCGGCACCCCCGTCGAATTCGGCGTCATTGGCGTCTGCGACGGCATTGCCATGAACCATGTCGGCATGAAATATTCTCTGGCCAGCCGTGAGTTGATCGCTGATTCCGTTGAAATCATGGCGACCGCCCATGCTTTTGACGCCCTGGTGATGATCAGCAGTTGCGACAAGATCGTTCCGGGGATGCTGATGGCTGCAGCCCGGCTGAACATTCCGGCCATTTTTATCTGCGGCGGTCCGATGCTTGCAGGCATTCATCCGAAAAGCCAAGCCGTACCAACTAAAATCGATCTCATTTCGGTATTCGAATCGGTCGGGGCCGTAAAATCCGGGAAAATGACTGAAATTGAACTGTCCCGGATCGAAGATGCCGCCTGCCCCACCTGCGGTTCCTGCGCCGGCATGTTTACGGCAAACTCCATGAACTGCCTGACAGAAGCCATCGGCTTGGGACTTCCGGGAAACGGCACCATCCCCGCTGTCATGTCCGCCCGAATCCGTCTGGCCAAGGAAACCGGCATGAAGATCGTGGAACTTCTGGAAAAAGGCATCACCCCGGATAAAATCCTGACAGCGGAAGCTTTCCACAATGCGCTCACAGTGGATATGGCGCTTGGCTGTTCTACCAATACCGTGCTGCATCTGGCAGCCATTGCACGGGAAGCCGGCATTGATTTTGACCTGAATCTGATCAACCGCATCAGCCAGGCAACACCCCACTTATGTTCATTAAGTCCCGGCGGAACGCACCATGTAGAGGATTTGTACCGGGCCGGCGGCATCCCTGCGGTGATGCATGAACTTTTTTGCGCCGGCCTGCTACATGGCCAGTGCCTGACCGTAACCGGCAAGACCGTCGAGCAAGTCTGCGGCTCGGCTGAAATTCTCAACCCCGATGTCATCCGCACCATGGATCGCCCTTATCACAAACAAGGCGGCCTGGCGGTTCTATTTGGTAATCTGGCGCCGGATGGCTGTGTGGTCAAGCAGTCGGCGGTTCGAGATGAAATGCTCAGACACCAGGGACCGGCCCGGGTGTTCGACTCTGAAACCAGCGCCTGTCAGGCCATTTTATCGGGTCAAATCCAGAAAGGCGATGTTGTCGTCATCCGTTACGAAGGCCCCAAAGGCGGGCCCGGCATGCAGGAAATGCTGTCTCCGACATCGGCCATTGCCGGCATGGGACTGGATGCGCACGTCGCATTAATCACGGACGGCCGATTTTCAGGCGGCACCCGCGGGGCGGCCATCGGCCATATTTCACCGGAAGCTGCCTCGGGAGGCCCCATTTCAGTTGTTCACGAAGCCGATATCATTTCCATAGACATTCCTGCGAAAACCATCACCCTGAACGTAAAAGATGCCGTTATTCAGGATAGAATGTCGTCATGGAAACCGCCCGAGCCCAAAATCACTACCGGATATCTGGCAAGGTATGCACGAAATGTGTCGTCCGCAAGCGCTGGCGCGGTTGTAGAATAGGAGTCAATTTATGAAACCCATCGAAAACACCATGTCCGGCGCACAGATCCTGATGACGGTCCTGCAGGAAGAAGGCGTTGATACCATATTCGGTTTTCCCGGAGGCGCCGTCATCGATATCTATGACGAACTGGCAAAAACGCCCATTCAGCATATCCTGGTCCGGCACGAACAAGGCGCAGTGCATGCCGCAGACGGATATGCAAGGGCAAGCGGAAAAGTGGGCGTCTGCCTGGTGACTTCCGGTCCCGGAGCCACCAATACCGTCACCGGCATTGCCTCCGCCTATATGGATTCCATTCCCCTGGTGATCATTACCGGACAGGTCCCCACCCATCTGATCGGCAATGACGCGTTTCAGGAAGTGGATATTGTCGGCATCACCCGCCCCTGCACCAAACACAATTATCTGGTGAAACGGATCGAGGATCTGGGGAAAATATTAAAGGAAGCCTTTTATATCGCCCGGTCCGGCAGACCCGGCCCGGTACTGGTGGATATTCCCAAGGACGTGGCCAAAAACCGGTTTGATTACACGCCGGTAGAACCCGTTCAGATGAAATCCTACAATCCGACCTATCAGCCCAACATGTGGCAACTGGAAAAAGTGATCCGCCTGATTCAGGAAGCCCGGCGTCCGATGATATTCGCGGGCGGCGGCGTCATCCTGTCAAAAGGGTCATCCGAGCTTACGGCCTTTGCCCGTAAAACCCGGATGCCGGTGACCACCTCCCTCATGGGCATGGGTGCGTTTCCGGGAACAGATCCCCTCTGCATGGGAATGATCGGCATGCACGGCACCTACCGGGCCAACATGGCCACCGGCGCCTGCGACCTGATGATTGCCGTCGGCGTCCGCTTTGATGACCGGGTTACCGGCAGGACCGATGCCTTTGCGTCACAGGCAAAAATCGTCCATATCGACATTGATCCGACATCGATCCGGAAGAATGTCCAGGTAACGCTTCCGCTGGTCGGAGATTGCCGGATCACCCTGTCGGAGTTGAACCGATTGATCGAAGCCATCGATTTTGGCGATCTGCCGGAACAACGGCGCGAATGGCTGGATCAAATCGATCAATGGAAACAGGCAGGCGCCATGGATTATGACCAGAGCACCGTGATCAAGCCCCAGTACGTGGTTGAAACACTGTACCGTCTGACGCAGGGCCAGGCCATCATCACCACCGAAGTCGGTCAGAATCAGATGTGGGCGGCCCAGTATTATCATTTTGACCACCCGGATCATTTCATCACCTCGGGCGGTCTGGGCGTCATGGGATTTGGCCTTCCGGCCGCCATCGGGCGCACAGATGGCAAAGCCGGATAAGCTTGTGGTGGATATCGCCGGAGACGGCAGCATCCAGATGAATATTCAGGAAATGGCGACCGCAATTCAGTACGGCCTGCCGGTGAAAGTGGTGATTCTAAACAACCGATACCTGGGGATGGTACGGCAATGGCAGGAATTATTCTACGACAAGCGCTATGCGTGCACCGATATGGCGTATGCTCCGGATTTTGTGAAACTGGCAGAGGCATTCGGTGCCCTGGGCCTGAGGGCTACCACCCCGGACCAGGTTGAATCCGTTCTGATGCAGGGCCTGGCATCGCCTCAGGCCGCCATTATGGATTTCTGGGTGGATCGGGAAGAATGCGTGTATCCCATGGTTCCGGCCGGAGCGCCTCTCACTGAAATGCTGCTGGTATGATATCTGACCTCAACATTAAATCGTCGAATTTTTCCCGAATGGAGGAGTTGCATCGTGACAGAAGCAAAACATGTCATTACCATGCTGGTGGATAACCAGCCCGGCGTTCTGGCCCGGGTTGTCGGGCTTTTTGGCGGCAGAGGCTTCAACATCGAAAGCCTGTGCGTGGCGGAAACCATCAACCCGGAAATATCCCGGATTACCCTGGTGACCCGCGCCGACCCCCTGGTGATGGAGCAGATTCAAAAACAGCTCAGAAAACTGATCAATGTCATCAAGGTTCGGGATATGGACAAATCCAAGGCAGTACAGCGGGAAATGGCGCTGATCTGCGTCAAAGCCAAACCCGAACACCGGGCTGAAGTTTTAAGGATCGTGGATATTTTTCGATGCAAGGTCGTGGACACGGGTATCGAGCATTATATCCTCGAGGTCACCGGCGATGAAGGCAAACTGGCCGCCATTATCAACCTGCTGAAGCCCATCGGTATCAAAAAAATCGCCCGAACCGGCATTGTTGCCCTGTTTCGGGAACCGAAATAAGATTTAAGGCCGAAGCCTTTAACCTTTTTAACTATTTTATAAAACCAAGGAGATGTAAATCAAATGGCTCAAATCAATTTTGGCGGCGTCATTGAGGAAGTGATAACCGCTTCGGAATTTACTCTGGAACAGGCAAAAGCAGTCCTTAAAGATGAAACCATTGCCATTCTGGGATATGGCGTTCAGGGGCCAGGCCAGGCCCTGAACATGAAAGATAACGGCCTGCAGGTCATTGTCGGGCAGCGGGAAGGCGGCAATTCCTGGGACAGGGCCGTAGCGGACGGATTTGTGCCCGGAAAGACTCTCTTTTCTCTGGAAGAAGCAGCCAAAAAAGCGACAATTGTCCAGTATCTGCTTTCTGACGCCGGACAGATGGCGGCATGGCCGAAAATCAAACCCTGTCTGAAACCCGGAGATGCCCTGTATTTTTCTCACGGTTTCGGCATTGTCTTCAGCGACCAGACCGGCATTATCCCGCCGGATTTTGTGGATGTGATCCTTGCGGCGCCGAAGGGTTCCGGCACGACGGTCCGAACCAATTTCCTGGCGGGAAGCGGCATCAATTCGAGCTTTGCCGTACATCAGGACTATACGGGAAAAGCCCGGGAGCGCGCCATTGCACTTGGCATCGCCATCGGCTCCGGCTATCTGTTTCCCACCACCTTTGAAAAAGAAGTCCATAGCGACCTGACCGGAGAACGCGGCGTTCTCATGGGCTGTCTGGCAGGGGTCATGGAGGCCCAGTATGCCCTGCTTCGAAAACACGGCCACAGCCCCAGCGAGGCCTTTAATGAAACCGTTGAGGAACTCACCCAGAGTCTGATCCGCCTGGTAGCTCAAAACGGCATGGACTGGATGTTCGCCAATTGCAGCACCACCGCGCAAAGAGGGGCGCTGGACTGGTCGCCGCGGTTCAGAGATGCGGTAAAGCCGGTTTTTGACCAGCTTTATGAAAGCGTGGTGTCCGGAGAAGAGACCCGCAGAACCCTGGAGAGAAACAGCGCACCGGATTACCGCGAAAAACTTCAAGAAGAACTTGAAGTCATTCGCCAGTCTGAAATGTGGCAGGCAGGCGCTGCGGTTCGCTCGCTGCGACCGGAAAACAGAAAAAGTTAGGCTGAAGACCAAAGGCTGAAGGCTGGAGGGCTGAGGATTATCATTTCAAAATGCCTTTTCAGTCTATCAGCCTTCAGCCTTTTTTTCCTCAAAAGGATACTTATGGAACCGATACTCCTTTATGACACTACCCTTAGAGACGGAACGCAAGGGGAAGATGTCAATTTCTCGGCTGATGAAAAAATCATGATCGCCCAGCGCCTGGATGACTTCGGCATTCATTATATTGAAGGCGGATGGCCGGGATCCAATCCCCGGGACATGCTGTTTTTCGAACTGGCCCAGCAGATTGATTTCAAGCATGCAAAGCTTGCGGCTTTTGGGTCCACCCGAAAACCCGGTTTTGCTCCGGGCGATGACCCCAATGTTCAGGCGCTTCTGGCAGCCCGGACACCGGTCGTCACCATTTTTGGGAAAAGCTGGGATCTTCATGTCGGAAAAATCATGGGCAATACCCTGGAAGAAAATCTGTCCATGATCCGCGATACGGTGGCATATCTGAAAGATCATTCCCGGGAGGTCATTTATGACGCCGAGCATTTTTTTGACGGCTACAAGGCAAACCCGGAGTATGCCATGTCCACCTTGGTGGCAGCCGTGGCAGGCGGCGCAGACTGCATCGTACTCTGTGACACCAACGGCGGAACGCTGACCTATACAATCGAACCGATTGTGGCCAGGGTTCGGCAGATTGTGGCGGAAAACACCCTGCCGGCGCAGTCAGCCGTCAGAATCGGCATTCATACGCACAATGACTCCGGCCTTGCCGTAGCCAACAGCATTTGTGCGATAAACGCCGGTGCCGTCATGGTTCAGGGAACCATCAACGGATATGGGGAGCGATGCGGAAATGCGGACCTGACCAGCATCATTCCCATTTTATGCCTGAAGATGAACCGGCCCTGCGTATCTTCCGAGAACCTTTCGCGGCTGAAGAAACTGTCCCGGTTCGTCAGCGAAACCGCCAACATGATTCCGCAGAACACCATGCCGTTTGTTGGCAAAAGCGCCTTTGCCCATAAAGGCGGGGTTCATGTGAGCGCAATCATGAAACTGCCCATGGCCTATGAGCACATTGATCCCGGCCTGGTTGGAAACAAGCATAAGGTGCTGGTTTCCGATCTTTCCGGCAAAAGCAATGTGGAATACAAGGCAAGGGAACTCGGGGTCGAGTTGAATGGAACAGACAGGCAGAAAGTCGTCTCTGAAATCAAGCGCATGGAACAGGAAGGCTATCAGTTTGACGTGGCCGACGGATCTTTCAAGATTCTGCTCGAAAAGCTGACCGAACAGTTCAGGCCTTTGTTCGATCTGGAATCGTTCCGGGTAACCATCGAAAAAGACAAAAACCGGCCCTGCTACCGCCCATGCAACCATAAAAATATCGGTTGACGGCAAACAGGCTATCACGGCGGCCGAAGGAAGCGGCCCTGTCAGCGCCCTGGACAATGCCCTGCGAAAAGCCCTGGACAATTTCTTCCCGAATGTGGATCACATGCGGCTGGTGGATTTCAAGGTCCGGGTCATTGACGGCCGGGCCGGAACAGCTGCCCGGGTCCGCGTCTTTATCGAATCCAGGGACGAAGACCACGTCTGGAGCACCATCGGTGTATCCGAGGATATCATTGAAGCCAGCTGGCACGCCCTTGCGGACAGTTTTCAATACAAGCTGTCCAGATAGGACAAAGACTGTAGAGAATAAACCTTCAGCCGGTATTATCGCCTTGAGCAGCAGGCTGTAATCAGGATTTCCTTCAGCCTTCACTCTTCTGGCTGAACACTTTATGAGGATTTTTGCCATGTTGCCGGAAAAGGAAACAACAAATGCCGCGGGACGGTTTTTCAGCAACGTCCTGCGGCCCATGCTTGGATGGATGTTGCCGCCGCCTTTTTCCAGAACGCATGCCGGCGGTTCAGCCGCTTCGTTCACTGACGGATCAAACAGAACAGACATCTTTTTAAAAGGAGCAATATCATGACCGAGCGCGTAATAATTTTTGACACCACGTTAAGAGACGGCGAGCAGTCCCCGGGCGCCAGCATGAATACCGGCGAAAAACTGCGCCTGGCCACCCAGCTGGAAAAACTGGGCGTGGATGTACTGGAAGCCGGATTTCCGGCAGCATCAGACGGAGATTTCGAGGCGGTTTCCCGAATCTCCGGGCACTTGAAACGCACCGAAGTTGCGGCCCTGGCCCGTACCTCAAAAACCGACATTGACCGGGCCTGGGGCGCTATTCAACATGCCGCCTTTCCCAGGATCCATACCTTTATCGCCACATCCGATATCCACCTGACCTATAAGCTCCGGATGAACCGCGATGAAGTCGTTGCCGCCGCGGTAGAGGCCGTAAAATATGCCAGGTCTTTGACCGAGCGGGTCGAATTTTCAGCCGAAGACGGATCCCGAAGCGACCGGGATTTTTTATGCCGGGTTTTTGAAGCTGCCATCGAAGCCGGCGCCACCACCGTCAATCTGCCGGATACGGTCGGTTACGCCATTCCGCAGGAATATGCCGAAATGGTTCAATATGTCATGACCCATACACCCAACATCCACAAGGCCATATTAAGCGTTCACTGCCACAATGATCTGGGGCTGGCCACCGCCAATACCCTGGCGGCCATCAGCGCAGGGGCCAGGCAGGCGGAGGTCACCATCAACGGCATCGGCGAGCGGGCCGGCAACACCTCTCTTGAAGAAGTGGTCATGGCGCTGCACACCCGGCCCAATTATCTGGCATTCACATCTGGCATCAACACCGAATTCATCTATCCCACCAGCCGCCTGGTCAGCATGATTACCGGCATTCCGGTTCAGCCCAACAAAGCCATTGTCGGAGCCAACGCCTTTGCCCATGAAGCCGGAATCCACCAGGACGGGGTTTTAAAAAACCCCATGACTTACGAAATCATGAAGCCCGAATCCATCGGTCTGAATACCAACAAACTGGTTCTGGGAAAGCATTCGGGACGACACGCCCTTCGGACTCATTTGAAGGACATGGGATATGATCTGTCGGATGAAGAACTGCAGCTGGTTTTCACCAAGTTCAAGGAGTTGGCGGACAAGAAAAAACATGTGGTGGACGAGGATCTGGAAGTGCTGGTCACCGAGGGAATTCTGCAAAGCCACGATGTCTTTTCCCTGGACTATCTGCATGTGACCAGCGGCACAACGGTTCTTCCCATGGCCAGTGTGCGGATGATGATCAACGGCAGACCGGTTCAGGGAGCGGATTATGGAAACGGCCCCATTGACGCCGTCTATAAGACGCTTGCGGTTCTTACCGGAACCGGATCCGAACTGCTGCGGTTTTCGATCAACGCCCTGACCGGCGGCACCGATGCCCAGGGCGAGGTCACGGTGCGGCTGCGGGAAAACGGCCTTGAAGCCATGGGAAGGGGCGCGGACCCGGATGTGATCACAGCCAGCGCCAAGGCCTTTGTCAACGGCCTGAACCGTCTGGAGTACTTAAAAACGCACCCGGTAACGCCGATGGAGTAAACAGGGGTTATAGGTAATGGGTTCGGAACTCGGAAGATAAGGGCAACCAATAACGGCTTCTGACCCATTACCCATCACCCATTATTTATTCTGGAGATCAATGGCTATCTGGACAATGGAAGCCACTTCGCTTTCCGGTACTTTTCCCCGGACGATCACCTGGACAACCCGGTTTTTATCCAGAAGGATAACATTGGATGTGTCTATGTCCAGACCCCAGGCATTTCTGAGCGTGGCGTCATAATCAAACAAGATGGTGGTATTGTATTTCTTGGCTTTGTTCCCGGCAATTGACCGGATGAGGACATCGGGTTTCCAGGTGGCCTTGCAGTCCGCGATTCCAATCCCCTTGTAGGTTGCATCCTTCAGAAGTCCCTGATCTTTGGCTTTTTTCATGGCATCGGTAAAATGCTCGTTCAGGTCTGACTCGTCCGGATCCACGTAAGTGACCAACAGCACCTTTCCATCCCAGGAAGCCATTGAAAAGGATTTTCCTTCTGCATCCGGGAATGACCAGTCGGACGCCTTCATCCCCCCCATAAGCTTTTCCGCATTCGCCATGGAACTCCAGAACAATACAGCCCCAATCAGACTCAAGACCATCATCAACTTTCGACTCATGCGATAACTCCTTTCCGTTAAGGTTGTTAACCAGTGCTTTTCGATGGCTTTGCCAACTGCCCCGCCGTCAATCCCCCATTTGTTCCATATACTCATCGTAAAGCTTTTCCAGCCCCAGCTTATGCCGGGCTTCTTCCTGGCAGAGAATTTTAAAAATATTTCTGGCGGTTTCGGTTTCAGACTGCTGTAGCAACTCATTATAAAGCTTCAGCGCCTTTTCTTCCCGTTTCATGGCAATGAGCAGAATATCCCGATAGGACATTCCCTGCTTCCAGACAATATCCACCATCAGATCGCTGCGCTTGAGATCACCGATCCATTTGAATTTATAATCCAGAGTCACCAGAGTGCATTCGCCCGAACAGTCCAGGTTTTCCAGAAGATATTGATGCTTTCGCTCTTCCTTTGCAAAATCGAGAAACATTTTCCGGGTTTCCTCCCGGGCCTCACTTCCGGCCGCTTCCTCATAAAAAGAGGCGGCCTCTATTTCCTTTTCAATGGCGAATTCGATAATGGCTTGATAGCTTTTGAATTCCATAACCCCATCCTTTCTTGATAAAACTCCCGTTTCCGGACACCGGACCAAATATGGATAACTCCATTTTTGTCCCTTATCCGGTTTTCAGGGTACCGGTGATATCGGACAGTTTTTTGATATGGTGTTTAGCCATAAACACCTCAATGCCATCGATGATATCCAGCGTCGCCCGGGGATTTACAAAATTGGCGGTTCCCACCTGAACGGCCGAAGCACCGGCAATGAGAAATTCCAGGGCATCGGATGCCGTCATGATGCCGCCGATGCCGATGATCGGCACCGAGACGGCCTGTGCAACCTGCCAGACCATTCGCACCGCCACCGGTCGAATGGCGGGACCCGACAACCCGCCGGTGATATTGGCCAGTTTCGGTCGCCTGGTTTCAATATCAATCACCATACCGGTCAGGGTGTTGATTAGAGACAAGCAGTCGGCCCCGGCATCCACGACGCTTCGGGCAATCTGGGTGATATCCGTGACATTCGGAGAAAGCTTTACGATCAGTGTTTTGGAAATGTGCGTTCGAACCGCGCTGATCACATCAAAGGCGGCCTGCGGATCCACGCCAAAGGCAATGCCGCCGGATTTGACATTGGGGCAGGAAATGTTGACCTCGATAGCTGAAATGCCGTCAACATCCGCGATACGGCGGGCAAGCTCGCAATACTCTTCGATGCATTTTCCGTAAATATTGACGATCAGCGGTGGAGACAGTGTCCGTAAAAACGGCAGTTTTTCGGTGATAAATGCCTTGATTCCGACGTTTTCCAGGCCGATGGCATTCAGCATCCCGCACGGGGTCTCCACAATCCGGGGCGGCGGGTTGCCGATGGAAGGCTCAAGGGAAAGGCCCTTGACCACAATGGCTCCCAGGCGGTTCAGATCCATCAGATCGACAAACTCACTGGCATACCCGAAAGTCCCGGAGGCCGTCATGACCGGATTTTTCAGGCTGAGTCCGGCTATTGTCACCTGAAGATCAGCTAAGGGTTTCATTCTGAAGTATTTCCTATGCATTTGCCCACAGTCTTGATGCGGGCTTTAAGATCGAGAAGGTATGCGCGTTCAGTGTTTTGGACAGCTGCATAGTGCCATAACTGTCAACTTTCATTCCAGCCATGACACGGGAAATATCCCCCCTACTCTGCTTTGAGTTTAGTATCAGATTTATGATTGTATCGCAATATGTCAGGCTGGTCTTTAACGAGATTATTTTTTGGCGGAGGTAACAGAGATGCTTTTTGGGGAATGGGTTCAATAATGATAGCGTGCTAATGCGAAATCGATTTTTTCATGCCCAACAACATTAACGATCAGATGCTCTTTTGACATTCGACGGGACCAAACAACGGAATCCATAATAATATCCGTTTTTGACGTCAAAAAGTCACTGTTTTATATTTTTCAATCTGTTTTTAAATGTGGAAACAACCTAAGACAATGTTTTTCTACGCAATACTATATCTTCCCGAAGCTGCAAGCCGGGTAGCGGCAGTCTGCACAGGCCATGCAGAATCCCCCGTACCCCAGGCGGGTAATATCATCCCGGGTCACTTTCTCACCGGCCAGAATCCGGGGAACGATCAAATCGAAAATGCTGGTCCGGCAGTACATGACGCATCCGGGCAACCCCAGAAGCGGGATGCCGTCAAGATAGGCCAGCATGAACATGGCGCCGGGAAAAACAGGTGCGCCATACGTGATGACGGTGGCGCCGGTGGCCCGAATAGCAGCCGGTGTCTGGTCATCCGGGTCTACGGACATACCACCCGTCAGAACCACCATCCCGGCCCCTTCCCGAATCAATTCATGTATTGCGGCAACGGTCATATCAATATCGTCGGAAACCAGAATCTGCCGGGTGATGGAACTGCCCAGCCCGTTGAATTTTTCCGTGACCACCGGACCGAATTTGTCCTGGATTCTGCCATGATACACTTCGCTTCCGGTGGTAACCATCCCGACCCTGAAGGGCTGAAACGCTTTGACCTGAATCAGGGGGTAGCACTCCCTGCAGACATGTTCCGCCTCGGACACCAGCGCGTCCTGAACCACCAGCGGTATGACCCGCGTACCGGCTACCGGAATACCTGCCTGAACGGCATGATTGGAATGAAGAGATGCAAAAGACATGTCCTGGATGGCATTTAGCCGGTTGAGCCCGGCGGTGTCAATTTTGAGCAGGCCGGGAACGGTCGTGATCAGATTGATGCGCCCCTCGGATGGATCGGTCAGGCTCAGGCCCGGCCCGGCCGCTGCCCGGGCAATCCGTTCGGCAGCTTCATTCTCATGGACCGAGCCAGGTTTCAGCTCCAGAACATAGACATTCTCTTTGCCGATATCCAGCAGAATCTGAATGTCATGATCGCCGATACGGTGACCTTTTTTAAATGCCGGCCCCTTGTATACACCCGGATCGATCCGTGTGATATCATGGGCCAGAATCATGCCGATTGCCTCTGTAACCGGAATCGTTTTCATATGTCTCTATAAAGTTGCAAGATAGGGGTTATGAGAAACATCGATATGCGAAATGCGATTTGCCACTGTTCTCTCCCCTGAAACCGGGGAAGAGGGCCAGTGGTGAAAAGGATTATTTCTTTTCTTTCATTTGTTTTTCCCAGATACGGGTAATTTCCCGGCCTTTTTCCAGCAGTTTGAGGGCAGGGGCCGGAGGTTCAAATATAAACCGGTCTGTTTTGGCAGCATCCTTTGCCTTGATCGCTTTTAGAATCTTTTCCGAAGTAATCGGCAAATCCATGATGACGACACCGCAGGCATCATAGACCGCATTGATAATGGCCGGCAGGATCGGTATGATGCAGCCTTCACCGACTTCCTTTGCGCCGAACGGGCCGCCGGGCTCATTGCTTTCGATCACCACCGCGCTCAGCTCGGGAACATCCAGGGCCGTAGCGATCTTGTAATCCCCCAGTGTGCGGTTGACAAGGCGGCCCTTGCTGTCGAATAACATTTCTTCAAACAGGGCCTCGCTCAATCCATGGCACATGGAGCCTTCCATCTGGCCCTCAACCGCGGTAATATTCAGGGCAAATCCGCAGTCGTGGGCCAGAGTGACTTTATCCACCGAGAGTTTTCCGGTATCCGGATCAACCGAAACCTCTGCAATGCAGGTCTGGGTCGAATATGCCGGCGATGACCCGACGGCCGAGCCTTTCCAATCCTTAAACTCCTGGATCTCACCGGGTTCGTATGTTCCCTTTCCCATGACAGGTCCGTTTTTGGCATACAGGTAGCGGTTGATTTCCTTAAAAGTCAAGGGACCTTCCTTGGGAATATCAACGGGGTTAAACCCGCGATGATCCCGTCGATAGATGTCCCGCAGCAGTTGGATCTTGTCCGGGTTTTTCTCCGTGCCCAGAATCCTGCCGTCCCGCATTTCAAATGACGCGACTGGCATTTCAAATAGTTCGGAAACCGTATCCAGAATCTGGGACTTGATGGCTTCGGCCGCTTTCTTGGTGGCATTTCCGGTCATCAGGGTCTGCCTGCTGGAATAGGCGCCAAGATCCACGGGACAAAGCCCCGTATCACCGGAAGTCACTTCAATATCATCGACCGTAAGACCCAGAACTTCCGCCGCGATCATGGCAATGACGGTATCCGATCCCTGCCCCAGTTCATTGGATCCGGAAAAAGCCGATACCCGGCTGCCGTCATCGGCTACCCGCAGAACGACGGCGGAATGCGGAATGTCGGTACGGTATACACAGGCCCCGGCGCCGGAAACAAAGAATCCGGTCGCAACGCCGATTCCCTTGTTTGCCGGCAGTTTTCCTTTTTTTTCAGGCCATTTGGCATCATCCCGCGCCGCTTCCAGACATTCACCCACACTCAGGTTTCCGGCATAGTATCCGCAGCAGGTGGTATCATTATGGTGCATTCGGTTTTTCAGCCGCAGCTCGATGGGATCAATGCCGATATCCCGGGCAATCATATCCAGCTGGGCTTCAAAACATACCCGGTTGCTGATGCCGCCGTGTCCCCGAAGCGAGCCGGATGCCGGTTTGTTGGTGTAAATCCGGATACCGTCATATTTCATGCAGGCAGCCGGTACGGGCCCGTCAAAAGGGACCCATTGTAATAGGCGGTAATTACCCCGAAACTGCTGTACGCCCCGCCGTCCAGCACGGACAGATGTTCCAGACCCAGCAGATATCCATCCTTGTCCACGGCGGTTTTCATTTCATGCACGTATTTGTGCCTGGCACGATTGTGCCAGAAAACCTGTTCCCGGTCCAGAACCAGACGAACCGGCCTTCGGGTGACTTTGGCCAGAAAACAGGTGATGGGTTCATACGGGTTGGTAGAGGCTTTGGGTCCAATCCCCCGCCGACATAGGGCGCAATGACGCGTATATGATCCACCGGCATCTTCAGGGCTATGGCCAGGGTGCGCTGAACATAATGCGATACCTGCGTGGATGTCCAGAGCGTCAGTCTGCCGGAAAAATCAAATTTGGCCAAACAGGCCTGCGGCTCCATCATGACGCCATCGGTTTTGCTGTTTACAAACCGGTCTGTCCGGATGTGATAGGCTTGGGCAAAAGCTTTTTCCACATCGCCGAAATGATTGTGAACCTGAGCCGTGATATTGTCCGGATACCGGTCATGAATCACCGGCGCGCCTCTGCCAGGGCATCCAGTGGATCCAGCACAAACGGAAGCTCCTCATAATCGACACTGATCAGCTCCAGGGCTTCCTTTGCGGTTTGCTCGTCAATAGCCGCCACGGCCGCAATCTGATCCCCGATGTGCCGGAATTTATCAACCGCCAGGGTATGTTCATCAAACCTGGCCGGGGAATGTCCCCACAAAACATTTCCGGTATCCGCCGCGGTGATGACCGCCTTGACTCCGGTAGCCGCAGGGCTTTTGACGTGTCGATATTCCGTATCCGGGCATGGGCCAGGACGCTGCAAAGCACCCCTTCCAGCATATCGGGAAAGGAAATATCAGCGGTGTATTTGGCCTGGCCGGTCGCTTTTTCCGGAACGCCTTTTCGGACATGCCGCTTTCCAATAACAGAGTAGGATTGGTTGGTATGGTCTTCCATTATTGCCCCCCCTGATTGCGGCAGTTTTTCGCCGTTATTTCAATGGCATTAACGATTTATAGTATCTGGTGCACCGGCAAAGGTTGCCGGCAATGCCGTGACGGACTGCTACGGGAAGGCGAGGGATTTTGATCCAGCAGGGCTTTGGCGCTCATCATCATTCCGGATGAACAGAACCCGCACTGAATCGCGCCAGCGTCGATAAAAGATTCCTGAATCGGACTCAGTTTGCCGTCAACGGCAAGACCCTCTATCGAGGTGATTTCGAAGCCATCCGCCTGCATGGCCAGCACCAGACAGGAATTGACGGCTTTGCCATCCATAATGACGGTACAGGCCCCGCAGTCGCCAAGCTCGCAAGCCTGTTTGGTGCCGGTTAAATTCAGTTGCTTGCCGCGCAGTACCTGCGCCAGTGTGGCATTGGGATCGATCAGCAGCTCATGGGTTGTCCCGTTGATCTTGAGTGTTATGACATTTTTCATATCGTCTCCTGCAGTATTTATGTTAACTTCCCAGTTGAAGAATGCTTTTTTTGTCACCGCTTCGACCAGCATTTTTCGATACTCGGCCGTGGCGCGGATATCGGTGATCGGGTTGCAGTTCCGGGCTGCCAGTTCACCGGCTTTCTGCGCCAGTTCGGCCGTGATTTTCTGACCCTTCAGCAGATTTTCAGCTTCAGGCGCACGGATAAACGTTGGGGCAACCGCACCCAGGACAATCCGCGCATCCTGACACACCTCACCGGGATCAAACTGCATGACTGTTGTCACGCTGATGATAGAAATTTCCATCGTTTTTCGGGTTCCGAACTTGACATAAACCCCACGGGTTCCCGGCTTGGTGTATTCAGAAAAATATCGGTCATAATTTCATTATTGAAGAGAATACACTCGCCCGGACCGGTACAGAAACTATCCACGGGCACGAGGCGGTCATCAAGATTCCCCCTGAAGCCGCACCAGGGCATCGTAGGCAATCAATGGACCGATGAAGTCCGCGCGCCGGCCGCGATGATACCAGGTTGCCGCCGATGGTGGCGCGGTTTCGAATCTGCGGTGATCCCATGCCTCCGGCAGCAGCTGCCAGTGCGGGAAATAAACCCGGTTATTTCGCTGGATGCCGCCACCTCATGCATGGTGGTTAATACCCCGATACGATATCGGTCGTTGTCCTGGAGCGCAAACCCTCTCAGTTCATCCAGTTTGTGGAGTGACACCAGAAGTTCCGGTTTGATCACCCTTCGTTTCATATTCACCATGATATCCGTGCCACCGGCAATTATGCTCTGCCTTGCCGGGATGTTGGGCCAGAATGGATACCGCCTCCTCGGAACCTGAATCGTTTACAGTACTCAAACCGTGGTAAAATCATCAGTTCCCCTTATAATTGAATTGACGATTGTAGATTGTTCATAAACGCATGATTCAGGTTCATGGCCTGTATCAATCGGACTCCGTCAGCCGCCAAGATTGGGGTTGAGAACCGAACCACATCCCCTTCGTTGACCTTTATGGAATCATATCGATGCGGCGGAGCAAAAAAATCATTGTGCTCGACGATCAGATGGTCATTATGCTCGCCGAAAGAGCTCCAGCAGTGACAAAATGGTGGAGTTCTCCGGAATGCGCTCTTCGCAGCCATTGATGATAACGGTTAGTTTTTCCGGCATTGGTTCTCCTTTCAGTGCAGATGGGGCATTCCCTGTTTTTCCTGATGGATATTTCCCGGAAAGACAGATGCCTGCCGTTGATGATCAGCAATCGATTGGTCAAGAGTCCATCCAGGTTCAATATCATCTTCATGGCTTCCAGACATTGCAGGGAGGCAACCAGACCGGCGATCGGACCCATGGCAGCGATCTTACCGGCTTTTCCACCCTCATTCGGAAACAGACATTCGAAACAAGGCGTCTCTTTTGGCACAAATGTGGTCACACATACCGGAAAAACCGTCGATCCCCGGAGACAGGATTACTGCAGATTCAACGCGATGGATGCCCGGTTCAAGGCTTTTCTGGTCTGGATATTGTCGGTTGCATCCAGAATCAGGGTGCATCCCTTAACCATATCCACCACATTATCGATCGTAATCTTTTCCGCTATCGGTATCCAGGCTGCATGCCGGATTTACCGCAGAAAGGCCTTCCACGGCGGAATCAGTTTGCATTTTTCCGATATCCGGGGTACGGTGCAGGATCTGTTGATTCAGATTTCCCAGTTCCACCCGATCCGAATCGACAATACGCAGATACCCCACGCCTGCCGCAGCCAGATATCCCGCGGACACGGACCCCAGCCCGCCAAGACCTGCAATGAAGACCCGGGCCGCTTTCAGCCGGACCTGCCCGGTTTCCCCGATTTCCGGGAGCATCAACTGCCGGTCATATCGCACCTGTTCCGCCGCTGTCAGGGACATGTCGGTTCCTTTGTTTGTAGATTTTCAGGATTGAAGACGAGTTTTTGGGCCTGATCCGGACGAAGGCCCAGTTTGCTGATGATATCGGCTTTCAGTGCCAGCTTGTCGATTTTGCCGGTTGCCGTCAATGGGATACTGTCCATGAATTCAATTCGTTCGGGAGTCAGAAGTACGGATGCTTTCTGATCTTTCACATATTGAATGACCTGAGGCGCCGTTAACGTCTTTCCGGGTTCTTGTTTGGAAATCAGGCAGCGTGCGTCTCCTATTTCCGGTTCCGGCATGCCCACCACCGATACAATCGCCACATCCGGATGCCCTTCGATCAATTTCTCGATTTCAGCCGGAAATATGCTTTCACCGCCCCGCTGATGGGCGTCTTTGGACCGTCCGCACAGGGAAATATAGCCGGATGAATCGATGGCAGCCAAATCGCCGGTACGAAGAATATCCTTCCGGGGTAAACACTGGCGCGTTCTCCCGGGACTGATTGAAATACCCGGTGAAAATGGAGGGTCCTTTGACTACCAGATTCCCGTTGACGCCGGGTGGTAGATCGCGTCCCGCGTCATCGACAACCCTGTAGCTGTCATACGGACAGGTTGGCTTGCCGATTGTCCGGCAGCAGACATTTGTATTATCATGGCAACGGGTGGTGACCAGCATGCCCTCGGTTCCCCCGTAGCCGCAAATATAAGAACATTTCAGTTTTTCAACCGCTGTTTTAATCAACTCCGGGAACCGTCACCGCCGCCGCAATAAATGGTTTTCAGGCTGCTCAGGTCAAAACAATCCAGCCTCGAACTGGTCAGCACCCGATACGCCAGGGTGGGAACCCAGATGACGGTATTGATCTTCTCATCCTGAATGGCACGGCAGATACTGTCCGGGTCGGTCCGGTTCTGGAGAACCAGTCGGCCGCAGGCAAACAGCGTGGCGCAAATGCCGTTGGCAAAGGGCAAATCATGCGCCGCAGGCAGAACGACCAAACAGGCGGTGTTCTGGTTGAACTCGCTTGCCCTGGCCGAATACTCAACCTTGCAGAGATAATTGTTGTGGGTATGGGGAGCCAGCTTGGGAAGCCCGGTTGTCCCGCCGGTCGGCCCCATGTGTATCCTGCATGGATCGGGTCTAAAAACTTCCAGAAGCCGCCGGGTTCTTCATCGAGAGCTGTCCGGTCGATCACGTCATTCAGGTCCGGGAAGTGCCGGTGTTGTTCCCGCCGGCACAGAAGGGTCAAGGCGATCTGCGGGTGATCGTGCAACACGTCTTCGATGATGGGAAGATAATCGGTTTTTCTGAAACGTTCTGCGACAATCCAGGCGGTTGCGCCGGATATGCGGGGCCAGGTGATCAATTTCATACTGGCGGTACCGGGCAATCAACACCACGGGAACTGCCCCGATTTTTTGCAGCGCAAAAATAGGCCACAACAAACTCGCTGCCAGTTGGAAAGCTGCAGCAAGGACGCGATCCAGCGGCCGGAGGCCAAGATGATACAGACCGATTGCCAGGCGGTCTGCTTTTTCCCGAATTTGGGCATAGGTATACCGGCCACTGTCATCCACGATAGCTTCTTTTCCCGGATACACATCCGCAGCCTTATCGAGAACATCGCCGAACGTCAGCCCGCTCCACCATCTCAGACGGGTGTAGCGTTCGGCATCCGTTGCATCATAGGCTGTGAAACCTTCCAGAAGCATAAATCCAGCCCCCCCTGCCCTAACCGCAGACCATCAGCGCATCCAGCACCAGAATCCCGGTTTCATACACCCGTACCGGGTTCAGGTCCATTTCCCTCATTTCCGGATGCTGGGCCACCAGGTTCCCGATTGTTACCAGCGTCCGGGCCACCGCATCCCTGTCATAGACCGGGCCCCCCCGCCAGGCATCAAACAATGCCTTTGTTTTTCAATTCACCGATCATATCCAGGGCGTCCGCTTTGTTCAACGGGGCCAGACGCATACTGACATCGCCCAGCGCCTCTGCTGCGGTTCCTCCCAGACCGATCATGACCGTCGGGCCGAAATACGGTTATTTTTAGCGCCGACAATACATTTCTATCTCTTTGGCTGCCATTTCTTCCAGCAGGTATCCTTTTTCGCCGGCTGCATCAATGGCATCAATTTTCTTCAAGGCAGCCTGCAGCGCTTCGGTGATCGATATTCAGGTGAACGCCTCCCACTTCGGTTTTGTGGGTGACTGCAGCAGACAGAATTTTTAATGCGCAGGGCTTGTTCAGTTTCGAAAACGCATCCAGATCCGCCGCATGCGTGCTGCAAACGGCATTCCGCGGGACCGGAATATTCAGTTTCGCCAAAATGGCCTTGGCTTCTGCTTCATTTGGAGACTGGGTCAGCGGCGCGACTCCCCGTGCATCGTCCGTTGCGTCAGGCAGCCTGGTTTTTCGATATGCGGCCTTGGCATCTTCTACCAGCGCCCAGGTGGCCACTGCCGTGCGGTCCGGAGAAACGAATGCCGGGATATCCATGGACTCCAGATCCCAAAGGATGGGGGCCAGATCTTCAGGCAGACCGGAGGTCGCAAACAACATGGGTTTACAGGTACGGGACTTCATGGTCCGATACAGCGGAACCGGTTCCACGCACATGGGTTCATGCATGGCATAGGTGGCCAGAATATCGAAATATCGGGATCTTCGGCAATGATCTGAAGCGCTTCCAGAAAATATGGTGAAAGGGGCGGGCCGTATCGACCGGATTTTTGATGTAGGTTTTTATCGGCAGCACCTTAGCAATCCGTTCGACCGTCTCGGGCTTCAGCTCGGGAATACTGACCGAGCGAAGGCGCAGATAATCGGTCATGATCATGGCGGGCCCGGCCTGACCGGCTGAATACGCCGACTCCGGGATTTTCTTTCGGGCAGAGTCTACCTTGGAAAGGGCATGAGCGGCATCGATCAGATCGTTGCTGGAGGAGACCACTACGGCACCGGCCTGGATCATGGCAGCTTTTTTCAGTGCAAAAGATCCGATCAATTTTCCGGTGCGGCATGCTGGAAATCGCCGATGTCCGCCGCCTGCCCGACGGTAAAAACCACCACGGGTTTTTTCTGTGTGGTTTTATAAATGGCCTCATACAGCCGGCGACCGTCCGTGATGCCTTCCAGATAGACCGCTATGGCTTTGGTGGTTTCGTGATCCGCAAGATATTCCAAAACCTCAGGAACCGCCAGATCCGGCGCATTCCCGAGCCCCACGCCAATGCTGACCCCCAGCCGGTTGGACTGAATCACGGTGCCGATCACCACGCTGACTGCCCCACTTTGCGATACAACAGCCACATTGCCGGCCTTGAAATTGCTGACCAGCGGATTAAAATTGGCCGTAAGTCCCATGGCCGGATTCACGAACCCGGAGGTATTGGGGCCAAGAAGACGGACACCGTATTGACGATAGGCTCCAACCACCTGATTCTGCAGACTCTTTCCCTGTTCATCCGCCTCACCGAAACCGCCGCCCGCAATAAAGACAACACCAACGCCCGCCTCTCCGCATTCCTTGATGGCGCCCAGACAGGCTTTGGCCGGGATACATAATGCCGCGATATCCACAGGATGCCCGATTGAAGCCAGATTCGGATAGGCTTTCAGCCCCTGGACTTCGGCTTCCTTGGGGTTGATCGGATACAGTTTTCCGGGAAAATTTCGCAGTGCATAAACCAGATGATAGCCGACCTTGTCCTCGTTATTCGAAGCCCCGACAACGGCAAATGATTTGGGTTGAAACAGTCTGTCCAGGGTATTCATAATTTCTTTCCTTTCACGGTTCAATCCTTACATGATTTTAAACGGATAACCTTTTTTCTTGACTGAGAATTAGGCAATGCTGCGGTTCATGGCTATGGTATCGATTGACGGCGGCATCAAAAGAGAATCAAACAGAGCCAACCGTGCTGAAAACTCACCGGAATCGATGATTGCCGGCAATACCCGGACCGCCAGGGATCTCAGTGTGTCAAAGAGTCTGACGCAGAGCACTTTTGCAATCAGCAGGGCCGGCTTCTGATTGGATTCTTTTTTATTCGCCGCCAGTTTACATGCCCGGAGATACGCACTTTCGCAGGCATAAATTTCAACGATCATGTCGCTGAGGATCCCGGCAACTTCCTGGTGCGGCCGCAAATCCCCCTGATACCGGTTGCCGGCGGCCGAAATCAGGCAGCAGGCAACCGACCTGGCGATAGACAGCATGGTTTCCTGCACGATCAGGGTCTCGGGATCATCGACAGATACAGGCTTCAATCCTTCCAGAATCTGAAACGGTTGCAGGCTGTTCGTCTCCGGTTTCAGTCGGCCGCTGGATATCCGCCTTAAAAACGTGCCGATAATCGTTATCCGGTTGATCTCGTTGGTCCCTTCCCAGATGCGGTTGATGCGGGCATTACGAAATGAAAGTTCTGCCGGATTTTCGTAAATATACCCGTATCCGCCAAAAATCTGAACGGATTCATCCGCCACAAAACCCAGCATCTCTGAGCCGAACACTTTCATTATCGAGCATTCAATCAGGCATCCTCCAGTGCGGCGGCGGGAACGCGTCCGATTGCATCCGGAGCCGGATTTGCGGTTTTGATCATCCGATCCATCCAATGGGCCGTCCGATACATCATGCTTTCACCCGCAAACAACCGGCTGACCATGACTGCAATTTTTTCGGAAATCAGACCGAAATCACAGATCGGCCGTCCAAACTGAACCCGCTTCACGGCATATTTTACGGCCTCATTAAAGGTTCCCCGGGCATTTCCCACTAATACCGCCCCGACTTTGAATCGGCCCATATTCAACGCGTTCAACGCCACCACATGGCCTTTGCCCACTTCTCCCAGAACATTTTCACCGGCATTTTTATGTTATTGAAAATGACGCTGCGGGTCGATGTGCCTTTCATTCCCATCTTTACTTCTTCGGCATCCACGGTAAGGCCTTCAGATGCAAATTCCACGATAAAGGCCGTAAAGGCTGTTCCATCGACTTTGGCGAACGTGAAAATCAGTAATCCCCGGCAAAATCCGGCATTGGTAATAAACGCCTTGTTTTGTTTCAGCAATAACGTCCGCCGTCTGACCGAGTACCGCGGTCGTTCGTGCGTTCAGGGCATCCCAACCCGCATCCGGTTCGGTCAACCCGAAGGCGCCGATCAGCTTGCCGGTAGAAAGCCCTGCCAGATATTTTTCCTGCTGATCCGGGGTTCCAAAAAAGGCCAGGGGCAGCGTACCGATGCCGGCGCGGATCAACTCCGCCGGACGGGAAAGGACCCGGCGCCCTGCCCGAGTCCGTCTGAAATGATCAGCGAACTGATTTTATCCAGGGCCATGCCATCGTATTCTTCCGGAATATCGGCGGACAGAAGTCCCAGTTCACCTGCTTTTTCCATCAGTTCCCGGCTCAGTTCATTGTTGACATGTTCAATGTCATCCCCCCGGCTTTGAATTTCGCCGGCAACAAATTCCCTGACTGTTTTGGCAATCGCTTTATGTTCACGGGTAAAATCCTCGGGAATAAACGTGTCTTCCCACGCGGCCGACCCTGTCATGAACTGTCCACCCGCTTGTGTATCCGCCATCTGTTTCACTCCTGGATTTTTGTTGCGCCATCGTCCCACTCAATATTCGGTTTTGATCGATGTTACCATTCAAGCACGACGCATCGCCATGGACAGTTCCCGATATGGATGGTTACCAGGCGGTCAAACCGCCATCTACAGCGATGATCTGGCCGGTAATATAATCGGATGCCCTTGAGGCCAGAAATACCACCACCCCCATCAGGTCGGCCATTTGACCGTATCGGTTCATCGGTATCCGTGCCAAGAGCTTTTCTCCATGCTGTTCAAATGTCCCAAGTGTCATTTTTGTCGGAAACCAGCCGGGTGCAATCGCATTGACCGTAATATGATGTCTGGCCCATTTGACCGCTAAGATCCTGGGTGAATGTATTGATCGCCCCTTTGGATGTATTGTAGGGGATGGCGTCAAAATAGACCGGATCCGTCCCCCTTGAACCGGAATAGGAGGAAATATTGATGATTTTTCCCTGCTGCCGTTTGATCATCTCCTGAACCACGGCATGGGTGCATTGAAATGTGCCGTTGATATTCAGATCAATGACTTTCCGCCAGTCCTCGAACCGGATGTTTTCCGGAGACGCTCCCCATGTCCGGCCGGAATTGTTGACCAGGATATCAATCTGATGAAATTCGGCCAGTGTCTGCCGAATTACCGGTTCGATGTCCTGGCTTTCGATACATCAGCACCCGAAGGCCATGGTCCCCATCCATGGCCGTGATTTCCCTGAGCAACTTCCTCGCATTTTTCTTTTCCCCGCCTTGAAAAAACAACCACATTGGAACCGGCTTCCGCCAGTGCCAGGGCCATGGCCCGGCCAATGCCGTCCCCGCCACCGGAAACCATGGAAACCTTGCCGCTTAAATCAAAAAGATTGAGCGTTCCCATTCATTCTCCTGTATGCTGTCATGTCTGGTAACAGGCCGAAAGACATCCTATCGCCCCGACAAGAATCGTAATAAGCCCCTCGCCGGTTTTTTTACCCAGCAGTCCGGCAGACTCGCTTTTTCAAAAGCGGATGGGGTTTGTAGCGGTCCCCGAAATCCCGCGTCATGGTTTCCATTCCGTGCATGGCAATCTCGGCGCCCACCAGATCCAGCAGCCGGCAGGGTCCCATGGGGTGCCCCGCGCACAACTCCATTGCCTTGTCGATATCTTCCGGAAGGTTTCCTTCCTCGACCAGTTTGACCGCCTCGTTCATCAGGACATCCAGCAGCCTGCTTACGATAAAACCGGCGTAATCCACGGCTTCAATCGGCTCCTTACTCCGCTGCCGCACATAGGATTTGGCGGCATCCAGCGTGGCCGGAGAAGTCAGTTGACCGGGGATGATCCCACCCCCTTCATCAAGGGACCCGGAATTTCATAAAATGGATTCCCACAAACTGCTCTCCCCGCCGGGTCACGGATGCGATTTCGGTGATGGGAATCGCCGAAGTGTTCGAGGGAAAAATCGTCTCCGGCCGGCCAGCTCATCGAAGTTCTTTAAAGATCACATGCTTTATGGCCAGGCTTTCAAAATACTGGCAAACTTTAACAATCAACAGATCGGCCTGTTCAACCGCAGGTTTTACATCCGTCACAAAGGTGATGTTCCCAATGGCGGTATCTGCCTGCTCACGGGTGAGCTTGCCTTTTTCCGTCAATTTCCCCAGACTGAATGAAATTGCAGCTTGGGCTTTGGTCAGGGCCTGGTCACTGACATCCTGCACCACAACGGTATATCCGGCACAGGCACTGACCTGTGCCACACCGCTGCCCATTACGCCGGCGCCGATAACAGCAATATGTTTGATGTCCATTGATTTCCTTTTTTTTTTTTTTTTTTTTTTTTTTTTCCCCCCCCCCCCCCCCCCCCCCCCCCCCCCCCCCCCCCCCCCCCCCAAACCTTAATAATACAGGCATCGGCCTGGGCCAGCCCCCCGCAGATACCGCCCAGTGCATAGCCGCCGCCGCGCCTGCGCAGTTCGTACATCAGGTTCATGATGACACGGGCGCCACTGGCGGTATTGTGATGACCGATGGCGATGGCGCTGCCGTTGACATTTGCTTTTTCATGCAGTTTTGCAGCCTGCAGGCGGTCGCCATTTGCCAGCTTCAGCATGCTGATCAGGGGAACAGCGGCAACCGCTTCGTTTATTTCCAGAACATGCATGTCCGCCAGCGACAGATCCGCCTGTTGAAGCGCCATGGCGGCTGCAAACGCCGGTGCCTCACCCATCCGATCCGCCGGCCGGGCGATCGATGACATGGCAACGATTTCAGCCAGAGGCTCCAGCCCCAAAGCCTGTGCCCGCTGACGCGTCATGAAAACAGAATCGCCGTGCGGCACCGTCATTCAGTCCGGGGGCATTGCGTGCGGTCACACCTTTGCATCCGTAAATACCGGAGAGTTTCGCCAACGACTCCAGGCTGATATCGCGCCGATACTGTTCATCCATGTTCAGCACAAACTGGTTTTCTCTTCCTTGCGGACTGTCAGGGTAAGGATCTTCATCTGCAAAGACTTCTTTCGCATTCAGGCATCCCCGTACCGCTGATGGCTCCGCACCGCCCATTTATCCGATTTCCTGACGCGAAATACCGTATTCAGCCGCCAGATTATCCGTATCGACCGATACCGGATTGAAATCCTTGTATCCCAGAATGCGAACAGCGGAACTTCCCATTTTGAACTCTCCCATTCCAGCGTCCTTTCCCACGCAGCCCCCGGACAATCAACGGTTCCTGACTGAATGAGGTTGCCCCGCCGGCGATGGCGCACTGGATTTCACCAGCGACCATGGCACGACACCCGTAATGAACCGCTGACATGGCCGATACACAGGCTTTGTCAAAGGAGATGGACGGGGTTTCTGGAGGCAGACCGCTTTCAGAAGCGTCTGATGTAAGCTGCAACCGACGTGTAAACGTCCTTGCAGACAGATGTGTCTCCAACACCCCAAAAAACCTCATCCACGACATTCGCAGATACCTTGACCCGGTCCAGAACCGCTTTCATGGGAATGGCACCCAGATCAAAATAATCATATTCTTTCAATGCCCCGCAGTACCGGCCAAAAGCGGTGTTTAATCCGCACTGACGATAACGATGTCCTGATACATATATCCTCCAAAACCAGTAAGATTATATTTTGAGCGTAAAACCTTCTCTTTCGTATGCAATGGGATGTTGCCATGTTTGCGAGACTGTTGGCCCCGTCACCTTGCTTTCCAGAAACTCAGCGCGCACTTTTTAGCCCGGACGCTCGTCATCCTTGGCGTCATACCCGTTCATTGATGATGATCGGGATGCCGAGTGGTACGGCGTCAGATACGTTTCCTGATATTCCCGAATTTTCTGTTCAAAAAGCTGATTTGCGTTTTCCGCTTTTTCCAGTTCACGGCGATACAGTATTTTTACCGATGGCACCGCTCCCACCATCTGCATCTCGGCGGACGGCCATGCAAAAACCTGGTCAAAGCCGATTTCATGAACACCCATCGCCGGAATGGATCCGCCGTACATTTTTCAGCAGCATATTAAATTTTGGTCGCTGGCTTCGTGCTCAAGGCATACAGCATTTTTGCGCCATGCCGGATAATACCATTATGTTCCTGATCCAGGCCGGGCATGAATCCGGGAACATCCACCAGCGATATGACGGGGATATTAAACGCGTCACAGGTTCGGATAAACCGTGCGGCCTTGTCAGATGCATCGATGTCCAGACACCCGCCCATCACCCCGGGATTGTTGGCCACGATCCCGATTCCCCCGCCCCCCAGACGGGCGAAACCGACAACGATGTTCGCGGCAAAATCCGGCTGAATTTCAAAAAATTCCGATTTATCCACAATCGCCTGGATCACCAGTTTCATATTATAGGTTTTATTCATGGCAATGGGGACGATCTCCGTCATTGGGGAATTTCACGGTCAAGCGGATCGCTGTTTTTGCGGCAGGCTGGTTTTCTGGTGTTGTTTTCCGGGAAGATAGGAAAAAAGCTGCTTGATCTGATCCAGGCAGTCGCGGTCTGTCTCTGCGGTCCGATGGACCACGCCGGATTTGGTGCTGTGAACCGTAGCGCCGCCCAAGTCTTCGAAACTCACGGTTTCTCCGGTAACTTCCCGTATCACCGCCGGGCCCGTAATAAAAACATGGGATGTGTTCTTGACCTGAAAAATAAAATCGCAGAGCGCAGCCGAATAGGCCGCTCCGCCGGTGCAGGCCCCCATGATGGCGGCAATATGAGGAACGATGCCGGAGTTGAAGGCGTTCTGATAAAACATGCCGGTGATGCCGTAGACATTATCCATGCCTTCCTGAATCCGTGCGCCGGCAGATGCATACAGGCAAATGACCGGCGTCAATGTTTCCCTGGCCAGCCGGAGAATATAATGGATTTTTGCCCCGTGAATTTTTCCGGTCGAACCGCCCAGAACAGTCGTATCTTCAGAAAAAATAAACACGTTTCGGCCATCGATCTTACCATGGCCGGTAACCACACCATCGCCCGGGAATTTCTTCTTCTCCATTGCGAAATCATGGCACTGATGTTCCGCCAGCATGTTCAATTCAACAAAACTGCCGGTGTCAAGAATACTCAATTTTTTCACGGACCGTCATCATGCCTTTATTACGCAAGTGCTGCTGGCGAGCCTCCGCGCCGCCTCCCTGAAATGCCTCTTCTTCCCTGGTCTTAAGCTTGAGCAGTTCGAGATCCCATGTTTTCGGTATCATCATTTCCCCCTTGCTTTGATCATAAACGGCTTTTGTGGTCAGGAAGTGCCGGATTTCCCCTGAATCAGCTCGATCAGAACACCATACGTGCTTTTGGGATGTAAAAAGGCAACCAGTTCATCATGGGCGTTGCGGTAGGGGGCTTCATTGATGAGGCTTATACCGGAAGCCTTGAGGCGGTTGAGTTCCGCTTGGATGTCATCTACTTCAAATGTCAGGTGATGGACGCCCTGACCTTTTTTCTGGATGAATTTCTGGATGACGCCCTGGGGTGTTGTGGAATGAAGCAGTTCCAGATTGGTTCCGTCAAGGGGAATAAAAGAAAAATTAAGCTCTCCAAAAATCTCGGCATCCGTTGAAGACAGGCAAAATATTTTTTCAAAAACCCCTGGCCCCCTCCAGATCCGCTACGGCAATTCCAATATGATGAATCCGCCTGATCATAATTATCCCCTGTAAGATGTCCAATTTAATTAAATAATGCGTTTTTAAATATTTTTTATTTTAAATTATTTTATTATTTTGGTGCTGTCAAGTGTTTTTAATAAATTTTATATTTCATATAATCAAAGTATTTTATAATGATTATAAAGAATTTTTGTTAATATTGAACGGATATGAAAATATTATCTTGACATCGGTTTTACATTTAATTAAATATAAAATGAAAAAAAATTGGTCTCGGAAACACCGTTCAGCAGGACCATCCATGTTTTTGCCGAAAACATGATCTGACGCATTTTTGTAAGGAGCCTCACCTGCCATGGAAGACATCAATAAACAGAAAACCGCCTGGGAAGAAACAACGCTCAAAAAAGTATTGGATCGAATCCCGAAAGACAGGAGATATTTACAACTGAAAGCGGTATCCCCGTAAAACGACTGTACACCCCTTTGGAAATCAAACTCAGGATTACTGTGCGGATATCGGTTTTCCAGGCGAATTCCCCTATACCCGCGGCGTATATCCCACGATGTATCGGGGTCAGCACTGGACCATGCGCAACTATGCGGGTTTGGGACGGCCGAAGACACCAATAAGAGATACCGGTTTCTTCTTACCAGGGCATGGTGGGACTATCCATGGCATTTGATATGGCGACTCAGCTCGGCTATGACTCGGATGACCCCATCTGTGAAGGCGCGGTCGGGAAAGTCGGTTGCGGTAGATTCCTGGAGGATATGGAGACCATCTTTAAAGACATTCCTCTCAGACCGTATCGACATCCATGACCATCAACGCCGTAGCCCCATACTGCTGGCCCTGTATATCGCCGTTGCCGAAAAACAGGGCGTCTCCCGGAACGAACTCAAAGGGACCACCCAGAACGATATTTTAAAGGAATTCATCGCCCGCGGCACTTACATTTTCCCGCCGAAACCCAGCCTGAACTGGTACTGGATATTGTCGAATACTGCATGAAACATGTTCCGCAGTGGAATACCCTGGATATTGCCGGCTACCATTTCAGAGAAGCCGGTGCAACGGCCGTCCAGGAACTGGCATTTACAATCGGAGATGCCATCGCATACATCGAAGCAGCCCAGTCCCGGGGTCTGGACGTGGATACATTCGCCCCGCGACTGTCATACAGCCTGGGCTGCTACATGGATCTGTTCGAGGAAGTCGCCAAATATCGGGCAGCCCGCCGACTGTTCTCCCGGATGATGAAAGAGCGCTTTAACGCTAAAAATCCAAAAAGTTACCTGTTTCGCATCTTCAGTGGCTCCTGCGGATCAACGCTGGTAGCGCAGCAGCCCATCAACAATATCGTTCGGGTAACCATGCATGCGCTGATGGGTATTCTGGGCGGACATCAGGCGATCCATACCGCGTGCTGGGACGAGGGCTTTGCGTTGCCTCCGAAGATTCGGCTCGAATCGCCCTGCGAACGCAGCAGATTCTGGCAGATGAGTGCGGTCTATGCAACACCATCGATCCGCTTGCAGGCTCCTATTATGTTGAATCCCTTACCTCGGAAATTGAGGCGCGCGCCAATGCTTACTTGAATAAAATCGATGCCATGGGCGGCATGCTGGGCGCCATAGAAAGCGGATTCGCCTGCCGGGAAATTCAGGAATCGAGCGTGGCTTTTCAGAATCGGGTAGACTCCGGGGAACGCATCATCGTTGGACTCAACCGGTATCAGATGCCTGAGAAAGATGATGCTGGTGAACAGGATCTTTTTGAGATCAACTCCGAAGTCGAAGACATTCAGAAAGCCAAACTTGCCGATTTGAAGCGCCGCCGGAATTCTTCGGATGTGGACCGCAGCCTGGACCGCCTGGCCACTGCCATCGATCGGGATGAAAATCTGATGGCATTTCTGATCGATGCGGTGAAGTCTTATGCCACGTTGGGTGAAATCTGCCGCATCATGCGACAAAAATACGGGGAATACCCGGCCCAGACCGCAATTTAGTCCTGAAAAGTGGAGAGCTTAAAAATGGATAATCAGAGAATTCGCATTCTTGTCGCCAAAATCGGTCTGGATGGCCATGACCGGGGCGTCAAAATTGTGGCCAGGGCACTGAGAAATGCCGGTATGGAAGTCATCTACACGGAATCCGGCAAAGCATTCCCATGGTCGTAAATGCAGCCGTTCAGGAAGATGTGGATGTCCTTGGCATCAGCTTTCTTTCCGGAGATCATCTGGCACTGGTACCCAAGGTGATGCAGCAGCTTGCAACTGCGGGCAGACCGGACCTGCCTGTGGTCGTTGGCGGGATTATTCTGAAGCCTCACATTCCGGTGCTCCTGAACCTGGGAGTCCGGAAGGTGTTTCTGCCCGGAACACTGCTGAAAGAGATCATCACCTATATTGAACATATCATGGATGAGGGATGAGAGGCACGGGTTCCCATTCACGAATCACAATCAAAGATTTCAAGAAGACCACTCAAAAACAAGGAGACAGCTCAAGATGATTATTGATGTTCATCGGCACATGGTAATCAAGGGGACCGTTCAGGGCGACTATATCAAAGGCGCGCAGAAAAGCTTTGCAATGATGTACCGCAAAACCCACGGCATCGAAATATCGGATCGGGATTTTACGGACAAGGTCGTTCGTCCCTGGGTCGATCCGACCGGAGACAATATTATTGAAGAAATGGATGCGGCAGGCGTGGATATATCCGTCACTTTTGGCGTGGATTACGGACTGCTGTTCGGCGAACCGCCGGTTCACATTTTTGAAGCCAACAAGATGTACGCGGATGCTGCCAGAAGGCACGAGGGCCGGTTTATTCCGTTCATCGCCATCGATCCCAGACGCAAAGGCGCGTTAAAACACTGCGAACAGGCCTATCATGAATGGGGGATGAAAGGGTTCAAGCTCCATGCCGGCGTGGGATACATGCCCGATGATCCGGTCTGCTACTGGGTTTACGAAAAAGCTGCCGAATGGAACATCCCCATCATGGTGCACACCGGCGGGGCGCCGTCTGTCGCATTGCGATGGGAAAATTCGCGGCCTGCCTATTTTGCCAGTGCGGCAGCCAGATATCCGGAAGTCGATTTTATCTTTGCCCACTGCGGCGATTTTGCCTGGTGGCAGGAAGCCGTTCAGGCGGCCGCATGGCTTAAAAACGTGTATGTGGATCTGTCCTTGTGGCAAAAACCCTACAAAAAATGGCCCAAAGCCCGTTTTTACCAGTGGCTTCGGGATGTCATCGACATTGCCGGCGCGGATAAAGTCATGTTTGCAACCGTTGCCCTGTACCCGAATCTGATGTGCCCGTTGAAAGATTGGGTAAAAGCCTTTACGGAACCGGAAACGGAGTTTCATTTTTCCGCCAAAGAAATTGAAATGATTATGGGAGGAAACGCCAAAAAATTACTCAAGCTGGATAAATAATGATTCAGTAAGGGCATTTGTGATTAAGGAGATATGTCATGAGAGATATTCTGGATATCATCAGCAGCCGGAAAAGTATCAGGCGGTATAAACCCGATCCCGTCCCCGATGAAATGATCGATAAGATTCTGGAAGCGGCCAGATGGGCCCCTACTGGAGAAAATTATCAGCCCTGGCGCTTTATTGTCATTCGGGATCAGGAGACCAAGAATAAAATCGGCGATCTTTCGAGGGCCGGCAGTGGGAAACGGATGACCGCCTGGTATTGTCTGGGCACCATGCAGAAGCGGTTCGAAAAAATTCAGGACCCGGTCAAGCGCGCCGAGGTTCTGCGGTTCATGTATTCGGGTGAAGTGTCGGAATTCTGCAAACAGGCACCGGTAATCATAGCAGTTATCGGCAATCTCCAGGTCGGCTCGGTCGATGTGCCGTATGATCTGTCGGCGGCAACGGAAAATATACTGCTCGAAGCCCATTCTCTGGGGCTTGGCGCCTGCTGGGTGCACGGACCCGTGGCCGCTACCCGCGATGCCATCAAATTCAAGGAAATTTTGAATATTCCAACCGGAATGAGTGAGTATAAAGTCATCTGCTATGTAGCGATCGGGTGGCCGAAAGAAGACCGGAAACATCCCCGGCCCAAGTATCCGCTGGAAGATCTGGTCTACTGGGAAAAATTCGGAAACAAGGAGAGGCCATAATGGACAAAACCGCTTATTTTAATGATCTGCTGGCGAGAAGCGAGGAGCTATTCTATCACGAACTCTCCGACTGTGCTGCCTGGAAGACCGAATTCAGCGGCATCGATTTTATTCAATCGCGGAACATCCGTGGAAAAACACCCGAAGACATCATCGAAAACTGCATCCGGGAAATGGTGTCTGCCGGCCTGATCCAAGATGCATCGTACTCCATTGGCGGCAAGAATATCCTGCTGTACATGAAAGTCGCCGGATGCATTCACGTTCCCAAAGAGGCAAAGCTGCTCAAAACCGGCATCAAACCGTATAATTGTCCCATTATCAATATGATTCTGGATCAGTTGATCGAAAAACTGAAGTTTGAAACCACATATGTCGCCGATCTTGAAGTCAATGTCGAGGGCAAATCCTGTGAAATCAAATCCGCGATTTTCCAGACAGCGGACCAGATCGGCAATGTCTGCGACTGGTCTGATGAATGTCGCCTGATTGACGAGAATCAAAAATGGAAAACCGTAGCATGTTAAATCGCAATAAGACAAATAATTTTCTCAGACGCTATGCTGTTATATCGTGAATAGGCCGGTGTGAAGACTTGAATCAACCAGAGAGTGATCAGTACGAACCTCAACGAAAAGGAGATTAGATCATGAAAAAAAGCCGTGTATTGTTTTATCTGGGTGTGTCAGTGTTTGTGTGCTTGGGCATTCTGATTTCAAACCAGCCAATCGAGGCCAAAGATGCGGTCATCAACCTGAAATTCTCGAATTATTTTCCCCCTGTCGCTCAGCAATCAAAAATTTGTGAGGAATTTATCAAAGATCTTGAAGAGCGGACCGGCGGCAAAGTTAAGGTTCAATACTTTCCGGGCGGATCACTGCTGAATGGCCCCGGGATGCTCAAGGGCGTTGAAAGCGGTATCACCGATATCGGTCTGGCGCATATTCAGTATAACCCCGGACGAACGCCGGTCTCGGAAGCCTGCGATCTGCCCCATGCTTTTCCCAGTGGGTGGGTGGCCAGCCATGTGGTCAATGATTTTTACTATAAGTTTACCCCGAAAGAATGGGATAAAGTCCCCCCCCTCTTTTTCTTCGCAAATGGCCCCAGCATTCTGGTTCTGACCAAACCGGTGAAAACAATGGATGATCTGAAGGGATCGACCATCCGCGCGCCCGGACCCATCGGGGAAGTGGTGAAGGCACTGGGCGGCTCACCCGCGCCGACACCCATCGTTGAAACCTACGATGCCATGTCCAAAGGCGTGATACAGGGCGCATATGTGGCCATGGAATCACTGAAAACCTTTCGGTTTGCGGAAGTCGCCAAATATGTGACCAATGCCTGGCATGTCGGCTCCACCTATACCTTTTATGTGGTCATGAATAAACGCAGCTACAGCAGCCTGCCGCCGGATGTCAAGGCTGTTTTCGATGAACTGGCCGGAGAAGACTCGGAAAGACTGCCATTGCTCTGGAATGGGATCGATATTGACGGCATGCTGGCTGCAAAGGAAAGAACGTGGAATTTACGGATCTGTCAAAAGAGGAATTCGACAAATGGCAGAAAACCGCCGAAGTCGTTACGGTTGATTATGTCAGCAAGATGAAATCGCCGGCTTCAAAGAAGATGAAATCCAGGGATGGCTGAAATACATGGCCGAGAGAAATGACTACTGGACAAAAAAACAAATCGAGCTAAAAATTCCTTCCGCTACCGGGCCCAAAGAGATGCGCCCCTTCTGAATTGCGCTGAAGAAACCGTGATGCGTCCCTGCAATTGGATATCCCCCCTGCCATCGCTTTTCAAGGGGGGATATTTCAACAACCATGGAACAGGCAGAGGATACCCTTGATGATGCATTCTTTCATGAAAACGATCGATTCCGTACAAAAATTCAATCATAAACTGAGCAAGGCGATGGAAGCAATCGGCGTTCTGGCGCTTCTGGTGACCATGGCCATCACCTTCACGGATGTTGTCGGCGCCAAAGTGTTTTCTGATGCCGGTTCCGGGATCAATTGACATGGTCATGATGGCGCAGATTGCTGCCATATCTTTTGGTGCGATGTCAACCCTCATCGCAAGCGGTCATGTCAGTGTGGAATTTTTTTTGATGAAAATGCCGAACCCAATAAAAAAACTGACCTTTTTCTTCATTGAAATGCTCTGCCTGATTCTTTTTCTGCTCATTTGCTGGCGTCTGGCTGTATATGGCTACCAGGTTTATCATGAGGGAGAAGTCAGCCCGACGGCGCATATCCCGCTTTATCCGTTTGCTTTCGGTATTACGCTGGCCATGATACCGCTATGTATCGAATTTTGTGTCAAAATTCTCAAGCTGTTTTTCGATAAAACGGTTCGGGTTTAGATTTGTATTTTTACTGTCATGCTGCATAACTATGCCATTTTCTTGCCCCTAACATCACAAAGGACATTGTCATGAGCCCGGAGACCGTAGGAATTCTGTGTATCGGTTTGATGGTTTTTCTGTTTTTAATTGGCATGCCCGTTGCTTTTGCCATGATGCTGGTCGGACTCCTCGGTTTTTTTACGCTGAGCGGCGTTGAATCCACCCTTACCCTTCTTGCGTATGATATATTTGATACGTTCAGTTCGTACACCCTTTCGGTCATCCCCATGTTTATTCTGATGGGGTCATTCGCCTTTGCCTCTGGCATCAGCGAACGGCTTTACAAGGCCAATCATGTCTGGGTGGGCGCAATGCGCGGCGGGTTGACCATTGCGACCGTCATGGCATGCGCGGGGTTTGCAGCCATTTGTGGCTCTACCGCCGCCACGGCCGCCACCATGGGCCGAATCGCATTGCCGGAAATGAAAAAATACGGGTAGACGACAAATTGGCGACAGGTGCAGTAGCTGCTGCCGGCACCCTCGGGATCATGATTCCGCCCAGTACGATTTTCATCATTTACGGGATTTTAACCGAACAGTCCATCGGCAGGCTGTTTTTATCCGGCATCATTCCGGGGCTTCTGTTGACGCTGGCCTTTATCGTAACGGTGGTCCTGTTATGCGCCAGAAATCCACATTATGGCCCTCCCGGCCCCCGCACCACCTGGAAGGAAAAAATCCGGGCATTTTCAGGGATTGGTGAAGCAATCATCCTGTTCTCATTGACGATCGGCGGCTTGTTTCTGGGATGGTTCAGTCCGACACAAGCAGGTTCGATTGGTGCTGCCGGCGCCTTGATTATCGGCATCGCCAGAAGAAAAATATCATTTTCCATGTTTTATTCATCCTGCAAGGAAGCGTTGAGAACCTCGGTCATGATCCTGTTTATCATTGCCGGCGCGACTGTTTTCGGGCATTTCATGGCCATATCCAATATTCCGTTTGCCCTTGCAAACTGGGTCGGCTCACTGGCTATTCCCAAAATATTGATCATGGGGATGGTTATCTTCGTCTATTTTATCGGCGGTTTTTTTATGGACTCCATGGCACTGATTGTTGTGACCATTCCCATTTTTTTCCCATTGATTCAGCGGCTCAATTTTGATCCCATCTGGTTTGGCGTCATCATCGTCCTGATTGCAGAAATGGGTGTCATTACGCCGCCGGTCGGGGTCAATGTGTTTGTCATAAAAGGGATTGCCCCGCAGATACCACTGGAAACCATATTCAAAGGGATTTTTCCGTTTTTGGCTGCACTGGTGATTGTGACGGTATTGATAGTCGTGTTTCCGCAAATAGCCATATTTTTACCTAACCATTTCAATATGTAAGGCGTCATGTAAAAACAGTTTGCATGAATGAGATGATTTACCGTAGCATTGCATGACTGTTCTGTCTGTTTTATCAAGCCAATGGCGTCAATGTCATTGACTTAAGGCCGCTGCAGAAAAAACCATTATTGGATTGATTTTAATGATTCCAACTGCAGGGACCAGAGACTGGACACGCTTGATCTGAAGCTTCGCCTTATCCGCATTGAACTTGAAAACGGTGAAATGAAATATTGATCACTACCCTCCTTTGAATATTGTAAAAAATCTGATTTCTGCTCTTCATAATTTAGTTGTAAAAACCGTGGAGCCTGTCAGGTCCAATCGAAAAAGCGAATAATGAAAAAAACGATTAAGGCGCACACCCGGTAACAATCAAAGCTTTGAAAGCCAATGAAACAGAGATGCCAAATGGACCAAAACAATGAGGACAAACAATGGATGCTGACAACGCGAAACAAACATTCAATAGAAGACTTGGCCGGTATCAGGCTGCGATTGCGTTGCAACCGACAGACCGTATCCCGATAGCACCAGGCACCAACAATATCGCCGAAATCTACTCCGGCAATACCCATCAGGAAACGATCTATCATCCTGAAAAATGGCTACAGGCCGAAGAGGCATTTATCAATGCTTTTCCGGAAATCGATGTATTGCGAAATAATCGGTTCTATGGACCCCTTTATGACGCGATCGGCTGTAAGACCTTTTCTATACCGGGCCGCGATCTGGCACCCAGGATCCCAATACAGTTCAATGAAAAAGAGTACATGAAAAGCAATGAATATGAACGCTTCATCGCAAATCCTGGACTGTTTCTCTATGAAGTTTTTCTGCCACGGGTGCTGAGCGAATTTGCTGAGCCGGGCTCAATGCGTGCTTTCACAGCCGCATTAAAGGGTGGAATGGCGCAGATGCAGATGGGCCAGGTTATGCGTAATCGCGGTATGGTACTCGAACAAAAACTCGGGATGCCACAGCCCATGACTGGTGTTTTCCTCGCACCTCTTGACGTCCTTGGGGACGCCATGAGAGGTCTCAACGGAATCATGATGGACCTTTTCCGCCAGCCGGGGAAAGTAATAGAGGCCTGTGACGTGATAGTCCATGAAATCTCAAACTTTGCCCTTTCCACCGCAGATCCATTCAAACGTTATCCTATATTCGTTCCAACCCACAAAGCGATGTTCATGTCGCCTGACCAGTTTGACAAGTTTTACTGGCCATCGTTCAAAAAGACCCTGGAGATCCTGATTGACGCAGGCTACACGGTACGGGCCTACCTGGAGGGCAATTGGGATGCTCACCTGCACAGGTTGCGGGAATTACCCAAGGGGAAGGTGCTTTGCGATATCGATAATCCGGGAAATATCTACAAAGCAAAAGAAATACTCGGCGGTTACCAGTGTATCTCCGGTGGCGTCGATAACGCTGACCTCATTCTAGGAACACCTCAAAAAGTGAGGGAATCGGTGAAACACCTGTCTGAGACTGTCGGTCGAGACGGTGGCTATATCATTTCCGGTGGATGCTGCTTTCCGTATGACACCAAGCCGGAAAATCTCCGGGCCTTGATTGATGCTGTGCTCGAGTTCGGGGTTTACGATTCAACAATAGTCAACACCCCACGGGAATTAAATACGGAAAAAGCAGATGTGCCTGCACTGAAGCCGCAGACGGTAACAACCCCATGGGAAGTGAAGAACAAGGAACTGGGCGGCGTCAAAGGCGATGAAATGATGATACAGAAACCATGGGAACAGCTGGAGGCCATGGCCTATAACTGGATGTGGCAGTGGGTATTCTAAGAGCATATGTCATCAAAAATTAAAGGTGAATATCATGGAGGAATTAACTGAAGCTTTAAGAGATCTCGAGGAAGAGAAAGTATATAGCCTCGTTGAAAAGTATGTAGAGGAACAAAAGCCCGTTCTGCAAATCATTGATGCTCTGAACGAGGGAATGGTGGCAGTCGGCGAGTTGTTTTCCGAAAACACCTACTTTATCAGCCAGCTCATGTTTTCAGCGGAAATTCTGAAATGCGTTATGGTCAAGCTTGACCCGTTACTTCAGGGAGAAGCAAACCAGGATTCCAAAAAGAAGGTTGTACTGGGAACGGTAAAAGGTGATATCCACGATATCGGAAAAAACATTGTCGCCACCCTCATGCGGGGCTCAGGCTTTGAGGTCATCGACCTTGGTGTCGACGTCCCTTGCGAAAAATTTATTGAAGCCGTCAAAGAGAGCGGGACCTCTGTTCTTGCTTTAAGTGCACTGCTGAACTTCACCTATCTGGAAATGAAGACGGTTATTGAAGCCCTTGAGAAAGAAGGTTTGAGAGAGAAGGTCAAGACCATTATTGGCGGTGCCCCGGTCAACGAGCAGGTGAGAGCATTCTGCGGTGCGGATTACGTTGCATCCGATGCTGTCCATGGTGTGAACATCTGCAAAGAAATCTACGCTTAAACACTGAGATCGTCAACAGACGACCAATACAGTAAGGAACCGCAAATGATTATAATCGGCGAAAAAATTAACTCCTCACGCAAATCGATTCGTCGGGCTGTGGAGACAAGAGATCAAGATTCGATCGCCCAGGAAGCGGTGAAACAGGCAGAGGCCGGAGCGAACTATATAGATGTAAATTGTGGGACTCTTGATCCAAACGAAGAGCCCGAAGTGCTGGCATGGATGATAAAGATTGTCCAGGAGGCAACAAGTCTTCCAGTTTGTATCGACAGTCCGAATCCAAAGGCGTTGGCAGCAGGTCTGGCAGTACATAAGGGTGAAGCAATGATTAACTCGATCAGTGGTGAAAGTGATCGATACAATAAGATACTCGTCCTTGCCAAGCAATACAATGCCCGTCTTGTTGCCCTGTGTCTTGATGACAACGGTATCCCCACGGAAAAAGACAAGGCGATTGCAGTCGGGGAAAAACTTGTCTCAAGCATCATTGAGGGGGATATTCCTGCAGATAGAATATATCTTGACCCGCTGGTTCGGACCCTGGCCACCGACCCGAATGCGGTTCTGGATTCACTGGCTATCATCACAGCTCTGGGTAAAAAATTTGCAGGACTCCATTTCGTATCCGGGCTGAGCAATGTTTCCTATGGTTTGCCGGAACGCCGCCATCTTAATCGTGCCTATGTGGTAATGAGCATAGCGGCCGGTCTGGATGCTGTAATCATGGACCCGACCGATGCGTGCATGAACGCCTTGATTATCGCCTCTGAATCGTTGGTAAACAAGGACAGGTTTTGCATGAAATACATCAAAGCCAGCAAAGTCGGCAAGTTGCAAATATAATTTTTTGCCGGGAATCCTTATTGCGAACTCGGGCGTCACTTTTCGCGCTGTATTAACAGGGGGCCCATTTCAAAACGGTGAAGAACCCGGAAAAACCCGGTATTTGATTTCAAGCGCATGACTGGATGGATATGTGAGAAATGTCATAAACTGGAACGAGTTACTCGAAGGATTGAAAGCCGGTTCTTCCCTGGCGATGGCCCGCATCATCACTGGGGTTGAGAACCGGAAACCCGGCTGGCTGGATGCCATGAAATGTATTTCACGAATTACGGGCAATGCAAAAACCGTGGGGATTACAGGATTTCCGGGCTCTGGAAAAAGTACCGTTACCGGCCGGATTGTTCGTGAACTGGTAAAAAGGGGGAAATCAGTCGGCGTAATCGCTGTGGACCCCTCAAGCCCTTTTTCCGGTGGCGCGTTCCTGGGGGATCGAATCCGCATGAACGATCTCACCTGCCTGGACGGCGTGTTCATCCGTTCCATGGCGTCCAGGGGGGGAATCGGAGGGCTCAATCAGGCAACCCGTGATGTGATCCGGATTATGGACGCGTTTGGCAAAGACTATATCCTTGTCGAGACGGTCGGTGCGGGGCAGGATGAGATCGATATCGCCAGAGCGGTACAGACCATATTGTTGGTATGTGCTCCCGGCCAGGGAGATCTCATTCAATATTCAAAATCGGGGATCATGGAGATTGCCGATATTTATATTGTGAACAAATCGGATCTGATCGAATCAAACCAGGTGCTCAGAAATCTTCAGGCAGCGCTGATATCCGATGACAATCCGGATAATTCCGCTATGTCGATCTTAACAACCAGCGCAACCCTGGGAGAAGGATTTGTCCCCCTGGTTGACAGGCTGGAGCAGGCGACCCTTTCATCGGAGAAATCGATTGCCAGAAAGCAGAAACTGGCCATGGAGGAGCTGACAGATCTTATGGGAAACCGGATCCTTGAATGGTTCAAAACTGAATGGCTGACTGATGAAAAACGGGCCGAAATCCGCAATGTAATGCAGTCTTATCAAAATGATCCTTATTCGCTTGTTGATGAAATCCTTGCCAATGCATTGCCGAACATAGTTCCACCCAACCCATCCTGATCGGCATATATACGCCGTCTGGAGTTGTTTATTTAGAAAGTCCGTGGCTTATACCAGCAACTGTTTTTATCTGCAAATTGACAAAACAAGGATATATAATTAATTTATTTCTCCTTTTCTGTACAGTGGGAAACGAGGCAAATCCGTCCTGACTGATATACCGTTTAACTGTCAGATCGAGCACGAAGAAGTCACATCTCCAATTGGTGAGCTGTATCGTGATGAAGCTCTGGCGGAAGATGTTTGTTATATTCACCGGGCCTGCGACTAGATTCCAAAGAATAATGCTGTTAGCCGCCTGTCCACCATACCTGCTATTCATTCGGAATCAACCCGGATAGAATTGAAACATTTGGGAATATTATAAAATACAATGAAAAATTTAGCTGTAGTTGAAAGCGGAATGGACGCAAAAACAAAAAAGGATTCCAATACGCTCATCGAGGATGCTTATCGGAATATCAAACAGTTGATTTTTGATCAGAAGCTTGTTCCAGGCCAGAGACTGGTTTATGATGATTTGGCCAAAATGCTGAAAATGTCCAGAACACCGGTTATCAATGCCTTGAATCGACTGGAACAGCAGGGTTTGGTAGTTTCAGAATCCCGCCGGGGATTTTATGTCCGGCGTATGGACCTGGGAGAGGCATGGGATGCATTCGGGGTTCGGGATGCGCTTGAAACATATGCCGTGGAGCAGGCTATCCTGAAAGCCAGTGAAGCGGATTATCAAAAGCTCGAAGAAAAGATTCTTGAATTTGAAAATTACAAACCACCTTACTACAACAGAAAAAAAATATTTCTGGATGCAGCCATTCATATTCAGATCGCTGAAATGTCCGGAAACAAAATTCTTAAATGGCACTTGAAAATGAATTTGGAGCACATCTACCTGCGGGCAAAACTCGACAATTATGATTTGGAAAGAATTGAAAATTTTAACACAGACCACCATCTGCTTCTGAAGAAGATGCGGAACAAGGACATTATCGGCAGTATCGAGACCATCCGAAAACACATTCAGACAGCAAGAGCCAATGTGATGGCCTGTCTGTCAGACAGTGAACTGAAAACCGGAAATTTTGAACTGTGACGTGCGACGGAATTCTTTGAAAATCCATCACCCCTTAACGGATGCCTATTGAATGGATGCAGCGGACAGATCTTCAGCCGTTTCATATTCGGGTTTCCGGATGATCAAATTCAAAATATAATCTTTTGAAGATATTCCTGTGGTCATTTTCGATAAATAACTGTATACTTTCCGAAACAGACCATGGCGTGCTTTTGATCAAGGTGATATACCATTTTGCAAGATTATAATTTATCCGTTCATGAGGAAACCCTCTGAATGACGGGCCAGGAACATCTTAAATCAACCCAGGATGCACTAAAATCCTGCGAGAAACGGTTTCGGCTGATGTACGAAAAGGCCCCGGTACCGTATCTGACGCTGGACGACGCCGGATGTATTCTGTCGGTTAACCCGGCCTGGGAAAAACTTCTGGGTTACACGAAAGCGGATGTTCCAGGCACTTCCTTTTATGATCTGCTGCCGCCTTTGGATGCGGAAAAGCTCCGCGCTTATTTTACTTCCATTGACTCCTCAGAACAAATCCGGGACATTGAGATCAATGTTCGCAGAAAAGACGGATCCTTGACCCGGGTTTATTTTAGCGGTTTTAAGGAGACGGGCCACCAGCAACAATGCCAAATCTGTTTTTTGTACCCTTTACGATGTGACCGAACAATCAAAAACCCGGGAAAATTTTATTAAAGCGCAGCAGCTTGAATTCACGGCAACTCTTGCCGGTGGAATCGCCCACGATTTCAACAATTTGCTGATGTCCATCATGGGCAACATTTCCCTGGCCCAGCTTTTACTCAACCCCGAAAATAAAGCCCTCAAAATTCTTGAAAAGGCTGAATCCATCTGTAACCAGGGCAAAGAGCTCACCCAGCAGTTCATCATCCTGTCGAAATGCGGGTACCCTTCAAAAAAGAGGACTTCGATCCTTAAGCTGCTCAAGGAATCCCAGGTTATTGGAATTCCGAGCCCGAATATTGACGTGGACCTTGACCTGCCCGATGGCATATGGAATATTGACGTGGATGAGCATCAGATGCGATATGCTCTCACCCATTTGATGACCAATGCGGTCGAAGCCATGCCGGATGGGGGTAAGCTTCGTGTTGCAATCAGAAACATCGTGGCTTCCGGCGATCCGCCCCTTCCGGTCCACCCGATTTCTTCAGGCAATTACCTGCACCTGATGATCCAGGACCAGGGCCATGGAATTTCTTCCGAACATCTTCCCCGGATATTTGATCCCTATTACACCACCAAGGAACTGGGACCCCGAAAAGGCATGGGGCTGGGGCTGACCACCGTATATTCCATCATTCACAAGCACGACGGATTTATTTTCATCGCATCCGAAGTCAATCAGGGCACAACCGTGGACATCTACCTGCCGGCAATTGCGGATAATGAAAGTCACGCGTGATTACTCCACAATAGCCATCATTGCCGATTAAAGCTCTACGCCATTTTATGGCGACACGCCGAAACGGAGCCATTTAAACCGGGTCTGGACCTCTTTGGAAACGGCAGTTCCGGTTCTTGCCATGAAAATATTTTCCGGTTTCAAACAGATATTGGGCTCATTGGTCTGAAATTCCTGAAACCCGAATGGTCCGAACAGCCGGATGAGCATGGAACGATATTCCTGGGCGGTTTTCAGCGCACCGTCCAGGTCCCAGGTCCAGGAATACCCCACCATATAGGCGATCATGTCTTCAATCCGGGGATGATTCATCAACTGCGAAACGATGCCGCGGGCTATTCCCGTGGATCGCCAGTCCCGGCATACCTCAATCGCCTTGATCTCGATCATGATTCCAGGACCCAGCTCAGACCAGCGTTCATCCGGCTCCGGATGAACCAGCACGCCGAAACCGATGATGTGCTGATAGTCGATCAAGGCCAATACAACATTGGCATCCGGCAAGTCCGCGATATTTTCCAGCGTCTCTTTCCGGGTATACAGGGATTTGTAATGCGGATGAATGCCGAACTGGCTGTCGAAACTGCACATTCGAATTTCATCCCTGCTGCAGAACGACCGGATCAGAATCCGTCCAACTGGCGTTTCCCAAACGATTGTTGTTGACGCTGTTTCATCCATTTAACCGCACCTCCGTCCGCAGCGCTTAAAAATCCCCCCAGTTCTTGTGCAATCGTTTGGTCATGATAACAAGATTGTGCAAATTGCCGCACGAATCCTTCACATAATTTTTCAATTCACCCCGCTCGAAAAAATCCAGTTTGTGTGCCGCTTCGATGGCCGGGTCTTCAACCCCGACAACAAGATCGGTCCGAAGTTCTTCCAGGCCCTTGTCCATGCCCTGTTGAATCAAGTCCAGAAGCATCCAGGTTCCCAGGCGGATATGGCGGTATTCCGGCAGAATCACCACCCGGATTCTTCCCACATGCCGGGTACAGCCAAACCCCCGAAGATGAAGACCGGCATGTCCCACGATTTTATCTTCCGTCACCGCAACAATGGAAAACACGGTTGCGGAGTCGATGCCATCCACCCACTTGCGAATCACGTTCGGATCCAGCACGTCGTATCGCATAAACCACCTGTCGGACTCCGGCAGCTCCGCATAAAACCGGACCAGCAGGCCTTCATCGTGTTTTTCCAGCGGACGAATGACAGCTTCCTTTCCTTCTTTCAGAACGACTTCCTTGGGATACCTCACGGCGTGAATCCTCCTTAAAAGCGTTAATCGTTTTCGGGCTCATTATTTTTCGTGTTCTATAAAACATGGCCAGCCTTTCAGGCGCAACGCCGCAATGGTAGGCTGAAATGACCAGTTGGTTGATCAGCGTGGTTTGTAGCGCGCCAAGCGCAAGCCACCTTCTGCCGGCGGTCATGGCAGTTGCACCCGCGATCACGATGCGCCCTCTGCGCCTCAGCCTTCTGATAAATTCGTAGTCCTCCATGATCGGCAGGGGGTTGTAGCCGCCCATGTCCATAAAATCCTGCCTGCGGACAAAAATCGCCTGATCGCCATAAGGCATTTGAAGATGGCGCGCGCGGAAATTGGTCATCCATTCGACCAGCCTCCGTCCTGGAAACGGCTGCGCAACGCCAAAACGAAACGCGCCGCCTGCACGCCGAATCATTCAGTATTTCGCTAACGAAAAGCGCGTACCTGTCCGGAAGACGGGTATCGGCATGCAGAAAAAGAAGATGGTGGCCCCGTGAAATTTCGGCGCCGGCATTCATCTGAACCGCCCTGCCCCGAGGCGCCTGAATGACCGTTGCCCCGGATTTGACAGCAAGTTGAACCGTCCCATCACAGCTGCCGCCGTCTACAACGATGACCTCCAGCGGATTTCCGCTACGGGCGCTTTGAATGGCTTGCCGGATATGGTCGGATTCGTTCAGTGACGGAATAATGACGGAAAGAGAGTTGTCGCGGCTGATCCGTGTTTTTTGAAAGTTTTCCCAGATATGCAAATCTTCCGGCGTGTCCACATCACCCAATCGCTCCAGCAGCGCAAAGGGAACTTCAAGGGACAAGAGCGTTTTACGGGTCGATTCCAGAACAGACGCCGTCCCCCAGGGAATTTCCTGAAAAACTCGGGGAAACCGCTGTTTCAGGCCGATGAGATAATACCCGCCGTCAGCGGCAGGCCCGAGCACCACCGGATGGCGATCCAGCGACTGAAACGCCTCTTTAAGGATCCCGGCCGTCAGCTCCGGGCAGTCCGAGCCCATAACGACAATCCGGTCATATCCCCGATCAAACCCGTCTTTAAAGGCATGGTCCATCCGCTCGCCCAGGTCCAGGCCGGTCTGCACGGCATACACCATGTCATTTCCGAGCCACTGACGCATTCTGCAATCATCGCCGCCGTCATACCTTATTTCAACGGCAACGCCGGTCATTGCTCTCAACTCGCGCGCCACGCCAACAGCCCGCTCCGCCATCTGCCTGTGAAGTTCTGCGGCGCCGTCGGCGCCGAGTGCGGCTATCAGACGCGTCTTGGTGGTCCCGGGCTCCGGATACCGGGTAAAGAGGATCAGTTTGTCATGATGCGTCATCGGAGACTTATCAGTGTACGTTTTGTTCACGGAGAAATGCTCGATGACAGGGCTTTTCTCGCCAGACGCGTGACAAACACCGTAACCGCAACCGTCGCCAACAGACCGGATATCCTTAACAACGCATCGCAAATAAACTGTTGTAGAATCAAAGATTCTTGCCGCAACAACCAGAACGGCGATGATCACCGTGCCAGCAATCATATTGATAATTGTCCTCATACGGCTTTTCCGGGTCAGTGAATCCTCTTCCTCGTTCATTTTATCGCCCGTGTCTTTTTTAATGCTCTGGCATTCCCAATGCCGGATTCCCATTAAAAGCCTCTGCATTTTGCAGCATCATTCCCTCATTACCGATCCCGCTCCCCGTAATTTGTAATCCAAATTTAATTGACACACAATATCAATCTTCATATCACCGGCATCTCTTTTTGTTCCATCTCGCATGGTCTATCGGAAATATCGGCATTGTCCTTATGCCCGCAATAAAGAACTTGAGAAGATCTTCAACGTCCTGTAAGATAACTATAATTAGTTATTTTCTCCGCCAATGAAAGAAATATAATGCAGAGTCATCCAGATCCGCCATCGGAGCAGTCCCGAATCATCCTTAAAAGAAGAATCCTGTCACTGAAAGGCCTATTAATCGGCCTCATTGCCGGGCTGACTGCCGTCGGTTTTCGTATCAGCCTGGATTATGCAGAAAGACTGCGGAATACGTTTATCTCCTTTGCAAAATCCCATGAATTCTATTATTGGCCGTTACCGGCGATACTCTTTGGTGTTTGCGTTGCTTTGGTTGTGTTTATTACAGCCAAATTCGCCCCGGATGCGGGCGGCAGCGGTATTCCCAATTTAAAGGGGTATCTGGAAGGTTTTTTCCCCCTACGTGCCTGGCGTGTTCTCTTTGTAAAATTCATCGGAGGCGTCATCGGAATAGGCAGCGGACTGGCTCTGGGAAGAGAAGGGCCGACCGTTCAAATGGGAGCGGCCATCGCTAAGATTTTTGGAGATCTTCTTGCCCCGAACCGAGTTGAACGGAAAATATTGATTTCAGCCGGTGCCGGCGCCGGCCTGGCAGCCGCCTTCAATGCGCCCCTTGCAGGGGTTTTTTTTGTAATGGAAGAATTACAGAACAGCTTCAATCGCATTGTACTGGTAACCGCTTTTGTCGCATGCGTGACCGCCGATATTGTTTGCCGTTTGCTTATGGGCCACCTGCCTGTTTTTCATATTACCATATTCAAATATCCCCAGCTCGGCATGTTCCCGTTTTTTATATTGATGGGACTTTTTCTGGGGTATCTTGGCCTGTTATTCAACAAATCCCTTCTGGGCGCATCCGATTATTTCCAGCGCTTCACGTTACTAAATAAAATTCTAATTGCTTGCGCCATCGGCATCGGATTCGGACTGATAGGGCTTGTGCTGCCGGAATCTTTGGGAACCGGCGGGGACCTCACTGAAAAAGTATTGCGGAATGCAGTCGGGCCCCCTCAGCTCCTACTGTATTTTATCCTGAGGTTTCTCCTTACCATGGTCAGCTACAGTACCGGAGCCCCTGGAGGCATTTTTGCCCCCCTGCTTCTACTTGGCGCATTGACCGGTTCATTTTTCGGGTATGTCGTGCTCACTATTTATCCGACCGCAGCGTTTGACTTCACGGTCTGGGGAGTTTTGGGAATGGCGGGATATTTTTCGGCGATTGTCCGAGCACCCATCACCGGCACCATTCTGATACTGGAAATGACTGGTGCCTATGATTTGCTGCTGCCGCTGATGATCGTCTCCATCATATCCTACAGCATTCCCGAGTATTTCAAAGATAAACCCGTATATGACGCCCTGCTGCAGATGGACCTACTCCGCAAGTCCATGGCAAAAAAAGAGGCGGCTCCCTCAAACTCCGCGTTGTCCTGAAATCAAGTCCGGCAACCAGCTCGCTTCCGTCGGATTTCGGTTTCCATGGAGTGCTCAGTCATGTTGGAAAGACAGTGATGGGAACACCCCTGAAAATCCGGACTGCCCGTTTTCCGGCCGCCCGCGGCGTTTCGGTAATCATCCCGACCTGCAATGAAGAAAAAAATATCGGGGACTGCATCCACTCCGTTCAAAAAGCGGGAGAACCCGCCGAAATCATTGTGGTTGACGGCGGGTCAACGGATCGCACCCGCGAAATCGTGGAAACCCTTTCCGGGGTCAGGCTTTTTTCTTCAGCTCCCGGAAGGGGAATCCAGATCGCAAACAGGCGTCTGCCATGCGCGGCATGACATCGTCATGGTGCTCCATGCGGATTCGCGGCTTCTGCCTGACACGATTTCCCGCATGCTCGCTGCGCTGCGCAACAAACCCGGCGCAGTCGGCGGCTGTTTCGGCGCCATCTATGACGACAAACGGATCAGGATGCGCTGGATAGAGGTTCTGAACAGATTCAGGGCTGTTGTTTCAGGCATTTCATTCGGGGATCAGGCCCAGTTTTTCAGGCGCGACTTGTTCGCGGACAGTTTTCCGGCCATCAAACTGATGGAAGACGTCGAGCTGTCCCTTCGAATGAAAGAAGACGGCGCGGTCCTCTTCATCCCCCGCGGCGTGATCTCTTCCAGCAGAATGTGGCAGCGTGCCGGATATGGCTCCAATTTCCGGAACGTTATCTACCTGACGGCGCTTTATCTGATCAAAAGAAGATTCGGGCGTCTTTCCGGCGACTGCGATGATTTTTACCGGAAGTATTACGGGAACAAATCGAACAGATAAACCCGCACCCTTTTTCGCTTCCCTATGAGGGGGCCAGCTCTCCCTGGCAGGAGGACCCCGCGCCGGCCGTACAGGCAAAACAATGATTCATAATCATGATTTCCCGGCTCGCCAGCTTATCGAAATCAAAATCACGGATATGCTTTGACGCGCCGCTGTTCACGGACATATCCAGCATCTGGTTAAAATCGCAATCAAAAAGGCGACCGTCCCATCCCACGGACAGCGTGGTCCGGCACATCACATTTCGCACTGCGGCGGGATTGAAGGCATTTCTTAAGCGTACACATATAATCATCAAAATTCTCGCTGCTGACCAGATACTCCAGATAGCGGCCCACCGGACAGTTCGTCAGGCAGAATAAGCGGTTGAACTCGATTCCATACGCTTCCCGAAGACGAAACCGGTACTCATGCTCCAGAGACGCCTGGCCCGCGGGCAGGTAGGCGCCGGAGGGGTTATGAGCCAGGCTCAGGGTTAGCCCGCTGCCCGGCATGCCATACCCTCTTTTGTTCAGCTCGCGGATGGACGCTATGGCCTGCAGAAACGTGCTCTTCCCGCGCTGGCGTTCGGCGCGATCCAACCGGTAGTCCGGAACGGAGCCCACGACTTCGATGCCCAGGCGGGCGAAGAGATCCAGATAAAAAGCATATTTCAAATCCTGGAGAATGACGAGATTGCTTCTGACAATGACCCGGCGGCCGGTCCGGACAGCCTGTTCCAGAAACCAGGGAAGATCCGGGTGAAGCTCCGGCGAACCGCCGGTAACGTCAATGGTCCCGATAGCGTGTGTATCGGCTGCCAGAAGACAGAGTTCAAGGGTTTTTCGGTCCATGCTCTCGTTTCTGTCCGGACCGGCCTCCACATGACAGTGCCGGCAACTGAGATTGCATTGCCGGGTGATGTTCATCTGAAGAATCTCGATTCCCTCTGCGCACAAGGAAGAAATCCCTGATTTGCGGATAACGGTGGAAAACGATTCTCCGCCGCAGTTTCTGATAAGAGCGCCATCTGTCTCGACATCGGCATTACATTCCTTTTTTCCGGATGATTTTGCGGATCTGTGTCGCATGAGCCAGAACATCTCCGGCCACCATGGCAGCGCCCACATGGACGGCCTCCATCATCTCGTCATTGTCCACCCCCAGCGAGAGGCATTTGTTGGTGTAGGCATCGATGCAGTAGGGACAATGCCGCACGGTCGCAACGACAAGCGCGATCAGAGACTTTTCCCGCTCCGTCAATTTGCCCGGTCCGGTGGCCTGGGCATAATAATCAAAGAATTTTTTCGCTTCTTCCGGAGCAAACTCTCCGATATTCGGAAAGTCGGCCAGGTCCTTGGGTTCATAATAGGATTGCGTCATGTTTTCCCTCTTCTCGGGTTGTTGTTTGATAAGACAATCCGCCATCCGGTCACCGCTACCATGCCATCCACCTTGAAAAAAGTTTCTTGACCATCGGCGTCAGCCGCGTGCGATTGTAAGCGTCCGCAACCTGCCGGATCGCCTCGGCCTGGGTCGGGTAAGGGTGGATGGTCCCGGCAATGTGCTTAAGTCCCAGACCGTTTGTCATGGCCAGCGTAATCTCGGATATCATATCTCCGGCATTGGATGCAACAATCGTTGCGCCGATGATCCGGTCCGTGCCTTTGCGAACATGCACGCGCACCAGACCATTGGTGCGGCCTTCAAGAATCGATCGGTCGACGTCATGTAATTCCCGTGTGAATGTATCAATTTCGATCCCTTGTTCCTGCGCCTGATTCTCGTATAGTCCCGACATGGGCGATTTCGGGCTCCGTGTAGGTGCACCAGGGAATGGTCAGCGCACTGGCCTTGGCACGGCCAAAGAACAAGGCGTTTCGAATCACGATGCGGGCCATGAAATCGGCTGCATGGGTGAATTGATACGGCGAGCAGATGTCCCCTGCCGCATAAATATTGGGAACGGTTGTTTGAAGCTGATCATTCACCTGGACGCCTTTTTTCGTGTAGACCACGCCCGCCTCTTCCAGCCCCAGGTTCTCGACATTGGGGGAACGCCCCACCGCGACCAGAAGCCTGTCAACCACGAGATCATATCCTTTGCCATGCGATTCAACGACCAGGCGGATCCCGCCGCCATCTGCCCTGGACAGCTTCAACTCCTTGCCGCAGCAAAGAAGCTTGACGCCGTCCTTGACCATGGATTCAAGAACCAGGGCCGAGGCATCGCTGTCTTCCCTGGGCAGGATGCCATGAACGGTTTCCAGCAGAAACACTTCCGATCCGAAACGGGCAAATGCCTGGGCCATTTCGCAGCCGATGGGCCCTGCGCCGATGACGGCCAGCCGCTTGGGAAGCTCGGTCAGGGAAAACAGGGTTTCATTGGTCAGATACGCCACTTCGTCCAGCCCCAACGATGGGAGGGGCCGAAGCCCGTGCGCCCGTGGCGATGACCGCCTTTTTAAAGGACAGCCGCTCGCCTCCGACTTCAACTGTACTGGAATCGACAAATCGCCCCGCGCCGATAAACACATCGATCCCCAGGTCGGTGAACCGCTTGACGGAGTCGTTCGGGGCAATGGATGCCCGCAACCGGCGCATCCGCTCCATGGCTTGCCCGAAATCAACCTTCACGCCATCCGGAACGTGCACCCCGAACTCTCCGGCATCCCGCACGGCAGCGGCAGCGCGGGATGCGCTGATCAAGGCCTTGGACGGCACACAGCCGACATTCAGGCAGTCGCCCCCCATCAGGTGACGCTCGATCAAGGCAACCTTTGCCCCCAGGCCGGCTGCTCCCGCCGCGCATACGAGCCCTGCGGTTCCGGCGCCGATGACCACCAGATTGTAGCGTGATGCGGGTTTCGGATTCTTCCAATCGGCCGGATGAACGTGCGACTGCCAGCTGCTGGTTATACTTGTCCCACGGATTTAATATATTTTGATCATTTTCATCTTTTGACATTGATATCCCTCCGATGCTCAATCTGTTGATTGCATTTATCTACGGCTGTTTTTCTATTTCTCGTTCAACGACCAGTCATAATCCAGGTATTTGACCGATACCCTCCGGCCGAAAGAAAGTCACTGTCTGCGGAGACAAGGTATGCGCTGCAAAAGTTTGCAACTGCGCGCTCGGTCTTGTCGAGCCCGGTGAATCCGGCATTCGGCGAGTACTTGGCAATAAAGTCTTCCCCGTACCACTTAAATATCGATGAGAAATAGACAACCTTTTTCTCGCGGTCAATGCTCAGCCCGGCCGGGCTAAGCAGATATCGCCGGGACTGGTCGTTGAGCTGTTCATCCAGTTTTTCGGCATGGTAAGCTTCGTTGCGAAGTAGCAGGGCAGCCCTTTGCGGCACAGACCAGAACCATGTGGAGACGCGGCTCGCTATACTGCTTGCGCAGGATGCCGTGCTCCAGATGGTTCAAGGTGATGGTCTTGCCGAACAGTTTTACAGCAGGCTGATCCCACGGTCCCTTGAAGAAATTGCCGATGTCCTTGATGCTCTTGACCGGATAGTGATCAATAATCAGCTTCAATGTGGCCGCATTGTAAAGGTTGATCAGGAACGCCAATCGCTGGGATTCCGTCCATGAGTTGAATTGTTCTTCCGGGACCCCGGCCGCACTGTCCAGATAAGACTCCAGTGCTTTGGGGGCACTTTTCAGGCCGCTATAGTTCACGCGGCCATCCGCGACGGTTGTCTTCAAAACCTTGTCATAGCTCTCATACGTCTGGTCGAACGCCTGGGCCGAACCAACGCCTGCCGAGGCTGCTGACACTGCGGCCAGAAGAAATGCGGCCATGCAGGTGATGGAAATCGAATGTATACATATTTTCATGGACTTGCTGCTCCTTTTCTTTCTAAGCATCGTAGGGGGTTGACGAAGTGGTTCCGGCATGATCCGTCCAATTGCTATGAAAAAATTGTCCCCGATTGCTGGATAAGTTTGGCCACAAGCCCCGTCCAGCCGGTCTGACGGCGCGAAGGCGGGGATCAGTATCCGGATTTCCGCTTATAAAGCGCCAGCAGTTTTGTCATGATGATCGGGAAAAGGCCAAGCACCGCAAAGGAGATCAAAACGCCCGGAGACAGGATGCCGGACAAGGAATTGATCTTGGCCAGTTCTTTACCGGCATTCACATAGACAATGGTCCCGGCAAGCATGCCGATCTGAGACACCCAGAAAAAGGTGAACAGACGCATGCGGGTAAGCCCCATGAGCAGATTGATGACAAAAAACGGAAAAATCGGTACCAGTCGAAGCGAAAAAAGATAAAAAGCCCCTTCTTTTTCAATGCCGTCGTTGATCGTCACAAGCTTGTCGCCGAATTTGTTCTGGACCCATTCCCTCAAGAGAAAGCGAGAGAACAAACAGGCCAGGGTGGCCCCGATGGTGCTGGCAAAAGAGACGGCCACGGTTCCAACGGCCAAACCGAACAGCCCGCCGCCTGCCAGGGTCAGCACCGCGGCGCCAGGCAGCGACAGGGCGGCGACAGTAATATAGATCCCCATATAGGCGGCAATGACGCTAAACCGGTGCAAAAGGTAGAGGGCGTGAAATTTATCCTGTGACGACTTGATGTACTCCAGTTTAAGGTATTGTCCCAAGTCATAATATCGGAAGACGACGATGCCTATCGCGATGAGAACTAACATGACAACCTTGACGATTATTTTTCCGCTTTTTTCCCGTTTCATCACATTTTATCCTCTCAGAAAAATTTGTCGTCCATGAAAGGCCCCGCTGCATGTCATGTTTTCATTATCATTTGTTAGTGACAGCACCGGGCCGGCTAACCATGTCGATGTTTCAAACAATGGACATGGCAGTGTTGCAATGTGAGAGCGCAATGGTTCAGGCAATTGGTCGAGACGTGCCATGTTAAGCATCCTTATTTCCGGTCTTTGCCCCAGATACTGTCCAGAAATTGATCCCTTCCGGACCCATTGCGATAGATATTGTATCGTATCGGATTTTTCTTGTGATAATCCTGATGGTAGTCTTCAGCCGGATAAAACACGGAAGCCTGTTTGATTTCGGTCATGATCGGCCGGGTGAAACGGCCGGTTTTCTGAAGTTTTTCCCGGGATGCTTCGGCAAGTCTTTTCTGCTGGTCGTTCAGATAGAAAACCGCCGCCCGGTACTGGGTTCCGACATCCACGAACTGACGGTCAACTGCGGTCGGGTCGATATTCTTCCAGAAAACTTCCAGCAGTTTTTCATAATCGATTTTTTCAGGATCAAATGTTATTTCAACAGCCTCCGCGTGTCCGGTTCCTCCGGACGACACCTCCTCATATGTCGGGTTTTCTTTTACGCCGCCGGTGTATCCGGAAATCACCGAAATCACCCCCGGCAGTTTTTCAAATGGCGACTCCATGCACCAGAAACATCCGCCGGCAAAGATGGCTTTTTCCGTTTTACCGGCAAGAGCTTCCAATGGTTTTGTTCCATCTGCGGCGATTGCCGCAAACTCAAGGGCTGCCGAATTGATACAGTAACGCAGGCCGGTCGGCAAAGGGCCATCCGGAAAGACATGACCCAGATGCGCCCCGCAGCGGATGCACAGGACTTCGGTCCGGGTCATGAACAGGCTGTTGTCAGTCAGGGACTCAATGTTCTCCGGAGCAACCGGAGTCGTAAAACTCGGCCAACCGGTCCCGGACTCAAATTTGTCTTTCGAATAAAACAGATCCAGATCACAACCCGCGCAGCGGTAAACGCCATGATCATGATGATCCGCGTACTTGCCGGTAAAAGCCCGCTCAGTCCCCTTCTCCCGCATGATGTGAAACTGCTCGGGCGTCAGCAGCTTTTTCCACTCCTGTTCGGTTTTAACGACTTTCTCTGTCATGGCATATTCTCCTTTTTCAACTGAAAATACCGTTTTTCAGGACATTTCCCTCAAAGACAACACTGCCTTGAAAATACTGACCCTATGCAGATTTCACTTGCTGCATCGCTACAGAATCAGGAATCAGGACTTATTAAAGAAAATAAGCACGGGAATTCAAAATGGAACCGCAGTGCACCTGTCTCGATAATGAACCACGGATGAAATACCTGTCAAGCCTTTTGAGTTGACAGGTATTGCGTGCGGCTGTAATGAAAAAATCATTTGAGAGGTATTTCATGTTCGAGCAAGAACTTGTCCGGAATAACCTTTGGGGTGTTTATCAGGATCTTCCCGCCCTGGAACAGTCCCTGATTCACCTGTGCGCCGTGATCTATGAACCCACGACCGCCCCGGTTGTTTACAGTTGTTTTCGCAGGACATGTCTGGCAACCCGGTATCCCCGGATTGTATCTTTAAAAGACATCAGTCTGTTATTACAGCACCTTCAAGAATTACATCTTCTGACGGACCGGTTCCAGTGCCATTCAGATTTCATGGAAATAGCTATCCGGCAGGCTGCCGAACGTCCGGATTCGACATATTTTCAGGACCTGGTCGATGCGGTTCATGATATCATGCCATTTTCTGATTATTACCGCTATCCGGCAGGCTCAGAACAGCATCGCCATCGCCTGGTGCGTGATTTACGCATCGGCATTTATTCGCTGAACTTGCCGCTTATCCGGGAATGCCACCAGCAACTGATTTTCCAGTATGCTCAGGATTCCGGTTTCGTGGATCCCTTTGTTCGTGTGTTTCAGAATCCATTTGACCGCCGCTGGTTCAGCCGCCTGCCGATTGATATTCAGATCTTCGCCTTGACCGCCATCTTTTCACATACCCTGTCTTCTCTGGATTCGGATACCGATGCGCTGGCTTACAGCATCAGTCCGGCGTTTCTCGAACTCCTGCCCGACAGCGACCGGGCGGAATTTTATACCCACCTTATCCCGCGACTGCTCCTAGGCGGTCAAATCACCACCGTTAGAAAGCTTCTTGCAGGAACTGCCGTATCGCCGCTCCTGAGCGGATTTTCGGGATGGGCTTTTCTTCTGGAAGGTGACGGGAAAACCGCTGTGCAACAGTTTGAGACAGATTTGTATCAGCTGCGGAAATTGACTAAAAACAAGAGCGAATATTTTAAGGGCCTGGCAGGTATTTTCTATCTTCTGGCGCTTTTAAAACAGGCGGGAAGTTCTCTGTTTGATCAAATGGATGCCGCCCTTAAATCTGCCCGATCCAACCGGTTTCATGGAAAAGATCTGAACTCCCTTTTTGCGTTGATGCAAGCCATCTGTTTTATCCAGAAATTTGAAATCGAAGCTGCCGCCAATGATCCTTTCCGGAATCCGGCCTGGAAAAAATCCGCTGACAGCGTATTTTTTTGCCCTTTCTGAATATGGCATTGCCCGTTCCCTGGATCCGGCTTCCCGTGAGCGGGTGTCCCAGCTTTTCACCCGGGCAAAAAAAGCCGGACTTCACTGGCTGGCTTTGGAATGCGCGGCATTATTGAATTCTGCGCATTCACCGGATAAGGACCGAACGGATTACGTACGTCGCATGCAGGCAGAATGTGGCATTCACTCGCTTTTGACCATTATCGAACCGGATGAACCATGGAAAACACGCCTTCATGCCCTTACCTATTCTCTGAGTTCCCCATCGCAAAACCGTATCAAACCCGGAGCGCTTCGCCTGACATGGATGATCCGGCTGGAGGATCGGCATCTTGAACTCATTCCCAGGGAGCAGAAACGCTCGGCTTCCGGAACCTGGTCTCCGGGAAGAGTCCTTCCACTGGGCCGGTTATTCAACAATCCGCAACTGGAATATATGACCCGGCAAGATCAGATTCTTTGTTCCAGTATAGAAAAAGTTAAACACAATGCCCGCGTGTTCCGGTATTTTATTGACTGGGACAAGGCACTTCCGGCGCTGATTGGCCACCCGCTGGTTTTTCTGGCCGATCAACCGGCGTTTCCGATTGAAATTGTCAGGGGAGAACCTAAAGTCCTTGTAGAATCCCTGAACTCATCGTTCGTCGTGTCTTTCTCCCCGAAAATGATCGAACATCGCATTGCCGTGACACATGAGCCTCCCGGCCGCCTGAGCATTGTCCGCCTCAGCGCCGAACAGCAGCGGATTGCCGACATTATCGGCAATAACGGGCTTTTTATCCCCGTTTCAGCCAGAAATGACGTTTTAAAGGCCATTGCCGCTATGTCCTCCGTGATTGTGGTGCACTCGGACATCGGCGGAGCCGATGCATCCATGATTGAGATCGACCCGGATCCACTGCCGCATATTCATCTGACATCGTGTTCATCCGGATTCAGGATTGCTATTTTTGTTCAGCCGTTCACGCAAAGCGGGATCAAACTGAAACCCGGAGAAGGCGCTGAAAGGATTATCACCGATATCGGCGGGCAGTCGTATCAGTTGCAGCGAAACCTGTCCCTGGAATTGGAAAACGCCGTCAATGTCACGGCTGCTTGCCCCACCCTTGCACAGTTTCCGCACCCCGACTGGCAATGGTTGATTGCCGATCCGCATGTTTTTCTGGAAATTCTTTTTGAGCTCAATACCCTTCAGCAACAGAGCCGTGTAATTGTGGAATGGCCCGAAGGTGAAAAACTGCGCATCTCCCGGGAAATGTCGCTTTCAGATCTTCGGGTGCGGATAAAGGGCAAATCAGGCTGGTTTGAAATCAGTGGAGAACTGGTTGGGGATGACACCATGATCCTTGAATTAAAAGATCTGGTTGCCATGATTCCACAAATGCACAAGCGATTCTTACCGCTTGGATCGGATCAGTTTCTGGCATTGACAGCGGATCTGATAAACCAGCTGAAAGCTATTGGCGCCCTTACAGAGGTCAAGAATCGGACGCTTCGGTTTCATCCGGCTGCCGCTTTGACGATGGATGGCATCACAAAGAATCTGACACACCTGGAAGTTGACGAAACATGGCAAACCCTGCTTGGCCGCATCAGGGGCGTCAGCGCACATGTTCCTCAAATTCCCGGGGGTCTGAAGACAACGCTTCGAAAATACCAGATAGAAGGCTACACCTGGCTGTCCCGCCTATCCTTCTGGGGGGTCGGGGCGTGTCTGGCGGATGACATGGGACTGGGGAAAACCATCCAGGTGCTTGCGATTCTTCTTGAGCGGGCGCCGAACGGCCCTTCTCTGGTGATCGCCCCTGCCTCTGTCTGCTTGAACTGGTATGATGAAATTCACCGGTTTGCGCCCACGCTGAATGTGGTTCGACTGGAAGATCACCACCGAGAAAAAGCCGTTCAGGAGATCAAACCCCACGATGTCCTGGTGGCCAGCTATGGGCTGCTGACGCTTGCATCCGATATTTTGTCTTCTAAAATCTGGGAAACGGTTGTCCTGGACGAGGCTCAGGTGATTAAAAACCTGAAGACAAAACGGTCTCGGGCTGCCATGACCCTGAAAGGCAAATTCAAAATCATCACCACCGGAACACCGATTGAAAACCGTCTGGGAGAGCTCTTTACCCTGTTTAATTTTATCAATCCCGGACTGCTGGGATCTGCCCGGCATTTTTTCACCACATTTACAGATCCCATTGAAAGGCAACAGGACCCAGCGGCTCGAGATCGACTTAAAAAAATCATTCAACCTTTTATGCTGCGGCGGATGAAGGCTCAGGTTCTGACGGAGCTTCCCCCCCTGACGGAAATCATGCTTCAGGTGGACCTTTATCCCGGAGAAGCGGCTTTTTATGAATCTCTTCGGAAAAATGCCCTGAAACAGATCGAAACCGGCCGAACCACCACAGAACGGGATTATCAGTTCCGCGTGTTCGCCGAAATCGCCAAACTTCGTCAGGCCTGCTGCCATACCAGGCTGGTTCAGCCTGCCAGCAATATTCCGAGCGCCAAGCTGGATCTTTTCGAAAAGCTGGTGTCGGATCTGCTTGAAAACAATCACAAGGTGCTGGTATTCAGCCAGTTTGTAGGATATCTGACCCTTATCCGCGAACTTCTGGATCATAAACGGATTCGATATCGCTACCTGGATGGCAGAACCGCGATGCGGGATCGAAAAAAAGAAATCGACGCGTTTCAGGCCGGTGACGGAGATGTTTTTTTAATCAGCTTGAAAGCAGGGGGGCTTGGCTTGAACCTGACTGCGGCCGATTACGTCATTCACATGGATCCCTGGTGGAACCCGGCCGTGGAAGCCCAGGCTTCCGACCGTGCCCACCGCATCGGCCAGCAGCGGCCGGTGACCGTGTATCGGCTGGTCGCCCGGAACACCATAGAGGAAAAAATCATCGCCCTGCATCAGCGCAAGCGGAATCTGGCCGGAGCCCTGCTGCAAGGCGGGGACATTGCCGGCAGAATATCCGCCGAAGAGCTGCTGAATCTGATTCGGGAAGATCATAAACGGATAAATTCACATATGCATCATTGATGGACTCGGAATCGGGCATGACACATATTACCTGCCGCCCCAAGATATGGCAGTTATCAGATACCGCCATTCCGGCAAATGCCGGAAACCAGCACGATGGGCCGAAATGCTTCCGGCCCGCGTTTATTCATTTTTGAAACCAGGCGGCATGGCTCAGGGCAATTCGGGGATGGTTCAGAACATGAAACCCTGCATAAACGGCAGAGTCCGTGATGCGCTGGAAATGCGCCGGAGTGACATGGCCTTTGGGTTCCGCCAGAAGGTATTTCCCGCCGGGCTTAATGAGAGAATAAACCTCGGCAACAAAGTTTTCGATGTTCGGGGTCTCATGCACCATCCAGAAAGTCAGCGCCAGATCGATTCCATCGGATTGACGGGGCAGACCGATGTTATTCGGGGTAGCACAATGGGTATGAATCCGCTGCCCCACACCTGCTTTTGATGCCCGCTTCTCAAGAATATCCAGCATTTTCTGTTGAATATCCACGGAAATGACCTTTCCGGTATCTCCGACCATCCGGGCCATGCCGATGGAAAAATATCCCATGCCACATCCCAGATCCACTGCGGTCATCCCTTTTTTAAGATAAGGGCTGAAAATCGTCTCCGGTTTATGAAAAAGCCTTCGAAATGGATTGTCGAATGTATAGGCGAGCCACCAGGGACAGACATGCGGTTCAGTGAGCAGCAGTTTTTGAAATGATGTCATCGCTCCATCCGGATGATTGGTTATTGAGCCAATGAATTTGCCGGCAATAAAAGAGCAGAATAGGGATTTCAGCCCCCTATCCTGCTGAAGCATCCCGGGGCTTCAGCCCCTTGCAAAGGATTAAAGGCGTATAGGTAAACCGCCGGGGGTCAATTAAAAATTGATTGAAATCATGCATAAAAGACGTCACTTCCGCCGGGATACTCATCGAATAAATCCCTGAAACGGTCTGCGTTGACCTCGATCTTCTTCATCCAGTTATAAACATCGCCGGCCTTTATCTCACCGTAAAACAAATGATGCGCCACAAGGTTGACCCGGATATCCTGATACCCCTGATCGTACAAATATGAATAGAGTTTTCGACCGGCGTAGACGTCGAAGTCGAAGTTTTCTTCCAGACGCTTCATGAGCCTTGGCAGAAGATTTTCAATCATCGGGGGCAACTGATAATGGCTGAGACAATTATAATCGAGATCAAGCAAGCAGAGTACACCGCCCGGTTTCAGAGCGTGACTGATATTTTCAACAATGGCCTGACTTTCAGCCAGAAAATACTCCAGGACGAATCGAACCCAAATCAAGATCAAATTGACCGATCCCCGATAACGGCTCCATAAAATTACAGACGGAAAATTCAATTCCAGGCAATTGGCCATGATGCTTTTTTGCGTAAGCGATACGATCCGCTGAAAAATCAATGCCGGCAGCGCTTCCTCCCGGCTGAACCATTTCATGAAGAATCGCTGTTGTTTTCCCGGAGCCGCACCCGAGATCAAGCACGCGCAATCCAGGCTTGACACCGCACCAGAGGGCCTGTTGTCGAACCGCTTCCGGGTCAGTCTTGATCTCAAGCCTGAATGCTTCCTCCGCATTTTCCATTAAATAAAAATCAGACGTCTTCAGTAATTGTCTGTGGGATTCCATCACTTCTTTCAAAACTTGTCAAATCATACCAAGCAGATTAATGAATAGATCGAAGCATTTCGAAATAATCAGGCATTCTGAGATTCAATAACAGGAATTGGCAGTATATCCACAATATCTTGTGGTTTAATTATCTTGACACACAAGCGTTGTATTTGTATATAGGCTAATTATCACAGATCCAAAAAGATTCAAAGAGTTCAATGAGAGAGGAAATTCATTCGCGTGGATAGTGAAGCCAATGAGAATCGCTGTAAGGAAAACCAATTCACTCCCCCACGATTTTTTCAGCATGCTGACCTGTTCAGGACTTTCGAGGCCGCAAAGGCCATCGATCAGAAGAAACTGATCAATATCATCAATCATCATCATTTCATTGGTAGCCCGCTGTTTATTCTCTTGAAACATCCGGTCTATCAAAACAGCCTGCTCGTAAAAGCCCACCCTGAACCTTGTCTCGGCAATCAATTGACCTGCCGATGGGATGAATCCTATTTTCAATACAAATTAAAATCACACCATCCCCTTTGTCTTGTCATCATCTCCAATCCACACATGATCATCGTTCCTTTTAGCCTGTTGTGGAGTGACAATGACAGCTTCACCATCGAATTGCCCGAGAGAAGCCATGCTTTGAATCAACGCCAGTCCCAGAGATATCCTTGCAGTGGCGTAACAGCCGTATTGATACAAAGTGATTTTGTAGTCACAGGCGAGTTGATAGACTTCAGTTCCACGGCATTTCGCATCAAAACAGGCTCGGAAACACTTCAACATCATTGCTGGTTCAATCCAGATGTTCCTGTTTCTATTCGCCTTCTTTTCGAATGAGACAACAATTTATTCCGAGTCTTGCAGATGTATCCGCTGGCAAGATGATCATGATATATCAAAGGAAATCGTATTTGCTTCGGAAAGCCTGCATATTAGCCGCTTTCCAGCAAAAAAAATTCGCAACCCCCGACGTCAAATTAACCCACCCCTGACCGCAGTATTTGACCATCCTTTTATAAAGAAAAAAATTCAAAGAGATATCTTTGACATTTCTTCAACTGGCTTTTCCATCCGCGACAAACCGGATGATGAGATATTCATGCCGGGCATGATGATTCCTGATCTTTCCATTCTTCTTGCTGGCATCTTCATTGCCAATTGCACCGCGCAGATCATCTACAGGCGGATGGAAGAGAAAGATATCCAGTATGGCGTTGCCATTCTGGATATGGATATTCATTCATACAGTCGCATCAATCACCTTCTCGGTATAAACACAGACCCTAAAATCTCTGTCTCAACAAAGGTTGATATGGATGCCCTCTGGGAATTCTTTTTCCAGGCGGGATTCATTTATCCCGAAAAATATGGTTTTTTCCAAGCACATCGCAAGAAATTCATCGAAACTTATCGGAAACTCTATCAGGAAAATCCTGAAATTGCCAGGCACATTACCTACAACAAAAACGGACGGATTTGCGGACATATATCCATGATCAGAGCCTATGAACGCACCTGGCTCATTCAACATCATGCTTCCAGACCAAATGAAAATAAGCTTGCCGGTTTTGCTGTATTACGGCAAATGATGCTTTTTTTACATGGCATGTATCAATTCTCTTCGGCACAAATGGATTATGTTATCTCTGTATTTCCGACCTGAAAATAAATTCCCCGACCGTGTCTTTGGAGGATTCGCAAGGGATATTAACAACCCTCAAGCTTGTTCATTGGATCTTTTTACATATCTGACACTTTCCTGCCACTTCTCCTAAGAAGGACCTTCCCCAGGAATGGATGATTAAGGGAAAGCACACCTCTTGATTTATGGGAATTGGAACAATTTTATAAGCATCACTCCGGAGGTCTTTTGCTGAATATCCTGCGTCCCGGGAAAATCTGATCCCTGGCAATGAGTCTTTGGAGAAAATTTTCGAACGCCTTGGTTTTTTAAGAAAATGGCGGATTTATTCGTTGATTATATCAGAATTATCTTAAAGCTGTTTTTATCGTTGATCAATCCGATATAGCGATTAATATGTCAAATCTTCTGAATTGTATCAAAGTGCTGATTACGAATCCTCGGGAGGCTGCCACCGGAATTGCTTTCTCTTGCAGTGCCAAAATTGGGAAGAGTGTATAACCTTGACAAGATCACTCTCCTCCTTTATCCTGCCATCAATCATCAAAGCATCCTGTATTTCCTATGAAAAACAATACCAGCTTTGGATCACGAGATATGCGTTATATCGAATCAATTCATGGATTATGTGCAAAAAAAATTCAGAATGAAGTACGAACTGACAGCAGTCACATCTGGATTGATGAAAAATGGAAGACATCCCCTTATATAATTCGAGAATCATCAAAAGCTTCGTTGAATATATAAGCCGTATATCTTCCCGATCTGAATATACATGCCGATTCTTGATTACTGCCGGAATTACCACCTACCAGCTTGAGGATGAGGGACACTGGCTGACTCAAACGCAGGTTGATCGGTTTTATGAAATTCTTGTAAAGACGTCAGGAGATCCAAGATATTGCCAGAAAAGCTCGGGCAATTCACGCCTTTTTCTAAAGCAGCAGGAAATGTATCTCAATACGCACTGGGATTTATTACTCCATCAGCTGCCTATACGCTCTCAGGAAATATTATCCCCATATGAGTCAAGGGTTCATCTTTAGAAACCAGAAAAATCGGACACAATCAAGTCGAAGTCACAGCTATTCAGAATCCCGGTGTAACAGAAAAGCCCTACCAGTGTCGAAAATCGGCTGGGAATGTTTGAAGGGATCGCCAAGCTATTCACAAATGAATTGGCTGAGATTGAACATACAACCTGTATGCATATTTCCGGTGACCGTTGTGTTTACAGGATCACCTGGAAGTCCACACCTTCGTTTATCTGGAAAAGAATATCGAACTTACAGCTACCTTCTCTGTTTAATCATCTGTCCCATTCTTTTTTTTCACCCTTCCGAGCAGTTACAGTATCTATAGCCATCTTGTCAGTTGATTCTGGCTGTGATGGGCATATCCTTGTATCAGGTTCATCTGGAAAAAAGAGAACTTTCGTCAATTTTTAAAGATCACGGCAATTCGGCAATAATCTTCTGGATGAGATCAATGCAAGATATAACAATGCCATGCTGGTTCAGGAAATCGGACAGGCAGCCTCCAGTATTCTGGATATTGACAAACTCCTTAAATTCACGATGGAAACAGTTGACAAGCGATTGAATTTTGATCGTGGATTGATCATGCTTGCTAATAAGGATAGAACCCGTCTGGTTTATAGAGTTGGCTATGGATACACCCCGGATGAAGAAGCTCTGTTAAAAAACACAGAGTTTCATCTGGACAATCCGAAATCCAGAGGACCATTTATCGTTTCCTTTAAACAGCAAAAACCTTTTTTAATAAACGACTTTAATGAAACTCCTCGAAAGATATTTCGGAAAGAAGCCGCGAATTTGTTAGAAAACTAAATGTCAAATCTTTTATTTGTGTTCCGATTGTCTATGAAGGCCGGTCCGAAGGCATTCTGGCCGTGGATAACCATCACTCGAAACGACCGCTGAATCAGAGTGATATCAATCTATTTTTAGGCATCGCCCCCCAGCTTGGAATCAGCATCAATAATGCCAGATTTTACGAATTGATCCGGAACAGAGAGCAGCAGTTCAGAGCCCTCACTGAAAATGCCCCGGATATCATTTATACGATTAACGCCAATGGAAGGTTTTCTTATGTCAATCCTGCCTGGGAAAGAATCCTGGGGCATCGGAAAGAAGATGTGGAAGGAAAACGATTTATCGATTTCGTAAAAAAAGAAGATATCGAAACGATTTATCCATGTCTTTAATCAAATCAGGGATCAAAAACAAAGAATGGTACGATTTTTACGGCTCGATATTGCACAAAGATGGCTCAGAACGACTGTTTCACATGAGCGGCGCGCCGAATATCGATTCTGATGGAAATGTCACTGGCGTTGTGGGTACTTTCAGAGATATCACTGAGCTTAAAAAATCGGAAATGGAATTATGGGATTCAAACCGTCGACTATGGGAGCTAATAGAAGAAAAAGAATTGGCGGAAACCAAAAGAATGGAGCTTGAGAAACAGCTCATACAGGCCCAAAAGATGGAAGCGGTCGGAACACTTGCCGGCGGCATCGCCCATGATTTTAACAATCTGCTGATGGGCATTCAGGGTTATACTTCCCTGATGATGTTAAAAACCGATCCAAGTCACTATCATTACGAAAAACTGAAGAATATTGAGCACTATGTGATTCGCGGTGCGGACCTTACCAGACAATTGCTGGGATTTGCAAGGGGGGGGAAATACGAGATCACGCCTGCCAACATGAATGAACTGATCATAAAAAGTTCTCGAATGTTTGGCCGTACAAAAAAAGAGGTTGCCGATAACCACCATCTGGAACCCAACCTCTGGACGGTTGAAGTTGATCAGGGGCAAATTGAGCAGGTTCTTCTTAATCTTTATCTCAACGCCTCACAAGCCATGCCGGGAGGAGGGCGCATTCATATTGAAACCCAAAACTGCATCCTTGAAGAAACCGAAACTCAAAACAGTTATTACACACCCGGCAAATATGTCAGAATCAGTGTGAAAGACACCGGCATCGGGATGGATGAGAAAACGAAACAAAGGATTTTCGAGCCTTTTTTCACAACCAAGGAGATGGGGCGGGGAACAGGCCTTGGTCTGGCCTCAGCCTATGGCATTGTTAAATCTCATGGCGGTTTTATCGATGTCGAGAGCGAAATAGGCCATGGCAGTAATTTTATCATTCATCTTCCAATCTCTGCAAAAGCCGCCCAAAAAGAAATAGCAACCACTGCAGGAAAAACTGTTCAAGGGAGATGAGACCATACTGCTTGTCGATGATGAAGCTGTTATGATAGAGGTTGGTACCGAGATGCTTAACAACTTGAATTACAAGGTCATTTCAGCCAGAAGCGGTAAAGAAGCTATTGAAGTATTCATGGAAAAGAAAGAATGAAATTCACTTGACGATTCTCGACATGATCATGCCCGAAATGAATGGCAGTGAAACGTTTAACCTTTGAACCAAATCCAGCCCGGGATGAAAGTACTTGTTTCCAGCGGATACAGCCTGTCCGAGGATGCCGCCCGGATTTCAAAGCTGGGATGCAACAGTTTTATTCAAAAGCCATTTGATATTTATCGTATTTCTTCCAAAATCCGCGAGGTACTTGACAAGGACAATTCAACCATGCCGGCTGAAGTCATAACCAACTGAAGACGCCCCGGTTACTGCCTTTTTATTGCCCCGATCGAATTGCCGTTTGAAGTCATTTGCTGACAATAAGATGCCGGTACGGAGAATCAATTGGTTCTTTTCGTTCGGAACCATTCGAATTGACTTTGGCGCAAATTGTTTTATAGTCGAAAGATGAAATCGTTCCAGCTGATCCTGCCTTATTTCCGGAAGAATCGCCTGATCATTGCAACGGGAATCTCCTGCCTGATTCTTGTGGATTTTTTACAACTGGTGATCCCCCGGATAATCAAATGGGTGATTGACGATCTGACAGCATTTGCAATCACCCCAACCGGACTTCTGGTGTACGGCTTTGAGATTGTGGGAATCGCCCTTGCCATGGGCGCCTTTCGCTATGTGTGGCGGCGTTGTTTGATCGGCATGGCCAGGGAAGTGGAAGAAGGGCTGAGGAACCGGCTTTTTTTTCATTTACAGACGCTTTCCGCCCGGTATTTCGATCATGTCAAAACCGGAGATCTCATGGCCCATGCAACAAACGATATTCAGCATCTGCGGATGGCCGTCGGGATGGGCATGGTGGCACTTACGGACTCGATCATCATGGGAGCCGCGGCCATCGGCTTTATGGCCTATATTCATGTACAGCTTACCCTGGTTGTCCTGATTCCCATGCCGTTGATCGTTATCGGGACCCGGTTTTTCAGCAGGAAAATGCATCAGCGCTATCAGGACGTACAGGCGGCATTTTCGAATCTTACCGAAGCGGTCCGGGAACGCTTTACCGGAATACGCATCGTCAAGGCCCATCATACCGAACCTCTTGAAACCGCCCGCATTGATGGTGTTTCCCGTGCGTATGTCCGCCAAAACATTCGTCTGGTGCAAGTCACCGGTGCCCTGACATCCATGATGATATTCCTGTCAAACGTCAGCCTGGCGCTCCTTCTGTTTCTGGGTGGCCGTCATACCATACTGGCTCAGATCACGCCGGGAGATTTTGTGGCCTTTATCAGCTATCTGGGGCTTTTGACCTGGCCCATGATGGCCATGGGATGGGTAACCAATCTGATTCAGCGCGGCAAGGCCTCTCTGGACCGGATCAACCGGATCATGGAAAGACTGCCGGATATTGCGGACAAGACAGACAACGCACAACTGACGGCATCCGGCATCCGGCCTTCGAACGGCACGCTGGAATTTGATCGGGTGCATTTTTCCTATCAATCGGATCTTCAGCCTGCTCTGGCAGACATTCATTTCACTCTGGAACCCGGCAAGATTCTGGGGATTGCCGGTCCTCCGGGCAGCGGCAAGACCACGCTGCTGAGCCTGATTCCCAGGCTGTATGATGTCAGCAGCGGCGCAATCCGACTGAATCGGATCGATATCCGCGACTATCCCCTGCAGGAGCTTCGGTCCCGGATCGCACTCATGCCCCAGGAGCCGTTTCTATTTGCCGGAACCATCCGGGACAATATTGCATTCGGCGATCCGCGGTTCAGCGACGCGGACATCACCCAGGCCGCCAGTGAGGCCTCGCTCCTGGATACCATTCAGGCGTTTCCCCATGGACTGGATACGGTCGTGGGCGAAAAAGGCGTGATCCTGTCCGGAGGCCAGAAACAGCGGATCGCCCTTGCCAGATGCCTGATCCAGTCCCCGGCGCTTCTCATACTGGATGACCCCATCAGCCAGGTGGACACGGAAACCGGAAATGCCATGTTACAGGCCCTTCGGGCAAGGGCCGGGAACTGCTCGCTGTGCATCGTCTCTCACCGGCTATCGGCCCTTAAAACCGCCGATCTGATTCTGGTGCTGGACCAGGGGCGTATTCGGGAATCGGGTTCGCATGCCGAATTGATGGCATTAAACGGCTATTATGCCGGAATATTGCGGCTTCAGAAAATCGAAGAGGAACTGGATGCAAACGAACGCCGGATTCTTTGAAGAAAAACAGCTGGATCAGTCCCATGATATCAAACTGCTGTGGCAGCTTTATCCCTATGTGAGCCCTTACCGGCTGATGCTGGCATTTTCAATCCTCATGGCGATGGCCATTACCCTTCTGGATCTCTCGCTGCCCTATCTCACCAAGATTGCCATCGACCGGTACATTGTCCCCAAAACCGGAATTGAAATGTCGCATTCCCCGGAAACCCGTTATCTTACCGTGGATATCGCCGGCAAGGAAGCCGCGGAAATTGTACAGCGTTATCCGGAACTTTTCGCCGTTTCCGGCTCGACAGCCGTGATTGCATACAGCCGGCTCGATAAGCTTTCCACGCACGATCTGAAGACCCTTCGAAAACAGGACCTTTCCGGTATTTCCCTGCTTGCCGCCATTTTTCTGGGCATCATTGTCCTTGATTTTCTTCTCAATTTTTCCCAGCAGGTGATCATGGAATATACGGGCCAGAAAATCATGCACGATTTTCGCATGAAGCTCTTTACCCATATTCAGGATATGCCGGTGAGCTATTTCAACCAGAATCCTGTTGCCCGGCTGGTGACCCGCACCACCAACGATGTTCAGAACATGCAGGAAATGTTTACATCCGTCATTGCCTTTGTGTTCAAGGATTTATTTCTGCTTGGCGGAATTACGATCATTTTGATCAACATGAACTGGCGTCTGGCCATGATCGCATTTGTGGTGCTGCCGGGTGTCGTATTTTTTTCCATTCACTATTCCAGTCAGGCCAGGGATGCGTTTCGCATCATCCGGACCAAAACCGCGGAAATCAACGCCCACTTTTCCGAAACCATCACCGGCATGAAGGTCATTCAGCTCTTTCGCCTGGAAGCCGTCAATTATCGTAAATTTGAGAAAACAAATCACGAATACTATATGGCCGGCATGCGGCAGGTTCATGTATTTGCTTTATTCATGCCGGTTATCGAGATTCTGGGAATCACCGCTGTGGCCATTATCATTTATTTCGGCGGCGTTCGCGTCTTGTCGGACCAGATTACCATCGGCGCGCTTACGGCCTTTATCGCCTATATCAAAATGTTTTTTCGGCCCATCCGGGACATCGCCGAAAAATACAATATTCTGCAAAACGCCATGTCGTCGGCGGAGCGGCTGTTTCAAATTCTGGATAACACGGAAAAAGACGCGCCCCGGGTCTTTCATGGAACTGGGCCGTTATCCCCGACTGCCGAAGAACCCCTCTCCGGTATCTCATCCCTGGAAGCCAAGGATATCAGCTTTAGTTATGTCAAGGGCGAGCCGGTATTAAAGAACATATCCTTTCATATGGATGCCGGCGATACACTCGCCATTGTCGGGCCGACCGGGTCCGGGAAAACCACCCTGATGAATCTGATCACCCGTTTCTACACGCCGGATGCAGGTCAGATCCAGGTCAACGGCAGGGATATCCGGAGCATGCCTTCCGAGACGCTCAGATCCAGAATCGCACTCGTCACCCAGGATCCGTTTCTCTTTTCCGAAACCATCCGGGAAAATATTCTGCATGGCGCCAAAGGGCTTACCGATACCGATCTGGAAGCTGTTGTAGCGGCAGCCAACTGCAAAGAAATCGTGGGAAGACTTCCCCATGGGCTGGACACGCGTTTGTCCGAAGGCGGCGCCTCCATATCGAGCGGAGAGCGGCAGCTCATTTCCATCGCAAGGGCGTTTGCCCGAAATCCGGAGTTGATTATCCTGGATGAGGCCACCTCCTATATCGACTCCCAGACCGAGCAGAAAATCCAGAAAGCCCTGGTCAATCTAATGACAGGAAGAACCGCCATTATCATAGCACATCGGCTGTCCACCGCCAGGCTGGCGAATCAGATTCTGGTAATGAAGAAAGGCCGGATCATCGAATCCGGAACCCATGAGTCGTTGATGTCACGAAACGGATTTTACTACATGTTGAACCAGATGGAAAAAATTCATTGAAGAGAAGCGAAATGTCGGCTATGAAATACATTGACAGGATATAACAGACAAAACAGACAAGGAGAAAAACCATGGCAAATCCAGAAGACATGTGGCAGTGCCAGACTGTCAACTGCGGCTATATCTACAATCCGGACAAGGGTGACAAAAAAGGAAAGATTGCCAAGGGAACCCGTTTTGAAGATTTGCATGATGCGTGGAAGTGCCCGATCTGCGGGGCCAGTAAAAAGTGTTTCAGACCTTTGGCAGGTCCGGGTTCCACGCAGGAAGTCAAATGTGACGTATAAGGAGATATCTCATGGCTCTAAACCAAAAGATGAACGTTCAAATTCAGGACGGAAAACTTCGGGCTGATCCGTCCTTTCTGGGGAAAGTTCTCGGATCGGTTGCCTATGGCGAGTCGGTTACTGTAATCAAACAGCAGGATCCGTGGTTTTTTGTCTCTGCCAAAGGGGGGCAGCTGACCGGATGGATTCACAGCTCGGCACTGACTGAAAAGGAAATCGTTCTGCGTTCCGGAAGTGCCGATGTCCGCAAGACCGCCTCCCAGAAAGAGGTAGCCCTGGCCGGGAAGGGGTTCAGCGCCGATGTCGAGAAGGAATTCAAGACATAACCACCCCAATTTGAATTTCACCTGGGTTGACCGCATGGAGAAGTACGTCATTACCGATCAGGAAATTCGTCAATTTCTCAAGGAGGGGGACTTGTCGCCCGCGGGAGGTGCGCTATGAACCTTCAGGATCGACGGAAATTCCTACAGAATGCAGCCAGGTGGTCGGTTGCCCTGGGTGCAGGATCATTTTTGCCTGCTGTCCTGACCGGATGCAGGGCGCTTGAGGAAGTCACCCGGGTCGGAACCGAGATAGGTACTGCGACCGGCCTGATCACCCAGGATCACGCCGACTCCATCGTGAAGACCACAACTGCAGTCAGCAAGTCAGTTGAAGATATCACTCCCCAGCAGGAATACTACATCGGGCGAAGCATCGGCGCCGTGATCCTGGATAAATATCCCGCCTATCCGGATGCCGCTGCCAACCATTACATGAATCAGGTGGGTCAAACCCTGGCACGGGCATCAGACATGCCGGAAACCTTTGCCGGATATCATTTTCTGATATTGGATTCACATGAAATAAACGCTCTGGCTGCTCCCGGCGGACTGATCTTTGTGACCCGCGGTATCCTGGAATGCTGTTCCAACGAGACGGCTGTCGCCGCGGTATTGGCACACGAAATCGGACATGTTCAGGGCAAACACGGGCTGAGGGCCATACAAAATTCCCGCATCACCCAGGCGCTTCTCATCATAGGGGCTGAAAGCGCAAAAACCTTAGGCGGCCAGGAATTGGCCAATCTGACCAAGGCTTTTGAAGGTTCCATCAACGACATTACCCAGACTCTGATCAATTCGGGATATTCCAGAGCCTATGAGGAAGAGGCCGACGAAACGGCGGTAATACTCATGCGACGGGTGGGTTATAACCCCGAGGGTCTGGTGGATATGCTGGAGACCATGAAGACGAAACTGGTTGCTGATCGGCCGGACTTTGCCAGCACCCATCCCAGCCCGGAAAGCAGGATCTCGGAAATAGAACCGCTCATTGGATCTGCCTCGCCCGTCATGGAAAACAAGGCGCGCCAGAAGCGTTTTCAAACAGCCATGAAACACGTCTGAGATGCGTTTTTCCCCCTTTACCCGAAAACTGCTTCTGGGGCTGGCATCGGGTTTGGCCGGAGCTGCCCTGGCAGCCGGGTTATGGGCTGCCGGAGCTCTGGTCCGCTGGGAAGCCATCACCTGGGACTGGCGCGCCAAAATCCTGGCCAGGCCAAGCCCGGAAAGCGATCAGATCACCCTGATCCTCCTGGACCAGGCCAGCCTGGACTGGGCTCAGAAGGAAAATGGCCTCAGCTGGCCCTGGCCCAGGGAAGTTTATGCCGCCATCATCGCATACTGCCAGCGCCAGGGCGCCCGGTCCCTGGCAGTGGATGTCCTCTTTACCGAACCCTCGGCCTATGGTGTTGCAGATGATGCCGTCCTTGCCAGGGCACTGACCGACTATGGCCGAACTGCCGGCGCGGTGGCTCTCGGCATCGAAACCGGCAGCCTGACTGCCTGGCCCGATGGAACACCGGAACCTGTCTTTCCCGTAATCCTGCCAAATGATATCGGTCCAAATCCACCTGTCTTTCCGCACGCCACTTTCCCCATACCCGAGCTTGCCCGTGCCATGACCGTGCTGTGCAACACCCAGATGAATCCGGATGTTGACGGCATCTACCGCAAGGCAACCATTGCAGCGATGTTCGACGGGCGCCTGATGCCGTCCCTTGGCCTTGGGGCATATCTAGCTGCATATCCATCAACGACCGTCAGCATCGGAGCTGGCCATCTGTCAATCGGGGACCGGGCCATCCCCCTTTCAACCGACGCAGACGCCATCCTCCGGTTCAGCGGACCTGCCGGAACCTATCGCAGTTTCAGCGCAGCAGCCGTGATTCAATCCGAACTACGGCTCAGCTCCGGTCAACAGCCCACCATTGATGATTCAGGGGCTTTCCGTGATAAATTCGTTCTGTTCGGATTCACGGCTCCCGGTTTGTTTGATCTTCGCCCAACGCCCGTGGACGGGATCACCCCGGGCGTGGAGATTCAGGCTGCCATCCTGGACAACCTGCTGTCCGGAAATTTCATCCGTCAATGCCCGACTGCCGTGTGGATGGCCGCTGCTTTGGTCTTGGCACTGGTTGCAGGCATGGCCGGTTCTGTTTTCAGCAGCCCGCTCGGGCATGTCCTGGTAAGCCTCATTTTTCTGACTTTGCCGGTGATTGCCGCGCTGGGCGGGTACGCGACCGGGTGGTCCCTGCCCCTGGTTGCCCCGGAGATCGCAACGGGAGGTGCGCTTTTTCTGGTTTTTGTCATCAATTATGCCACGGAAGGGCGTCAAAAACGGTTTATACAGGGCGCATTCAAGCAATACCTGTCCCCTGCAGTGATCGACCAGCTCATTTTGCATCCCGAACGGTTGCGTCTTGGCGGGGAGAGGCGGATCCTGTCCATCTTTTTTTCCGATCTGGAAGGGTTCACCACCATTTCCGAGAAATTGGACCCGGAAGACCTGACGTCCCTGCTGAACGCATATTTATCAGCCATGACCGACATCATTCACGAAGAAGCCGGTACAGTTGATAAATTCGAGGGAGATGCCATCATCGCTTTCTGGAATGCGCCGCTTGAGGTCACCGATCACCCCCTTCGGGTGGTCCGCGCGGCGCTACGCTGCCAGGAACGGCTGGCTGTCTTGAATCCGCAGTTTAATAAACACGCTGGCAGAGATCTAAAGATGCGGATCGGCATTCACACGGGATCTGCAGTCGTCGGCAACATGGGTTCCCACAGCCGTTTCGACTACACGATGCTGGGGGATTCCGTCAACCTGGCAGCCCGGCTTGAAGGCGCCAACAAAGCATTCGGCACTTATGTCATGATCTCCGAGTCCACCCGTCAGGAAATCGGATCGGCTTATCCGGCGCGTGAAATCGCCCGACTGGCTGTCATCGGCCGCAAGGAACCCATCACCGTCTATGAGCCGATGTTGCCCGACACCTATGAAAACCGTAAACCCGCGCTGGAGGTTTTCGAAATGGGACTTGGGCTGTTTTACGCCGGCAATTTTACGGAAGCCGCAAAGCGGTTCGCATCCATCGCCGGTAAGGATCCAGCGGCAGCCAGTTATCTGGACAAATGCCGTCATTACGCGGCATCTCCTCCGGAAAGCTGGCAAGGGGTGTGGGTGATGACATCCAAATAGGAACCGGATTGCCGATCCGCGATAACAAGCGACGCAACGGCTTTTTCATGTCAAGAAATTGATTTTTTTCTTTTCTTGATTTCAATATGGGAATATATAATGCCGACCTGAATCAATATTCATCAGTTGATTCAGATTGAGGCGCTCAATCATTGCATTGAATGGCAGAAAAAAATAGGAGGCAGTATGTCAAAATCAAAGGACATCCGGAAGAGCGACAAGAAAAAACCACAGAAAACGACTAAAGAAAAGAAACAGGAAAAAATAGAAAAAAACAAGAACAAAGCCTGAATCAACAATCGGGCAACACCCCACAATGTGTTGCCCGTGACACTTGATTACGCGCTTCGGCTGGTGATTTCAATCAGGTGGTATCCGAACTGGGTCTGAACCGGACCATGGACTGTGCCGATTTCCTCGCTGAAGACGACTTTATCGAATTCCGGCACCATCTGACCCGGATAAAATTCTCCCAATGCCCCTCCCTGCTTTCCAGACGGACAGAGTGAATGTTTTTGGGCCATATCTGCAAAATCAGATCCTTTGTCGATCTGATTCTTGATATCAATGCATTGTTCCTGAGTCTTTACCAGAATGTGACGTGCTGTAGCTTTGCTCATTATTGTCTCCGATTTTGTAAATGTTTATGATAAGCCGTAAACCATATTCAGTTCCACCGGCCCATCGCCGCGATGTGTTTTTACAAAATAATATAGCATGTCTTGAATATTCAAACCACGGATATTTCAATCCGGACGGCAATCTTACCTTTACAGACCTGGATTCTCGGATGTTCAGGGTACCGGGGTATAGCTCAAACCGCATCGCCCCCTGGCCGCTTAGCGCATTCGGCAAAAATCCTGACCGTGCACCCGGCGCACCGCTCGGGATCCAGACGGAACACGATGGACTGAATGGCCTCATCCTTGGATGAAAAAATGTGTTCGGGGCCCATATTTTCGAGACATCCGCCCCGCTTCAGCATGTCAAGTACTTCCGGCTTCAGCGAACACAGGGAAATCTCGCGGCCTTGCAGCCGGAGACTCCGGTTCTCATGAAAAATCATATGACAGCCGGCCGCATCCATAAAGTTGATCCCGCTGCCGACGATGAGGATGTGAAACTGTTCCGGACTGGCATCGATGATGTGGTGCAGTTCTTCGCTGATGTGATTCACCGCGCCGAAGAAAATGGAGCCGTCAAGCCGAAGGATTTTTAACTGGGGACATTCCTTACAAGGCATATCCCGGATGTTGACAAGGCGGCGGCGCCTGTCAGTCGGATCAATGGCCAGGGTGATAAAATGGGGATGGGAGGTTCGCCGAAGATAGAGCAGGAGCGAGAGGATAACGCCTGCATATATGGCAAATTCAAGCTGGACAAAAAGGGTTGCCATAAATGTCAGGATCAGAACGGCGGCTTCACTGCGATCCGTACCCATGATGCGACGGATGCTGCCGAAGTCGATGAGGTGCCAGGCGACCAGAAGAATGACACCGGCCATCGAAGCCAGTGGCAGATATGCTGTCAGCGGGGCCACAAGAAGCAGGACCAGGACGAGAAAAAGCGCTGAAAAAGCAGCGGCCAGAGGAGTTTTGGCTCCGGCCTCGTAATTGACTCCGGTTCGGGTAAATGATCCCGAACCAACATAGGCGGAAAAAAAACTGCCGGCGATGTTCGCCAGCCCCTGGCCGATAAATTCCTGGCTGTTGTCGATGCTCTGATTGGAACGGACCGCTACGGCCCTGGCGATGGAAACCGCTTCGGCCAGGCCAAGCATGGCCACTGCCATGGCGCAGGGCACCAGATCATGTATGGCTGCAAGCGTAATATTCGGCAGAGACAGCGGCGGCAAACGCTCCGGCAATGCCCCGACAAGCCTCATGCCGTGGTCTGCGCCGTCAATAATTTCTGTCAGCAAACCGCCGACAATCATCGCCGCCATCAGGGCCGGCGCATGGGGTCGCCAGGACTTGATGGCGGCCGCAACAACGAGCGTTGTCACTGCAACTGAAGTCACATAAGGATTGATAGCCGGCAGGGCATCTATCACATCAATCAAGGTCGATAAAAACGAGACGCTTTTCGGCAGAGCCAGCCCAAAAAAATGACCCATCTGGCTGGTTGCAATCAGGACGGCAGCTCCAGCGGTAAATCCCACCACTACCGAGTGGGAGACGAAATTCACCACGCCGCCGAGCCGGGCGGCGCCCAAGACGAGCTGGAAAATACCGGTCAGGAAGGTCAAGGTCAGCACCAGATGAATATACTCCGGGCCAAAGGGAACGGCCAGCTTGCTGATATTGGAAAAGACGACCAGGGAAATGGCGGTTGTCGGCCCGGAAACAAGGTGAAACGAGGACCCGAACAAGGCAGCGACCAGAACCGGAACCATGGCCGCATAGAGACCATATTCAGGCGGCAGTCCGGCAATGGTGGCAAACGCCACGCCCTGGGGCAGCACGATGATGGCCCCGGTAATGCCTGCCAAAAGATCGGACCGCAGGGATCGTCCGGTAACCTTGGGGCAACCAGCGTAAAAACGGAAAAACAATGGATGCTGCCTTTGCCATGCGCCTGCCTTAAACCGTATTTCTCATAGATTTTAATTGAATGGAAAGTCCGCTCAGGGAAAATCGGAAATTCATTCTGAATTCCGATGTCTAACCGACTTAACACCCATTGTTGATAACACGCGGTGTTGAGCATTGTGACGTGGATGCGTTCTCACAGCACGGGATCTGCAGCCGCAAGACTTTCATCTTTCATTGTCAGAACGCTGATGACATAGTACCCGATGGGAACGCCCACAACCATTCCCCAGATGCCGAAAAAACGCTCTCCGACCAGCAGCAGAACCAGCACCAGAATCGGATGCACATGCAAAACGTTTCCCGTGATCTTCGGATTGAGCACATAGGCCTCAAAAGCGTGAACGATGGCTATCAGTGCCAGAAGCTTAAAAACCAGCAAAACCCCGCCTGCCTGAATTCCAAAGATTATGATCGGAATGGAACTCAGGAAGGTTCCCAGAATGGGAATGAAACCGCAGAGAAAGACGACGGTCATGATCAGCGCGATGTTCGGCACCTGAAAGAACCAGATGCCGGCTGCGGTCAGCAGTGTGTTGCAGGTTGCAATAATTGCCTGGGCGGTAAAAGCCTTCCCAAGAATATTTCCAAAGGCATGCAGATGTGGCGCCGCACCGATATAAAAGGATCGAATCCGGCTCTTTTCCAGTTCCTTCATTTTACCGGCGATTCTCTGCCAGTCCATGACCAGAATGAATGAAAAAATAATGGCGAGAATCAATGTGAACAGAATCTCCCAGCAGAGCTTGACCAGGTGAAGAAGCGTTTCAAGAACCTGCGGCAATGCCGCTTTAATAGCCTTTGTTGACTCGGTCTTCAAAACCTCCATCATTGCGGTATATTCCTCGGATTTGATGACGGTTTTGGCCTTTTCTTCTCCGACAGCCTTTACGATTACGCTCTCGACAAATTTGTTGATCTTCTCCCGGGTCTGCTGATCGCCGCTGCCTGTAAAATCCTTTACGATGCGGTTGGACTCGATAATGAGTTTGGGCGCGATCCAGGCGCTGGCTGCTCCGAGCAGCGTCACGAACAGAACGAAAACGATCACCGCTGCCAGCCGGTAGTTTATCTTCAGGCGCCCCACCGCCCATTGAATGACGACCCTCGTGCCGTATGTGATCAGAAACGTCTCGAATATCAGCAGGAAAAAAGGCTTCAGAAGATAAAACAGCCCGATGAGAATCGCCCATAGCGCCATTTTTTCCCAGTTGTTTGCAAACAGTTTCTTGACACCGGATCCTTCAAGCATTCACGACTCCTTCATTTTGCCTGTCATCAATAACCCTGTTTTCGTATCATTGCAGATAAACATAATCAAGAAAGAAGATCACCACGTCTGCGAATCCCATATAAGAGCTTTTATGACAATAATGTATATTTATGGATTATATCATTACATAATTGTATTTTATTAAGAATTATATTGCCAATGTCTTCCAGTCAAAATATGACAATAATGATTTATTTTCAGCCAGTAAATTACATATACGTAATTTACTGGCTTTCCTTTCTCTGTCGCAGCTTTCAGTTGATATATTTATAAATTTGATATTATTAGATAATGTTGTCATATGCGTTTCCGAATATATGTGGCATTTCAATTGCAATACATCATTCTGATTACTATTAAACCGGTTTGAAAACAAACTAACAGTTCGGGAGAAATGAATGAAAAACAAGATCTGGCTGACCGCTATCGTATCCGGCAGTGTCGAAGCGTTTCCTCAATTGATCCACGCAGCCGAAGCCGCACCGGTTGATTCCGGTACAACGGCATGGATGCTGACCTCAACCGCCCTGGTGCTGCTGATGGTTCCGGGTCTGGCCATGTTCTACGGCGGGCTGGTGCGGACCAAGAACGTACTCAGCACCATGATGCACAGTTTTGTTGCCATGGCCGTCATTGGCGTCATCTGGGTTGTCTGCGGTTACAGCATCGCATTCGGCTCCAGTATTCTGGGCGGTTTTGCAGGATGGAACAGCGACTATTTTTTTCTCCGGGGAATAGATGACACAATTGTAAAAGGCGTGCCCGAATACGTGCTGGCCATGTTCCAGGGCAAATTCGCGATCATTGCTCCGGCGCTGATCAGCGGAGCCCTGGCGGAACGGGTGTATTTTCGAGGCTATATCGCATTCATCGTTCTGTGGATGCTGATTATTTACTGCCCGCTGTGTCACTGGGTCTGGGCATCGGACGGTTGGCTTTTCAATGCCGGCGCAGGCGGCGTCATTGACCTGGCGGGCGGCCTGGTGATTCATGTTTCCGCCGGATTCAGCGCACTGATGGTCGCCATTTTTCTGGGCCCCCGTCAAGGCTATCCCAAAAACCCCGTGGCCCCTAACAATCTGGTCATGACGCTGACCGGCGCTGGCCTGTTGTGGGTCGGCTGGTTCGGGTTCAATGCCGGCTCCACGGTCCACAGCGGCCTGGATACGGCCAGAGCCCTGACCATGACCCAGATTTCCGCCGCCAGCGGCGCACTTACCTGGCTCATCATCGAGGCCATCAAATTTCGAAAGGCCACAGCTTTAGGGTTTGCATCCGGTATTCTGGCCGGCCTGGTCGCCATCACGCCGGCTGCAGGGGTTGTCCTGCCCTTCGGCGCCTTTGTACTGGGCGCGCTCTCCGCCATTGTCTGCTTTTATGCGCTGGTTGCAAAATCCAAAATCGGCTACGACGACAGCCTGGACTGTTTCGGCATACACGGTGTTGGAAGCGGCCTGGGAGTTATCCTGCTCTCTTTTTTCATCCGGGACAGCTGGATGCAGGGTGCAGCAGCGGCTGCCGGAAAAGCCTGGACAATCTGGGATCAGCTTGGGATCCAGTTGATGGGCATCGGCGTTACCATCCTGTTTGCTGTGCTCGGGACCCTGGCAATCTGCTGGCTTGTGGAAAACACCGTCGGCTTCCGCATTGCTCCGGAATCGGAACTGGCCGGACTCGACAGGTCCATCCACGGAGAACACGGCTACGGATACATGCAGGAATATTAAGATGATTTCACGCACCGCCTGATGCAAAGGCGGTGCATTGCTTGTTCCGGTAGCAATATCCGTGGACGGGTCAGGACCGTTTATCGCCCAGCATCCACTTTACCAATTTCCGCGTGACCCATTGGGCCGGAACACGGGTGGCGGCATACCCGATGACTGCGATCATGATATAGACCATGACGCCGGCACCGAATCCCGTGGTCGGCAATTCGATATGGGGGGCCAGAAAATAGGCGGCAATGGCTCCTGCCAGAACTTGCCAGGAGTCGGGTAAAAACAGAATGTAAAAAATAACGTAACGAATCGTCAGCTGTCGTTTATGCAAGAGAGCACCTGTGATATCGGGTTGCAAAACAAAAACAGGATCACTTTATACCAGCTTCCCCGCATTCAGGCAATTCCCCAGATCAGGCGTCCGCCATTAAATCCCTAATTTTCGAAAAACAGACCTTCCGGCTTCACCTGCCTTTCAGTGACATCTAAAGAACGAGACGGATCTTTCTGATGCCCTGGACATTCCCCAACAGACAAATCTGTAGCAGTTTGATTGAAAAAAGATGCATACTTTTATTGACCGATGGCAAAACTCCAATTATCCTTAAAAGCATTTTGACGGATCACAAAAAACAATCGTTCCAAAAGTGAATTGATTATCCATCATGAAATCGGCTGCAAGCGTTTTTGAAACAACGTATCGGAATTACCTGGCCCAGTTCGGCGGAAGCTACCTGGCAGGTTTGGAGCATTTGCTGGGCGTGAGGGTGCAGGGAAAGGATGTGTTCGTCCCGCTCTTTGACAGGCATTACCGGGTTTCTCAGGAAGGCATCACGGACCCGTCAGGAACTGAGCCTGGTTTTGATGTCCGGGTTATTCTGTGCAAATATCTTCTGCTTTGCCCGGAGACGGCGTCCGGAAGCAACGGAATGGGTATCTTTTAAAGATCTTAAGGATTCGGGTCCGTTGACAGTTTATTTTGCAAACGAGGTCGAACGGGCCATCGCAGACCATTTTTCAGGGAAACGGGGAATTGCAGGCTTCATGCAATAAATTGGGCGGATCTCGGCCCGCGATCCAGGCCGCTTATGACCTGTCCGTGCAATTTGATGCACTTCCCCGGATTCCCGGTCATCCTGCTGTTTAATGACATCGACAATGATCAAGAGAACTTATGGCCTGCGACATGTTCCCTGCTCTTTGAGCGGCGGGCTGAAAATTATCTGGATCCGGAATGCCTGGCCATGACAGGAAGACTGCTTTACTCCCGGCTTAAAAAAGCAGCCGGCACCAAATAGCCGGCGACTGAAAACCCCAATCCGGACATGTGACTGTTCAGCGCGATCGCGATTATCACCTGAGAAGTGATGAATACGATCCTGATGGCCGATAACTCAGCGTAATACGACAGGTTAAGGAGAAATTATCGATGGCGACTTTGCTGTTTTCACCACTTCGTCTTCGCGAAGTGGCGTTTAAAAACCGGATATTTGTATCCCCGATGTGTCAGTATTCCTGCATCGATGGCATGCCTACGGACTGGCATCTGGTGCATCTCGGCAGCCGGGCCGTGGGCGGCGCGGGACTGGTAATGGCCGAAGCAACGGCCGTTGCCCCGGAAGGCCGGATTTCACCCAATGACACCGGCATCTGGACGGATGACCAGGCAGCGGCTTTTCAGCGCATTGCCGCTTTTATCAGCGCCCAGGGTGCGGTTCCCGGACTTCAGATCGCACATGCCGGCCGCAAGGCATCCACGCTCAGGCCATGGCATAGCGGAAACCCCTTAATGCCCGGAGACGGCGGATGGCAGCCGCTGGCGCCGAGCCCCATTGCCTTTGCCCCGAATCACTGTGTTCCGCGGGAACTTTCCCCTGCTGAAATCGGCGGGCTGGTGGAACGCTTTGCCGAAGCCGCAAAGCGCGCTCTGACAGCAGGCTTTAAAGTCATCGAAATCCACATGGCTCACGGTTATCTGCTGCACTCATTTCTGTCGCCGCTGTCCAACCGCCGCACGGATGAATTCGGCGACGACTTTGCGGGCCGCGCCAGATTCCCGCTGCAGGTCGCCAAGAGCCGTCCGCGATGCCTGGCCGGCAAATCTTCCGGTCTTTGTCCGCATCTCGGCAACGGACTGGGTTGAAGGCGGGTGGGATCTTGATCAGTCCGTCAGGTTATGCAGGCTGTTGCAGGATATCGGAATCGATTTGATCGATTGTTCCAGCGGAGGCCTTGTCGTGGACGCAAAAATTCCAGTCGGTCCGGGATTTCAGGTGCCCTTTGCTGCGGCCATTCGCCAGGAGACCAAATTGCCTACGGCGGCCGTGGGACTGATCACCGATCCCCGGCAGGCTGAGCAGACGCTGGTATGCGGCGATGCAGATGCGATATTTCTGGGAAGGCAGATGCTGCGGGACCCCTACTGGCCGCTTCATGCCGCACAGTGTCTTGGCGAAGACATTCCCTGGCCCGATCAATATGCACGTGCAAAGCAATAACGGCCTGGTGCAGTGTCTTCTCTCTGAAAGGATAAGAATCTTGAACATTTTAAAGGAAGTTCTGAAACACGAAGTTTTCCCGGCCCTGGGCTGCACGGAGCCGATTGCCGTGGCGTATGCCGCTAGTATTGCCGGCCAGCAGACTGAAGGCTCGATACTGGAAATCCGCATCATCGTGGATCCCGGGGTCTTCAAGAATGGTTTTGCCGTCACCGTTCCCAATACGGGCGGCGAAAAAGGCAATCTGATCGCCGGCGTCCTGGGTGCATTGATTCGGAAACCGGAGCTGAAAATGGAGATTTTAAAAGGGATCGGCACGGATACGCTGGCACAGGCCAAAGCCCTGATAAAGGAGAAAAAAGCCAACATCGGCTATGACCCCTTCAGAAAAGACCTGTATATCGATGTCACCGTCAGAACCGATCAGGACTCGGCCCGGGCGGTCATGGAAGGCTCGCATACGAATCTTGTGCTTCTGGAAAAAAACAATGAAGCCATTTTTTCCAGAGAACACACCGGAAGCAGCACCGGCGGCCAGTCCTATAAAAAGACATTGAAGCGGATGACCATCGCCGAGTTCGTGGATCTGGCCGAACACATGGACGATACGGACTGCCGGGAGATTCAGCGCGGCATCGATATGAACCTGGAAATCGCCGAAGCCGGGCAGAAACTGCAGAAGGTGGGGTATTACATTTCCGATCTGATGAAAAAAGGATTTCTTCCGGAAGACGTGTTTGCCGCCATCAAAATCCTGACCGCTTCAGCCGCGGACGCCCGAATGGCGGGCTTGAGCTTTCCGGTGATGTCCAGCGGCGGCAGCGGAAACCAGGGAATTGTGGCGATTCTGGTGCCTTACAAGGTCGGCGAATTTTTTCATATCGCAGATGACAGAATTGTCAGAAGTATCGCCCTGTCCCACTTGATCAACAGCTATATCAAGTGTTTTACCGGGGATCTGTCTCCGCTTTGCGGATGCGCGATTGCGGCAGGGGTCGGCGCTGCCGTGGCCATCGTGTACCAGCAGCACGGCAAAGACATAAGAAAATTACGCTGGCCGTCAACAACCTGATCAGCGACCTGGGGGGAATGCTCTGCGACGGCGCCAAGGGCGGCTGCGCCCTGAAAGTGGCCAGCTCCACGGATTCGGCGATCCGCGCCGCCTACATGGCCATGAACGACCATGGCATCACGCAGACCGAAGGGTTTGTCGGCAGAACGGCTGAGGAAACAATCTGGAATCTGACGGCCATCAGCAAACTGGGCATGGCCAAGGTCGATGACACGATGCTGGGCATCATGATCGACAAAACCCAGTAATTATCTTACAAACTCACAACGTGCTTGAACCAAAAGTCAGTTCAGGCAACAATCCGAAGTCTTCTTACAGTCTCCAGTAACGAATTTCATCTCGGCCGGCGACTTCCGGATCGAAAGCACTCTTGATGTCAATGACAATCGGACATCCGTCGTAGCAAAGCCGGGCCATCCGGGAAAGCCCCATGGATTTGTATGCATCGTGAATCACGGCCACGATGACCGCATCCACCCGGCCCAGGGCTTCCAGGGGCTGAAGCGCGATGCCATAATAGGCCATGGCTTCATCCGGGTCCGCAATCGGATCGTGAACCACGACATTCATGCCATAGGTTTTCAATTCGGAAATGATGTCCACGACCTTCGTGTTTCTGAGGTCCGGCACGTTTTCCTTGAAGGTGAGCCCCATAACCGCCACGCGGGAATCACGCACCTGTTTGCTGGAGTTGATCAGGATCTTCACGGTGCGCTCGGCGATGAATTTGGCCATGTTGTCGTTGATGCGTCTTCCGGCCAGAATCATTTCCGGATGATACCCCAGGGATTCTGCCTTGAATGTCAGGTAATACGGATCTACGCCGATACAGTGGCCGCCGACAAGACCCGGCCTGAAGGGCAGAAAATTCCACTTGGTTCCGGCAGCCTTCAGCACCTCGGTGGTATCGATACCCATCTTGTCGAATATCATGGCCAGTTCGTTCATCAGGGCGATGTTCAGGTCCCGCTGGGTGTTCTCGATCACTTTTGCGGCCTCTGCCACCTTGATGGAGGAAACCGGATGAACGCCCACGGAAACAACCTCCCCGTAAACTTTGCTGAGCAGCGTCGTGGTTGCCGGGTCCGATCCGGAGACCACCTTGACGATTCGATCAATGGTATGCTCCTTGTCTCCGGGATTGATCCGCTCCGGCGAATACCCGGCTGTAAAATCAACTCCCAGCTTCATTCCGGACTCTTTTTCCATGATCGGCACGCAGACTTCCTCGGTGGCGCCCGGGTAAACCGTGGATTCAAAGACAACGCAGGTGCCCTGTTTCATGACTTTGCCGACGGCAGCGGATGCGCCCCGGAGCGGGTTCAAATCCGGAATGCGGTAGTCATCGATGGGTGTTGGAACCGCAACGATAATCAGCCGGCACCGGCCAAGCGCCGATGAATCCGAGGTAAAATCAATACGGGCCTCGGCAAGATCGCTTTCGGAAATTTCAAGGGTTCTGTCCTTGCCGTCTTTCAGTTCGCGGATCCGCTCCGCCTTCAAATCGTACCCGACAACTTCAAAATGCCGGGACAGATGAACGGCCAGCGGCAAGCCCACATATCCCAGACCCACAACCGCGATCTTGTCTTTTTTGTTCTGCAAGGGATTCAAATGTTACCATCGTGATTCTCCGCAATTTTAGAGGTAAACGGGGTGATTGTCAGCGCATTTCCATCCGTAGAGATACTTACCGCCCCGCTGAATGCCGTATTCATCAGTGTCGCGCCCATATCCTGATAACGCTTTATAACTGATGGATGCGGAAAATTAAAGCGATTATTCCGGCCGGTTGTAAAAATAACAATCTCCGGCTTGACTGCTTCAACAAATACTTCGGAATTTGAGGACTTGCTGCCGTGGTGCGGTGCGATCAGGATCCGGCTCTGGAGTCGGTCTCCGTAGCCGGCAACCATTTCTTTTTCAGCTGCGGATTTGATATCTCCGGGAAACAGCAGTGTGATCGTTCCAAAACGGGCATGCACCGCAAGGGAATTGTTGTTGATATCCCGCCAGGCCTCCATCTGCCGCTTTTCCATAAAATCCGGCGGCGGGTTGACAATGTCCAGGGACACGCCATTGATTTCATGATGCCGGGGAAATGTTTTAAAATCTTCGGGAAACAGCCTCAGCGCCTCAAGAACCTGCATAAACCGCAGGTACCCCGCGCTGTCTTCCGGCTCAGTGTTGGCCCAGAGGGTTTTCACATGAAAATTTTCAGCGATGTAGGCCATGCCGTTAACATGATCGCTGTTGGCATGGGACAGTACCAGGACGTCAACGGACCTGATTTTCTTTCGCCACAGCATCGGCGCAACCACCATTTTCCCCATATCAAAAGCGGAAACATTCGAAAAACCGCCGGCGTCGATCAGCATGACGGGGCCTCTGGGAAATTCCAGAAGGCTGGCCGTACCCTGACCCACATCCAGGACCGTCACCCTGAAATCGGGGCGCAAAAACCGCTGATATCCCCAGTAGAGCGTATCCAGACCCAGCAGAATTGCCGATGTGACGGAAAGCATCCACAGCATGTGTTTTACGCCTGCCGGCAAGCCTGTCCGGTTTCTCACTGAAATAAGTCCCGGCATTTGGGAATCTGAAACCGGTTTGCTTTTCAGGGCAATCAACGAGAGCAATAGCGTATACACGCAGATTAATTCCAGCACGGAAGGCGTAATGGTCTTTACGGCGGCAAACGGAAGTGTCGCAAATAAATCAGCAAGGCGCAAGGCGATTTTCAGGATGGCGGCACACAGATTCAGTCCCCACAAAGAAACAACCGGAGCAACCAGCGATATGCCGGCGAATACCAGTCCAAAGGGAACCACTCCGAACCCAACGAGTGGAATCAGAACCAGATTGGCAGCCGGACTGATCAGGGAGATCTGGTTAAAATACACCATCACCAGCGGCAGAACGCCCAGGGTGGCGGCCAGGGTGACTCCCAGGGAAGAGTAAACGTAATTTTTTATGCGATTGCGGATATCTGAAATATCACCATCCGGTTGCCGGAATCTGGGCAGAATATAAAGAATGGCAAAAACCGATGTGAATGAGAGCTGAAAAGAAATCGCGAAAAGGGCCGGCGGGTGAAAGATCAGAATCAGAATCGCAGCTGTCGCCACGGTATTTAGCGGCTCATGTTCCTTATGGATTAAAAATGTCATCAGAAAGATGATGACCATAATGACGGCTCTTTGGGTCGAAGGCGACATGCCGGAAACCATGCCATATCCGATTACCGGTATCACGGAAAGGATGGCAGCGCCTTTTCGCGTCCAGGCATGCCAGAGGAAAAACGGAAACCAGCTGAGTAACCATCGAAAACTGAAAAAAGAAGCTGCGGCCACAATCCCAACATGAAGGCCGGAAATGGCCAGCAGGTGACTGGCTCCGGCTCTGCTGAAATTTTCCGTTATCCGTTCTGAAACACCGCCGCGCTCCCCGATGAGAAGGGCTTTCAGCACTTCCCTTTCATCTGCTTGGCCGATATCGTCCAGGGTTCTGGAAATCGTTTTACGAATGCGGGAAATGCCCTGAAAAAACCCGCCCGGATGCGCCGCCGTCCGTTCGATATCGCTGCTTTGCACAAAAACCGATCCGTAAATGCCGCTGAACGCCATGTACTGCCGGTAGTCGAATCGGCCGGGGTTTTGAAAATTGTGCAGCGGGCTTATTCGGCCCGCAAAACGGATCCGATCCCCGATGTTCAGGTCCAGGGTTTCCCCTTCTATGCTTACCCGTAATTTTCCGGTAACCGGAACAATGCCGTGTTCGGTTTCCAGGGTTTCAACCGTCAGATCGAATTTCTGGCGCAGGCTATCAACCCAGGCGGGAGAATCCATGACGCCGGAGATTTTCCACGAGGCGTTGGTGATAAACTGCGAAATATGGTGATCGGGAAGTCTTGACGTTACCCAGGGCTGAATTGAAACATAACCTGCGGCGACAAGGAGGATAAGGGGCGCCAGCCGTATCGGGGCACGCCGGATGATGCCGTAGAGGATTCCGGATATTCCGGCAAGAACCACGGGCCAAACCCATATCCAGTGGTCCGGGGCGCCCGTACCGATAAGGATTCCGGCTACCAGAGCCCCAAGAAGGGCAACCAGCGGCCGGGAATAATAGGAAACCGGGGAGTTAGGCATTTCTTGGCTTTTTCAAGCAGACCGGCTTCCCCGGCCCGGATAAAGTAAAGTGCTTGAGTTTTTTCCTGATTTCTTTCCAGTCAAATCACTTCCGCTGGCCCCCTCAGCCAACTGTATCAGGAGAGGTGCCCTTTGTCAGGTTTTCAAGCGGATTGATGAAAAACCAGAATCATCAGTGCTTGAAGCTTCTCTGCCCGGTGTAGACCATGGTGGCGCCGGCTTCATTGCAGGCTTCGATGGACTGGTAGTCATTGTCAGATCCGCCTGGCTGGATGACGCAGCAAACGCCTTCGCCAAGACCGACATCCACGCCGTCCCGGAAAGGAAAAAATGCATCGCTGACCATGGCCGAACCTTTCAGCCCCCCGTTTTCAGATGCAACACGGCTGTCAATTTCTGCTTTCTTTTCCGGATCCTTCAAATCGTTGTAGGCGATGCCGAGGGTTTCGAAGCAGTACCGGTCGGCAAGCTTACGGTAAGCCTTGTCCCGTGCGATTTCGGCCACTCCGACCCGGTCCTGCTCCCCGGTTCCGATGCCCACGGTAGTCCGGTCCTTGACGTAAATCACCGAATTGGAGGTCACACCGGCTTCGACCAGCCACCCGAAGAGCATGTCCCGGTACTCTTTGTCCGTGGGTTTGCGAAGAATCGAATAGGATTTGCCCTTGTAGTCGCAGGCAGCCAGTTTTAAATCCGCCTTTGTCCTGGCCTGGGGAACAAAAGACCACTGGGCGACAAGGCCGCCGTCCATCAGACTTTTGAAATCCACAAAACGCTGGCCGACAAAATCCTGTAGACGTGCGATGTTCAGAATGCGAACGACCCGCAGATTCTTTTTGGCCGAAAAAATGTCCATGACGCCGTCTTCAAATTCGGGCGCCACAACGACTTCAGCATATTGATTGCTGATGGCCTCGGCGGTCGCCTTATCAATAGGCCGGTTGACCGCGATGCAGCCGCCGAAGGCCGCCACCCGGTCCGCGATCATGGCTTTATGATAGGCATCCGCAAGCACATCGGACTGGGCAACGCCGCAGGGGTTGTTGTGCTTGACGATAACGGCCGTGGGCGTATCCATGAAATACCGCAGGATGTTCAGGGCATTGTCCGCATCGGTAACATTGGTTTTCCCGGGATGTTTGCCGGACTGAAGCAGTTCGATGTCGGACGCCAGATACTGGCCCGGCCGGATGGTCCGGGTTTCTCCGAGAATCAGATTGCCGTTGACCAGTTTGAACAGCGCCGCTTCCTGTCCCGGATTTTCGCCATATCGCAGGCCTTTCTGCTCGCCTTTGATATTCCAGAGCACTTTTTCAAAAAAAAGGGTCTGGCGGCCGGTTTCATCGACAAAGCTGATTTCCATGCGCGGCGGGAAATGCTCGTCCACGATGGTTTTATACATTTTCTTCAGGTCGTCTGCCATATCAACTCTCCTTGAAATTAACCGATTTGAGAATAACATTCCCTGACGTTTTCAATTGCGCTGGCATTCAGGTATTCAGCAATCATCCTGTCATAGGCGGCAGTGTGGGCAAATGCCTTCTGGGCCAGCCTGAAACGAAGATCCAGGGAAATCCGGCCATTGCCGGTTTTCATCTCGGACAAAATAACTGCTGTAGTCTTCCGGATCCACCACGGATGCCACCCGGATGAAATTTTTTGCCGATGCCCGGATCATGCAGGGGCCCCCGATGTCAATGTTTCCCCTGGCCTGCTCAACGGTCACGTCCGGCTTGGATATGGTCTGCTTGAAAGGATAGAGATTGACCACCACCATGTCAAAGGGCACCGCTCCGGTTCTTGCCAGATCCTGCCGGTGTCTGTCATTGTAGGTTTCGGTGAGAATGCTCAGATAAATCTTGAAATCCAGCGTTTTGACCAGCCCGCCCTGGGTTTCCGGCTGCCCGGTATAGTCGGAAACCTGTTTGAGGCGGGCATCGGCCCGGTCCCCCAGAAACTCCCGAATGACGTTATAAGTGCCTCCCGTCGAGTACAGCGTCACTTGTGGATTGATCTCAAGGAGCTGGGTGACCAGTTGGTTGAGATTGCTTTTGTCCGAAACGCTGATCAGTACATTGCGAACTTCGATAAGCGGGTCAATCTGGGTAACCACATTCATTGCCATCGTTTACATCTCCCCCTGATATTCCTGTAAAAACCGGTTAAAAAATGCGGCCATGAACTGGTGACGCTCACCGGCCATGCGTTTGCCTTCGGAAGTCATCATCCGATCCTTAATTTTACAAAGCTTGACGCGATATTCCCGAAAACCGGTATCGTCCATGGAATACGGGACGCTTTGTTCGGCGGGAATATCGGGACTGTGGAGCCTGGCGCCGATTTCTCCGGCAAAAAGATATGCTCTGGCAATGCCGATGGCGCCGATGGCATCCAGCTTGTCGGCATCAAAAAGGACTTTGGCCTCGATGGTTTCGGGGACATGCATTCCCCGGAACCGGTGGGTCCGGATGCAATGCAGGACATTGTCTTTTTGTTCCGGAGAAAACGCGAGCATCGCAACGATCGGCTCGGCCAGCACCGCGCCATGGGCAGCGTGACACACCGAACCCCGGCACGCGTCCTGCTGGGGCCGGCCGATGTCGTGAAGAACGGCAGCAACCCTCAGGACATCCATATCCGCCCGTTCCGCAGGACCGATATGCTCACACAGGCGAAGGACCCGAAGCGTGTGATCCCAGTCATGGCTGGCGCGCGCGCCGGTAAACATTTTCTGCGCGATTGCCTGAATATCCATATTATGCAGCTGCTTTTCCGGTCAGCTCCGTAACAACGACCTTGATGACGGCGATTTTGGCAACGGCGGATTCCGGATAGGTGAACGTATCGCTGGAATATTGCCGCATGATGATATCCAGGGCAGCCTGCTTTTCTGCGGGATCCTCTATAAATGCTGCTATGCCGAACGCAATGGCGCTCTGAAAAGAAAATCCCCACTTGCAGGGGCTGTCGCCTGCGTTTAATCGGCAATCCACGTCGAACTCAATGCAGACACGGGGATTTTTTCGAAGGATCTCGATTTTTCTGCCTTCCGGCGCGCAGTGAAAATAAACGGCACCGTCCTGGTACCCGAAACTCATGGGTATCACATAAGGCTGGTTTTCATCCGACATCGCCAACCGGCACACAGTCGATTTACAAATGATGGCTGCGATGGCATCCGGATCGGTCATTTCCTTGTCTTTTCTTCTCATACGCGCTGTGTTGCCTTTCAATACTGCCCGGGATAAACTTGAAGCGTTTATCCCAGACCCATGACCGATTCCCACCGCTGAAATTCCGTGGATATCGGAAGGTTCTTTTTTTTCAGAATTTCAATGAATCTGCTGTCATTGAACCTCAGGTAAGGGTTCACTTTCAGTTCGTCGCCAAGGCGTGAGCAAACGTGGGCCGGGTTATAGGCTTTCAGGTACGGGTCAATGTCCGGATTGTCCGGCTCGATGATGCGGGAAAATGACATGGCGTATTTCAGATAGTCATGTCCGGCGTAGATGACCGTATCCGCGGGAAAAGCCATCAGAAACTTGATGGAATTGTAAAACGCCTGGATATCGCCGGAAAAACAGTTTCCGATGGTCCCGTTGAACAGGGTATCCCCGGTAATCAGGCAGTTGCCGACATGAAAAGTAACCGAATCATCGGTGTGACCCGGAGTCGCATGGACGCGAGCCGTCATCCCGTCAAGCTCGATCTGTGCATGCGCGGAAAGAAACGCACCATCCAGAAGGGCTGCGCCGGATCTGGACAGCAGCTCCTCGGTTCCGCAGGTATGATCCGGATGAAGATGCGTATGCGTGACCTGGGTGAGTTTGAGATTGTTTTTTTCAACAAAGTCCAGAATGTCGTCCACCGCGCCGCCATCGATTGCCAGCGCAGATTTTTCTCCATACAGAACATAACTGAAATTATCGGAAGAATAAGGGAATTGCTGAAGGTTCATTGTCCTCCTGATGATCGGATTCACGGCGTTGACGACGGTTCACTCGCTGAATATCTATAGCAGCGGATATTCTTTGTCAATGTGTAACTGCCCGGGCAGAACTTCCTCCGGTCCAACGAAAAAACACGTTAAGGCAATGGGGTGAATGGCCGCGGCACCGCGTTCCCCGTCAAGAGAGTGATTTGCCTTAAGGCTCATGGTCCTGCGGCACGAGGATGAAAGCATTCTTTACTTCCTGCGGAATAATCCGGGGACGGCCGGTGAGTGCATCCACAAACACCCAGTCCGTCTCCCCCCTGGACAAAACCGCATTATCGGCCGCCCGGATGAACTTGTATTTGCGAAGTGACAACGCCCTGCGAAAATTGGTTATCCAGGTCATGATGGTTACCAGATCGCCTTCAAAGGCAGGCCGAAGGTACTCGACGCTATGCTTGCGGACGACCCAGGTTGCGGCGGCATCCCGGGAAGCTTGCGTACATCCCGATGCGTCCGAATGCAGGACCGCGACATCCTGCATCCACTGGACATAGGCCACGTTGTTCACATGCCCGTTACCGTCAATGACTTCCGAAGAAACCGTGAATTCATATCGATAAACCGGAGACATACCGACGTTTTCCTTTTAGACAGGGGTCCCAGGGATTCGGGGATCAGAGACCGAAATGATCAGATTGTTTTTTTATACCCGCAGTCCTGGTTCAGGCAGGACAAAAACGTGCCTTCTTTTTTGGATGTTTTTTCCACCAGAAGTTTTGCATGACAGAGCGGGCATTCCTGGTTGACAGGCTGATCCCACATGGCAAATGCACAGTCCGGATATCGGTTACAGCCGTAGAACACTTTTCCGCGTTTGGACATTTTCTGAACTATGCTGCCGGTGCATCCGGGTTCCGGACAGGAAATACCGGTTTCCAGGGGAGAGCCTGCCGGCGTGACGGACTGGGTGTTCTTGCAATCCGGGTACCCGCTGCAGGCCAGAAATGGGCCGAATTTTCCCTGGCGCATGACCATGGGCTGGCCGCATTTTCCGCAGACCTGGTCGGTAGCCGCCTCAGGGGGCGGCTCGACCGTCTGTATCCGGCCTTTTTCGTCCCGGGTGTAATTGCTGGTGAATTTACACTCCGGATATCCACTGCAGGCCAGAAAATGACCATTTTTCCCCATCTTGATATGCAGCTTTCGGGTTTTGCACAGGGGGCAGTCCAGATCGGTTGCACTGCCGACTCCCTTCATGCTGATCATCTTCGTGGCGGCGGTCTCGAGACGCTGCTTAAACGGCTCATAAAACCGTGTCAATACATCCAGAGAGGCGGCTTCGGCCGTTTCGATCCGGTCCAGATGGTCTTCCATCGTAGCCGTAAACTCGATATCAAACACTTCGGGAAAACTGGCCACGATCAGGTCATTGACGATAAACCCCAGTTCGCTGGGGACAAAAAAGCCCTTGACCAACTCCACATAGGCTTTTCCACGAATCGTTGTCAGAATCGCGGCATAGGTACTGGGCCGTCCGATACCGTTTTCTTCAAGCGCCTTTACCAGGGAAGCCTCGGAAAAGCGAGGCGGCGGCTGGGTAAAATGCTGCTTGGGTTCAAGCTGTTTCAGCATGAGTGTCTCACCATTGGCCAGTACCGGAAGACGTGTTTTTGCAGGGTTTGATTCACTTTCCATTTCATCGTCCGCGGACAGGTAAAGGGCCATGAATCCGGGAAATTTTATCACCGATCCCGTGGCGGTCAGCTGGTAGGTACCGGCCTGAATGGTGATGGTGCAGCCGTCGATTAGGGCTTCGGTCATCTGCGATGCAACAAACCGTTTCCAGATAAGGGTATAAAGCGCCTGCTGGTCTTTTGAAAGATAGGGCGCAGTTTTTTCCGGCGTAACGAAAACCGATGCCGGCCGAATGGCTTCATGGGCATCCTGAACTTTTTTGGAATTTTTAAAAAACCGGGGTTTTGAAGGGGCATAGTCCTTGCCGAAGCGCTCCTGAATGAGCGCAAGGGCTTCGCCGGCGGCTTCTGCCGAAATGCGCGTGGAGTCGGTTCGCATATAGGTGATGAGCCCGACCGGCCCGCCCGAACCCAGTTCGATCCCTTCGTAGAGTTCCTGGGCGATGGACATGGTTTTTTTGGCGGAGAACCGGAGCTTTCGAATGGCTTCCTGCTGAAGCTTGCTGGTAATGAAGGGCGGCAGCGGATTGCGTTTGGTGGTTTTGTTGACGATATTTTCAATCACAAAGGCTTGCTGGGACAACTCATCCCGAATGCGCATGGCATTGGCTTCATCCGGAATCTTGATTTTCTTGCCCAGGTTTTTGACCAGCTTGGCCAGAAACACCGGTGGCGCGCTGCCTTCAAGGCTTGCGGTAATACTCCAGTATTCTTCGGTTTCAAATGCCTGAATGGCCCGCTCCCGCTCACAGATCATCCGGACCGCAACCGACTGCACGCGGCCTGCGCTGAGACCTCCTTTGACCTTTCTCCAGAGCAGCGGGGATATCTGATAGCCGACCAGCCGGTCCAGGATGCGCCGGGCCTGCTGGGCTTCGAATTTATTACGATCCAGCGCGATAGGCGACTCCATGGCCTTGATGATGGCGTTTCGGGTCAGTTCATGAAACAGCACGCGTTGAAAGCTCCTGCCTTTTTTCTTCAGGATCTCGGCAGTATGCCAGGCAATAGCCTCACCTTCGCGATCCGGGTCAGGCGCCAGATAAACGAGATCGGTATCCCCGGCTGCCTGCTTTAATGCCGTAATCACTTTCTGTTTGCCCGGAATGGTGCTGTATTTGGCCTTGAAACCATCCTCGACATCGATTCCCATCTCTTTTTCCGGCAGATCCCGAATATGGCCGACTGTGGCTGCAATGGCATACTGTTCGCCAAGATATTTTTTAAGGGTTTTAACCTTTGTCGGCGACTCGACAATGAGCAGGGGTTTTGACACAGATCGTCCTTTATAAAAATGCGTTAGTTTAATATTATTAAGCAATAAGGCTATAGGCTATTGCCCATCACCTATCACCTTCAGCCTTTATTGAAAAATAATTGCCTGCCGTCTGATGAACCAGTCCCTTGACTTCAAGCTGAAGCAGAATCGCCATCAGTTTTCCGGAGGCAAGTGAAAGCCTGCGGGCCAGCTCGTCACTGTGGACCGGATACGGACTCAGGGCCTGAAAGACAAGCGCTTCCGCTTCAGAAAGCGGCGGCAATACCTGGGCCTTGTCACGGAACTCACTGCTGACAGGGGATGGTGTCCGATCCTGAAGATTGAGCTCATCCAGAATATCCTGAACATGCTCCACGAGTTTGGCGCCCTGTTTGATCAGGACATGGGTTCCGGCGCTTTTGAATGATTGAATGCTCCCCGGAATGGCGAATACTTCCCGATTCTGTTCAGCCGCCAGGCGCGCAGTGATCAGAGATCCGCTGTTCCGCGTTGCCTCAACCACAAGGGTCCCCAGGGACATGCCGCTGATGACGCGGTTACGCTGGGGAAAATGATGAGCTTCCGGCTGTGCGAACAGCGGAAATTCAGATATTACGGCGCCATTTTCAATAATTTTATGAAACAGGTGAAGGTTTTCAGCCGGATAAACCTGCTCCAGTCCGCTTCCCAGGACCGCGATGGTCCGTCCTTTTCCCATCAAGGCCCCTTCGTGGGCCGCCGTATCAATTCCCCTTGCCATGCCGCTGACAATGGTCATGCCTTTTCCCGCCAGATCGGCACAGAGCCGATGCGTTGTGGTCACCCCGTATGGCGTTGCGTTTCGAGAGCCCACGACGGCCAGCAGGTGCGCCGACGGATCAAGGGTTCCGGAAACATATAAAAACGGAGGGGGATCGGGAATTTCCCGCAGCAGGGGGGGATAGACCGGATCGGTCAGACATACGATGCGATAGCCTTTCTGCGCAACCAGATCCAGATCTTTTTGCGCTTCATCCGGCAGGCTGGCCTGCCGGAGCGCTGCAATCAATCGGGGAGTAATGCCTTCTACTTCAAGAAGTTTATCCTGTGAAGCATCAAAAACATGTTCCGGAGACCCAAACCGCTCGATGAGCCGTTTGTATAGATGATTGCCGATCCCCGGAACATATTTCAGGATAAACCATGGCAGATAGGCGTCCATTCTCTCACTTCTTTTTTGCGACATCCTGCCAGGCCAGAAGAATGGGGCTGGCCACATACACCGAAGAATACGTTCCGGTAAGAATTCCCACCAGCATGGCAAAGGCAAAATCATGGATGATTCCGCCGCCCAGGATAAACAAGGACAACACGGCAACCAGCGTCGTTGACGAAGTCAATATCGTCCGGCTGAGGGTCTCGTTTACACTCCGGTTGATGGTCGTCATAAACGGGTTTTTCGGGTGCTTGCGCAGATTCTCCCGAATCCGGTCAAATACGATGATCGTATCGTTCAAGGAATAGCCCATGATGGACAGGATCGCTGCAATGATGGGAAGCGAGAACTCTTTGTCAAAGAGCGAAAAGAGTCCGATGGTGATGATCACGTCGTGAATCAGGGAAATCACGGCGCCCATCGCATATTTCAATTTCAAAATCCAGAACAGCACCAGGGTCAGGATCAGGGCCAGAATGGTCAAAAGGGTCATACTGATATTCAACAGGCTCAGCAGATAGACACCGCCCATCAGCGCACCGGCAATGCTCGCACAAACCATCCATTTGAATTCAAACCGTCCGGAGATATAAATGGCAATAAAGAGCATGGCATAAAAAATGGCGAACATCGCCTTTTCCTGCAGATCCTTGCCCACCTGGGGACCGACCATTTCCACCCTGCGGATATCCGGTTCGACGCCCGTTGTTTTCTGAATAGAGGACTTTGATTTTCTGTGAAAAATTATCATCAGTCTGAAGCGGCGCTTCCGTGCGGATCAGATAATCATGATCGGTTTCTTTGCCGAAAGTCTGGATCGTTGAATTCTCAAGACCCATTTCCGACAAGCCTGACTTGATGTCGCTGATGGCGACCGCGGCCGGAAACTTGACCTGAATGACTGTGCCGCCGACAAAATCAATGCCGTATTTGGGGCCGCCATGGAAAATGAGACTGAGGATGCTGATCAGAATCATCGAAAACGATACAGTGTAGGCAATTTTTCGTTTGCCGACAAAATCGATATTGATATTGGGTTTGATAAACTCCATGAAATGTCCTTTTAGATACTCAACTGTTTGATTTTTCGCTGCACGACAAGGTAATCAAAGATGACGCGGGTCAGGACCAGGGCGGTAAATACGCTGGATATGACCCCCAGACTCAGCGTCACGGCAAATCCCTTGACCGGTCCGGTTCCGAACTGAAAAAGCACCAGGGCGGCAATGAGCGTGGTAACGTTGGCGTCCAGAATCGTCCAGGTAGCATTTTCAAAGCCGGCTTCCACCGAGGCCCTCGGCGTTTTTCCGCGGCGGAGCTCTTCACGGATACGCTCGAAAACGAGCACATTGGCATCAACGGCCATGCCGATGGTCAGAACGATACCTGCAATACCCGGCATGGTCAGGGTTGCCTGAAAGGCGGCCAGTCCGCCGAATATCATGACGATGTTGAAAATCAGGGCCAGATTTGCGATGAGGCCCGAGCCGTTATAATAGATCGCCATGAACAGAACGACAAGAATGCCGCCTACCAACCCGGCAATCAGCCCTTGGTGGATGGAGTCCGTTCCCAGGGACGGCCCGACCGTGCGTTCTTCCAGGATTTTTACAGGCGCTGGCAAGGCGCCGGCACGAAGGATAATGGCCAGATCGCGGGCTTCTTCGGAAGAGAACCGGCCGGTGATCCGTGCCTCGCCGCCGGAGATTTTTTCCTGAATCACGGGCGCCGAATATACTTTCTGATCCAGAACAATGGCCAGGCGCTTTTTCACGTTTTCTTCGGTGATTTTTTCAAAAAGCTGGGCGCCTTTTTTATCAAATTTAATCGAAACATAGGGTTCATTGTACTGGGAATCGATCTGAACCTTGGCGTCGGTCAGATAAGATCCGGTCAGGATTGCCCGTTTCATCAACAGATAAGGCGTCTTGACGGCCCTTCGGGTCTGAGGATCTTCCTTGACTTCATAGAGGACTTCGGTTCCGGGCGGCACTACACCCTTGACCGCGGCATCCACGTCGTGGGTTTCATCCAGGAGCTTAAATTCCAGCAGCGCAGTTTTTCCGATGAGGTCTTTGGCACGCTGGGTATCTTTTACGCCGGGAAGCTGAATGAGCAGGCGGTTTTCCCCCTGAAGCCGGATATCGGGTTCGCTTACTCCGAACTGGTCGATCCGGTTCCGGATGGTTTCAAGGGCCTGTTCCACGGCCATTTTCTTGATTCTCGCAACTTCCTTATCCGGCAGATCCAGGGAAATGGACAAGGCCTCTCCATCGAGATTCCGGGATTGGATTCTAAGCTCTTTAAACGAGTCATTCAGAAGTTTATCAAATTTATCGATTTGATCCTTTCCCTCGATCCGGAGCGAAATTTTAGCGCCCTGAATCTGATCCAGGCCCGTTGCACGAATCTGATCTTTTTTCAAGGCAATGCGCATGTCCTGAGCCAGCCGCTCGATGGTGCTTTCCACGGCTTTTTCAGACTGAACTTCCAGAACCAGGTGCATGCCGCCCTGAAGGTCAAGACCCAGATTGATTTTCTTATGAGGCCAGATCTCGGGCTTGAATGTGGGGATGGTATAAACAACTGCAACCAGTATAACCACGATGCTGGCTACCAGTTTCCATGAAATATTCTTCAATGATCGAATCCTTTCACTGATCACACCGGACCTTGCCGACAAAGCTGAGAACTGCTTTTTTCCCGGCCAAGGTGTTTCACTGTTGAAGGGTTATTTGGTTTTTTCGGGTTCGACTGCTTTTTTCACCGGTTGTGTCTGGGTCTGAACCAGTCCGGCAACATTGGCCCGGTTCAGTTTGACGCGAACCTTGTCCGATATTTCAACGGTCAGGGTGGTGTCATCCACTGCCGTAATCTGGCCGTGAATGCCGCCGCTGGTGATGATCCGATCGCCTTTTTTAATGCCGGCAACCATGTCCCGATGTTCCTTGGTTTTTTTCTGTTGGGGACGTATGAGCAGAAAATAAAAAATAACAAACATCAGAACCAGCGGTATAAATGATGCCAATCCACCGGCTGACCCCGAACTGGCAGCCCCACCCGCACCCATTGCATAAGCCATATTCACCACGATAGAACCTCCAAATGATTTATGATTTTAATTGAAACCTGAAAGAAAGTGCGTTCAGGCAAAATCCGAAACAAATTCAAAACAGACGCGTTATCCATGCAAACACGACTACGTGGACGGAACGCATCACCCGCAATTCACCTGCCACATCATATCCGTTGTGCTCGGTGCAACAGCATTTTTTTCCGAAATAGGCTCGATTATCTACAATAGGCAGGAAACCACGCCTGGCAAGCGAATTCCCATAACAGGGAATATGCGGAAAATATAAATCTATGCACTTTACGACCCGAATACACGATCAAAAATGTCGTTGATATACTTTAAATGATAATTAAGGTCAAATATTTCTTTGATCTTTTCCTGACCGAGCACCTCGGAAATTCGGGCATCATTCTGGATCAGCGTCTGAAAATCGACTTTTTCCCGCCACACCTTCATGGCCTGAAATTGGACCAGCTGATAGGCATCTTCACGGCTGATACCGGCTTCGGCAAGGGCAAGCAGGATCTGCTGGGAAAACACCAGTCCTTTCATCAGGTTCAGATTTTCTTTCATGCGTTCGGGATAGACAAGCAGGTTACCGATCAGGCCGGTTAACCGGTTCAGCATGTAATCCATCAAAATAGTGCTGTCCGGCGCAATCACCCGTTCCACGGAAGAATGGCTGATGTCCCGCTCATGCCACAGCGCGACATTCTCGAGAGATGCCAGGGCATTGGCCCGGATCACCCGGGCCAGACCGCAGAGATTTTCCGAGCCGATGGGATTCCGCTTGTGCGGCATGGACGAAGAGCCTTTCTGACCGCTGGAAAAAAACTCCTCTGCCTCCAGAACCTCGGTACGCTGAAGATGCCGGATTTCAACCGCCATTTTTTCAATCGACGAGGCCATGACAGCCAGAGTCGTAAAATATTCCGCATACCGGTCCCGCTGAATGATCTGGGTGGACGCCGGAGCCGGCTTCAATTCCAGTAACTGGCAGACCCTGGCTTCCACCTGGGGGGAGATATTGGCAAATGTACCCACGGCCCCGGAAATCTTTCCCACGCTGATGGTTTCAACCGCCCGTTCCATCCGCCTTCGGTTGCGCTGCATTTCATCGTACCAGACCGCCAGTTTCAGGCCAAACGTAATGGGTTCGGCATGAATGCCATGGGACCTGCCGATCATGACCGTCTCTTTGTGTTCAAAAGCGCGGGTTTTGATGGCGGACAGCAGCCGGTCACAGTCCTCCAGAATCATTTCACCGGCATGTTTCAAGAGACAGGCCATACTCGTATCCAGCACATCCGAAGATGTCAGCCCCAAATGGATATACCGGGAATCCGGCCCGACAAATTCCGCCACACTGGTCAAAAATGCAATCACATCGTGACGGGTTTCAGCCTCAATGGCTTCGATGCGGTCAACCGAAAAATCGGCTTTTTCCCGAATGACTTCCAGTGCGCTCCGGGGAATTTTCCCGGCTTCCGCCATCGCCTGGCAGGCGGCGATTTCCACTTTCAGCCAGGTCCGGTATTTATTCTCCTCTGTCCAGATGTCTCCCATGGGTTTGCGGGTATACCGTTTGATCATATCATTTCCTATTACATATCGTCCGCGGCATTACAGTGATAACACCTAAATCATTGTTCAGCAGCTATCCAGAGATTTTTCCCGTCAAGGCGGATATCATCGACCTGCCGGTAATCGATCCGGCTGAACAGGTCAAGGGTCGGACAATCATGACCACGCCGGAATCCACTCTGAACGCCGATTTTCGGCTTTTCATGAGGGCCTGAAGCTCGGGGGTTTTATCTATCTGGCTGCAATCAATAGACGGAGATTCTTCGGCCGGGCTTTGGTTTCCTATCCATCATTATCCTTTCCTTTCCCGGTTATACGCCTTCCTGAGCCGCCTTTCTGTCACAGACTATCCGGCTGTCCCCGGGCACCATGAGCGGATCTCCTTCAATGGTGACTTTAAACCCTCTGCTTTCTTCCAGATACAGAATTTCCCGGCGTTTGCGGTTCAGTAAAAAAAAGGCGACTTCCGATGGGACAATCCCCTTGACTCCGATAATGTCATCCTTTAGGGTTTCAAGGTTAAGCTGTCGTAAAAAACCCAGTCCCAGGGTCTCGGCAGAAGGCGTTACCCCTTTTCCCTTGCAGTGCCGGCAGGGTTCGTGACTGCCGAATTCGATGGAAGGGCGGATGCGCTGGCGGGACATCTCCAGGAGGCCGAACTTGGATATTTTGCCGAGTTTGGTTTTGGCCTTATCGAGTTTGAGATGGTTTTTCAGGGCCTTTTCAATATCCAGCTTATGTTTCTGATCCCGCATGTCAATAAAATCCAGAACAAGCAGTCCCCCCAGATCCCGCAATCGTAATTGCCTGGCAATTTCTTCGGCTGCCTCAAGATTGGTCACCAGCGCGGTCTGCTCGATGGATTTGTTCTGGGTCGCCTTTCCGGAATTAACGTCAATAGCAACCAGCGCTTCGGTCTGGTCGATGACGATGGATCCGCCGGATTTCAGATTCACCCGGCTTTCGAAAATCGATGCAATCTGGGTTTCCAATTCGCATTTGGTAAAAATGGGTTTGGGACCTTTGTAAAGCTTGACGATCTTGGTTTGTTTGGGAGAGATGATCTCGATGAATTCCTTGGCGTCCCGATAGACTCCGGGCTCGTCGATAAGAATCTCCGTGATGTCCGGCGTAAAATAATCCCTGAGGGACCGCAGCACCAGGTTGCGTTCCTTATACAGAAGGGCCGGGGACTTCTCCTTCATGACGTTGCCCTTGATATTTTTCCAGAGCCGCATCAAATAATTCAAGTCCTTGGTGATATCGGTTTTGGTGCAATCGATCCCGGCAGTCCGGACGATGATGCCATACCCTTCCGGCAGCTTGATGCCGGTAATGATATCTTTCAGTCGTCTGCGCTCTTCTTCATCTTCAATTTTCCGGGAAATGCCGCGATTTTCACTGCCGGGCATCAGCACCACATGCCTTCCGGCAAGTGAGATAAACGTGGTCAGCATGGCCCCTTTTTTCATGAACGGCTCCTTGATCACCTGAACCAGAAGCTCCTGACCGCGCTTGACAAGATTTTGAATGGCATAGTCTCCCGAGCAAACATCTTGGAAATAGTCGCTGTGAATTTCACTTTTTTGAAGGAATCCATGCCGTTCCGCGCCATAATCCACGAAAACCGCCTGAAGACTTGGCTCAACGCGGGTAATAACGGCTTTGTAAATGTTTCCCTGTGTAAATTCCCGGGAAGCTGTCTCTACATAGAATTCTTCGAGTTTGCTGTCTTGTACTCTGGCGATCCGGCATTCCGCCGGATCAATGGCGTTAATGATGATTTTACAGCTCATATATAATTTTGTGGTTTCCTCCTTTAGAAGTGGAAAAAGGGTTGATGGTCTCGCAAACGACAATTGCCATGGTATTCCGGCTGTTCCATGCATGCCATCCCGATGATGTTTTTATAACGAAGTTCATCCAGATATGCAATTGCTTGAGATGGTGGAACTTCGATTGAATATGAAATTGTCAGAAACAAGTCAAATGAATTCTGTTATTATGTACGGAAAGCCGGCGTATTGATAAGGTTTTTCATTCTGATCAGCGGCTCCCATGAAAATGGCTCTTTGTGGCAGGGAAAAATCGCGTTGTTGGTAAAGATCGGATCGGATTCCAGGTCATATCGTGATGATGCAACGGCCGCAGGCCATAGCGCCGTGTGGGGGATCGGCGAAAAATGAGCAGGAATCGGAGTGATTCCGGCTTTTTGCACCGTTTCAACGGATTCCGCAACCGAATCCCAGGACTGACCCGGCAGGCCTGTCAGCAGGTAAGCGCCGATCTGGTCGCCGCGAAATCCCGCGGATTTCAGACAGGATACAGCGGCAATAAATTCTTTTCGCGTCACTTTGTGGTCAAAATCCCTGCGATCTTCCGCCGCGGTTTCAAGACCGAGCCGGAGCGTCTGAAAGCCAGCTTCAGCCATGAGCCGGGCGGTTGCGTGCGTGATTTCCCGAATATGAACGGCATTGGGCGTATGAAAACGAACCTTATTACCGAGTCCGCAGGCGATGATGTTCTCAAACAGGGGGATGGCGTGACGCTCGGAATCCACCAGCAGGGCATCATCATAAAACACCATATCCCGGATGCCGTAGCGGGAATTCCAGAACCGGATCTCTGCAACGATCCGATCCGGGGACCGAAGCCGCCGCATTGCGTTCAGATATCCGGATGCGCAGTAGTCGCAGGAAAACGGGCATCCGGTTGAAGTCATCAAGGCGACAAAAGAAATTTTTCGCTGAAGATCCGCTGCAGGAAACGGTAAAACGTTTAAAATGTCCGAATCGGTTTCAGGGCCGGCAGCAGACCATCCGGTAAATTTTTTTACCGCTGCAAAAAGCTGGGTTTCTCCCGGACCGGCAATCACAAGGTCTGCTCCGGAAAACCGGACAGCATGTTCGTAACAAAGCGTGGCATAAATTCCACCCAGAATCACCGGCACTTCGGGAAATACCGTCTTGAGAATCGAAATGGCTTCCTGAACCCCCGGATACCAGTAGGTCATCATCGAAGTAACCAGCACCAGGTCCGGCCGGGGAAAGCCCTTTAGGTCCGCTTCAAACCATTCTGGCAAAATCCCGTACCGGCAAAAGTTTCTCGGGATATCCGCCATTCCGACAGGCTTTTCAATGCGCGTTTTCAGATACGGCCCCCTGCCGAACCTGGCGCAGGGATCGACATCCGGCAACCGGGGGTGGAATCGGTCAAGACAATCCACGTAAGATATCCTGGCACCTTGATCCCGCAGCATGGCGCCGAGCGTCAACAGCCCCAGGGGGGCGGCCCAGAAATCATAGGCTGCAAAATCGTGTATCCAGGGGTTAACCAGAAGAATGTGGGGAGTGGCGTCTGATGTCAAAACAGGTAGATGCGATTGGTCCGCAAATATACTTATCCTTCTTCATCGCCGTTCGGGAAATATTCCATGGAAGTTTTCTTTAATTCCCTCCGGCTGAAAAGCAGTTTATAGGTCGTGACGGCGGTGGCACGGGAGATGCCGCGGGCGATTTCCACACAGGCATTCTCATCACGGGCATGAATCATCGTGTAGAGATTATACGGCCATCGGCTGCTGGGATTTCGACGGTAGCAATGCGAGACTTCACGAAATAAGGCCATTTTTTGTCCCACTTCTTCCACCCGATCTTCTTCCACCTGCCAGGCGGTCATGGCATTGGCCTCATACCCGGATTTCTGATGGCGCAGAGTCGCTCCCAGTCTGCGGATAACGCCCCGGTCGCACAGCTCCTGAAGCGTTTTCAGAAAAACAGCTTCAGAAATTCCGATGCTATCGGAAATAGCTTTAAACGGACGTGGTGTAATGGGTATGTCATCCTGAACAGCTGTAATGATTTTTTTTTCCAGATCTGTCAACATGGGGCGATTTAAGGGTTATTTCAAATAGATGTCAAGGATTATTTCGGATGACGTGGCAAAAAATCCATCTCAATTTCCAGAATGTTCGGGAAAAAGCCTAAGAATATCGGCCTCGTTTGCTCTGCAGACACCTCTTTGGGTAATCAGACCGGTAATGAGCCTTGACGGCGTCACATCAAAGGCATAATTGGCGGCCGGACTGTTTACGGGAGGGATAAGAATCCGGGAGAGTGTATCGCTGGATAACCCCTGAACGTACCGGACTTCATCCGGGTCCCGGACTTCAATGGGGATATCCATTAACCCATCGGTCAGGTTCCAGTCGAATGTACTGGAGGGAAGCGCCACGTAAAACGGAACAGCGTTGTCCTTTGCCGCCAGAGCCTTCAGATAGGTTCCGATCTTGTTGGCGATATCCCCTGTCCGGGTGGCCCGATCCGACCCGACAATCACCACATCCACCAGACCGTGCTGCATGAGGTGTCCCCCGGCATTATCCGTAATCACCGTATGGCTGACCCCGCGCTGCCCCAGTTCCCATGCAGTCAGCCGGGCGCCCTGGTTAAGCGGCCGGGTCTCATCCACCCACACATGAATATCCATGCCGGCTTCAAACGCAGCATAAATCGGAGCCGTAGCGGTTCCATGCGCCACGCATGCCAGCCACCCGGCATTGCAGTGCGTCAGAATATTCAGGGGCTTTCCCGGCTTTGTATCTGCAATTTTCTCAAGCAGCGGCAGTCCGTGAATGCCGATTCGGCGGCAGTTTTCAACTTCAGCCTCCGCAATGCATTCCGCTTCTTTTCTTGCAGCTTCGATTTTAGCGGAAAGTGTGTAGATTCCAGAAAGTTTATCCAGCATGCGATCCACAGCCCAAACAAGGTTTACGGCTGTGGGGCGACTGGATTTGATGCGGCTGCAGTCCTGCAACAGAAAATTATCCGGATCATCCTGGCTTTTCGAATTCACAACGGAAAGGTAAACACCATAAGCTGCGGTGACGCCAATCAGCGGGGCTCCCCTGACAGCCATTTCCCGAATCGCATGGATAACATCGTCGGCGGTTTTCAGGTTCAGGACACTAACGGTATGCGGCAGCAGTCTCTGATCGATAACCTTCAAGATTTGGTTGTCGCTGTCCAGCCAGATGGGTCGGGTGTAAATCGGTTTGGGAATCATGTTTGCCTAAAGTTTAAAGTATCTGCTCAGAATCATGGATAAAACCATTGATTCGACTTGTTTTTAATGGTATAGAATCGGTATAAGGATGGATCTTATCACATCTTCATTCTAAGTGCCAGACCGGATGCTCTCGGTTTGGATGATAACCCACAAACTAGGAGAAAGCGAATGACTGACAATGTTGTAGTGGTACTTTCATGCGGAACAGACAATCCCAACCGGGCAACCCGGGCTTTTTTCATGGCTGCCACCGCCAAAAAACAGGGAAAGAATACGACCGTGTTCCTGCTGGATGAAGGCGTATATCTGGCCAAGGAAGGGATGACTGCTTATTTGCGGGCAGCCACCGGCGATTCCGCGGATGATCATCTGTCCTACCTTCAGGAATATGATGTACCGATCCTGGTCTGCACGCCTTGTGCGGTATCCCGCAAAATCAGTGCGCAGGAACTGATCAAGGGAGCAAGAATGGCCACCGGCGCCGAGCTGATCGAGCTCGCCTGCAATGGAGCGGTCATCAGTCTGTAGTAAGTGCCTGAACGGATTATCCGTTCAGGCAAAAGACGAATGCTGAAATCCCAAACAGATTCAATTTTCCAATTTCAGCGGCCATGTTCGGCCCGCTGATCCATGTATGGCCGCGAATCGGTTGCCGGAGACAGGTGATGAAAAGAAAGATTGGATATCGACTGCTTGAAGCATTAACATATGAAGAGCTTGCCAAAGTATTCGATGCTGCATTTTCCATCATCAATCCCGATCATCTGGACGTGCTGCTGTCCCGCCTGGATGGCGGAACAGCAAACACCGTTGCCGGGCTGGTCACCTCAAAGCGCGCTAAACCCTCTAAAATCTTGTCTCCAGACGCAAAAATCATCCAACAATGGCAACGTCTCTGGGACCTCTGGAACAGTATTGCCGCAAAAATCGGTGATGAAGATGGGGAATATGCATTGCGTCAGCACACCTGGGAATCGCCGATTTTCAACAATACCCAGTTTGCGGATGACCTGGAAGAAGTCTGCCGATATCTCCTTCCCCTGATTGAACTGGTATCCCCCCTCAATGTGGCTGACCCCGATATTTTCATGCATGCAATTATCGGGATTGAAAAAAACATGAGGGATTATCCGGATTGGATGAACCTTGATAAAACCGGATGCATGATCGGAACATTCGCCACCCAGTGCATCCTGAAATGGACCTGGATGACATCCCCAACCCCGGAGCAGTTCATCAACCGATTAAATCTTCTAGAAGAACACCTCAAATTCATTCAGTTGAACAGCCAGGGGGTGATGTATTTTTTTGAATCCCTTCCAGAGGATCACCAGGAACAGATTTTTGATGATATTAAACGCCAAGAAAATGACCCGGAGTGGGAAAGCCGGTTAAACCATGTGGATTCGTTCTGGCATCAGATATACCTGAATCTGTCCAGGCGGTTCGACACTCGGGTATATCTCGATAGCTGTCTAAAACTCATGAATGAAAACTGGTTGTATGGTGTTCCGCCTTTAAAAAACCTGCTCAAAAACAATCAATGGGAAGAGGCGGAAAAAATATGCCATCTCATTATAACGCGTTATGCTGATCAGGAAGGGGATATCGCTTCCTGGGCTCCGGAAACCCACCTTCTGGCTGCGATCGTTAAACGCGGCATTCATCACTTTCCGGATGAAGCGATTTCAGACGTTCTCAAGGACTGGATTGTTGCTACAGAAAAAATTGGCTGGGTCGAGCGCAACCAGTTGGTTCGGTTTCAGCAGCTCACGTACCAGAACCCTTTTGACTGGGACAGCATGGCCGGACTGGTTCAAAAAACCGGTCTGCCTGCAGTGTCCAGCCTGCTGGCAGCCTGGCAGCAGCATATCCTTTCGGTAGCCCTGGGCTTTAAACCGGGACGGGGGAAAAACTTCACAGATTGCTGGATAAACTGGCTGATTGAAGCCGGACTGGACCCTGCCAAGGGGAAACCCTGGTTTTCAGCAAAACTGCAGGAATGGTTGCTGTATATTCAAGCAAATTCCAAAGCATTCATGGACCAGAAACAGGCTTTTTTTGTTCTGACACGGGACCTGGCAGAACTGACCGATATCAAAACCCGTTTTCCCCAGGTCGTTCAGATATGCACTGACAGTATCATCGGGGACAAATCCCACAACATTTGCCGCCGGGAATGGCTTAATAAAATGATGGGATCAAACCATCTTCCGGTTGTAATGGAATGCTGGGTGAAATATGCGCCAAAAATGGTTCCCAGCCCCATTGTCGTGATCGGTTCCAATTACAACCTTCATGTCAGTTGGCTGGCTGTTGTCAAAGAGCTCAATCCTGAAGCCTACCGGCATATCCTTGATCAATGGCAGTTTGAACACAGTCGAAGGCGAAAACTCTGGACAACGATCAAGCAGAAACTCGGCAGCTGAAGCATTTTACATCAGAATCGTTTTGGGGATTTTGATGATGAACTGAGAGCCGTGACCGGGAACTGAGGCGACATGGATGGATCCACCGTGCTGAGAGATGATTTTTTGGGAAATAAACAGCCCCAGACCTGTTCCCTTGCTGCCTTTTGAGGAAAAAAACAGGGTAAAAAGTTTTTCGCGGGTTTCCCGGTCCATGCCCGTGCCGGTGTCGGTGATTTCAAAAAGAATGTGATCGGGATCCTGTTTGACCCCGAATGTCACCTGTTTCTGTTTTTCCGCCGTATCCCGGATGCAGGCGTCCATGGCGTTTTCAAGGATATTGATCAGGGCCGAATGGATGCTGCCGGGATCGATTTCCAAGGCGCCGATAGATGGATCGAAGTCTTTGATAAATGTGATCTGTTGAATGTCCATTTTAGGCTGAATGCCGGTTGCAATGTCTTCTGCAAAACTGAGGATATCCACGGTCTCCCATTTCAAATCCCGTTCCTTGGCATAATAGAGAATATCCAGAACCATTTTCCGGATGCGATCCACGGTGAGCTTGACGATTTGCCAGCCCTCCTGAATCTGCTCCTGATTGTCTTTGGTAAACCCGGAATCCACCAGATACATGCCCCCGTCCAGGCCGGTCAGAAGCCCTTTGAGGCCATGGGAAATGGAACCGATCATCAGCCCCAGAGAGGACAGATGGTTCTGCAACTCGGTTTTTTCGCGGATCAGTTTTTCCAGATTTTCCGTGTATTCCCGGAGCATCTTCCGGCAGCGGATTTTATCGCAGACTTTTTTCAAGGCGATTTCCAGAACATCCACATTGATGGGCTTGGTGATAAAATCCGCAGCCTGTCCCTGAAAACTGATAATGGCCAGTTCCATATCACCGTGACCGGTGATCATGATAAATTCCGTGTCCGGGCTTTCCAGCTTGATTTTTCGAAGCAGTTCAATGCCATCCATTCCCGGCATTTTGATGTCTGAAATCACCAGCAACGGCAGGGTCTCTCGAAACAGTTTGAGCGCTTCCAGGCCGTTTTCCGCAGCAACCACTGCATATCCCAGATCCTGTAGAAAAAGTGACAGAATTTCACGGATATCCGCTTCGTCGTCAACCAGTAAAATGGTCTTCTTCATCATTTTTATCCTGTATGGGAAAATGAATAACAAAGCATGCGCCCTTGCCTTCTTCCGACGTGACGTGAATGTCGCCCCCGCATTCCTTGACAATGCCGTAACTGATAGACAGTCCCAGGCCGGTTCCTTTCCCCACTTCCTTTGTGGTAAAAAACGGCTCGAATATTTTATCCAGAATCGTATCGGGAATTCCCTTGCCGGTATCCTGAATTTCGATGCCAACCGTATTGTCCGTTTTCCAGGTTTTCAGCGTTATCCGTTTACCGCCCTCTTCGGGTTCTTGATTCCCCCATCTTTCTTCAATAGCATCCCTGGCATTCAGGATCAGGTTGATACATACCTGCTCCAAACGCCCCGGATCACCCAGAACAGGCGGCAGATTCTTTTCAATTTGCCACAGCACATCGATGCCTCGAACCTTCAGTTGCTGGCTGAAGATTTCGTATGCTTTTTCCAGGATCTCGTTGACCTGGACATTTTCCAGCTTTCCCTCGGATTTTCTGGCAAACAGCCGCATGTGGCTGATGATCCGGCTGGCCCGGTCCACATTGCTGTCTATTTTGCCCAGCATGTTGATCAGAATGTCTTCATCGATCTTTTCCAGCCGGGTGATTTTCCGGATAAAAAAGCTGCTGGCCGTCTTGATGACCGAAAGCGGCTGGTTCAGTTCATGGGCAACGCCGGTAGCCATTTCCCCAAGGGTCGCCATTTTACTGGCCTGAATAAACTGCTGTTCGGTTTCCAGGCGCTCGGTGATATCGCTGGTCGTCACCAGCAGCACGTTTCGCCCGGGCCAATTTAAATAAAACTGGTCTGAGGGCGAAATCCAGATATCCACAAACAGCGTTCCCCCGGATTTGTTGACCTGTTTCATGCGATGAATAACACTTTCCGTCTTTAATTTCCGGTCCAGAACCGCTATGTCCTCTTCCCGGAACATCTGCAAAAATGGCTGATGCAGCAATTCATCCGGTGAATAACCATAAACCGTAGAAACACTTTGATTGCAGTCCAAGACTTCAAGTGTATTCACATCCAGAACAAACACGGGATTGGGGATGTTGTTGAAAATGGCATGATATTTCTTTTCCGAGTTTACCAGACTGACTTCCAGCTCTTTTCTGCGCGTAATATCCAGGCAGACTTCCATGACCGCCACGATCTCTCCTTCGGTATTTTTCACCGGCGAGGTTCTCGCCACCCAGTGGGTCACCGACCCGTCGGCATTGACCCGGGATTCTTCACCATAATGGGACAGTCCATCCTGAATCGTTTTTTCCACCGGGCAGGAACTGCATCGCGTATCCAACCCCTTATAGGCCTGGAAACAGGAATCGCCGGATTTCGGATTGAACTTCTCGGCAAATTCCCGGTTGTAATGGATGAGTTTAAACTCCCTGTCCTGGATGGTAATCAAACACGGAACAAGTTCAAACAAACGCTGATATTCATCTTTCTGCTTGTTCAACTCAGCCTGTTTTTCACCGATCGCCTTTCCCATCCGGTTGATGGCTTCCGCCAGAAACCCCATTTCATCGTTCGGGGCAATGTCCACCTGGTGATCGTACTCGCCCCTGGCAAAAAACCGGGTCCCGGCAATCAGTTTTTGAATCGGCCGGCTGATAAAACGGATCACGATGATGGAAATCAACATGGACGTAATCAGAAATACAAATACCGTCAGGGATAAAATGCCTCTTTCAAACCCCGCAATATCCTGATCGGTTTTTTCAAGTGAAACCACCACATCCAGCGCGCCCAAAATTTTTTTCCCCTGAGGATGTACATGGCAGGCATCCGTTGCACAGCTCGGCTCATTGTTGATCGGTGTGATAATTCCCAGAAGCCGATACCCCTTGAAAGAATTCATGATCCGGGTCCGGCCGGAAAGCGTCAGCTCTGAAAGTGGCGGGTCCGTCCGATGGCAGATATCGCAGGCTTCCGCCTTAATATTGGTTGTGGTATTGACCTCGGAAGCGGCGTTGGAAAATTTGATCTGTCCTTCTTTATTATAGATTCTTATATTTTCGATGCCTTCCTGTTTACCGATATTGGTGATGATCTGCGTGATATCATCACGGGAATTGAGCATCATGGCATAGTGGGTTCCCAGACGGATCGTGTTGGTCAGTCGATCCGCATTGGCAATAATGTTTTCCATGACCCGGTTTTTTTGTTCGTTGATATTGAAATAGGCCCAGGTGGACATGGACAGCAGCAAGGTCATGCCGACAATCACAATGAGCTTTGAAATCAAGCTGCGGCGGGGATGACGGAACAGATTCAGCATGGTTCCCCTTTATTTATCTCTTGCATTTGATTCTGAAAACTTCATTTGCGGAAAGATTCAAATCCAGCCGGATGTCGACATTTGGAAGCCCGAAAGCGATTCCCAGAAGCTGGGGAAGATACAAAACGGCGATTTGTAGGGGTTCATTACAGGCAGCAGAGACTTTATGCTGATACGCTTCCAGATTCAATTGACACATGGGGCAGACCGTTACAATGGCATCCGCGCCCCGGGCTTCTTTCAACAGATCGGATACCAGAGAAATTCCGACGGACGGATGCGTGTTCAAGTTGGAAGCCCCGCAGCAGACACCTCCCATGGTCCATGGGTGAACCCGTGCGCCGGCTTCCTCGATCATCGCATTCATGGAAACGGGCTTTTCGGGATTGTCGAAAACAGGGTAAGGACGAAGGCACTGGCACCCGTAATAGGGCGCGATGCTCAGCCTGGAAAGGGGTCTTTCTGTACGGGATTGAATCTGCGTTGACGTGATGTCCCGGGAAAGCACATCCAGCAGGTGGCGCACCCGTACCCGGCCGCTTAGTTTCAGGTTCTCGGTTTCAAGAATCTCGTTCAGCTTATCCAGCATACCCGGCTCCCTGCGGATGGTTTCTTCTGCTTTTTTCAAATTCAGATAACAGGCGCTGCACGGAACCAGTATGTCGCAGCCGTCCGCAATGCTTTCCGCAATGGCCAGATTTCGGGCAGGGAGGGCCAGGGACAGCAGGGGGCTTACGGCTGACGCAGCTGTAGCGCCGCAACATGTCCAGTCGGGCAGTTCCTGCAGCTCCACCCCCAGCGCAGCTAACACGGCCTTTGTTGAAATATTATATTCCAGAGCCGACCCCTCCAGAGAACATCCGGGATAATAGAGATATTTCATGAGGTATCCTCCATTTCATTCACCCTGCAAAACAGGGCGTTCAGGCGTTCACTGCCCCTTGACGGCAGTTGTAAGGGCAGCTTGTTTCTGGACAGAAGCCTGATCCCCAGCGATGCAAACTGAAACGGCAGCAGGGGATTTTTCATGGCTGAAAAATAGCGCGTCATGAATTCCATTTCCCGAACCCGGCCGTGCCGTCGCACGCTTTCCAGAAATTTTTGGTAAAACAAAACGCCCGAAGGATCCGGCATCGGCAGCTGTCTGGCGCTGACCTGTTTCAAGGCGCTCATGATATCCGTCAGGGGCAGTCCCCTGGGACATCGCAGCGTACAGGAGTAGCATGTTGAGCACAGGCTGAAGGACATGCTTGTTAAAACAGCCTGAATCTGGCCAGCCTGAAGCAGCCGCCACAAATGCCGCGGGGTAAAGTCCATGGCAAATGCATTCGGGCATGACGCGGAGCATGTGCCGCATTGGATGCAGGCGTTGACTTTATCGCTGATGGCAGATAGCTGATCCGCAGTAGCCGCTGATGTGTTTTCTTTCATGTCACCTCTCAGATAAAAGCTATGGGCAATGGGTAACGACATATAGCCCATAGCCTATTGCCCTGGCCTTTAGCCTAAACTTGCATCGATCATTTCAAAGAATTGCGGCATGAGAAGCCCATCCACCACCGCGGCGCTGTTGGGGCAGATGGCCGCGCAGGCCCCGCAGCCCTGGCACGCTGCAGCATTCACATCAATTTTGTCCAGCTCCGCATTCCAGGCCCTGGCATGATAGGGGCAGGCATCGATACAGATATGGCAGCGGCTGCAGAGGCTGTGGCGAACCCTGGCGGTGATCCGTCCGGACGGCAGGCTCTGCCTGCTCAGAATCCGAAGCGATCGCTGGGCCGCAGCCTCCGCGGATGCAATTGCATCGGGGATGGATTGCGGTGAATTCACGATGCCGCAACCAAACATGCCGGGTTTCATGGCATCTACCGGCCGCCATTTGACGTCCGCTTCTTGAAAAAAACCGTCTGTATCGCGATCGGCCTGATAAATTTCCGCCAGATTCTGCGGGAAATCGGGCATGAGGCCTGTGGCCAGAACAATGATATCGGCCTCGATTTCAAGCAATTGATCAATGATGGGTTCAAAAACAGCCACAACAGGCCGGGTCCGGTCGGTCTCGACCCGGGGTTTGTTCCCCAGAGTATAGGGGATAAACAGAATACCGGCCTTTCGCGCCTGGGTGTAATAACTTTCTGAAAATCCGGTCACCATCATGTCCCGGTACAACACATAAATCTGAACCCCGGGGTGTTGACTCTTGAGATAAAGCGCCTGTTTGATGGCGGTCGGGCAGCAGATTCTGCTGCAATAATTTCTGGGGTCTTCCCGGGAACCCACGCACTGGATCATGACCACGGACTCCAGTTTCTCCGGAACAGCCGTTCCGCTTTTAAGGGATTGTTCCAGCTCTTTCTGGGTCATTACTGCCGGATGCACGCCATGCCCATAGAGCTGCGTCGGCGCCTCCATGCCGCCGGTGGCCAGAATCACGGCGCCATGCTCCAGTTGGATCACGGCGCCTTCACGGGCCGAAACCGCCGAATAAAACCGGCCCGCCTCTCCCCAGGTGCTGATGACAGTCGCTTGGCTGTAAACGTGGATCTGGGGGTGTTTTTCAATTTTTTGCCGGATTGTATCCAGAAATGGTCCAACAGCATAGCCTTCCAGTGTCTGGCGAATCCAGTTGAGATTACCGCCAAGTTTTTCAGCGCGCTCGATCAGATCCACCGGATATCCATGATCGGCGATTGCCAGTGCCGCGCTCATGCCGGCGATACCGCCGCCGACAACCATCGCCCGCCTGACAACATTCGTTTCCGGGAGGGATTCGGACCCCACGTATTTCAGCTCGGATATTCCCATGCTCAGAATGGGCATCAGGGTTTGCGTAATCCGCGTTGATTCCTGGAAATCCGGCAGTTTCGTGAAGCGAAAGACCGGACTGCGAATCTCAACAACACGGATGAGGTTGGGGTGAATTCCGGCAGACTTTCCGATATCCCGAACCTGGTCCGCGCACGCGGTGCCGGCGGCAATCAAGAGGCGGTTTGGCTGACGGCTTTCGATTTCCTGAATCAGGCTCTCCATTTCCGGTCCCGCACAGATGCGATTGAATACCAGAAGACTTGTCACCGCCGGGTCCTTTATAAGCCGGTGCTCGATTTCAGCGGCATCCAGGAAAGGTGTCAGCATCCCGTCACAGGCGCAGATCACGACCAGCACGCGGGAAGGTTCGCGGGAGACATTTCGGACTTCTGTCCGGGCCGGTGCGGAAATCAACGCATTTCCCCCGCCCGCCTGATGTATCACGCGGGATGCGGCCAGTGCAGCGGCTGAGGCATGCGTCACCGATTCGCGGATATCCTTCAGGCCTGAAAAGGATCCGGCCAGTAAAACGCCCTGTTTCCGGCTCTGGGTTCGGGAAAACGGGATGGTTTCGGCAAATCCCCAATCGTTTAAGGACAGGCCGTATTTTTCAGCCCACGCCCCCATATCGGGATGGGGCCGCTGACCCACAGCCAGCACGATGAGGTCATAGGCCGACTCTGTATCCGCACCTGAAACCGTTACATACCGGATTTTCAGATCGCCTGAATCCGGGTCTGAAACGACCGTATGCGCCCGTCCCCTGATAAAATGGACATTGCCGGTTGTTTCCGCCGTTTCCTTATACCGGTGATAATTTTTGCCGCATGCACGAACATCCATGTAATAAATGTCGGTGGTCAGTTTTGGCCCCAGTTTTTCTTGGGCCAGCAGGGCCTCCTTGATGGAAATCATGCAGCAGATGCTGGAGCAGAAATCCGCGCCGGCTTGAAGATCCCGTGAGCCCACGCACTGAATCCAGGCAATCCGGGAGATGGGCTTCCCGTCTCCGGTACGTATGGGGCTTCCCGCACAGGGGCCGGCATTGCTGATCAGGCGCTCGAATTCCATGCTGGTGAGAACATTGGGATAAACGCCGTACCCCAGCGTGTTTTTACCGCTGGACGGGTTGTAGAACGCTGCGCCGCCTGCCAGCACAATGGCGCCGACCCGGATTTTTTCATCCCTTGGCCGCCATAAACTCTGAAAAACGCTTTTCCACCATCGGCATCAGCACATCGATTTCAAAGGGCTTGATCAGGTATTCCAGGGCGCCGGTTTTCATGGCTTCGATGGCGGTTTCCACCGTGGCATACGCCGTCATCATGACAACAGTCACTTCCGGGGCGATTTCTTTGGCTTTTTTAAGCACCTCCACACCATCCATGCCCGGCATCTTGATGTCCAGCAGCATGAGCTGAAATGATGACTCCACCATCCGGCTAAGAGCCTCCTGACCCGATCCGGCCATGTCCGCATCAAAACCTTCTTCGATCAGCCACTCCCGGATGGAATCCCGGACAATCAGCTCATCGTCCACAACCAGAACACGAAACAGTTTTCGCTCCATCTCCCGAAGATAAACAGCGCCTGTCGGGCATGCCGCTACACAGGCCCCGCATCGGGTGCAGGCCGAAAAATCAATCCGGTAGGAATTTAAAACCCGGTAAGGCGCCGCAGGATAAATGGCTTTTCGCTTTGAAAGCCCTGAATTGAACATATCCGGAACTTCCACCGGACACACCTGCGTGCAGGCGCCGCATCCGATACATTTAAGCCAGTCCACTCCGGCAGGTTTTTTTCGCAGCGACACCTCATAACCGCCGGCTTCCCCTGCCACGGTCATGACTTCCGTGGACAGACGGATATCGATATTTTCATGGACCAGGTCCTTGCGCAGGCAGTATTGAGAGCCCGAATCCCGATCCAGAAGCGGCAGCATCCGGCACATACCGCAATGATTGGTGGGGAATTGATGATCGAGCTGGGACACGATGCCTCCCAGATAAGGCGCCTGCTCAACGAGGGTAACACCGTATCCGGTTTCCGCCAGGTCCAGAGCCGCGCGCATGCCGCTGATGCCGCCTCCGACAATCAAAGCGCAACCTGCTTTTCGATTCATGTTGATCTCCTTATTCAGACAAACCCACCACTTCAACAAATTCATGTTCCCGAAACACGGTCATCGGCGGCGGCGCATCCGGATCCATGCCCGCTTCGTAATCAAACGCGCGCTGCGTTCGGATGGCCGTTGCGCGGAACAGTTCCGTCAGGGGGATCTGGCTGGGACAGGCATTGGAACACTGGCCGCACCCCACACAGGCCGTGCTCATGTGCACCAGACGGGTCAGATGGTAAAATACCGTATCGGTCGGCATTTTGATCTCCCCTTTGCGATGCGCCCACTGAAGATACTGAAAGGGTTCATGGTCAAATACGTCCGTGGTGAACACGCATTCCCGGCAATAACACACCGGACAGGCGACCCGGCAGTTGTAGCAGTTGACGCAGCCCGCCAGATAAGCCGTCAATTTCTCGAGGGTATTCGTCGCCTCCCGGGTCTGGTCAAAGAGGCTGTCCCTTGCATGAAACCGTGCTGAAATCAGTGCTTCGATGGCTTCTGGCCGCGAAGCGGGGACTGCGGTCTCCTCCAGACCCAGGCGCGAAAGCACTTCTTCGCCTTTCGGGCTCTGGCCCTGAACCAGAAGATGATCCAGGGGAGAGATCCCCAAAAACCCGACGGCGATATCGGCACCGGTTGGAATCGGGTGCTCGCAGGCCTTGCAGGCGGTTGTCAGGTCAATGCCCTCCATAACGGATGGCGATCCGGACAGCGCGCCAAAGAAGAATTTCACGGTGGATGCATCCGGACCATCCGATGCAAAGCGCCGGTAATCCGAATTGCGATACGCGCCCTGACAGTCCAGCCCCATGATCAGAATTTCATCCATGGACCCTTGTTTGAGTTTAACCAGTTCGATAAACGCCCGGATTTCGCAGGGACGGAGCACAACCGCAATTTTTTGTCCCAGGGATTTCCGGCTCAGCCGGGAAACTATCCGGGCGGCATTCAGAAAAAAGGCCGGCGCCAGGGGATCGATTTCAGCCAAACACTTCGGGTCGCTGATGAGCGCCGGCATTACCACGGATTGAACGGGAAGGCGTCGGGGCGCCAGAATCGCACCGATGTCTTCCAGCTCCAGAATGGACTGAAAAAATCTTCTGAGCGCACCCAGAATATCCTGTTCGGCGACCTCCAGTTTTCGAGGGGATGACGTCATATTTCCTCCGTTGTTTCAATAACCATGCATGGCCACAGTGTTCCAGCCGCCCCGGAGCGCTTTCAAGCGGCCATGCGGCCGGCTTTTGAAGGGCCTAAGGCCTGAATCTGCGCCACCATTTTTTGCATGACTTCTGCGAACTGAATGCCGTCGCTGGCGCCGATCCATGTCAGCCGAAGCCTCTCCGGCTCAAAACCGAACTGGGGAAGGATTTCCTTCAGAAGCTTTATACGTCTTCTGGCCTTGAAATTGCCGTTGATATAGTGACAATCTCCAGGGTGACATCCGCTGACCAGTACCGCGTCCGCCCCTTCCAGAAGGGCTTTTAGAACATACTGGGGATCCACCATCCCCGTACACATCACGCGAATCAGGCGAACGGATTTGGGATATGACAGCCGCGAGGTTCCGGCCAGGTCCGCCGCCGTATAGGTGCACCAGTTACAGACAAAGGCCACGATTGAAGGTTCAAAAGCTTCCATGTCATTCTCCTTATCTATATAGTGTCCAAACGCAAATTCCGTTCAGGCAAAATCCGAATATCTAAATCCGAAATTCGAAACAAATTCTAAATTCTAATGTCAAAATATCCGAAACTACCAGATTGAACGTGTACCGTTTTGAACATTAAATTTTTGAGCATTGTTTCGAATTTCGTGCTTCGGATTTCGAATTTGTATTCATAAACTGACTTTCCGTTCAGCTCTTCACGATTTATTAACTTCCTGATTTCTGACTTCCTAGTCTGCAGATCACATCCATCATCCCTTCAAATTCGGCGAACAGGTGCTCTTTTCTGAAATGCCGAACCTGGGCCGCGCCGCTGGGACAAGCTCCGGAACAGCTTCCGCAGCCCTTGCAGACGGCTTCGTTGACGACCGATATGCTTCGGCGGTCGTCAAATTCGATGGCCGAGTAAGGACAGAGCGGGATACAGAGCTGACAGCCCGCACAGATATCCGGATCGATCCAGGAAATGACGGACTGGACCGTCACCCGGCCTCTGGACGCCAGGGAGAGCGCCTTGGCCGCGGCGCCGGATGCCTGTGCCACCGTGTCGGGGATATCCTTGGGGGACTGGCAGGCCCCGGCAATAAAGACGCCTTCGGTTGCCGTATTGAGCGGCCCCAGCTTGGGATGTTCTTCCAGGAAGAACCCATCCGCCCCCAGATTGACGCCGAAAATCCGGCCGACGGACAGGGCATCCTTTCGCGCTTCGATGGCCGAGCACAGTACCACCATATCCACCGGGACCCGGATGCATTTTCCCAGAAGGGTATCCTCGGCAATCGCGATCAGTTTGCCTTTTTCCTCCGGACGCAACGCCCGGTCGGTAATCTCGGCAACCTTGCCACGGATAAACTGCGTTCCTTCCTCCTGACACCTGCGGTAAAACTCTTCGTACCCTTCGCCAAAGCAGCGCATATCAATATAAAAATCATAAACACGGGTGTGATGGCCGACTTTTTCCTTGATCAGATGCGTGTATTTCAGCGCCGCCATGCAGCAGACACGGGAGCAGTATTCATGGCAGTTAACATCCCGGCTGCCGATGCAATGCAGAATGGCGACGCTTTCCGGAGGCGTTGTAAATTCTCCGGCGGCATCTCGCATCAGAATCTTGCCGCCTGTTGGCCCCGTGGCATTGCTGATCCGCTCAAACTCAAGGCTCGTAAACACATTGGGAAACACGCCGTATCCAAACTGGGAAAGGGGCGAAGGATCCATCAGATCAAACCCGGTTGCCAGAATCACGGTTCCCACCTGAACTTCCAGGGATGTTTCGGTCATGGTATGATCGATGGCTTTTGCAGCGCAGGCCCGGACGCATTCCATGCACTCGCAGCACCCGCCGCAGTTCAGGCACCGCTCTGTTTCACCGTGGGCCTCAGTTTCGGAAAACCCGGCGGAGACTTCCTCAAAGCACTCGGCACGATTGCCCGGCTCCCGGCAGGACAATTCAGCTCGTTCTCTGGGTATGCAATCATTGGGGATTTCTTTCCAGGTTTGTCCGGAATAGGAAATCTCCGACTGCAGGCTATCAAGGGAAAGCCCCTGAAGAAATAGATCCATGGCTTCGGCTGCCCGATGTCCGGCTGCCACGGCATCCACAACTGTCGCCGGACCGCTGACCGCATCTCCGCCGGCAAAAACATGAGGGATGGAAGTTTGAAGAGTTTTGGGATTTACGATGATGGTGTTTTTCGGCGAGCATTCCAGGGGGCAGGTTTCCTCGGCCCATGAAGAATCAACGCTCTGGCCGATGGCCGGAATAATCCAGTCGCAGGGAATGATATATTCCGAATCCGGTATGATTTCAGGTCTTCGCCTGCCGCCGGCATCCGATTCGCCCAATTGTGTAGCCACACATTCCAGCCCGGAAACCCGTCCGTCCGGCGCCTGAACCACCCGGACCGGCAGGGTCAAAAACTGAAACACGATGTTCTCTTCCCTGGCCTCGTGGATTTCATCGGCGTAAGCCGGCATTTCCTGTTCCGTGCGGCGATAAACCAGGGTTACACGGCCTGCGCCCAGGCGCCGGGCAACCCGCGCCGCATCCATGGCGACATTGCCGCCGCCGATGACCGCCACCTGCTTTCCGCCAAAATCGGGAGTTGTCTCGGATTGCTTGTTTACTTCCCGGAGAAAGCGGATGGCATCCAGCACCCCGGGCGTATCCGATTCGCCGGGTATGCCGATTTTAAGACATTCCTGAGCCCCGATGCCCATAAACACGGCGCCGTACCCTTCCTGTTCCAGATCTTTCAGGGTGATGTCCTGCCCGAACCGGACCTGACACCGGGCGGTGACTCCCATGCGAAGAATGTAACCGATCTCGGCATCCAGCACGGTCTGCGGCAGGCGGTAGTCGGGAATTCCGTATCGCAGCATGCCGCCCAGCTTGGGCTGTGCTTCCAGAATATTTACACCGTAACCTTTCAGCCGCATATCATAAGCAACCGTCAGCCCTGCCGGGCCCGAGCCGATCACCGCCACTTTCAGGTTGTTTTCTTCGATCAGCGGCATATCCAGTGTGTTAAAGTCCACCTGGTCCGCGGCAAATCGCTTTAAATCCCGAATGGCGACGGCCGAATCCACTTCGGCCCGCCGGCATTTCGTCTCGCAGGGATGCGGGCAGACCCGTCCCAGGACTCCGGGAAGGGGAATCCGCTCCATGATCAGCTGCACCGCTTCCTTGTACTTTTTCTGTTTGATGAGCTGGATATAACCCTGAACGTTGGCATGGGCCGGACACGCGCCCACGCAGGGAGCCCGGTCGTTTTTATCGATGCAGAAGGTGATGGGAACCGCCTGGGGAAAGGCCCGGAAAACGGCTTTCCGGTTTCCCAGGCCTTCATCCCACTCGCTGGGCAGAATCACCGGACAAACAGCGGTGCACTCCCCGCAGCCCGTACATATGCCTTCTTTCACATATCGCGGCAGCCGCCGGATTCTGGCCGTATAATTGCCGATATAACCGGACAGCTCGGTCACCTCGCTGTAAGACAGAAGCTCGATCTTGGGGTGCTGGGCCACATCCACCATTTTGGGCGTGCCGATACAGGCCGCGCAGTCCAGGGTCGGAAATGTCTTGTCGAACTGAAGCATGTGGCCGCCGATGGTGCTGGATTTTTCCACAAGATACACCTTATGATCGGCGGCCGCGATGTCCAGCGCCGCCTGCATGCCGGCAATACCGGCACCCACGACCAGCACATCCGGATGCACCGGAACTTCCCGGGTTTCCAGGCTGTGATGAAAAACGACCCGGCTGATGGCAGCTGCTGCCAGTGACTTGGCTTTCTGGGTGGCCTCATCTTCATCCAGTGTTACCCAGGAGACCTGCTCCCGGACCGAAGCCATCTGAAACATATAGGGATTCAGGCCGGCCCGCCTGCAGGCTGACTGAAAGGTTTTTTCGTGAAGCCGGGGAGAGCACGACGCCACGACCACCCGGTTCAGTCCAAAATCATGAATATCTTTTTCGATCATGGCCTGGCCAGGATCCGAACACATAAAGCGATAGTCCCTGGCCACCGCTACATGACGAAGCTTTCCGGTAAAATCGGCGACTTCGACAACCCGGACCTTGCCGGCGATATTGATGCCGCAGTGACAGATATAAAATCCGATTCGAATGGTCATGGCGTTTCCTTTTTTCCAATCAGTCTGCGAACGGTATTAACCAGATCTTCCGCCTCAGGGGGGTTTTCCAGATAGGCGTCTGGAAAAGGAATGCCGTGGGCCTGCGCCCCTTGATATTTCTGATAGTGAAAGAAGGTCTTCTGGTCGATTCCGGAAAGCATGATGACTGGAATGTGTCTGAGGCATTCGTCATGCCTGAAGCAACCGTAGAGGAATAGGGCTTCTTCATCCGGCATGATGACATTCAAAATGATGACGGCCGGAGACTTCTCCTTTGCGGATAAAATCCCTTCCGATCCTTTACCGACCCCGGTCACTTTAAATCCGGCAGTCTTCAGAACATTGATCAGAAAAAACCGCATATTGTCATCCTCGTCAATCACTAATATGTAAGGCTGAGCCGGGTGTATGTTCACAATAGCTCCTGATGAAAATATGGGTCGGACAGACAATCGCCATGGTGTGCCGGTTGAAGAATGAAGCCATAAAAAACATAGGAAGAAGACCGAACAGTATATATTGTTAACAAACTTGACCGTCTAAATGTTGGGCGATATGCAACAACTCGATGATAGCGCAAACTTTGCTTTTGGCGGCGTTCTTGAAATGCTACCGAGAATTAAACGGCAGTGCAGACCCTATCCGACTCAAGGCAACCGTGGCGCCTTGAGTCGGAAAATTCCACATGAAATTACCTGTCAAATCGAGGAAATGGCGGATGTGTGAATTGTCGAACCCCAGACAGAAATAGGATATTTATATTAGCAACTTAATTTATCGTCTTTTTCCGCCACCGCCGCGCTCAAGGATGCGCACATCGATATAGGTCAGATTATCATCCCAATTAACCGCAGCGGTACCACCGCCTTCAGCGGCCTCAGTTTCAGATGCAATGGCCGCTGCAATGAGCTCTTCTTCAGAGGGCTTGATTATATTTGTTGTATCTTTGACAAAAAATGTGTTGAGTGAAGGCTCGATGTTCCGCAACTCTCGTCGAAGCTGAACGTGATGCGGTAATCCCCCGGCCCATCGTTAAGTAGCCTTACATTCCATGTATAGCCGTAGATAATACGACCCTTGACGTTGATTTCAGCGTTATAGTAGCCGGGGCCGTCACCAGCCTCGTAAACGGCTTTATTGAAAATAGGGGCATTGATCAGATTGTCCCCAAAATCATACCACCCGCATTCTGGCTTCCATTGGAGTGCTGAAAGCTGTTCATTGTCTCGTTTCACCATCAGCTTCTGGATGGTCAGCCGGGCGCAATGCGAGTAGACAGTGGCACTCAAACCATCTTCCTGATTCACTTGGCCTGTTTCGGGAGATGTGGCAAGCCCGTGAACCTCGTCGATGCCCCAACCTGACACGTGCCGCATCTCGTATACACACATACTTTGCTCCGGCTTCAGATCTTTTAGTAGCACTACCTCGATCCGCACCTGGGATTTTGTGTACCAGTCCATAGACTCCAGGTTGTCACCCCAATCGATCCCGTCTACAATAACGGGGGAATCCCTCCAATCCGCGGAACCGGCCTGCCAGACATTACCCGGATCCTTCTGAAGGTATGCTTTCGCCAGAGGCAGAAGATTTTGCGCCGGTAGATAGAGTGGATCAGCAGATGAATCCCATGAGCCTGCTACGCCATCATCACAATAATCAGAATTGTCCGGATCCGGCCTGCAGCTTGCCGGGGTAATGTTCGGATCGATGCCGTTGGTGCCCCACTGATACCACCACTCACCATCCCGTTTTGGATCCATGCCAGCTGTGCCTGGAAGCGTTTTAGTCACCCCCTCAGCCCAGATAACCGGATAGGAAAGGTTGTTTCCGGCGGTTTCTTGGCTGGGCCTGCCTCCCGCAAAAGCAATCACGGTCACGCAGACGAATATCGAAGCCAGACCCGCAACACATCCCTTACAAATTGCTATCGCTTTCATACTCTCTCCTTTCGAAAATGGTTGATTTTGCAATAATCCGGGAATTAACGGGTATCCGTACACCACCCCCTTCAGATATCCTCGCCGCCCTGATTTAATCTCCCCAAAGCAACCGCTGAAACATCACGGAAACCGGTTTCAAGTGACACACAGGGCTTATTGTTGATAATGACAGAAACTTCCAACTGAATGATTGCGTTGAAGTCAGGATTTCAGAATATTGAAAAATTCTGTATCGCGTCGAATGCAAAGCCTCCAATACCGGATTTCCCGATGACATGGTGGCAACGTATCCGTTGAAGGCCATTTTTTGCGATAATCAGAAAATCAATATTTTTTGACGATAAATAAGTGAAATCAGTTTCGATGACGCTGAACAGATGGGCAATTACGCCTTGCCGGTAAGGTTTTTTAAATAAACTGGATGAGAAACTGTGGATTTGTTTAATGCCTTATGATCGCAATCGAATGAGGCATTAATGTTTTCATATCAGTCAGATATTTAGCGGCAACTTGTTGCTTCAAATAGATAGAACAGCCTACCCGGATTTTGAACATCGGATAGTTTTTCTGCACATGACCAAGATACCGACTTTGAAAAAGGAAGCCGGAGATATATTTGTTGTTTATTGATTGCTGTTATGAACCCCAATGACCATTTTAAGCAGAGGGCCGTGAGCAATTCAGCCTCGCTTGCGGGGTTATTGCATTTTAAAGCACGAAATGTGCCATTTGTGACGCACCCAAACCAGGTGCTAACAAAAATGATTGAACTAAAGCCTTTTCAGGCCAATGTTTGTTTATTAGGGACACAGCAAACAGATTTTTCAGGGGGGAAAAACGCAGTCATGAGCGGACGATTACGTTGCAATCAAAAACGATGTTGCGCAACATTCCTGCAACACTGCAACACAATTAACCAATTATCTCATTCCGGTATTTACCAAAGGATGCGGAATTTTTTCATCTTCCGCCACAGGGTGGAGCGGTCTATTCGAAGGGATTTTGCGGCTTGCGCCCGGTTTCCATTCTGGATTTCCAGGGCTTGAATAATTTTTTGGTGTTCAGCGTCCTGAAGCGGTTCATTTTGGGCAGACGGATAACGGGCGGTTCTGAACTGCTGGAGGTAATCCGGCAAATGATGCGGCAGAATGGATCCGGACTGGCCGACGATCAGCGCATGTTCCAAAATGTTTTCAAGCTCCCGGATATTGCCCGGATAATCATAATTGAGCAGAATATCCATGGCTTTATCGGAAATGGCGCGAGGCGGGCCTTTGTCCGGCGGACACAGTCGACCCATGCTTTGCTGAATCAGCAGCGGGATATCCGATTTGCGGTTTTTGAGTGCGGGAAGCTCAATGCGCACTACATTCAGCCGGTAAAACAGATCTTCACGAAACAGCCGCTCCTCAACCAGTTTATCCAGGCCTCGGTTGGTCGCCGAAATTATGCGGACATCGACGGTTACGGGATGCCGGCTTCCCAGAGGATAGAAATCCTTGTCTTCCAGAACGCGAAGCAGTTTGGCCTGTAGAGAGAGCGGCAGATCGCCGATTTCATCCAGAAAAATCGTTCCGCCGTCAGCCTGCTGAAACCGGCCGGGCTTGTTTTGAAACGCCCCGGTAAAGGCGCCTTTGACATAGCCGAACATTTCCGATTCCAGAAGCGTGTCGGGAAGCGCCGCGCAGTTGACTTTTATGAACGGCTTGGCGCTTCGCCGGCCAATAGAATGAATGATTTTGGCCAGAAGATCCTTGCCTGTCCCGGTGGGACCTTCGATGAGCACCGAAGCATCGCTCATGGCAACGACCCTGCCCATTTCGAATATTTTCTGCATGGAGGGGTCCTTGCCAATCATGTCCTGAAAGGTGTAGCGCTCGGTAACGGCCTTCTTGAGCTGATTCACCTCGGTCAGATCATGAAAGGTGGCAAGCCCTCCGACAATACTGCCTTTTTCGTTATGCAGCGCCATATAGCTGGCGCGAACCGGAATGGTCCTCCCGCTGCTGATGGTGATTCGACCGCTGTCGAAGATTCGGGTTTTTCCGTCTGCGATGGAATCCTTGAGTAAACAGATATCCCGAGAATCATTTCCAGAAAACAGGGCTGAACAGGGCTTCCCCAGAATCTGCTGGCGGCAGTAGCCGGTAATTTTTTCTGCTTCAGCATTTAAAAATGTGACGTGCCCCCCCTTGTTGACCGTAAAAATGCCGATGTCCAGATTTTCCAGAATCATTTTCAGGCTGCGTTCTTCAAAATGTACCCGGTTGATGAGATCGACGATTGGGGAGTGATCCTGAAGAATGGTCAGACATCCGGCAACCCGGCCCCGTGCGTCATAAATGGGCGTGGCAAGCCGGGTGAGGAAGCTGCTGGGGATCTTTGCTTTCAGAAACAGCCGGGAAAGTCTCTCCATCCCATTCCTCCCCCTCCTTGAACAGGCACTTCACCATGCAGGGGACGCCGCAGAAGACCTCCCGGCAATCCTTGCCGAGAACTTCCTCTTCCTTCAGTCCAAGAAGTGCCTGAGCCGTGCAATTCATCGCAGACATTCGCCGCTGGTTGTCGATGATCAGAGCACCGATGTTCAATTCGTCCAGTACATTCAGGCATTGGCCGCTTTGAATATGTTTGTCCAAAAGACGCGGTTCGGACTTCATTGCCCCCCCTCTTCGATCGGAAGTTTCAGGGTGAATGTGGTTCCTTTCCCGATCCGGCTTTCCACCTGCACACTGCCGTGGTGCCGCTCCATGATGCCGTAAACCGTTGAAAGCCCGAGCCCTACCCCATGGCCCTCGTTCTTGGTTGTATAAAACGGCTCAAAAATATGGGGAATATCTGTTGGCGCAATTCCGGGACCCGAATCCTTTACCTGAATAGAGATCTCTGTTCCGGGCAAATCCGCATCTGCCGAAATATCAAGGGTGCCGCCATCCGGCATGGCATCGATGGCGTTAAATAGCAGATTGATCAGGCACTGCTGCAACTGATTGAAATCTCCAATTACCGGCGGCAGCGAAGGGGAAATGGAAAGCGTGTAAGCAATGCGGCTGAGCTGGATTTTGTGCTGGCTCAGCTGAATGCAGCGGTTGATCAGGTCATCAACTTGAACCCGCTCAAAAGACGCGGGCGATTTTCTGGAAAATGTCAACAGGCCCGATACGATCTGTGAACATCTACGGGTTTCGCTTTCAACAAGCTCCAGATGCTGTCTGAATTTATCCTGGTGGTCGGCTGCAAGTGGACCGCGATCCAGGACCCGGCGCATCAGGCAGATGTAGTTGAGAATGCCGGCCAGCGGGTTGTTGATTTCATGGACAACACTGGCAGCCAGGCGACCCAGGGACATCATTTTATCCTGATGGAGGATTCTGGCCTGATCCGACATTTCCTGCTCCAGGCGCCGGAGCTCTCTTAAATCCCGGATAAAACAGACCAGACCGCTGCTCGTTTTCTCTTCTGCGAGCACCGCTGCCGATATTTGGACCGGAATCCGGCTTCCCGAGCTGGTAAGCAGGCAGGTTTCATGCAGAAACAACCTGTTTTTTCCGCCGTATGCCTCGCTGGAGAGAACCGAGTTGAAACGACTCCGTTCATCCGGAGGAAAGACCTGATCAAGACTCAGGTACTCGAGCGCATCCTTCTTGGAATACCCCAGAAGCCTTTCCATGGCTTTGTTATAAATCATCACCCTTCCGGCTTTATTGCATCCGAGAATACCATCCATGGAACTTTCGATTAAATTTTTCTGGAAGGCGATGGTTGCGGCCAGTTCCTGGGAGGTTCTGGCGTTTTCGGTTTCGAGTAACCGGGTGTAATCCTTGATCTGTTTTCGGTAAGTATAGCGATCCTGGGCGCGATTTAAGGCCAGAAACAACGCGCTGTCACTGATGGGCTTGGTGATGAAGTCGGAGGCATCCAGTTGCAGGGCACGAATGGCCAGATCCATTTCGCCAAAAGCAGTGGCAACAATGACCTCGATTTCCGGCAGACGTTCCTTTAAAACCCGCAACACCTGAATGCCATCCATGCCCGGCATGCGGATATCCGTAATGACCAACTGAGGATGGATCTGCTCACAGAGGTCGATACCGGAATGACCATCCGGCGCTGTAAAGACCCGGTAGCCGGAGTCCTGTAGTGTCAGGGTCATGATATCGCGTATATCTGCTTCATCGTCCATCAACACTATTGTCCAGCCGTTAGCCAATGGCATGGAGGCACCTCTTGTTTCATCAGACAGAAATGAACTCCGGTTACTGAATGTATGGAAAAATACGCGTGAAGATTGTCCATTTCTTACTGATAATTTCTTAAATGAACTCAAACCGGCCCCCCTTTTTTTCATGGAAGACCGGTTTGCCTTAACGATGGTCTCCAATACTTGAATACGGACGGTTATTCTTTTCGATTATCGGAAAAAATGGGACATCAATCCGGATCGCGCAAAGGTTAAGTCATTTCACTAAGCTCTCATGGCAGGGAAACTTACCGGGACACCTTCATAAAGTGTCCGCCGCCTGGATTTCAATGTTTTTGGATCTCTGAGTGTTTTCAACACCTCGATACTATCCTTCATCCCCTTGTAATGTTTGGCCATTTCGATAGCCATGCCGGTCATGTAAGCCATTGCCTGAACAAAATTGACATCATCCAGGGTGAATTCCCAGGGTTCGGATGTATACACGCGCAATGCACCAATCGGACGACCGGCGGCAACGATGGGCACGGATAGAATGGATGAGATCCCCTCGGCTTTCGCCGCCTCCGCATATTGTAATCTTGGGTCATCCGTAACATCGAAAATTGCTACCGGCCCTTCATCCAGAGACTGGGAAATCGAGCGCAATGCGCTAACCGGCCCCTTGTTCAGATACTCATCGCTTAAACCATAAGAAGCAGCGATTTCCAGATTGTTGGTTTCACGATTGGTCAAAAAAATCGTACACCCTTTCACATCCAATGCCGTTTTAATGGCTTCCACCGTCATCAATACAACCTCTTCCGGATCTTTGGAATGTGAAATGACCTTTGTAATTTTAAGCAGGGTTTCATAATTCAGAAGCTGTTTTTTCATATCTCCTCCCTGAATGCTGATGGTTATAACGGAGTATGGTTACATGGGTCGCTTCCTCTCAGCTGATATAAGCTTCCAGCACAACCAGTAGAATGTTCTGCTGGAAGCTGAATTCACACACTTTCAAGTTCATTTTTCATCCTCCATGCTTTTTGAGGCAAGTTCTCCCCGTTCGGCTGTCTATGAAAAAGCAGACTTTTTCATTCCGGGAGTGAACCCGCATTGCACTTTAGTGGCTACGCCGAACGCTTGAGGCTGTAGTAATAAATTTGCGACAACAGGATGATTTTATGCCATCATCAGTGACATCAAATTTGCAAGCCGTTGAAAAATATGTTGATCAATTCTATGTGGTGTATAGGGGGACTCAGCAGAATAACATCAGCTGATTAATTAAATATTATCATGATTCTACCACCTGTGTCAATAAATGGAAAATGAGCTGGCTCGATACCCCGGATTTCATTGAAATCGGTCAGTTCGAACCTGCAGGGCGAAGCGGGGCCCGGGAGCGAAAAACCCAGACACCCCAATTGGCTATACGAAATAAAATTATTTCTGTTTCAGAATGTCCCGTATCTCCGTTAGAAGCAATTCTTCCTTTGTGGGTGCTGGCGGCGGCGCCGGGGCTTCCTCCTCTTTTTTCATTATTGAGTTCATCGCTTTAATGGCCATGAAAATGGCAACGGCGATTATAAGAAAATCAAAAATGTTTTGAATGAATTTACCATAATTAATTGTGACCGCAGCAGTTTCTCCTACCGCATCTTTGATAGTGATGGCAAGATTTGTAAAATTAACACCACCAATAAGAAGCCCTATCGGAGGCATGATCACATCAGCGACGAAAGAAGATACAATTTTTCCAAAGGCGGCTCCCATAATGATACCCACCGCCATGTCTACAACATTGCCTCTCATTGCAAATTTCTTAAATTCTTGTATCATACTCATCGTAACACCTCTTTCATTGTTCGGGTTTATAGATGTCTCCAATTCTTGCCGCTCAACTTCTAAATTGCATACTACTTCCCTGCCTTCTTCAAAACAGCACGTAGCTTGGAGGACCCCTTGTTGCTGGCCTTTCGCTCAACAATGATCTGCACGGGGCTGACCTCCTTGCCATAGTACGCCTTGTTGAGACTGTCCCTCACACCCACCACTGAACCCTCAAGGTTTATCCCGCCATAGATTCCCTTGCTTTTTGAGAAAGCGATAAAATCCGTTGTCACATCCGACTTCGCACCGGCGCCCACCGGCCCCAAGGCCACGGAAGCGTCGCCTCCCAGCTTGAAGGACGAAGTGAAAAGGCTATCCACAGCTTTCTGCGTCATTGCAAGGATTACGGTCTCAGATGCTTCACCTCCGATCTGAAGACCAAAACTGACAGCGCCCACAGTATAAAAAGCCGGTTGGCTCCAGTCCCCTTTATTGTTGTCCTTGACAAGAAGCACACCGGTGCCGCCGGAACCGCCAAGAAAAAAACCAGCCTTGAGAACTTGAGGATAAATCAGAATTCCTTTGGCATTCTTGAGGTTTTCATTGAGCCAGGTGTAATTCTTATCACGCAAAAATGCACCAAGCGTAATCCTGGACTTGTCCACAATCCCCTGGGCCTCGGTCATGTCTTCAGCATTAACGGTTGCGACACCATCCATGAGCAACCCCAATATCATCATGACTGCAAGGACACATACAGCATGCTTTGATTGATATCTGTTCATATTCTTGTCCTCCCTTGGCTATTGGCTTATCATAGAAAACCGCATCAATTCTCTCCTGTGGTTTTTCCATCCGGCACTTTCATTTCTTTGAACCATAATTTGTATTTACGTATTTTTAGATATGCCCGGTGTTTGCTTACAGATTATACGCTTCAGAAGCGTCATTATCACTTCGGATCTCTTGGTGGGTTGCAGGTGAATCGGCCTGCAATTATAAGAAAACATTGCGCCCTCTTCCCAACAAGTGGTTATACTTATCAGCTTGAGATATTTTTGAGAAGATTGGTATCAACCCTGTATGAATAACTACGTTTTAAGTCTACAATATTTTATCTAAAAAAATCTTTTTGTCAAAATATCGTTTAAAAATTGACGTTTTTTGTCGATTGCGTTTGTTTTACAACTTTTAAAATAAAAAATATCTTATGGATCAGTCAATCACTCCAACCACGCAATCAGCATCTAAATGCTTATTCAATAAGATATTATGAATTGATTTTTCAAACATGAAAAGTCTTGCTTGCTAAATTTGCTGATAAATATGTTTTTTTATCATATTCCGGCATGTCAATTGCATATAGATGTTTAGCCATAAGCCGACATTTTTTCGTGTTGTTTTCTTTCGGCATGGTGTCACACGCTGCCCCCTTTCACATAAGGTTTTTCGCATTATGTATTTAGACAAGACTTTATTGGAAAAACTATCTCGGTTAAATCATATACCGACACTTCCGCATATTCTCTTGCAGCTGATCAAAACCTGCAATTCGGACAGTGGCAGCCTCAAGGAAATCTCCGGCATCATCGAAAAAGATCCGGCTCTATCCAGCCGGGTCCTTAAACTGGTGAACTCGGCGTACTATTCAAAAGACAACCAAATCCGCAATGTTGAGGGAGCCGTCATCTTTCTGGGAACAAATGCCATCAAGAATATTGCCATCTGCAGTTCCGTTCATGAAGTTTTCCAGAAAGTCAAATCCGGAGCAGGTTTTAATTTAAAACACTTCTGGTGGCACTCATTACGGTGCGCAATCCTGGCAAAATCAATCGCCAAGAAACAAAAATTTCATGACCCGGAAGAAGCTTTCCTGTTTGGAATGCTCCATGACCTCGGCAAGATCGTTCTCTGGATAAATTTTCCGGATCAATATTCAGATCTTCTCAAAAAAAGAAAGGGACAACCAGAGTTAATCCTGGCTGGAGAAACCCAGTTGGGCGCAAATCATGCTGAAATCGGGGCCTGGCTGCTGAAGAAGTGGAATTTTAAACACAATATCGTCGACGCGGTACTATGTCACCACCACTCGCTTTACAGTATGCTGACCGCACCTCCCTTGGCCCAATTTATCTATGTGTCAAACTTACTGAGCAATGATTCCGATCAGAAAATCAGTGAAGGTTTCACTGCATCTGAAAAATTATTTGGATTCACGCATTCTGATTCCGAAGAATTTTTGCACCAGACCGATGACGAATTAAAGACGATGGCCGAATCTTTAAATATTGAAATAGAGCCGTTCAAGGCCAATGATTTTGAATATTCGAAAAATGACCGTGACAAGGAAATAAATCTTACCAAAGAAGTATGGGAAAGGTCACTGTTACTGAACACCGTCCAGAATCTGCTGGGCGCGACCGATGAAACGGCAATATGGACGGAAGCCGCTCAAGGACTCCAAATACTTTTTGATCTCGGCACATTTCTTTTCTTTTCCTGCGACTCCGCAGGCAACGCACTTCTGGGGGTAGCCCTTCCGGATGCCGAAAAATCCGCAATAATCAAAGACCTGATTGTTCCGATGAAGATGGACAAAAGCCTCTTGATTGAGTCTCTTCATACCCGAATGGTCGTTAACTCCTTTAATCGATCCAGAGACGATGCACCCGGTACATTGGACAAAGAAATCATCCAACTTTTTGATAAGGAGGGCATCGCCTGTATCCCAATGGCAGCCTATGGCGAAGAAGTAGGTGTGATTGTACTGGGTCTGGATCTGATGGAATTCACAAACCTCAAACCCCAAATAAAACTTCTGCAGATGCTGGCGGATCAGGTGGCGATAGCGATTCGGACATATCATCTCGGACAGTCACGGCTGCAAAAAATTCAATCGAAACGGCAGCGTGTTTCGCCTGCAAAGTCAAAAGTCACTGATCCCAAAGCCGGCAATCCCTTGCGCATGATCAAGAACTATCTGAAGCTTCCATGGTCCAAACAGGACAGAATCAATGCGCATCAGGATGAAATCAAGACCACCCCTTAGGTCACGGATAGGCCATCAAGGCATTCAGCATTTTTCGGCAGCTTTCTCACCGGGACAGACTGGTAAACTGGCAAAGTCTCCCCGGCATTCTGAAGTTTCATGGAATTCTTCCGGAGCAAGCGAAGCAACAATGGCAAGAGCTTGTTGGCTGAAAGACTTCGGCCCGGACCTGTTCTCATACCATTTTGCCGCACGACCAGTCAAAATATTATCATAAAACGGCATCGACATGTTTCCTGTACAATGATGGACCGGATCTTCTTTGATCCGGTCTTTACAAAGGCAATGGTTCAGGGTAAAATCATCAGCGAATTTGGCCGCCGTGCTGAAGGTGCGGCACCGGCCAATAAGCTCTTGGAAAGCATGACCCGGCATCTGGGGGTGTGAGACGAAAATCTACATGAGGGAGGGGCATGGTGCTGCAGTGCGAAAAATGCAAAATCAATATCGCCGAGGGGGAAGACAGACACCATCTTGGCCAGATACTTTGCGAGGATTGCTACATGGAAAAGCTTTCTCCGGCAAAGGCATGCGAACCCTGGGCCGTATACAGCGCCAAGTCGTTTGTCAATAACCAGGATTATGAATCCCAGCTAACCCCGCTTCAAAAAGAGATTCTTGCTTTGGTTCGAAAGGAAGGGCCCACTGAGCCCGGAAAGATATTGGCTCGACTTCAAATCAACGAGACGGATCTGGAGCGCGAAGTTGCCACCCTGCGTCATATGGAGAAGTTGCGCGGCGAGCTCAAGGAAGGAAAACGTCTGCTCCGGCTCTGGGATGTGTAATGATGACAGGGGCGGCTTTTTCCGGAATCAGCATCGACCCGATTAGTGAGACATCGCCAACCCATGCCTTCTGGCCAGACGGGTGAACATCTGCGCCAACCCTGCCCCTAAACTGAAAATCGATCCGATATCGAGATTTTTATCGGCTGTCTGATCAAAAAACACATTAAGGCTGGATTGCATCCCCTCTTCCGGCAGCCAGTAACACACCATAATGGGCACCTTTGGCAGGGGATGAAGCACGACTGAGATATCCGATTGGAACTGCGGATCCACCTGCTTACCATTAAAAAGATGCACCATGTCGTCAAAAAGTTCGGTGTAGCTGTCCGCCACCTGTTTCATCTGTTCCTCACATCGCTTCTGAAACAACGGATACCTTTCCCTGCCGTCCGCCAGCTCTCGGAATGACCGCCAGTCACCGGTGGGATCCATGCCTTTTCCATACAGAACATAATTAAGAAACGGGGCCGTCACCCATGGATTGACATGTATGTCGGTTGAAATCATACCCTTTTGGGTGATGGCAAAATCCTTGCCCATCACTTTGATAATCAGGCTGTCGTTTTCATACCGCCCGCCGGTTCGCCCTGCTGCGGCCTTCAAATCGACATCCTGGATCTGATTTTTGAGATTTTCCAGAAAATCATCCCGGTTTTGTTCCACATCATACCCGTTTCGAGGATCATCGGAATACTCATCGAGGAGACGCCGGTCCAGCCTGGGGCATTCCGACAGCGGGCGACGGCCCGTGAATACGGCTCCGGCAAAGGCCATGCAGGTTTTTTCGCCGCACTGCCTGCAGTTGGACTTGTCCAGGAGCTGAAAAATGGCCATGGCGTTAAGTGGTTTTGGCACGACAGCATCCCTCCTGTTCTCTTTATCAGGCTACACAGTTTATTCTGAAAGACATGGATTCGGTCGGGGTAAGCAGACAGAATTTATTTGATTTTTTTTGCGTACGTTCATCCCGTTTTTTGAAGACACCTGCTACAGGCTATATTCAAATGGATTTAATCGCCATGATTTTATGGAATCTTCAACCATTGGTCAAATCAAATAATAATGACTGGGGTGCTTGAAGCGAAGGTGATACAAGATATTTTCAGCAGTAATTGTTTGAAAAGGTTCTTTCAGAGCGAAAGAACCTTTTCAAGAGGTAAACAGACGGGTAAAATGAGAAGGGACACCTCTACCGCTATTTACACGCTCCCCCTTTAGAACCACCAGAGGAAGCGGGACCTCCCGATCCGGCATTTCCACCGGAGCTACCGGAATTCCCGAAACCGGTTGAACAGCCGGATCCGGCGCACCCTTTGGTTCCCCGCCATAAGGGTTTTCCGGTTTCCGGATCTCGCAAATCAACAGTTATGCCATCAATTGTTATCGAAGTGACCACATTTCTATCAATGCCATTGTAATCAACGGTATAACCGGTTGCAGTCAAAATATCTCCGATTGCCGGATGATCTACTCCCAGTTTCTCCCAGTAATAGTCCGGCCCGATGCCGTAAAGCAGCACTTCACCATCGGTGGTATCAAGCGTCATCCCGCCACCTTGTGCACAACTTACCACCTCTCCGTCAAACGTAAACAGAACCCCCGAAAAAATGTCATGAATCGGCCCGGTCCCATTTCCGGGTCCATTACCCTGTCCGGCAAGACACATTCCCGCCCCGAACAAGCCTAATACAAATAACATAATCATGCTGACAAAGTGCTTTTTCATTACATTCTCCTTTTGCTTTTCGGTAATTTGAGTTGTTTTGAAATGGAGATCACCGCCTTTCGACGGAAAATATCCCCCTGGTTTTGAATGACTATCGGCGCGCTCGTTAGCTTTTGTATGTAAAACGATTATAAACGGCAAAGGTTACATTTATTGATGGCATCACAAAAAACTCTCCTGCCTCGCCGCCCAGGGTCTTAAATAGCAACTTTTCCACAGGCAGGAATCGCTTATTGATTGACATGGCAGTTGATTTCCGTCACTATGAACACATTGTATTTTTAATAAAAACCATATGATACCTATGCAATCAGAAAACTTTAGCAATTATTATGAAGAACAGCCATTGAAGAAATCTGTGACATCGGGCTGATCTCAGACTGATCAAGAGCGGCGATCACTGGTAACATTGACATAAAAGAACACAATAAAATATTGAAGGAGGGGATTTATCGTGGAAAATCTGGAAATGGGGGGAATCGGATTTACTGCAAGCCACTGGCCGCTTGATCCGGACAAGCCGACATTGATTTTTATTCATGGGGCGGCTTCAAATAATGCTTTCTGGAAACCGCAGGTTGAATATTTTTCAGAAATTGTGAATACGCTTGCGATTGATCTTCCCGGCCATGGCACCAGTCAAGGTCCGGGCAAAGAAAACGTCTCCGACTATGCCGATGCGGTTCTCCATTTTATTGATATGATCCAGGCGCCAAGGCCTGTTCCTTGCGGGCTGAGCATGGGCGGTGCCATTACGCAGCAGCTACTTTTCAGCCACAGGGAGCGTTTCTCCGCAGGTATTCTTATCAACACCGGTGCAAGATTAAAAGTATTACCAGTAATCTTTGAAACAATCGAAAAAAACTACAAAGACTTTGTGGAAAGTCTTTTTTCCTTTGCCATTTCTGGAAAAAGCAACGCTGAAAAGCTTCGGCCTGAAATCGAGGCGTGTACGATATGCCGGCCGGCTGTTGCATCGGGTGACTTTCGGGCATGCGACGGTTTCAACGTAACGGATAAACTTGGGTTGATCAAAGTACCGGTTCTTGTACTGACTGCAACCGATGATAAATTAACCCCGGTAAAATACGGAACCTTTATAGCAAACAGCATTAAAAATGCTGAAATGGCAGTCATCGAAGGAGCAGGGCATTTCTCCCCCATTGAAAAGCCGCTTGAAGTGAATCAGGCAATTCATGGCTTTTTAACCCGGAATCTACGGTAGTAAACGAACGTGAACCGGAAGGAGCTGTAAATGTCGGAACTTGAGAATCTTGATATGGAACGGCGCTGCCCCAGGCTTGGAGGGCCCGTTAAATTCGGATATTGTCTGGATGTAGGCGATGACACCCTGCCCTGCTTCAAGATCTGTGATTGCTGGTGGGAGTATTTTGACGTGATGAACTACCTCAAAAACAAGCTTTCGAATCGGGATTTTGAAAATCTGTTGAAAAGCCGGCCAAAACCCAAAATTACCGGTTTGCTTCAGTTGATCAAGCAGGCGCAGAAAAGAAGCTGCATCAATGAATAGACGACTTTTTATCCGATACCTGCATCCTATTCTTTTGTCCATTCACAATCATTAAATTCGTTAACCATTTAGTGATCGTCAAAAAAAGATGCCATCGGCCTGCAGAGATGGAATCGTTTTCATTCAATCTATTCGGATCAGTTCCTTGGCAACAGCTGCAACATCTCTTCCCATCGAAGCGCATCTTCCGGAACTTAAACGGGTCCTTCAGACACACCGGAATGCAGTCCTTGCAGCGCCACCGGGGGCCGGCAAAACGACCCTGGTTCCGCTTTCCCTCTACACCGAAGCATGGCTGGCGGGACAAAAAATCATTTTGCTGGAACCCCGCCGCCTGGCTGCCCGGGCAGCGGCAAGACGCATGGCGTACCTGATGAATGAAGCAGTAGGTCAAACCGTCGGGTATCGGATGCGACTGGAGCGGAAAGTGAGCGCTGCCACACGAATCGAAGTGGTCACAGAAGGCGTTCTGACCCGCTTTATTCAAAATGATCCGGCACTTACCGGTATCGGACTTGTCATTTTCGACGAATTTCATGAGCGCAGCATTCATGCCGATACGGGCCTGGCCCTTTGCCTGGACAGCCAGGAAGGGTTTCGCCCGGATCTAAGGCTCCTTGTGATGTCGGCCACACTCGATACCGAAGTTATCTCCGCCCTTATGGGAAAGGCCCCCATTGTTCAGGTACAGGGACGGCAATTTCCAGTGGAAACCCGATACCGCCCCGGATCTGAACCCTTGAGCACGGCGGTATCCATAACCAATGCGGTTTTGCATGCGCTGCGGGAAGAAAATGGCAGCATTCTTGTTTTTTTGCCGGGCATCCGTGAAATCAGGCAGGTCCGTGACCGTCTGATTAGCGTGCAGCCCGATTCCTCGATATTGATCGCCCCTCTTTATGGCGGCCTGCCCGGCAAATCCCAGGATCTGGCGATTGAACCGGCGCCCATCGGCAAGCGAAAAATCGTTCTGTCAACATCCATTGCCGAAACCAGCTTAACCATCGAAGGCATTCGGATCGTCATCGATTCCGGATTGATGCGCGTTTCCAGATATGATGTCGGAAGCGGCATGGCCCGGTTAATAACCATCCCCGTCAACCGGGATACGGCGGACCAGCGACGGGGCCGTGCCGGCCGCCTTGAACCGGGCATCTGCTATCGATTATGGTCCAAAGACCGTCACAGATTGCTGCCGTCTCATGGCAGCCCGGAAATCCTGAACACGGACCTGACCCCGCTGGCGCTTGAGCTGGCTGCCTGGGGGATTTCAGATCCAAACCGGCTTTCCTGGCTTGACCCGCCGCCTGATGCGGCTTTCAATCAGGCCAGAATGCTCTTGATCCGTCTGGGAGCATTGGACAGCCAGGGACAGATCACCGGGCACGGCAAAAAGTTATCCGGCCTGGGACTTCACCCGCGACTGGGGCACATGATCTGCAGCGGGAAATCCCTTGGCTTGGGGGATCTTGCCTGCGAGCTGGCCGCACTTTTGGAAGAAAGAGATATTCTGTTTTTCCCGCCGGGGCAACGCGATACGGACATGCGCCTTCGGGTGGCTGAACTGCGTTCCTTAGGGACAGACTCGCGGCGCAAGGTTTCATCAGGAAGTGATGTCGCCGACTTGACCGTGGATATCTCCACCTGCCGGCGGGTACTGAAAACCGCAGATCACTTGAAATCGCGATTGCAATGTCAGGGGCTTCAAACGCCACTGGAGGCATGTGGCCTGCTGCTGGCCTTTGCCTATCCGGACCGGATCGCGAGCAGGCGGCCGGGAGATACCCTCCGCTACCGGTTATCCAACGGCCGTGGCGCTTACTTTGCAGATACGGAGCCGCTGTTGACTGAACCATATCTGGTAGCACCATCATTGGACGGGGAGCAGCAGGAGACAAAGATTTTCCTTGCCGCACCGGTTTCGTATGAAACCCTCATCAACCATTTTCCAGAACAGATCACCGAAAAGTCGGAAATTGCCTGGGATCACAGAAACCAGACGGTCAAGGCTCGCCGGGAAGTGCTTTTCGGAAAAGCCGTGCTGAAGGACTTTCCCCTGCTGAAGCCGGACCCGTTGCAAATCGCCGAAGCCATGTGCGACGGTATCCGACAAACAGGCATTCACCTGCTGCCGTGGACCCAAGCCCTTCGCACATGGCAAGCCCGCGTGCTGCTCCTGCGCCGCCTGAATGCCGATGGGATGGAATGGCCGGATGTAACGGATGAAACCCTGATAAACACACTCGATGAATGGTTGCTGCCTTATCTTAATGGTATCACAAGAGGAGAGCATCTACGGCGACTGGACCTTTCCAGCGCGCTGGCTGCCACCCTATCCTGGAAACAGCGGCAGGCGCTTGATATTCTGGCTCCTACCCATTTTACGGTTCCCAGCGGCTCCCGCATTCCCATTGACTATATCAGCGGCGATACTCCTGTGCTGGCCGTTCGGCTACAGGAGATGTTTGGCGCCACCGAAACACCGACCATCGCCGCCGGAAAATCACCTCTTCTGATTCACCTGCTGTCACCGGCCGGACGACCGGTCCAGATGACCCGAGATTTAAAAAGCTTCTGGGCACATACGTATTTTGAAGTTAAAAAAGACTTGATGGGCCGCTATCCCAAGCATCACTGGCCGGATGACCCTGTAACGGCTCAGGCGACAAATCGCGTGAAAAAAAGAAAATAACCACAGAGCATCCTTTGAACTTTCCGCATCCCCATTACCGGGCGATCTTTTTCAGCAGTTGATTGGCGGCCGTCAAAAGCGGATCCCATACCGGTCCGAACGGCGGGGCATAGGCCAGATCGGTGCGGCTGAAATCTTCAACCGTCATCCGGTTATGCAGGGCAACGGCCACGGCATTGATGCGATGCGCGGCGCCCTCCCTGCCAACCATCTGCGCGCCCAGAAGTTTTCCGGTGTTTTGATCACCCACCATCTGAACCCAGATCTGAGATGCACCCGGGTGAGCATGCGCCCGGGATCTGCTTTGAATGACGCTTGAAACCGGATGAAGTCCTGCAGCAGTAGCCTCCTGAACCGTCATCCCGGTTCGGGCAACTTCCAGACCCAGCACCTTGAACACCGCGGTTCCAACAATCCCAGGCAAGGATACCGGTTTTCCGCAGACATTGTCTGCAACAGCCCATCCGGCCCGGTTTGCACGAAGCGCCAGCGGAATCCAGACCTTTTCTCCTGTGACCGCATGGACGGCATCCGCGCAGTCTCCGGCTGCATAAATGCAGGGATCCGATGTTCTCAGGAAACCGTCCGTTGAAATCGCCCGATGAACGCTGGTCTCCAGCCCGGCTTCAACCGCAATGACGCTGTTTGGACGGACGCCGACTGCAACAATGACCATATCCGCCTCGATGTCAACGCCTTCACCATGAATCATCAGTCCCTTTTTGCCCTGCTCAACGCCAAGAATCCGAACACCGGGATAGAGCGCAACTCCACTTGCTTCCAGCTCCTGCTGAACGACCGCGGACAACTGCGATTCCATCCAGGGCAACAATCCGGGTCCGGGCTTGATCATGCTGACATGAATATTGCGCTCCCGAAGGGCTTCGCACATCTCCATGGCAATATATCCCATGCCGATTATTACCGTTCGTTTCACATCGGCATCCTGAATGAATTGTTTGATCCGCCGCCCGTCTTCAAGATGCTTCAACACCCAGACGCCCGGCAAATCAAGCCCCGGAATATCCGGAACAATCGCAGATGCGCCCGTTGCAATCAGCAGCGTGTCGTAGGAAACAGAAAAAGGATTTCCTTCCGAAGTCCGGCCGCTGACGGATTTTACCGATCGATCGATGTGGGTTGCATGATGGCCCGCCAATATTTCAATGCCCTGTTTTCGGAAGGCATCGGCCTCACGGACGACCAAATCCTCCATAGGGCGGGACGGATCGGCGATATTGTATGGCATGCCGCACGCGCTGTATGAAACATCATGGGTTTTTTCGATAACCGTCACCCGGATATCGGGTCGATTCCGTTTTGTCCGACTGGCCCCACTCATCCCTGCGGCATCGCCGCCGATCACGACAAACTCCATCATGTTTTTCCCCTTTGTTAAAAATTGTCATCAGGCTGGTACACGACATCAGGCTTCAACGGCTGATATCCTGTCCAATTTTTTTATTTTTCAATTGCAATAGATGGTTTTATTATGCGCTTTGTTAGGTTCTATGTCGTATTTTTGTCCTATCCGAAAATGGTTTTCAAGTAAAATATCATACATGCAATCGACATCTCAATAGAATCCATCATCCTTTCAAAATGTTTACACCATTTTCTGCTTGACAGAACAAAATCATTCATATATCAAAAAAAGAAACATCGTTACGTTTTTAATTCTTACTATGGTTTTAAGCAATAATACATATTTTATATCAATAAGTTATTATTTGATACCGCCTCTGTGACACTTTTTTACTAAATCCATTATAATTAGTTATTATCAATATTAACATATAGATAAAACAATGTGTTTTCCACGGATAAGCGATAAAACGCAATTGACAGTAACAACGTTTTTTATATTGATTGCATAAATAAAATGAATGCATGCTTTGGGCTTGCCCGCTTTCAAACCACAGTGGGCCGTGCCAATGATTTGTAACCAATCACTCATAACTATCAAGGAGTCGTGTCATGGACAAGAAAGTAACGGTAATCGGTGCTGGAAATGTGGGGGCCACAGCAGCCCAGAGACTGGCGGAAAAAGAATTATGTGACGTTGTTCTGATTGACATTGTTGAAGGCGTTCCCCAGGGCAAAGCCCTGGATCTGGCGGAAGCAGCCCCCATTGAAAAACATGACGCCCATCTCACCGGCTCCAACAGCTATGAAGCCTCGGCAGGATCGGACATCGTCATCATCACCGCGGGTATTCCCCGAAAACCCGGCATGAGCCGCGACGATCTGATCGGCGTCAATGCCGGCATCGTCAAGAAAGTTTCCCAGGAAGTCGCCAAATATTCGCCCAATGCCATTATTATCGTGGTCAGCAACCCGCTGGATGCCATGTGCCATGTGGCGTATGAAGCCAGCGGATTTCCCAAGAACCGCGTCATCGGCATGGCCGGCGTTCTGGATTCCGCACGCTTCAGAGCCTTCATCGCCATGGAGCTGAATGTGTCGGTGGAAAACACGCACGCCTTTGTTCTGGGCGGCCACGGCGATACCATGGTTCCCCTGCCCCGCTATTCAACGGTTGCCGGTATTCCAATTACCGAACTGATGTCCAAGGACCGCATTGACGCCCTGGTCAAACGAACGGCTACGGGCGGCGCTGAAATCGTCAGCCTCCTGAAAACCGGCAGTGCCTATTACGCCCCGGCATCCGCTGCGGTTGAAATGGCCGAATCCATCCTGAAGGACAAGAAAAAAATCCTGCCCTGCGCGGTTCTGCTTCAAGGGGAATATGGATTCAAGGAACTGTTTATCGGCGTTCCCGTCAAACTCGGCGCCAAGGGCGTTGAGGAAATCATTGAAATTAAACTGCTGGATGAAGAAAAAGCAGCCCTTCAGAAGTCAGCAGCCGCTGTTGAAGAGCTGAAAGGCGTGTTGAAAAAGCTGGCATAATTTTACCCTGAGAATGCTTCCTCCCTTTAGAAAGGGGGGTCAAGGGGGATTTCAGGCGACCTGCCGGAAAATCCCCCCCAGCGCCTGATCCCTCATTCCTTATCCGGATAACGGAAAATCTTCCCCTCGTAATTTCTCAAAATGATACCATTTTCATCCCGGCCAATCACATATTCCGGAAGCAGTGGAATTTTTCCTCCTCCTCCGGGCGCATCGATCGCAAACGTCGGCACGGCATAACCGCTGGTATGGCCCCTTAGCCCCTGAATCATCTCGAGCCCTTTTGACACGGGCGTTCGAAAATGCGAAGAGCCGGGAATGGGATCGCACTGATACAGATAATAGGGTTTAACACGGATCTTAATCAGCCCGTGCATGAGATCTTTCAGGGGAATAATGCTGTCGTTGATCCCTTTAAGCAGCACCGTCTGGCTGCCCAGTGGAATTCCAGCATCCGCCAGACTGGCGCAGGCGGCTTCTACTTCAGGCGTCAGCTCGTCCGGATGCGTCACGTGAATGCTCATCCACAATGGGTGATATTTTTTCAGCATCGAAACCAGTGAAGATGTGATCCGCTGGGGCAGCGCCACAGGCATTTTGGTTCCGATGCGAATCATCTCCACATGACGGACCCGCCGCAGGCGTTGAACAATAGACTCCAGCGCTTCATCCATAAGGGTTAGCGGGTCTCCGCCGGAGATGAGCACATCCCTTACCTCGGAATGCGCCTGGATATAATCGATGGCGGCCGACCACCGGGAAGGATTGTTGGAAGCATTATCGCGTTTTCCAACCATCCGCGATCGCGTGCAGTACCGGCAGAAGGTCGAACAGGCGCCGGTAACCAGAAACAGAACCCTGTCCGGATATCGGTGTACCAGACCAGGCACCGGGCTGTGATCGTCTTCGCAAAGGGGGTCCTTGCTTTCACCGGGAGAAAAAACAAATTCATCAGAAGTCGGGATCACCGATCTTCGCAGCGGATGATCGGGATTTTCCCGGTCCAGAAGCGATGCATAATAGGGCGTAATGCGAAGGGGAAGATTCCGAGGGTGAATATCCGGCGTACTGCATTCGGCGGGTGAAAGCGTGATCAGCCGGGAAAGCGCCTGAACGTCTGTTATGCAGTTATTCAACTGCCAGCGCCAGTCATTCCATTGGGCAAGGGTGGCTTTAGGATAAAACTGTTTTGAGAAAAGCCCTGGACCTTGAACTGCTGAAAGAAGTCAGGAGCGGAGGTTCAGCGGCTTCTTCTGATTCCAGGGTTTCTTTTTCCAATGAGACCGTGGGTTCCATGGTTGATTCCTTTTACGACATCTTAAGATCGTTGTTTTTACGAACTATACACATTGACATTTTCCCTTTGGAAAAAAGGGGTTGTTTTCACAGATTCGGTCGACAACGTTTACGTGTCTATTCACCTTCTGTCAATGGGTTTGACAGCCTGCTCAGAACTATTTCAGCTGTTTTTCGATTCATTCCCGGGGCCCGGGACAAGTCATCGAGAGAGGCGGCCCGAATGGCCTTGATGCTGCCATAATGTTTGAGAAGCGCCTGTTTTCGTTTTGGCCCGACACCGGGAATGCTGTCCAGCACCGAACGAATCGCCGCAGCTCCCCGTCTGGACCGGTGATAGGTAATAACAAACCGGTGGGCCTCATCCCGAATCCGCTGCAGAAACAATAGAAGGTTGCCGTCCCGGTCCAGATTCAACGGATTGAGCCGCCCCGGTTTATAGATTTTATCCTGGGTTTCTCCTTTCAGATCATCTTTTTTGGCAATTCCGATGACATCAAACCGGCTGGACAGATTCAACTCTTCCAGGACAGTCACGGCAATCCCGAGCTGGCCTTTTCCACCATCAATCATCAACAGGTCGGGGAAAGGCGCTGCATCGTCGCCCCTTCCATATCTCCGTTTAAGGACTTCTGCCATCGTTGCGTAATCATCAGGCTCCGAAACGGTTTTGATGCGATATTTTCGATAATCGGATTTTTTCGGCCGCGTCTGTTCAAACACCACCATCCCGGAAACCGGCTGGGTTCCGGATATATTGGAATTATCGAAACACTCGATTCGCACCGGAAGCCTGGCAAGGCTCAATTGTTTCTGAAGCCGCTGCAACAGGGTTTGATCACTTAACCGGTCCTCAATAAGATTTTTCAGCTCATTTGCGGCATTTTGCTCGGCCATGTGAGTCAGATGAGCCTTGGGCCCTCTTTGTGGCAGAATCACATCCACCTTGGCTTTCTTCAAGCCTGTCAGCCATTCCTGAATCATATTCATATCATCAAAAACCGCGGAGACCAGGATTTCATCCGGAATATGGGTCGTCTGCTCATAGAATTGCTGGATGAACGATCCGATCAATTCGGCATCAGATGCCAGCGTTTCTGAAAAATGAAAATTTCTTGAGTCCCTACCAGATGCCCGGCCCGGACAAAAAGAATCGTCACAATCGAATCCGCAGGCGATCTTGCAAAGCCGATAACGTCACGATCCAGAAAATCCGGCATAACCACGATCTGCTTTTCAAGGGTCTTTTCGATAGCAAAGAGTTTATCTCGGATTTCTGCCGCCAGTTCGTACTGCCTTTCCAGAGCGGCAGCATGCATATCCTGTTTCAATTTTGCCACCAGATCCGGCGTTCTTCCCTTTAAAAACAGAACGACTTCCCGGACCATTTCCTGATACCGATCCGGATCAACCTCGAGGCAGCACGGCCCCAGACATGAACCGATCTGATAATTCAGGCAGGGCCTGCTCCGGATTCTGAACATCCGATCCTTGCATTTACGCAGCTTGAACGTCTTGTTGATGATTTTAAGGGTTTGGTAGACGGCTGTGGGAGAGGTGTAGGGCCCGAAATACAAGGCGCCGTCCCGGTTGATTTTTCGAACCACCGTTAAATTGGGATAAGGGCTTGCGGTATCCATCCGAAGCGACGGGTAGCGCTTGTCGTCCTTTAGTATCACGTTATACCGGGGCCGGTGTTTTTTGATCAGCGTCGACTCCAGAATCAAGGCTTCGTTTTCCGTTGCCGTAATGATGGTCTCGATGGAGGCGATTTTTTTCACCAGAACCGTTGTTTTCGGATCCGGATGTTCCGGTCTGTTGAAATATGAATTCAGGCGTTTCTTCAAATTCCGTGCTTTACCAACATAAATCACCTTGCCTGAGGCATCTTTCATCAAATAGACACCCGGTTCAGCGGATATGCCGGCCAGCAGCTTCTGATATTCCTGAGATTGTGACTCCAATAAATTCTCTTTCATCGAAAGCAGGTCTTAGGTTATAATATAAGAACTATAGTTATGGTTATGTCGGTGAGGTCTGCTGTTTCCATTCTTTGCGGAATATACACCAGGCGACCCAACAACTCAAGGACAGTGGCCCATCTGCCACCCCCTCTTTATAAATACTTGACAAAATCAAAAATGAAATGTTAAAGTAATTTGACTGAGCGCTCGTTCAATATATAATAAATGCTTTAATTACCTTGTGTTGATAAGATGTGTTTAGTCGTTTTCTGAAGGCTGTTTGAATCAATCCGGTTTTATTCCATTCTTGCCACTGTTGTCTAAAAAGGAGGAAATCCGTTGGATTTTGATCTTACCAAAGAACAGGAAATGATCCGCAAGGAAGTTCGAAAATTTTCTCTCAGCGAAATCGCTCCCATTGCTTCAGATCTGGATGAAACAGAGACGTTCTCATCGGAACTCACCCGAAAAATGGGAGACATCGGTCTGTTTGGCATGTTTGTGTCGGAAGACTATGGCGGCCAGGGCATGGACTATCTGTCCTATATCATCGCAGTGGAGGAGGTTGCCAGAGTGGACGGTTCTCAGGCCGCAACGGTTGCTGCCGGAAATTCACTGGGCATCGGCCCCCTATATTATTTTGGTTCAGAAGACCAGAAAAAGAAGTATCTTCCCGGGCTTTGTTCCGGAAAAGGGCTTTGGGGCTTTGGCCTGACAGAACCGACAGCCGGATCTGACGCCGGCGGCAGCAAAACCACGGCCGTCAAAGACGGGAATGATTGGATCATCAACGGCTCGAAGATTTTTATCACCAATGCCGCTTGTGAAATGACGATGGGCGTTACGGTTCAGGCCATTACCGGAACCCGCCCCAATGGCAGGCCGGAATATACCTGTTTTCTGGTTGAAAGCGGAACCCCCGGGTTTAAAGCCGTCCCCATGCATAAAAAATTGATGTGGCGCGCATCCAACACCGCTGAGCTCTATTTTGACAATGTGCGGGTGCCGGACAGCAGCATTCTCGGGAAACGCGGGGACGGATTCCACCAGATGCTGAAAACCCTGGATGGCGGAAGACTTTCCATTGGGGCCATGGGACTGGGCGGTGCACAGGGGGCATATGACGCCGCCCTGAAATATGCCAGGGAACGGGTACAGTTCGGCCAACCGATCTGCAAATTCCAGGCAATTGCCTTTAAGCTGGCAGACTGCGCCATGGAAATCGAATGCGCTCGAAATCTGATGTACAAGGCTTGCTGGTTGAGAAACCTGCACCGGCCTTTTGAAAAAGAGGCTGCCATGGCCAAACTTTACTGCTCCGAAGTCATGGGCCGGGTGGTGAATCATGCGGTTCAGATTCACGGCGGCTACGGGCTGATGAAGGATTATGGCGTTGAGCGGTTCTTTCGCGACCAGAAGCTTCTTGAAATTGGCGAAGGCACATCAGAAGTCCAGAGAATCGTGATTTCACGGTATATCGGGTGCTGATATCAGATACCGGACATCAATAAAACCAAAATGAGTGATATCGGAGAATTATGGAAGAGAATATCTTACTGAAGGAAGAAAAGGACGGCATTATCCGTCTAACCTTGAACCGGCCGGGAGTGATGAATTCGCTGAGTTTTGGACTGCTTCGGGCCTTGCAGCAGGAGGTGGAGGCGATTCGCTTCATGCCGGAAGTGCGGGTCGTCATTATTACCGGCGCAGGCGAAAAAGCCTTTTGCTCCGGCGCGGACCTTAAAGAAAGGGCCACCATGAGCCCTGCGCAGGTCAAAGAATATATTCTGACCATTCGAAATCTGTTTACAGCCATTGAATACCTCAACAAACCGGTCATTGCCGCGGTGAACGGCATTGCTCTGGGAGGCGGCACTGAGCTTGCGCTGGCCTCCGATATCCGGATTGTATCCAAAACAGCCTTGATGGGACTGACTGAAACCCGGCTGGCCATTATCCCTGGCGCCGGCGGCACCCAGCGGCTTCCACGCCTGGTGGGAAAGGGAAAAGCCAAAGAGCTGATCTTTACCGGCCGAAGGGTCGGGGCGGATGAGGCATTAAGCATCGGACTGGCCAACCAGATATGTGAACCGGATCAACTCCTGGCGGAAGCCGGTAAAATGGCCGCCATGATTCTCGAAACCGGTCCCATCGCCATCGAACAGGCCAAATATGCCATCAACTATGGCCTTGAAACCGATCTTTCCACGGGACTTGCCATTGAATCCAATGCTTACTGGGTGTGCATCCCGACCCAGGATCGGCTGGAAGGCCTTGCCGCATTTCGCGAAAAACGAAAACCGGTGTACAAGGGAATGTAACATAACAAATTGTTTTAGAAACCACAGTGTTTTTTAGCGTAAAAACAACAACAGACGGCCATGACCTTACAGTCACAACGCAGCATGAAAGCGGGTCGGGATTCCGTATTCCTTCCGACTCCTTTCACACCAAACACCCATTACTTAATTAAGGAGAACAGACCGCCATGACCGAGTATGATTACTGGAAGATTTTTCCCAGAATGCCCCGAAAAGTTACCATCGGCGACATTACGATTCGAGATGGTTTCCAGCACGAAGAAAAATTCGTTTCCACGGCTGCAAAAATCTTTTATCTTGAAGAATTGATTTTTGCTGGATGCCGCAATATCGAGGTCACCAACCTGGGCAACCCCATATCCATGCCCCAGTTCAGGGATGCCGAGCAGTTGCTGGCGCATTTACGAAGCGACCGGTTCAAAAGCCGCTGCGCCAAAAAAGGAATCAATTACGAAGATATCTGCCTCACCGCCATTACTATCCGGGAAAGTGCGGTTGACCGTGCCATCGCACTCAAACAAAAAGGCGTGGGCCCGGATCGGGTACTCATGATGGTATCCACGGAAGAGCAGCATCATTTCGCCAATTCCGGCACCTCGCTTCCGGATTACTGGAAGGAAGCCGAGAGATGCATCCAGAAATGCAACGATGCCGGCATCAAAATGTGCGGTACCGTCAGCACCATTTGGGGAAGCCCCATCGGCGGCGCCACGGAATTAAAGGATGCAGTCGAGTTCACCAAGCGCTGGCTTTCGATCGGCGCACATGACGTGGAGCATGCGGATCACGACGGCAGTGCATCTGCTGCAAACGTCTACCGCTATTTTTCCATGATTCTGGATGAAATTCCCAATCCTGCCCTTCACATCGCACATTTTCACGAAACCAAACGCATGGCATCCGCATCGGTCCTGGCAACGCTTCAGGCCGGAATCACCCATTTTGAAGCCACCATGGGCGGCCTGGGTGGACAGCCCGCCAATTTCCTGGATGACTGCCCTACCCGGGGAACCGGCGAATATTATTATGATGACCCCCGTTACGTCGGCCTGGTCTGTCTGGAAGACACCCTGGTTCAGATCGATGAAATGGGGATCGAGCACGGCTATGATGTGGACAGGATTCTGTGGCTGGGCAAACAACTGGAAAAAACCATCGGCCGCAGGCTGCGCTCTGAAGCTGTCATCAACGGCCGCACTTTGAAAGAAGGGCACATGCAGTACGCAAGACCCGGTTTGAGTAAAGTGAAAGCCAAATTCGGAGAAACCCCCGATCAGAAATTGCCTGCTGACTGGCAGAAAGACGCGGTGCTTCCTCAGAGGTGTTTCGTTTAACAGCAGTTGATAGATAAGAGGCCCGAGCGATACCCACATCGCTCAATATTTTTTTCACTTTATTGAATCGGCGTTGGTCGGGGTGCTTCCGATGCTTGCACCCTGATCAACGCTTTTTTTATTCCTTCTTGTCTGGTGTTTTTAGCTGGATGTGAGGGTGCGGCCACCGGAAGTTCTCTGTCAACGCAGGGCATTGTTTTTTATTCTTGTTGACTTGCACCCGATGTTGTAAATATGAAAGAAATGCAGATAGAATAAGGAAAGTTGTTCATGACATTCATCGAAAAAGTAATAGCACAGGGGCTGCTTTTTGACGGCGCGCTCGGAACGATGCTGATTCAGGAAGGCCTTGGCGGCGGAAAAGCCTCCGAGTTCTGGGTTCTGGAAAAACCCGGAATCGTTCAGGCCATCCATAAGGCCTATTTTGACGCCGGCGCGGATATTGTGACCACCAACACATTTGGCGCCTCCGCCATCAAATTACAGAAAACAGGGCTGGGCAGCCATGCAGAAAGAATCAACATGCTGGCAGTTCAGACCGCTCGGGCAGCCGGGTCCGAGGGAAAGAAATACGTGGCAGGAGACATCGGGCCCCTGGGAGATCTTTTAGAGCCATCCGGAACGATAACCATAGAGAAGGCCGTGGATACTTTTTCCGAACAGGCGGAAGCGCTGTCTCGGGCCGGAGCCGATGTGATCATTGTTGAAACCATGTTTGATCTGGATGAAGCCCTTGCCGCAATCAAGGGTATTCAATCGGTCTGCTCCCTCCCGGTTATAGCAACCCTGACCTTTCAACGCATCCCCACTGGTTTTGCCACCATGATGGGCAACCGGGTAGAAGTGGGGATGAAAACCCTCAGAGATGCCGGCGCGTTTGCCGTCGGCGCCAACTGCTCCATCGGCAGCGACGCCATGGTGGATCTGGCCAGAGAGATTCGGAACTGGGTGGATATTCCGGTTATCATTCAACCCAATGCCGGCATCCCCGAAATAAAGGGGCTTGAAACCGTGTATCCCGAATCCGTGGAATATTTCCTCAAAAACATCCGTATAATAAAATCCGAAGGCATTGAAATCGTCGGCGGATGCTGCGGTACAACTCCGGAGTATATCCGTGCTATAGCTGAAACAATCCATAAACATTAAATTTCTCTGAGGCTCTCCCCGTTAATTGCAATCGTGAAGCCGTCTGATACTACATTATTCTCAACCCATTACCCTAAGGAGATATTGGACATGCTCCCAGTTACCCAGATTGAAGATCTTGATCACGATTCCACCGCAAAACTGGTTATCGACCTGTTTCACCGGATTATCATTCACCATGCCCTGTGGTTTACTGAAGTTCGCCACCAGATGGGCATGGAGAAAGCGCTCGATACGTTAAAAACCGCCTTTGACCGCAGCTATGGCATTCAGATGAGCCGCCTGGCCAAGGTGCTCGGTTTTGAGATGAAAGACAATATCCCTGTGCCGCTTCTGAACATGTCCCAGGAATCATTGATGACCCTGCTGGACAGCGTTGCCGTCAACTGGCTGGCCAATGACGGCGTCTGGTTTCAGGCTGTCGAGTTTGAAAGCGGCATGAACGACGCCAAGCGCTGCAACGACAGTTGCTGGGCCCATTTTTCCCCCTTTGAAGCCAGAACCATCAAGCAATTCCTGAATCTTTCCGACCAGCCAGGCCTTGCCGGTTTAAAGGCAGCTCTCAATTTCCGCCTGTATGCCAGAATCAACACCCAGTCTTTTGTTGAAGAAAGCGAAAACAGCCTGATTTTTCAGATGAATGAATGCCGGGTACAATCCGCCCGGAAGCGTAAGGGCCTCCAGGACTATCCCTGCAAATCCGGGGGACTGGTGGAATACACCTATTTTGCCCGGGCCATCGATCCCCGGATCAAAACCGAATGCATCGGATGCCCTCCGGATGATCATCCGGATTCCTGGTATTGCGCCTGGCGGTTTTCAATCTAAAATACGTTTCCCGTTGAGACGGATGACGGGATGATCCTGCTCATCCGTCTCAAGAATGACTTCATGACGGCTATGTCCATCCAGTTCCGGGTGGGTGCGTCTGAGAACCGGAAAATCAAAGCTTTCCAATGCATCGACAAGGAGCTGAATTCCGGCTTGAAGCTGCTCTCTATCATCGGGGATTTTGAAATACCTGGAAATGTGAGCATGGTATTGTTTTCGAATTGCGGTTTCGATACAATGTTTCGAAAGATCCAACCGTATCTTCATGATTTCTCCTGCGGCAATGGATATTTATTGACAAAATGATCGGCTGCTATTAGAAAATAGAGTTTTGTTCACCTTTTTTTCTGCATTAACTATTTTGGTTGCCGTCGGTTTTGGTGCGTATTCCGATGGCAAGCGTATCCTAACAGTATGGGAGGGTCAATCCATGTATGTACCGCGATATATGGTTTTTACCAAAGGCGTCGGCATTGCCAAGGAAAAGCTGTCTTCTTTTGAAAATGCCCTGCGTGAGGCGCGTATCGCTCACCTCAATCTTGTAACGGTTTCATCCATTTTCCCCCCGCACTGCAATATCATTGATATCGAAAAGGGAATTGACCGCCTGGAGCCAGGTGAAATAACGCACTGTGTAATGGCCAGAGAACAGATCAACGAACCCGGACGCAGAATTGTCGCCAGCATCGGCCTTGCCCTGCCCGCCGAAAGGGGCCGTTATGGGTATCTTTCGGAACATCATGGGTTTGGCCAGACCGAAATCGAGGCAGGCGACTACGCAGAGGACCTGGCCGCAACCATGCTGGCCAATACCCTTGGCATCGAATTCGATGCAGACAAAGACTATGACGAACGCCGGGAAGTGTATAAAATGTCCGGCAAAATCGTTAAATCCCAGCACACCAGCCAGGGCGCACTGGGCGCTGAAGGCAATCTGTGGACAACTGTCGTGGCAGCGGCCATATTTGTGAAATAAGACAATCCGCATGCGTCCCTGAGCACGCCATGAGTTCCCATTCTTTCGGAGAGCCCGAATATCAGTTGCCTGACCCAAGGAACGCACGGGTGATCCGTCATGGATTCATCAGGTTGTCCAAAGCTGCCGAAGCATGTGTATCTGACCATCGATCTGGATGGGCTCGACCCATCGGTCCTGCCCGGCACCGGCACACCAGAGCCGGGCGGACTTTCCTACCGTCAGCTGGTCGGCCTGATTCAGGCAGTGGGACGCTCTCGAAACGTGGTGGCAGCCGATATCAATGAACTGTCCAAAATCGATGGCACCACGGTTTCTGAATTTACAGCCGCAAAACTGGCGACCAAATTATTCGTGTATTGCGCAAATAAGCAACCGGCACTCGGGTCCGGAGCCGGCGCATAAGCTTGATATGCAGAATGGTTGAAATGTCCGGACTGCAGGAGAAACAGCTATGTACAGATTAATGATTGTGGATGACGATGCCGTCCTTACCATGCATCTTGAAGAACTCCTGGTTGCAATGGGATATTCCGTGGTTGCCGTGTCTTCTTCCGGGAAAGAAGCCATCGATATCGCCCGGCAGGTCATGCCCGATCTGGTTCTGATGGACATTCTCTTCCCGAATCAGGATATGGACGGCATCGAAGCCGCAGGGATCATAAACCAGGAAATGGATATCCCGGTTGTCTTTATATCCGGCCATACACGGGAAGAAATCATACAGCGTTCCCGGACATCAGGAGCTTACGGATATCTGTCAAAACCACTCTCCGAGGAGCAGATCAAACCAACGGTTGAAATTGCCCTTTATAAAAAAGAAGCGGATCGCAACCTGCGCAAAGCCTATGATGAACTGGACAGACGGGTCATGGAACGCACTGCGGAATTAACCCGTGCGAACCAACACCTGAGCCATGAAATTGCCGAGCGCAAGCGGGTGAATCTTGAACTTCAGGAAAAGGAAAGAGAACTTGAATATAAATCCTTGAATCTGGAAGAAACCAACGCCGCGTTGAAGGTCTTGTTAAGACAGCGAAAAGAAGACCGGCTCCAACTGGAAGAAAAAGTCATCGCCAATGTCCGGGAGTTTGTGCTCCCGTTCATTGAAAGGCTGAAACAAACCGGCCTCACCGACACCCAGTCCACGTTCACCGGAATTGTTGAAACCAATTTAAAAGAGATCACCGCACCGTTTTCCCCCAAGCTATCTCCCCGGTACATGACTTTGACGCCAAATGAAATTCACGTGGTCAATCTTGTCAAACAAGGCAAAAGAACCCGGGAAATCGCGGACCTTCTGGATCGCACTTATGGCACGGTCGGCTCCAGAAGGTGCCATATTCGAAAAAAAATCGGCATCAAGGGAAAGAAAGCCAATCTCAGGACCCAGCTTCTCTCCTACCAGTGATGCAATCCACCCATTTCCAGTGAATTCTGTTCCCTGTCACGGAATACTTAATAAATCCGCTCTCCAGTGCATGGGTCAGCGCGGATACCAGTTTTTTCCGTTCCTGGCCTTCCGCAGCCAGATGCTCGACAAGGTCATTCAACAATTCGCTGGATTGATCCGCTGGTGCATGGATTGTCCACTCCCCTCGTTTTTCAAGCGCATTTTCCATCATCAGGTCATAGATGGCAACGGTGCGCTCCAGGTTCACCAGTGGCCAGGCTTCTGCCTCCGATGCCTCTCCAGCAGCCATGCGTTCGGCAACAAGGCCAAGATACCGGTTGAATTCGTTTTCCCAGCCGATAACAATATCATCCAGCATCTGGCGGGTTACCGCGGGTGTCTCAATAATGGCCCGGTTGGCATGGTAATCAGACCAGTCATTGGAGAGAATCGTAATTCCCAGTTTGACGCTGTCCTGCCGGACTTTTGTCCCGGGAAACGGGGCAAGCAGATGAAACCCGTACGAAACCCCCAGTTTTTTCAGCTCCTCGCCAAAATCTAAGGGTTTCCTTGAGGGTTTCCGGTGTCTCCCCAGGCAGGCCCAGGATAAACGAACCATGCGGCAGAAGCCCGACCTGATTGCACAAATTAACGGCCTCGACCACCTGCTTCACGGTAATTCCCTTTTGAATGGTTTTCAGGATTTCGGCATTTCCGGATTCAATGCCGAAACTGACCGCCTGACAGCCCGCATCTTTCATCCGCTGCAGAACCTTTAGGGAGACCGTATCCACGCGTGCAAACGATGTCCATTTGACTTTCAGGTTTCTTTTCAGAATCTCATCGCATACCGCAAGACAGTGTCTGGCGTTGGCGGTAAAGAGATCATCGGCCACATTGATCTGACAGAAACCGTAGCCGGCCAGGATTTCCATCTCATCCACCACTTTTACCGGATCCCGGTACCGGACCTTTGCTCCCACCATTTTTCTGCCCACACAAAAAATACACGCGTACGGGCAACCGCGGCTCGTGGTCATGGAAATCGGCATTCCCAGGGCCCGGTATCTGCCAAGGGCCAGAAGATGCCGGGCAGGTTCCGCCAGCAGATTCACGTCAATGGGACGGGGCCGTTTTCCGGTTGAAATGATGCAGTCGGCCTGTCGAAACACCAGTCCGGGAATCTGCCGCCAGTTTTTCCCTTTTCCGGCTTCCGCGGCAATTTCAACCAGTGTTTCCTCGCCTTCGCCTAAAACCACGATATCCAGCTCGGGATAGGCTGAAAGGGTCTCTTCGGCGCAGAAGGACACATGCGGGCCGCCCATGACCGTCAAGCAATCGGAACACCATTGCTTTGCCTCCCGGATAATCCGAATGGCTCCGTCAAACGTCATGGTGACAGCGGTTGCGGCAACGATATCGGGGTTGAAATGTGCCAGCTTGTCCGGAAATCCGCTGCAATATAGGGAAAAACCACAAAATCGAGAATCTCGACTTCAACGCCGGCTTTTTCCAGTGCCGCAGCCAGATACGCCAGTCCCAGCGGCGGCGAAGGATTTTCGGACAAGGGGTAAAATGGATTGATCAATAAACAGCGCATCAACGTCAACCTCGATAGATCAAAAAAAAAGGGCCCGAACAATGCTTCGGGCCCTCGACAACAATACAACCGTTTACAGGGTTGAGGGGTCAGGGATCAGAAAGTGGTTTTTACTGCACACTGGCCCGCTATGCTGGTATCAGCCGGCTTAGAACAGGCCGCTGACTTTTCCGGTTTCGGTATCCACGTCGATTCTTCTGAATGCCGGGTTGGAGCTGGTTCCGGGCATCAGGCTGATGGCGCCTGCACAGGGGCAGAGGAATTTGGCGCCGGAATAAATGAGAACGTCCCGAATCGGCAGGGTCCATCCCTTGGGCACGCCCTTCAGCGTCGGATCATGGGTCAGGCTCAGGTGGGTTTTTACCATCATGGTGGCGAAATCCGCATATTTGGGATCGCTTTCCAGCATTTTGGCCTTGGCCTCGGCTTCCGGGGTCCAGGACACGCCGTCTGCGCCGTAAACTTCCTTGGCGATCAGGGCAACGCGGTCGCGAAGCTTGGTTTCCAGCGGATACAGGAATTTAAATTCGTTGTTTCGTTACAGGCGTCGATGACGGCGTCTGCCAGTTCCAGAGCCCCGTCCCCACCGTCGGCCCAATGGGTCGACTTGGCGCAACGGGCGCCGGCTGCTTCGGCAGCTTTTCGGACGATGGCAACTTCCGCATCGGTATCGGTATGGAAACAGTTGACGCAGACAACCGGATTGATACCGGCTTTGCGGATGGTCTTGATATGGTGAACCATATTTTCGACGCCTTTTTCCACCAGTTCCAGATTTTCCTTAACATACGCATCGGGAAGTGCGATACCGGCGACAACCTTGGGTCCGCCGCCGTGCATCTTGAGGGCGCGGATGGTTGTGGTCAGAACGGATACATGGGGTTTCAATCCGCTGTTCCGGCATTTCACGTTCCAGAATTTCTCAAATCCGATGTCCGCGGCAAATCCGCTCTCGGTGACATGGTAGTCGAACATTTTCAGACCGATTCGGTCGGCAATGATGGAGGACTGGCCAACGGCGATATTGGCGAAAGGACCTGCGTGAATCATGCAGGGCTGATGTTCGGCAGTGCTCATCAAGGTGGGGTTGATGGTGTTTCGCATGAAAGCGGTCATGGCGTTGCCGACTTCCAGATCGCCGGTGGTGACCGGTTTTCCGCTCTTGTCAAAGCCGACGGTAATGTTGTTGAGACGTGTTTTCAGATCCGCCAGATCCCGGATAATGGACAAAATGGCCATACACTCGGAACCTACGGCAATACCGAATTTGGACTGCATGGTGAACCCGTCGGTTCTGCCGCCAAGGCCGATAATAATGTTTCTGAGGGACTGGGCGCAGAAATCGATGATCCATCCCATTTCAATCCGGGTGGGATCCAGATCGAGACGGCGCATCTTGGTAAGCCGTGCAAGCTGCTCGTCGTTGTAATTGCGTTCATGCTGCATTCTGGCGGTCAAGGCAACCATGGCCAGGTTGTGGGCATTCATGATGTCGTTGATATCACCGGTCAGGCCCAGAGAGAACTCGGTCATGGGAATGATCAGTGCATTGCCGCCGCCCGCAGCCGTTCCCTTGACGTTCATGGTCGGGCCGCCCGACGGCTGGCGCAGCGCGCCGCCGACATTCTTACCGCGTTTTCCCAAGCCTTCCATCAATCCGACGGAAGTGGTGCTCTTTCCTTCGCCCAGAGGAGTCGGGGTGATGGCGGTAACTTCAATGTATTTGCCGTCAGGTCTGTTCTGAAGGCGGTTGATGATTTTGAGGAAATCCAGTTTGGCCAGTCTTCCCATGGGAAGCATTTCATCTTTTTCCAGTCCCAGTTCATCCCGCCATTGTTCCGGCGTTTTCATGTGAACTTCGGCGGCTTCGGAAATCTGCCAGTCTTTCATTTCTACTGCATTGTAAGCCATTGATTCGTTCCTCCTCTGAATTAATAGATTAATGATTTTGGAACCTGGTAAAACATCCGGGGTTCCCTTGCGGATTCAATAAAACTATCGGAAGATGCAACCCATACGCCTGATGTCAGGCATATGGGTGAATTGCTGTTGCCAAAAGGCAAGAGGCATATTGCCGTCACAAACATGGGGGCTCGTGTTGCAAAGATATCCTATTACCGTTTATCACCACATTCAGTATCATGCGATCATCGTTTTGGCAAGCAATAAAAAGACAGTTTACGCTGGACAATCACTTCAGGTCTGTGATGAAAAATTGAAAATAATTATCAATTCTCTTCAATGATTTTGACAGAATTGCTTGACAAATTAAAATTGAAGATTTATTCTACTTGATAATAATTCTCATTAAATGAACCTATCAAATAAATATTCTTCACCCAACTGCCCCAACCTCAATAATCTCATGAAGGGAGATCAAAATGGAACCTAAAAAAACGGATACCTTGAAGCTGATTAATCCCAGCGATGTAACTATCTGCGAAGCCACTGCCCAGATGCTTCGAAAAGCCCAGAGAGACGGCGTTGAAACAGCCTTTGACCGCGCCGCCAATATGAAAGCCTGCCCCATCGGCGCGGATTCGGCCTGCTGCAAGCACTGCGCCATGGGACCCTGCCGCCTGAACTCCAAAGATCCGTATGGAAAGGTCGGGGTCTGCGGTGCGGACATCGACACGATTCAGGCCCGGAATTTTGCCCGCATGGTGGCCTCCGGTTCAGCCGCGCACACCGACCACGGCATGGGCATTCTGGATCTGTTCCGCGGTGTGGTCACTGGTAAAATCACAGATTACACTATCAAAGACACCGTCAAGCTTGAAAATGTCGCCAAATCCATCGGCATTGAGGTGGAAGGCAAAAGCACCACCGAAATTGCCAAAGAACTCTATACCGAACTTGAAAAGACGTACACGCAGCTTGAAGGGGAAATTCCTTTCATGAAGCGGGTGCCCATCAAGACTTTGGAAAACTGGCGGAAACACAATATCGTTCCCCGGGGCGCCATGCGCGAAATCATGGAAATGATGCACCGGACCCACATGGGCGTTGACCAGCAGTATGAAAACATCACCCAGCAGTTCAGCCGGACCGCGCTTTCCGACGGATGGGGCGGATCCATGATTGCAACAGAATTGGAAGACATCATGTTCGGCACCCCTTCTCCGGTCAGTGTCGAAGTCAACATGGGCGTTTTGAAAGAAAACCAGGTCAATATCATCATTCACGGACATGAGCCGAGCCTGTTTGAATCCATGCTGGAATCGGTCAATGAACCTACCCTGATTCAGGCAGCCAAAGACGCAGGCGCAGCCGGCATCAACCTTGTCGGGATGTGCTGCTCGGGCGCAGAAATGCTGGTTCGCCACGGCATTCCGCATGCAGGAAACTTCATGTCCACCGAAGCGGTTCTGGTAACCGGAGCCGTCGATGCCCTGGGTGTTGATGTTCAGTGCATCAAGCAGGGCCTGGCCAAAGTTGCCGCATGCTACGGCACACCGATGTTTACCACCAATTCCCGCTGCAAGATCGAGGGAGCGGTGCACATCCAATTTGATGACCATAACGCCAAAGCCTGCACGGATGAAATTGTCATCAAGGCCATTACCCGTTTCAAAAACAGAACCTGCCCCATTGAAATCCCCAAAAACGTCAACACCGGCGTTCACGGATTTTCTCACGAATACATCAGCTACATGCTGGGCGGAAGCTTCCGGGCCAGCTACACCCCTTTGAACGACAACATCATCAACGGCCGGATCCGGGGCGTTGCCGGCGTTGTGGGCTGCACCAACCCCAGGGTCAAACAGGACTGGGTACATGTGGAACTGGTCAAGGAACTGATCAAAAACGATGTCCTGGTGCTTCAGACCGGATGTTCCCAGATCGCTCTGGCCAAGGCCGGGCTCACGGTTCCGGAAGCTGCGGTCATGGCCGGCCCTGGCCTCAGGGAAGTCTGTGAAACCGTCGGCATGCCGCCGGTCCTGGGCCTTGGCGCCTGCGTGGACAACAGCCGTATTCTGGTGGCCGCATCCCAGATGGTCAAAGAAGGCGGCCTGGGAGACACCATTGCCGGCCTTCCGGTTGCAGGCGCTGCTCCCGAATGGATGAGTGAAAAAGCCATTGCCATCGGCCAGTATTTTGTGGCCTCCGGCGTTTACACGGTTTTTGGCGTCACCTTTCCGATCGTTGAAGGCACCCGCTTTCACAAGCATTTATTCGAAGAACTGGAAGACATGGGCATGGGCAAATGGGGATTCACGCCGGATCCCTATGAAATGGCCCGTATGATGATCGCCCATATCGACAAGAAAAGAAAGGCCCTTGGCCTGGATAAATCCCGCGAACGCGTCCTGATGGATATGGCGGACCGGAGAGCCATGGAAGCCGCAGCATAATTCACCTGTTATCCGCAGATAGGGGCGGCCGCCCGGTCGCCCCTACATTTTCATTACCATCCCTGCACCCACTGGTCTTTCTATCTTTCCTATTTTTTTCAAATACCGGTACAGCGTCGCCCGCCCCACACCCAAAAGCTTTGCGGCCTTTACTTTGTTATCTCCGCATGCGCTCAAGCGCGGATTTTACCAGATAATCATTGAGTTTTCCCGGTTGATTCCGCGATACCCCCGTCCGGGTCTTGGAATGAATTTCAACTGGAATATCCCCCGGCATAATGATGTTCCCCTGGCTTTTCACAACCGCATACTGAATGGCATTCTGGAGTTCCCGGACATTTCCCGGCCAGCGATAGGCCGTCATCAGCGACAGTGCCTCGATGGAAATTCGTCTCGGTTTCTGGCCGTTTCGCCTGGCGGCTTCCTGCAGAAAATGCTCGATCAGAAGGGGAATGTCGGTTTTTCGCTCCCGGAGGGGCGGCAGGTGAATGGGAATTACATTGAGGCGATAATACAGGTCATCCCGGAAGCGGTTCAACCGGACTTCTTTTTTGAGATCTTTATTGGTGGCGCTGGTTACCTTGACATTCACCGAAATTGTTTTTTCCCCGCCGACCCGCTCGAACTCCCCTTCCTGAAGAAACCGCAGCAGCTTCACCTGAACCGGCTTGGTCAGATCCGCCACTTCATCCAGAAATACCGTACCGCCGTCAGCCAGCTCAAATCGCCCTTTCTTGTCCCGGATCGCACCGCTGAAAGCGCCTTTTACATGCCCGAAAAGCTCGCTCTCGATGAGGCCTTCGGGCAGCGCCCCGCAGTTAATGGGTACAAACGGCCCCTGGCTTCGCGGACTTTCATTGTGAAGCGCTGCGGCAACCAGCTCTTTTCCCGTGCCGGTTTCACCGGAAATATGGACCGGGTAATCATAACCGGCTATGTTTCGAATCTGATGAAAAATCTCCAGCATCTTGATATCCTGGCCGATGATATCGGAAAAACCCTGGGTTTTCTCAGCCTTCAGCTGGAGATTCAAGAGACCCGTAACATCCCTGAACGCGGCCAGAACCCCCAGAAGGACCCCGTTTCTATCCGCCATTGCTGTCACACGCATCTCGATGCGTCGGAATTCACCCTGCCGTGTCTGGATATGGGTGATGCATTCCTGCTTATCGTCAAGCATTGGCTGATCACCGCAGAAATGGCAGCTGCTCCCGCAAAAGGGTTTTCCAAAAGCCAGATGGCAATCTTTGCCCAGGACTTCTTCCTTGGAAAATCCGGTTATTTTTTCAGCCTCATGATTGAAATAGAAAATACGCCGGCTGGTATCGTGAGCAATGATCCCTTCCTTGAGATTATCCAGAACCCGCTCGAGATTATGGGCATATGAAATGATTTCTTCCAGCAACAAGGCAGTATTTTCCTTCATTGGGGTGCGTATCGGATTCAAGGCCACCTGTCAAGAGAGCTGTTTTTCGAGCCGATACTGTTTTCAATTTCCGTCAGAAGCGGGCGCCATGGCCTGTTGCCTTGTGTATATGAGATGAAATTAAAAGTCAATTGCCAGATCGTCATTCCCATTGACAAGTTTTCAATTTCATTTTAGTAAGATACAGTAATTTGCCCTGTCGATTTCCATTCCGATTACCACTTTCTTCGTCCAGTTGCGGATGATGTCTCAACTATTATTTTCAGTCAGATGCAAAGGAGGCCAACGATGGCGCTATCAAAGGAAAAAAGCAAAAAACGCAGAATCACCTTTACGCTGAACGCCGATCAAGCCGCTAGGGTTGCCTTGGTGGGCGACTTTAACAAGTGGAATGAGACAGCACATCCCATGAAAAAGAACAAGAATGGCGCTTGGGAAAAAATCCTGATGCTGGATAGCGGGCGGTATGAATACAAGTTTCTGGTAGACGGTCAATGGCAGATCGACCCCCACAACAAGCAGGTCTGCCGTAACAGCTTTGGAACCATCAATAATATTTTGATGGTCACCACACCATGACCGTATCCAACCGCCTTCGGCAAAATCCCTTGCCCGGAAACCATATCGTGGCGTTTCGAGGGGATGTCCGGACTTTTTCGCTCAGCCTGGATGTTCCCTTGAAGGGAAAGTCATGGATTCGAACCAACATCGGCCATATCGGAGTCAACCGCAAGGAGATCATCGCGCGTATCGAACGGGGAGTTCCCCCGCTTGCCCAGGACTGGTTCGACATGCCCATGCGCCGGGTTCATGACCGGCTGTATCAGATTACCCTGGCCCTGACAGAAATCGGTCATGCCGAAGCCAAGTGCTTTTTTCTCGAAGACGGCAAATCGGATCCCGAATGGCCGGAAGGTCCCAATACGGTTCTCAATATCGGACCGGCCCATACCTGCTGTGCCAACACCATTTATAACGCCTTTGTCCGGCAGTTCGGCCCGAACAAATCCGGAAACGCCGTTCCGTCCGCTGAAGAGCAGGGCTGGGTTCACGCACTCGACAAGGCCGGGTATACGGTGATTCCCCAATCCGGCACATTCCGAGATCTGATTGCAGAGCTGGACTTTATCATAGGCAAACTCGGCTGTCGCTTTCTGCACCTTCTGCCCATTCACCCGACACCGACGACCTACGCACGAATGGGTCGTTTCGGCAGTCCGTATGCAGCGCTCAGCTTTACGGCCGTGGATCCGGCACTGGCGCAGTTTGACCCAACGGCCACACCCCTTGAGCAGTTCATCGAGCTGGTGGATGCGGTGCATACCCGCAATGCACAGATACTGATCGATATTGCCCCCAATCACACGGGCTGGGCAGCGGGCCTGCATGAGACCCATCCCGAATGGCTGGTACGCGGGCAGGACGGACGCATCGAAGTTCCCGGAGCCTGGGGCGTTCAGTGGGAAGACCTTACCCAGCTGGACTATTCCAAACCCGAACTCTGGAAATACATGGCCGAGGTGTTTCTCACCTGGTGCCGCAGAGGGGTGGACGGCTTCCGCTGCGATGCCGGCTACATGATTCCGGTTCCCGCCTGGCAATATATTGTCGCCATTGTTCGGGAACAGTATCCGGACACCATATTTTTTCTCGAGGGACTTGGGGGGAAAATATCCGTTGCAAGGGATATTCTGAATACTGCCGGTTTTGACTGGGCCTATTCCGAGTTGTTTCAAAACTATGATCGCAGCCAGATCGAGTCTTATCTTCCCGGGCGCACTGGATATTTCCCGAGAAGACGGACTTCTGGTAAATTATGCCGAAACCCATGATAACAACCGCCTGGCGGCCCGCTCCATTCCTTACGCGCGGATGCGGACCGCTCTTTGCGCACTGCTTTCCCATCTGGGTGGCTTCGGGTTCGCCAATGGGGTGGAATGGCTGGCCACGGAAAAGATCATTGTCCATGAGTCCCCTTCCCTCAACTGGGGTGCCGAAATCAACCAGATCGACTTGATTCGCCGATTAAACGCCATCTTAAAGACGCATCCGGCATTTCAGGATCAAACCCGAATGCAGTTCGTCCAGGCCGGCTCCGGCAATTATCTTGCCCTGCTTCGCTGCCATGAGCCGTCGCAGAAAAAGCTTCTGGTTGTTGTCAATCTGGATGATCAGCAGTCCGCCCAGGCGTTCTGGACGCCACTGCATCCGACACTGGTACTCTCGGATCTTCTCTCCGGTGAACCCGTTGCGCTTACGGAATGTGAAGGCCACCATTGCTGCAATCTCGGTCCCGGACAAGTGCTGTGCCTCACCGATGATTTTAGCGAAATTGACCGGCTTCACCAGGAACTGGAACAGCCGTCAGCCCTTCCGGAACACCTGAACCGCCAGTGTCTGCGCGCAAAAGTTCTGGATATTCGAAAGGCAATCCACGGACTTGAGGATATCGAAGACCTGGATCTGGATCAGGCCGCTTCCCTTCTGGCTGCGGATCCGGTCGCATGCTGCCGCAAACTGAATCCTTTCACCACAGAACCCCGCATCGTCTTCTGGAACTGGCCCCGGGACGGCCATCGCATGGTGATGCTTCCGCCGGATCATTTTCTGCTGATCCGCGTCAAAACAGCTTTCCGGGCCAGAATTACGGACGGCGAAAAAACGCTTGTTCAGGAACAGAGCCTGACTGGTTCACATGGAAACCATTTTGCCCTCTTCGCTCCCCTGCCCGCACCGTCCCGTTCCCGGGTTTACGGACTGAAGCTGTCGGTCTATTCTCCGGAGCGCTGCGATCATCGGAATGCATCCATACTGCTTTTGTCCCAACCGGATGAACCCTGTTTTCCGCCCCTCTACTCCCATGCCGACATTGCGGGTTCGCCGGCCCTGTTTCTGTCCACCAATAACCGGGGCGCCATGCTGCGCGTACCCATCGCCTGGGGTGAATTGACAAGCCGGTATGATGCACTGCTGGCAGCGAATCTGCACCCGAGCATTCCCGAAAATCGCTGGATCATGATGACCCGTTTTCGGGCCTGGGGACTATATCAGGGATATTCCACCGAAATCTGCATGGACTGTTTCGACGCCTTTACCCAGGATGAATCCGGCTGGGGACTCTGGCGGTTTCGCGTCCCCTCCGGCCAGGGAGAGCATGTCCTGTTAACCGTCGGCATGCGCCTGGACCCCCATGAGAACCGGCTGCGAATGCTCTGGTACCGTTATCCTGCAGACGGCAATCAGTCTACTCTTCCGGATGCCAAGCCCGTCCAGGTGATTCTTCGCCCGGATATCGAAAACAGGAATTTTCACGAAACCACCAAGGCTTATCTGGGATTGGAAACCCTGTTTCCCGCGAGCGTTACCGCCGGACCCGACGGTTTTATTTTTCATCCGGATCCGTTCCATCGACTGGAAGTCAGGCTGCCCGCCGGCCGGTATCATTCCGAATCGCAATGGCAGTATATGATCCATCGCCGCCTGGAGGCAGAACGCGGACTGGATCCGGATTCGGACCTGTTCAGCCCGGGATATTTTTCCCTTTTGTTGGCCGGCGGACAGAATGCCGAGCTGACCGCATCCATCACGGCAGCCGACGCCGGGCCCCTGGCCCTGACCCAAACCCGATTTCGAAAAAAGTTTGCCGCGGCTTTCAATACTCCGGTGGCACCGTCTTTCTCCGATGGGTTGAAAGCTGCGCTTCATCAGTATATCGTCAACCGCGGAAATCTCAAATCCGTGATCGCGGGCTATCCCTGGTTTCTGGACTGGGGCCGCGATGCACTGATCGCAGTCCGGGGCATGATCGCCGCGGGGTTTCTAAGCGAATCGCGGGATGTTCTCATCCAGTTCGGCCAGTTTGAGTCCCGGGGAACCCTTCCGAACATGATCTGCGGAGACGATGCCGCCAACCGCGACACCTCGGATGCCCCGCTCTGGTTTTTTGTCGCCTGCAACGATCTGATCCGGGCCGAAGGCAAAGACCGGTTTTTAAACCATGCCTGCGGAAACCGTACCATTCGGGAAGTTCTGGTTTCCATCGGCGAGTCCTATTTGTCCGGCACATCAAACGGTATTCGCATCGATCCGGATACCGGCCTTGTTTTCAGCCCCGCCCACTATACCTGGATGGACACCAACCACCCTGCCGGAACTCCTCGGGAAGGCTATGCCATCGAAATCCAGGCCCTTTGGTTTGCCGCCCTCACCTTCCTGTCAAAGCACGACATACCGGAAAAAGCCGAAAAATGGGAGGATCTTGCGGAAAAGGTCCGCCGTTCGGTAACGGACCTCTTTTTTCTTCCAGAAGAAGGATTCCTTTCGGACTGCCTGCATGCCGGTCCTGGAGTTCCGGCCCGGATGGCGGAAAAAGATGATGCTTTACGGCCCAATCAGCTTCTGGCCCTCACCTTGGGGCTCATTTGCAATGACGATATCTGCAGTTCGGTTCTTTCAGCCTGTCAAACCCTTCTGGTCCCCGGCGCCATACGAAGCCTTGCGGACAGGCCCCTGAATCGTCCCCTGGAGATCCGTCACAACGGGCAACTCATCAATGATCCCCACAACCCCTATCAGGGCCGGTACGCAGGTGACGAAGACACCCGCCGCAAACCCGCCTACCATAACGGCACGGCATGGACATGGCAATTTCCTTCATACTGCGAAGCCTGGATGCTGCGCTACGGCGATGAAGGCAAGGCCACGGCAAGGGCATTGCTTTACAGCAGTATCGATCTGATTCGCACCGGCTGCCTCGGCCACGTCCCGGAAATCCTGGACGGCAATTTCCCCCACATACCCCGAGGCTGCGACGCCCAGGCATGGGGCGTCAGCGAACTGCTGCGGGTATGGCTTCTGGCGTCGTGATCTGGTTTTTTCGCTGTATCAATGTTGCTGACATTCTGCATAGCCTGCGTTTGCTGCACAACTGGAGTTGCAAACACGAAATTCAGTGGCCACAACTTAGGCAGGTCCACGTCGCCCGGACCCTATTGGCTTGTTGCATGCGTTAAACCTTCACCTATCCCATCTGGCTGTCACACATCTCGAGCCTGATGGATTGGTTGCCGTTTTCAATACCTGAAACAATTGGTCTTATCAAATTACCCATAAGCCGTTAAAGGAGTTGAATCATGTACACACATCTATTTTCAGAATTCAACGTTGGCAGAATCACGCTGAAAAACAGATTGACGATGGCGCCGCTGTATCTCGGTTATGCCGGAGAAGGCGGTACCGTGAGCGGTTTAATGCTGGATCACTACCGATTGATGGCAAAAAGCGGGGTGGCGATGGTCGTGGTTGAGAACGCAACAATAGACCATCCGACAGGCAGCGGTTCCGACAGAACGCTTCGGGCGGATTCCGATGATTGCGCGGACGGATTGAAACAATTGTCCGTAACCATTCAGCAGGAAGGTGCTGTTGCCTGTCTCCAGATCAACCATGCCGGGCGGTTTGCCGGTGTGAATGAACCGGTTGCACCGTCTGCTGTTGAAACATTCGGGAGAATGCCAAAGGCTTTGAACAAAACAGAAATCCGTACAATTGTGAATCGCTATGCCGATGCGGCATTACGCGTGAAAGAAGCAGGCTTTGACATGGTGGAGCTGCATGGCGGAACTGGATATCTGCTGGCGCAGTTCCTCTCTCCCAGAACCAACAGAAGAGAGGACGAATACGGGGGTTCCATTGAGAATCGGCAGAGATTTGCGCTTGAAGTGGTTGCGGCGGTAAAAAATAAAGTAGGCGATTTTCCGGTGGGGTATCGTTTTCTGGCAGATGAATGGCTGCCAGACGGGCTGCAACTGAATGAATCCGTTCTGTTTGCCCGTTCTCTCGAATCCGCAGGCATTGCCTATCTTTCTGTCATGGGCGGCACTTATGAATCTTTCTTTTTGCCGGATATCGTCAAGAAATCAGAAGAAAGCGGTTATATGGTTGATCTGGCCGCAGCAGTCAAAAAGGAAGTCGACATTCCGGTCATCACTGCCGGAAGAATATCAACGGGCTCCCTTGCGGAAAGCATTCTTAAAGAAAACAAGGCCGATTTAATCGGACTGGCGCGCGTCCTGTGGGCAGATCCCGAATGGCCTGAAAAAGTAAAACAGGGCAAAGCCGATGACATTGTCCACTGCAGCCCGGACTGCGGCGACACGTGTACGAAGCTGGTCATGAAAAAGAAGGCAGCCTTCTGTGTGAAATGGCCCCATGATAAAATGAAAAATTGGAAGGCACGAATAGATCCATAAACCCGTCCATATACTTGAATCGACGCTGGCGCTGGATCAGAACAATGCGTCCGATGGCAGGATAGACCTGGGAAAGAAATGGAACCTCGCAGTGAGATATGCATAAAAGGAAATTAACTTCTCACTTGACTATGATTTTCAGGTGCTTCTCAGTAACGGATACATCAGGCCAACTATTTTCTCAGAGTTTCACGGTTATAATTGATTACACAAGCATATTCAGCAGGCTTATAATCTATCATTGCCTCCGCATCCGGAAATTCCGCATCCGCATTTCAATAACGATATCGATGCTATCGCGGCTGCCATGTTGGTGGCATCGGCCTTCCCTTCAGACATCGATGTAATATCAATGAATATGGAACCGTAGAAAAACGCTGCAGACATATCATTAACCCTGACTACTCTTTTTATAGCTTTTCTTTAACAAACCCCGATCTGGCTTTCAAACTAACTTCTCTCATCGGAAAGATCATCTGCCTGGGAATAACCCCGATACGGTTGCCACATCTATCAAATCGAGTGTTCTCTGCTGCCTGGCGAGCGCCCCTTGTCTCCTTTCAGAACGCGGAGACATTGGCAGATGGGAAAACCGATGATTTTATCGTTCTGAATCGAACCCCCTTATGGTTCCGATCGAAAAAATCAAGGGAAATCTCATCACCTCCCTGTATTTGAAGTGCATAAAACATACAGGCCAGGATCATGGATATGCCGGCATTCCACTAATATGCCTGCGAAACAACCTAAAATCCATTTTGGGAGAATACCCATGGCATTCGCTTTTCCAGTTCTATGCACCAATGACGCAGCGCCCCTTGCAAAAGCGCGTAAAATTCCAAAATGGCGATTGTCAATTCTGAAATCTGTTTTAGCACCATTAATGATGCTTGCTGTGTTTCTGCTGCCGCCCCTTCCCTCCTCTGCTGCCGGAGAAACCCACAAGTTCTTTCGCATCGGAACCGGAGGGTCCACAGGCGTCTATTATCCTATCGGCAAATTGATTGCAGAGGGACTGACCATACCGGAAAAGAAAAAACCATCTCCCAATGCCACTGTAATCGGTGTACCCGGTATCATTGGGGTGGCGCAGAACTCTGCCGGCTCAATTGAAAACGTGCGGGCCGTGATTTCCGGCCAGATCGAAGCCGGATTGGTTCAGGCCGATGTTGCGGCCTGGGCGTATCTGGCGGAACAGGTTTTTGCCGGTGATCTCAGTGGACGCGTTGTTCGCGCGGTAGCAAGTCTTTATCCAGAAATGTTTCAGCTTGTTACCAGACGTGATGCCAATATTCTCAGTGTGCCGGATCTGCGCGGCAAACACTTTTCCATTGATGAACCGGGTTCAGGAACGCTGTCGGTCATGCGGATTGTTCTGGCCGCCTATGGACTTTCGGAAAGTGATTTTCTTCCTGTATATTTAAAACCCGCGTTCACACAGGAAAAAATGGCTAATAATGAAATTCAGGGGTTTGCAATGATGGCTGGAGCCCCGATGAAAGCGGTCACACAACTTTCTGACATCGGGCTGTTTCTGGTGCCCATTGATATAAAAACAGCATCCGGAATTAGTGCTCGCTATCCCTTTCTTGTTCCGGGCAAAATACCCGCCAGCGTATATCCTAACATTGCGGAGACATCGACCCTTCAGGTCTTCGCCTTGCTGGTAGTGAGTGCGGAAACTTCAGAGAACCTGGTCTACCAGGTGACTGCCGCGCTCTGGAGTGAACGCACCCTATCTTTACTGAAAGAAGGGCACCCGCAGGGGAAAATGATCACTCCGGAAACAGCGTTAACAGGATTATCCATTCCGCTTCACGCCGGCGCAGAACGCTTTTATCTGGAAAAGGGTCTGCTGACAAAGGGAGCCCGTTCGCCATGAAATCTTCTCACCACTTTTCTCAGATATTTCAATGGGGTGTCATCGCAGTGGTCATTGCTGCCGTGATTAGCTACCGGAATTTTGACCAACATTACGCTGCGATCTATTGAAAAAAATATTCCGATCACGCTGCTCTCAGAGCTTGAAGCGCTTGCCTTGATTGTCGAAGACCTTGCAGAAGTCGTATCCGCCGCAGAGGCGACCCGGATGATACCCAATCCTGAAAACTATATTCAGCTTCGCCACAAAGTCAAGATTGTCTTTGATGGCGTGGTGAAACTACGGAATACCTATGTATTCGACAACCTGGTTCAAGCTTCCGCTTTTCACGCAGTTGTTGCGCCAGCCATCAGCGACGTACAACTCTGGCTGCAAGAAGGTGTATCGGGGTATGGCCCGGAAACAACCACAACACTGGACATTGCCCTGTCAAGAATCACAACAGGCATATTCAAAAGCCAGAACCCTGAACCATGACTCCCAGAAAATCGCACAGAAAATCCTGACTGAGCAGCGTATTCGGCTGGATCATTTTCTTCTCAGCGTCAATCTGCTTTTCCTGCTGACGCTGACAATTTCGGTTATCATGATTTTTCTCATTGCCCGCAGGCAGGTATTTCTCCGGCGCGAGATTGAAGTTCAGAAGGAACTTCGCCGCGCTGAGAAAACCCTGCAGGAAACCGAGGAGCTATACATCAAGCTGATTGCCGCCATACCCGATGTCGTTGTCCGAACCGATGTCAATGGTCGGATTCTCTTTGTGAATGATATTGCGCTGCAGATCAGCGGATATCAGCAATCTGAGATACTGGGGAAAAACCTTCTGGAATTCATCACGCCGGAGGACCAGAAATCCGCCGTGGAGAACATGTTGCTCATGTTCGACCACAGACTGGGCCCCAAAGAATACGCGCTTATCATTAAGAGCGGAGAACAGATCCCCTTTGAAATCAATTCGGATGTCCTTCGCAGGAATGACGGAACGCCCTACGGAACCGTAAACATCTGCCGCGACATCAGAAAACGACTGGAGGCGGAGGAAGCGCTGAGGGAAAGCGAGAAACAATACCGGTTGCTGGTTGAAAATGCCCATGATGCCATTTTCATCGCACAGGATGGCAAAATAAAGTTTCCAAATCCAAGGGCACTTGAAATCCTGGGGGTTACAAAAGAACAACCGTCAGAAATACCTTTTGCCGACTTCATTCACACAGAAGATCGCCAAAGAGTCGTTGATCTGCATCGTCGCAGATTGTCCGGAGAAGAACACCTGCCTACGAATTATTCCTTCAGGATTGTTGCCAGCAATGGAAAAGAATACTCCGTACAATTAAACGCCGTCAACATCGCATGGGAAGGGCGACCCGCGACGCTGAATTTTGTCAGAGATATCACCGATCAGCTGAATCTGGAAACCAGTCTGCGACAGGCTCAAAAAATGGAGGCCGTCGGCACGCTGGCAGGCGGCATTGCACACGATTTCAACAATTTGTTAATGGGAATTCAGGGCCGCATATCGCTGATGCTGTTCGGAATGGAGTCAGGGTCTCCTTATATTGAACACCTCAACCGCATCGAAGATTGCGTGAAAAGCGCAACCGATCTGACCCGACAGCTTCTGGGGTTTGCCAGAGGGGGCAAATATGAAATCAAGCCTACCCGCATGAATGACATTCTGGACCAGAGCATTGACATGTTCGGACGGACACGCAAAGAAATTCAGATACACAAGGATTACGAACCCCAACTTTGGACAACGGAAGTCGACCAGGGGCAAATGCATCAGGTGCTGCTGAATTTATTCGTCAATGCCTGGCAGGCCATGCCCGGCGGCGGAAATCTGCAACTGCGAACGGAAAACTACGTTACTGACGAAATTATGCCTTGGCCTCCTGAATTGCGTCCAGGCAATTATGTAAAAATATCCGTCACAGATACTGGTATTGGAATGGATGATGCTACTAAGGCGCGAATATTCGAGCCGTTTTTCACCACAAAGGAAATGGGGCGGGGAACGGGATTGGGATTGGCTTCATCTTACGGCATAATTCGAAATCACGGCGGATGGATCTGCGCGGACAGCGACATCGGACAAGGCAGCACGTTCAGTTTTTATCTACCGGCATCGGAAATACCCGTAACAATACAGAGTCCGGCCCCGACAACACTGTTGAAAGGAACCGAATCGATTATGCTCGTTGACGATGAAGCTTTTATTCTCGATATCGGCAAACAATTCCTTGAAGTCCTCGGATACACTGTTGTCACTGCTCAATCCGGCCAGGAAGCCCTGGAGATCTACGGCCGGGAATTCGAAAAAATCGATTTGGTGATTCTGGATATGATCATGCCGGCGATGGACGGCGGCGAGATGATTCAGCGAATCAAATCCATCAATTCCAAGGCCAGGATCATTCTTTCAAGCGGCTACAGCATCGATGGAAAGGCTGCGGAAATAATGAAACGCGGCTGCGCTGGATTCATTCAAAAACCATATGGGCTTACAGCGCTGTCGGAAACGATTCGCAAGGCTTTTGAATGAGAAGACTTTCGTTTGTAAATAATTACCAGATCCCACAGTGCGGTGGTCCCCATGCTTTGGACAGCTTTTCAATGTGAATAAGCGCTGAGTCGGTTATGTTGTTTGTTCGCTTCTCGTAGGCATTGCAACCGGGCCAATGGAAGGAGCCCTCAGGGCGACTGGAATTGGCCCGGTTGGCGCCTGACCATCAGTCCGCCAGTTTTTTTCCTGATCTTTGAAACAGCATTCGTCGGGGGTCATCCTGTTCAACGACTGATGCGTCCGTGCCCGATTATAATACTCGAAACAAGTTCTCAAGCCTTTTTGTAATTCAAGGCCATTTTCAAATGAATGAAAGCCAAGGAACGCTGCAAATAAAGTTTAAATATCGCATGAGGTCTTTTTTGTGGAAAGCGATGGGAACGGAATGACAAATCATTGAATGAAACCCAAGTGCATACTGAAAACGGCTTGTCAAATATGGCGCAATCAATTTGCGGAAAATTCTATCCCGAAAAGATCCGGCCAATCGCAAGGCGCAGGATGAGCGTTTACGACTGACCGGATTGGTGTCACTGAAAAAGTATTTTTTGGCTGAAGCACCTCTGCCCAAACCCAAGGACTTCACATCGCGACAAATAATCGGCTGTATAATATCAAGGCAGATTAATCGTTTTCGCCGCCGGCAAGCTCGTTTTCATGACAAAGACCGCAACCGATCTGTGTGTCTTTGGAAATTGAAACGATGCGACCCTCAACTAAAAAAGACCGGTTTACGGCCGCCTTTGAAATCACTGTCCCAGTTCCGGTCACACCATGACAGGTACCGCAGGCCTGTTGAGATTCGTATTGTTTATGCCCTTTGACCCATGCCTGACTGTTAACATTGTGCATGCCGTGAGGTCCGCCATTAGGCGTCAGGGCCAATCCGGTTTCATGACAGGCCGTGCATTCGGTGATCATGCCGTCATGACCCTGAATCATCGTTGCAGTCAGATTATCATTGGCTTCCCGCGACGGCCATTCCGCATGGGGACTGCCGTGACAGGCTTCACATGCCACGCCGTTATGCCCGACACTGTTCCGATAAAGCGTGTTGTCCTGTTCGGCAAAACGCTTGTTGGCGGCAATGATAAAAGTGGCCTTATCCGGGCTGTCGGCATAGGTGCTGCGCCGGATAATCTGGCCGCCATAATTATTGATTGCATCACCTGTATGGCAGGACTGGCACTTGGGCAGGTCCTGCCAGGGCTTGCGGCTTGCCTGGCCAACCGCGGTCATGGTGCCGTGACAATCCAGGCAGGTCAGTCCCACCGCGTCCATAGCCCCTCTGGCACACTGTGTTTTCTCGCCCGGATGGCAATAGTAACAGGCATTTCCGTTGGGCGGCTGTATGGTCGTCCGCGAGGCATGATACCCGTGAACGGCCTGGGACAGCGTTGGATTCGAAGCTTGAGGTCCCACCGGCCCTGCATGGCTCAGATCCAGTGCAGGGGAATAATGGCAGGACGCGCAGAGGACCGGCCGTCTGTTGTTTAGGTTCGTGCTGTTTCTGTAATCATGAAGAATCAGGATGTTTTCCCGGAACTGAAGTGCGGGATTACCGTTTTGGCTCCAGCCGATGCCAGGAATGGCTGCACCGGAATTTCCCGTGGCGTGACAGACATTGCAGGCCATTTCATCGGATATGGGAACCACGACAGGCAAAGACGACAAGACGGCAGCGTTTGCCGGGTCCAGAACCTGCACATTCATCAGCGGGAAGGAATTGATTGCGAAGCTGTCATCCACATTGGTGATTGGAATGCCTGAGGCAGAAAACCAACTTGTCGCTCCGCTTTCCCACGAAAAAGGTTGTGGCTGATTCAGGGATCCGGGCATTTTTGCCCCGAGCAACCCTTCATCCACCGGTGGGTTTACCCCAAAAAGGTCCAGTACATATTCCCAGAAATTCGTTTTGCCGATGCTGGTCGTGTTGATCGATCCGGCCCCGTCCGCCTGGGCCTGGTAAGTGACGATCGCAGCCGGACCGGTGATCTTTGGAGAAGCACCTTTCTGAATCACCTGCGCATGGAGTACATTGTATACAGGCAGGATGCTGAAGACTGAAAAATCCGGGTCGTAGCAGTGCATCCCCAGATCATTAAACGCAAACACCTGGGTGGGACTTGTGATGATTTCCACGATATTTGAATAGGGGCTCAGTCCGGAACCGTCACGGGCCTGGATCGCCATATAATAGGCGGCTCCAACCCAGAGATAACCAGATACCCCGGTTAATGTCCCCATGTCCAGGGTCCCGATAGACGCAACACCCGTGAAGGGAATCGGGGCAAAAGACAGGGTATACCCTGTCGCACCTTGGACCGGGGTCCAGGAGAGGTCAACCCAGGTTCCCGAAATGGCCCTGGTCACCAAGGGGGGTTGGGGTTGAGATTGGGCCGTGCCTGACACCGATAATATAAGGGTGCAGATCACAGCAAACAAGATTTTTTTCCTCATATCATTCTCCTTTGCTGTTTTGCATAACATCAACGTTTGACGGCTTCCATATAAAATAGAAATCTTCTCTTCCCGCCATTTCGGCGAAAGTCGATCATTGCGCAATTACCACCTCCCTTTCAGCGAATATCTATGCCGATCCTTGACCGAAGTGGACTGAATATCTCTTTTCAGTTTCAATGAATATTTTATAAAATAACCATTCTTTCTTTAAAAAAAACCACTGATAGAAATACAGAAGATTATCGTGTTTCGTTGCCGAATTATCACGAAATATCGGAACGCACCGTTTTACAGGGTAGAAAAGAAGTAAGATCCGAAAAACAGGACCCGGCAACTGTTTGAAAACAGACGGTTGACAATACCTTACGCATTCAGTATGTGATAGGAATAATCATCACGCATTCAGGCGGCAATCTC
>CAWBKP010000023.1:0-45399 GCA_963789395.1 uncultured delta proteobacterium | reverse complement strand
TGGGTCCGGCAACTTCTCGTTTTGCTTTGGCAGCTATCCATACACCCGCCGGCTTTCATTCTAACCGCTCATTTTGACTGCTCTTTTTACTCGAACGGACATACAATACCTTGATATTTCCGGGGGGGTATGGCATGATATTTAAATTATTACACCATAACCTGAAGGAATGGACGAACAATGGAAGAGCGCTATACGCCCGATGTTATTGAATCCAAATGGCAGAAATTCTGGGAAGACGCAAAAATTTATAAGGTTTCGGATGATCCCGAAAAGGAGAAATATTATCTGCTTGAAATGTTTCCCTATCCATCCGGAAAAATTCATATCGGACATGTTCGAAATTATACCATCGGCGATGTGGTGGCCAGATATAAACACATGAAGGGGTTTAACGTCCTTCACCCCATGGGGTGGGACGCATTCGGCATGCCTGCGGAAAACGCGGCCATCGCCAATCAGACCCATCCTGCAAGATGGACTTATGATAATATCGATGCCATGCGCCGGCAGCTTAAGCAGATGGGATTTTCCTATGACTGGGATCGTGAAATCGCCACCTGCAGACCCGAATATTACCGGTGGGAACAGTGGCTTTTTTTAAAGATGTATGAAAAAGACATGGTGTATCGGAAAGAATCCTTTGTAAACTGGTGCGAGCCCTGTCAGACGGTTCTGGCCAATGAACAGGTCGAGGCCGGAATGTGCTGGCGCTGCGGGAAACCGGTTCGCCAGAAAAAACTGGCCCAGTGGTTTTTCAGGATTACGGATTATGCGGAAGATCTTCTGGTTCACTGCGATCTGCTTCCCGGCTGGCCGGATAAGGTGGTCGCCATGCAGAAGAACTGGATCGGAAAGAGCATTGGCGCTGAAATTCGCTTTGCGGTTGAGAATTCATCCGAGCAGATTGTCGTTTTTACCACCCGCCAGGACACGATATTCGGGGCCACATTCATGTGTCTGGCGCCCGAGCATCCGATGGTTCAGAAATTGTCGAAAGGAACAACCCAGGAGCAGCCGGTCCATGAATTTGTCGAGCGGATATCCATGCAGGACAGATCCGGCAAGGGCATTGAATCCTATGAAAAAGAAGGCGTATTCACCGGCGCCTGGTGCATCAATCCGCTCAGCGGCAGAAGAATGCCGGTTTATACCGCCAATTTTGCCTTGATGGGATATGGCACCGGGGCCGTCATGTCGGTTCCGGCCCATGATCAGCGCGACTTTGATTTTGCCAGAAAATATGGTCTGGACATCATTGTTGTGGTAAAGCCGGATGAGGATCTGGATCCGGCGGCAATGACCGAAGCATATGCCGGCGATGGTGTGATGATCAATTCCGGCGATTTCAACGGCCTGAAAAACATCCATGCCCTTGAATCCATTGCGGATTATCTGGAGATGCATCAGACTGGGAAAACGCACCGTCAGCTTCCGGCTTCGCGACTGGGGCATATCCCGGCAGCGATACTGGGGAGCGCCCATTCCGATGATTCACTGCGATGCCTGCGGCATTGTCCCGGTTTCCGAGGCCGACCTTCCCATTGTTTTGCCGGAGGATGCCGATCTTCTGGAAGGGGGGCGCTCTCCGCTGCCAACGCTTGACTATTTTGCCAGAACCCCCTGCCCGAAATGCGCCAGCCCTTCTGCCCGAAGAGAAACCGACACCATGGATACGTTTGTGGAATCTTCGTGGTATTTCCAGCGCTACTGCAGTCCGGACTATCACGAAGGGATGTTCGATCCCAAGGCGGTTGATTACTGGATGCCCGTGGATCAGTACATCGGCGGCGTGGAACACGCCATTCTGCATCTTCTGTATTCCCGGTATTATACGCGCGTTCTTCGGGACATGGGACTGATCACTTACAAAGAGCCGTTTACCCGGCTGCTCACCCAGGGAATGGTCTGCAAGGAAACGGTGCATTGTCCGACGCATGGATTTTTATTTCCGGATGAAGCCACCGAAGGCAAAGAGCGTCGGTGCAAGCGCTGCGACCAGGCAGTTACCATCGGCAGGGTCGAAAAAATGTCCAAATCCAAGAAAAATGTCGTCGATCCCCATACCCTGCTGGAAAAATACGGTGCGGATACGACCCGGCTGTTCTGTTTGTTTGCCTCACCGCCTGAGAGAAGTCTGGAGTGGAACGAGCAGGGCGTTGAGGGCAGTTATCGGTTTTTAAATCGGGTCTGGCGGCTTTGTGCGGCATGGATGCCATATATCCGGGCGTGGCTGCCTTTGATGGACCTATGGAGGATCTGGAACCGGAGCTTCGGGATCTGTATAAAAAAATTCATCAGACGATATATAAAGTCACCAGTGACATCGAGGACAGATTCCATTTTAACACAGCCATCAGCGCAGTCATGGAACTGGTCAACATGCTGTACGGATTTTCGGTTGATGAGAGATCGCCTGCTACAACAAGCCTGTTTCGGCTCGCCATTGAATCGGTTGTTTTGCTGCTCTCTCCGGTAACGCCGCATATCGCCGAGGAAATCTGGTCTGAACTGGGAAATGCCAGTATATTTAGGGCATCCTGGCCGGTGCATCGTCCGGAAGCGCTGCTAAAGGATATGCTGCTTGTTGTGGTTCAGATTAACGGAAAGTTGAGAAGCAAATTCAGCGTTGCCGCAGATGCAGACGATGCAGCTGATTGAACAGATGGCGTTGGCCGATGAGCGGGTTCAAAAAATGATTGACGGCAAGCCCATCCGAAAAATCGTCGTGGTTCAAAAAAAGCTGGTAAACATCGTGATATGATGAATATTGATTTCAATAAATTATTTGTCATTCTGGTTATTGCGGGATCATTGGCGGATCTGTCCGGCTGTTCATACCGCTTTTCCGGTACGGGCGGCCTGCCGTCCGGCATGACGCGAATCTATGTTTCCATGATTCAAAACAATGTCTCTGATGTGGGTATCGAGAATTATCTCACCGATGACTTGATCAATGAATTCATCATGAGGCATCAGGAAGTGCTCAGCAGGCAGGAAGACGCGGAAGGGATATTATCCGGAAACATTGAGTATCTTCGGGATACGCCCGTTGCGCACAGTTCTCAATCCAAAACCACCCAGCGCCGGGTGTTTCTGGGGGTCAGGCTGAAACTTGTTGATTCACAAGGAAAAACCGTGTGGGCTGTAAACGGAATCAATAGCAACCAGGCTTACAGGGTTTCTGATGACAAAACGCTGACCGAGCAGCATAAGGAAGCGGCGATCCGGGTTCTTTCAAAACGGCTGGCGGAAAAAATTTATAACCGGCTGACGGATGATTTTTAACGGCATCGCAACAGGCCAAAAATGCGCCGATGTGCGTTTTTGGGCCTGTTGCGCAAGGATTGATCTACACCCTTTGATGAACGACTACAGCGTTGCCATTGAATTCAAAAGTTTGGACATTCTGGAGATTTTTCGGGCCGCTGTATTGGGGTGAAGGCAGCCTTTTTTGGCTGCTTTGTCAATAACCGATTTTGCGATATTCAGATCAGTCGTCATATCCTGACCCGACGGCTGAGCCGCTGCAGCCCGAATGTCTTTTATAACGGATCTCACTCTTGTTTTGGTGGACTTGTTTCTCATCCGGCGATCTTCATTTTGCCTTGCACGTTTTAATGCGGATTTGTGATTTGCCAAAGAATTTCTCCTTTCTTAACAGCTATCAAATATTGTTTTCTTAAACTCTAAATTTTTATAGAATTTCCAGCATATTGTCAAGTAATAAATATCATGGGGCGATCCGGACGCGATTTGCAGGCGCTCAGTGGCTGCCCTGGGCACTCAGTTTTCCAAGGCCGGAATTGGTTAAATAGATGCCGGAGCTGACCAGAACGGCACCGATCAGCAAAGACAGGGTCAACGGCTCGTTCAGCAGAAAAAAAGCCAGAACGACCGCGGACAGGGGAACGACATTGATGAACAGTCCTGCTTTTGTCGGTCCGATTTTATTTATTCCCTCATAATACCACACGAACCCCAGAACCGTTCCAAAAAATCCCAGATAGAACAGTCCCAGCCAGGTGACGGGTGAGTATGCCGGAAGAAAAGACAATATGCCTTCCAGAAGCGCCGGAATCAGTAGCAACGCTGTTCCGGCAAGGGATGAATAGCAGATCGATATCAGCGGTGAAATTTTATCCAGGACGGATTTGCCGATCAGGGAAAAGGAAACCCAGCTTAACACGCAGCCGAAAATATTCAGCTCTCCCCACCCGACGCGGCCCTGAAAGAGATGAAGGGGGTTGCCCCGGGAGATAACGGTCATCGCGCCGATAACGGACAACAGAATGCCGACGATTTTTACCGGTGTCAGTTCTTCCTTGAACAGGATGGCGGAAAAAAAAGAGATCATTACCGGATTTAATGCAATGATCAGGGCTGCGCGTCCTGCATCAATGGACTGAAGTCCTTTGAAAAAGAAGGCGTTGTAGGCAAAGACTCCGGTCAGTCCCAACAGAAAAATCGGTAAAATCAGGGACCGCTCAATTCTGGGCAGTTTCCCTTCCACCCTCCAGGTAATCAGAACCAGAAACACGGAGGCGATGGCAAACCGCAAAAAAGATGCTGAAAAGGGCAGTACATCCTTTGCAACGACCCTTCCGGCAATAAATGTTCCGCCCCAGAACACGGCGGTCAGTATGAGTTTAATATAGGTCAGCATAGGCAATAAAAAGCTCCCAAAGTACTTTTGGTGAAAAACTCAAGATATCCTTTCATCCGGCCGGGCGTGCTCCGGAGTTTACGGCAGCCGGTTAAATGCACGCGTGGCTTCTTCGGCCAACAAGTTTTCCTGGCCGGTGTACCGGGGAGAGTGATGAAAAATCGTAAACTGTCTGACTTCGGCCATTCTTGCCAATGTCCCCGCCTGCCATGCGGTCAGGTGATATTTATCTTCGGCGATTTGTCTGTGGGCTTCCAGGAAAGCAGCCTCGATAAAGAGATGATCGGATCCTTTGGCCAGATCCACTATTTTATCGATATTTCCAGTGCTGAAAACCGCATCCGTGATATAGGTGATTTTCTGTCCCGAAGAAATAGCGGCGATTTCCCGGCTGAGCCATCCCAGTGTATAAGAGATATGGCGCTCCGGTTGTTTTGCGTCAATCACCTGAAAGACGGAGGATAAATCATTGCCGGCAAACAGCGCCTGTTTGAAATCCATTATCCAGGGGCCGACTTCAAGGCCCAGGCTTTCGAGACGGTCTTTGTTGATGTTGATATGAAATTTTTCGTGAATGGAAAATGCCAGACAGGGAATGCCATGATCCAGTATGGCTGTGGAGACGATCCATCCGGGTTCTTCAACCAGAACATCGCTAAAGGGTTTTTCAACCACGGGTGTTTCCGGTACAAAGCGGTTGCGGCAGGAAAATCGACAGCAGATCAGGCGATCCGGGTGGACTTCGGTAATGTTCAGTGAAAAGAAATTGTCGTAGCTATCCACAAGATTCCAGGAGTAACCGGCCAGCTTGCCCGTTACGTTGCTGATCAACCCTTTCGGCCCGTAAAGTGAAATGGTCTTGTTCCTGCCCAGAAACAGCCGCAGCAGCCTGTCAAATCCGGAAAAATGGTCCATGTGGGTGTGGGTGACAAAAACATGGCTGACTTTAAGGATGTCTCTGGATGAAAGGGAGTGAAGTTCGCCAAGGTCAAAGAGGATTGCATTTTTTTCAAAGATAAATGCAATGTAAAGGCCGGGGTCATCAAACGGTCCGTTGATCAGTCGGGGATGGAGCGAAGGGCGCATGGCTATGGCAGAAATTTAGTCACCTGCTTGTTGATACAGCTGTAAATGTCTTCATCCGAGCCGTATATATCCACGACATCCTTGTGGTTGATCAGCTGTTCAATGACGAACGCGGTCAAATACAGGCTGACCACATGGGGATGGGCGGCTACATGCCTGAAGGGGGAGGACTGAAAGTCAATGTCGAAATCATCTGCATGGCCGATTTTCTCCAGACTCTTGCCGATCTGCTGTTCAAGTCCGGTTTTGTTGGTGGTTTCGATCAGTTTATTCTCGATCAGTTTCATGGCAATGGCATTTGAAAGCGGTTCGATGCAGTCCTTGAGTCCGCTGATGGCTTTTCTGCGCCCGTGCTCTTTTGAGGACTCAATTTTGGATAGAATGTTGGATTCTCGAGTGCTGGGCCGGAATACTTTAGCCATGGGACGCCGCCTTTTTTATAAATGGTTGACTGATACGGGCTGATGACACATTATTATGACTTCTGCTGGATACCATCCCTTGTATGACGCTGTGTCAGGGATAGGGTGAGTCATGTCAATTTGACGGATATGCGTCAATCATCGCTGCTCATAATAGATTCGCTCATGGGCGATTGCAAGGAAAATATGGCGTCTTCAACAAGAATTTGCGGGGTTCGATTTCCCTTCCAGCAATTCCAGCGCAACCGATAGATCATTTCACGGATGTGCGACTCCCGGGGCAGGGGGGAATCAACATTGAACTGAACCGCTGAAATGCCTGTGCCGGATGATCCGTCCCCTGGTTTCAGTATCATCCTGCAGGTGTTTCTGCCGACACTTCCAGACGACGCGATGTGAATGTTTTTTGCCAGAAATACCGGTTCGGGGTTTCCGGTACCAAAGGGTTTCAGGGAGTCGATCTCATCGATAAGGGTCGGGGTGATGTCCTGGATATCCAGAAAGCCGTCAACGACCATTTTCGGGAAAAGCACCTCCCGGTGATAGCCGGCTGTCCGCCATCCGGGTAAACCGGTTTTGAAATTCCGGAATCATTTCCGTTGCGATTTCCAGTCCGGCGGCTGCGGCATGGCCTCCGAATCCGATCAGGCTGTCTGAACAGGCCTTCAGGCCTTGATACAGGTCAAATTCCGGGATACTTCTTGCAGAACCTTTGCCGATCCCGTTTTGGGTGGAAATCAGAACAACGGGGCAAAAATACTGACGGACAAGCCTGGATGCCACGATTCCCAGAATTCCGGGAGGCCAGGCCGCATCCGCCATCACCAGCGCGCCTGCTTGGAGATGTCCGGGATCTTTCTGAAGCCGAAGCTGAATATCATCCAGGATGCGCTGCTCGACAGAGCGCCTTTCACAGTTCAGCGCATTCAGCGTTTCGGCCGCCCTCATCGCTTTTCGGCTGTCTTGCGTCAGCAGCAGGTCGGCAGCTGTATTTGCATGAGACATTCTCCCTGCGGCATTCAGCCGGGGGGCCAGTTTAAAGGCGATGTCTTCTGAATTCAGAAAAGGACGTTGAATGCCGCTGATTTCCATCAGGGATTGAATGCCGGGGCGGGGTCCAGAATTGATAATATCGATTCCGCCTTTGACAAAGATCCGGTTGTCGCCGGTCAAGGGAACCATGTCCGCGACAGTGCCCAGCGCCACAAGGTCGCATGCGTTTTTTAAATTGGGCTCATTTCGGGACGTCCAGAACCCGCGATCCCGAAGATACTTGCGCAGGTTGATGACCAGAAAAAATGCAACGCCTACGCCAGCCAGATTTTCTGCGCCGGAAGGGCAGTCGTCTCGTTTGGGATTCACCACTGCAAGCGCTTCGGGTATGGGCTGTGATATCGTGTGATGATCGGTAATGATGACATCGATTCCAGCCAGTGCGCGCCATACGTATGGCTTCATGGCTGCTGGATCCGCAATCGGCCGTTATAATGAGATTGATGGCGTTTGTGATGGCAGGATCGCGGATATGGCATGGTTTCAGCCCGTACCCTTCGGTTTCACGATGCGGAATATAGAAAGAGACCTTGGCGCCGGCGGTTATTAAAAATTCGGTGATAAGAACCACTGCTGTGACGCCGTCCACATCGTAATCCCCAAAAATCAAAATGCGTTCCTGATGCAGGATGGCGTCATGGATGCGGCTGACGGCCGTGTCCATATCCTTCATTGCAGACGGGACGGATAAATGGTGGAAAGACGGATTCAGAAAACGGTCTGCAAGGGCCGGGGAGTCGATGCCCCGGTTTGCCAGAAGGGATGCAACAACAGAACTGCACCCGAGATGGGCGCAGAGCCGATTGACCACATCGGTCTCTGGCTGATTCGGCTGAATGATATTCCATTTTTTCATATGTCGGGCATATAGCGGATAATTCGTTTTTCAACAACCTAAAACCGTGTCGAAGAAATCGGGACCGTCATTTCTTTACCGATTTTTTATTGATCAGTTGGAAAAGAAGATGATAGCATAGACAGAAGCAGTGCCGGAATGATTAAAGCCTTCTGGTTTTTATGATCCCCTTGCGCACTGCCGAAGCCGTGTGCATGGAATTACGTGCCCTTTAATAAACGATGGCGACGTCGAAGGAAGATTTTTCTTGAAAACCATTCAGCGCTATTACCGGGTTGATCGAAAGGCTATCAGCCTGATGCGGTTCACTTTTGAAGGGTATGAGGGAATTGCCGGCGTTACCACACTGAATCCCGCAACCGGGCTTATCGTCTTGAATATCGCTCCGGGATGCGAGCCGGATGTTGAAACCGTGCTTCAGGATCTGCAAAAGCAGGTTTACATGGAAGCTGTTTTGCCGGAGGATCGGAAAGGAACAACGCATAGCGACTCATGATGTATCCCAAAACCGTATATATTCACACCATCGGCTGCCAGATGAATGTTTACGACTCCGAGCGAATCGCCGGGGGCCTGGTGCCTCTGGGGTACCGGCAGGTTTCGGAGCCGGAATCCGCCGATCTGGTAATACTGAATACCTGTGCGATTCGGGAAAAGGCAGAGCAGAAGGTGTTCAGTTTCCTGGGTCGTATGGCCGGACTGAAACGAAAGAATCCGGAGTTGATCATTGGTGTCGGGGGCTGCGTCGCTCAGCAGGAAGGCCGCAAAATCCTGGATCGCGCGCCGTATCTGGATCTGGTATTCGGAACACATGCCGTCAGCCGGCTTCCGGTTCTGGTCCAACAGGTGGAAACCTCGGGAGCGCGACTGGTGGATGTGGCGCTATCCGATACCATTCAGGAAAGCCCGGTGTACACGGCCTCTGCTAACGCAGATCAAATCAGCCGGTTTGTAACGATCATGCAGGGGTGCGATAATTACTGTACCTATTGCGTGGTTCCATACGTGCGGGGCAGAGAGATGAGCCGCTCTCCGGAGCGAATTCTGTCTGAGATTCAAGCGCTTGCGGACTCCGGTATCCGTGAGGTGACGCTGCTCGGGCAGAATGTCAACAGCTATGGTAAAAAGGAAGGGCTTTGCGACTTTGCAGCGTTGTTAACCCGTGTGAACGGGATCGAGGGACTGCTTCGCATCCGGTTTACCACATCCCACCCCAAGGATCTTTCCGATGGCCTGATCGCAACCTTTAACCGGCTGGATAAATTATGCAAGCATATTCATCTGCCGGTACAATCCGGATCGACGCATATTCTGTCCCGCATGAACCGGAAATATACGCGGGATATGTATCTGGAAAAAATTGCCCGGCTTCGAAAAGCCTGCCCGGATATCGCCATCACAACTGACATCATTGTCGGGTTTCCCGGAGAAACACCGGATGATTTTGAAGAGACCCTTTCCCTGATACGGCAGGTGGGCTATGATGGGTTATTTGCCTTCATGTATTCGGATCGCCCCAATGCCCCGGCGGCACATTTTTCTGAAAAAATATCCGAAGCTGAAAAAGCGCAGCGGCTTCAGCAGGTTCTCGGGCTTCAGGAAGCCATTACACTTGAAAAAAATCAGTCCATGGTCCATTCTGTTCAGGTGGTTCTGGTGGAGGGCATCAGCCAGCGGGTAAATTCGACTGAAGTCTCCCATGATGCAACCACTCAGTGGTACGGCAGAACCCCCGGGCATAAAATCGTGCATTTCCCGGAGCCGGAACGACTTTCCGGATCCGGCAATATCGGCAGGCTGAAGACGATTCGAATTGAAAAAGCCTTTTCACATTCGCTTTGGGGAAAGCCTGTTTTGCAGGAGGAATGATCGGTGCAACATAAAGTGTCTGTTTCAGGACTGATCCTGGATCCGGATTCCAATACGCCTATCCTGATCCTGAAGTCTGAAGAAAACGATCAGGTGATTCCGATATGGATCGGCCTCATGGAAGCAACAGCCATCGCCACTTCGCTGAAGAACATCCATTTTGATCGGCCCATGACCCATGACCTGTTTCTGAATTTTGTCCGGTTGACCGGGGCAGCCGTTACCAGCGTTGAGGTCTGTGATATCAAGGACAGCACCTTTTTTGCAAAGATCAACTTTACAGCTTCCGAGGCATCTTTCAGCCTGGATTCCAGGCCCAGCGATGCCATTGCCATTGCGCTTCGGGCGGATGCCCCGATATTTGTGGATGAAATGGTGTTTCTGAAATCCAATAAAAACAATGAACCGGTTCATGCTGCGGATGACAGCGAAGAAGGACGAAAATGGGCCGAATATCTGAAAAATCTTTCCTCTGATGAATTCGGAAAGTATAAAGTATAGAGATTGATAACGGGATCAGAAAGAAACGGTATGCATCAGGTTCGGCATGTTTTCGATGAGAGGATGGGCATAAGATGAAACAAACCATGATTTCCGGAACCGGCCGGTGTCTTCCCACCCGCCTGGTTACCAACGACGATCTGGCGCTGTGGATGGATACTTCCGATGAATGGATTCGACAGCGCACAGGCATTGAACAGCGGTACTGGGTCCCTGAAGAAGGCGGGGTCGGGGTGTCGGACCTGGGTTTTGAGGCGTCAAAAATCGCGCTCGAACGGGCAGGCTGGAGGCCGGATGACATTGACCTGATCATTTTTGCCACCCTCAGCCCGGATATCTACTTTCCGGGTCCCGGGTGTCTGCTTCAGCACAAACTGGGGCTGGAAACCACTCCGGCACTGGATATCCGGCAGCAATGCTCCGGATTTGTCTATGGCGTTGCCGCGGCTGACGCCTTTATCCGAAGCGGCCTTTACAATCGAATTCTCTTTGTCGGCGCTGAAGTCCACAGTTCGGGCCTGGATCTTTCCACCCGAGGCAGAGATGTCACGGTAATTTTTGGAGACGGCGCCGGCGCATTATGTCTGGAAGGGGTTGAAACGGATCGGCCCTGCGGGGTGCTGGCTACCGTGCTGCACGCACAGGGGGAATTTGCAACCAGCCTGATGACGGAAGCGCCGGCTTCCCGCCTGAACCCCCGGCTCAGCGAGGCCATGCTCCGGGAAGGCCGCCATTATCCCACCATGGACGGCAGGTCCGTGTTCAAGCATGCGGTCCGCCGTCTTCCCCAGGTTGCCCAGGAAGCTCTGGAAAAAGCCGGGCTGGCGCTGAACGATATCGACCTGTTCATTCCGCATCAGGCCAATCTGCGCATCAACCAGGCATTTCAAAAAGCGATGGATCTGCCGGATGAAAAAATCTTCAACAACATTCAGCGTTACGGCAACACAACGGCGGCCAGCATTCCGATCGCTTTTGACGAGGCCATCGAAAAAGGGCTTTTAAAAACCGGCAGCACGGTCATGTTTATTGGGCTGGGTGCCGGGCTCACCTGGGGCGCCGCTATTTACCGGTTTGCATGATAATGCATGCCAGTCCAATTTAAACCAGGCCCAGGTAACCGGCCTGCTCCCAGAGCATTGCTGCCAGCCGCACGGTTGCCTGATCCACCATCCGGCCCTCCACGGCCACGGCTCCCAGGCCCTTGACGGTTGCCTCGCGATAGGCGTCCAGAACCTTTCTGGCCCGGTCGATATCTTCGGGTGAGGGTGAAAACGTCTGATTGATGATGTCGATCTGATCGGGGTGAATGGCCCATTTGCCGTCATATCCCAGGGCGCAGGCCATTCCAGCTCCCAGTTTCAGCCCTTCGGGGTCTTTGAAATTGCCGTAAGGCGCGTCAATGGCTTGAAGACCAGTTGCTTTTGCGGCCATCGCTATCCGGCTCATGGCAAAATGCCACCGGTGTCCCGGATAGATTTCCGCCTCTTTTTCACCGTGTCCGGAAATGGAAATCAGCCTGGCGCCGATTGAGGCAGAATAATCCGCAACCCCGAAGACCAGCGTTTGAATCCGGTCGCCGGCCTTTGCAATTTCAGAGACTGCTTCAAGCCCTGCCGCGGTTTCGATGGAAGCTTCAATGCCGATTCGTTTGGTCCATTCCTTGTTCAGCTCTATACCGTCCAGCATCCGGCTGACAAAATGAACATCACCCGGGTGGTTGATTTTGGGAACTACGACGGCGTCAATAACGGGTCCGGCGGCTTCCACGACTTCCAGAAGATCCCGGTACCCGAACGGGGTGTCCAGGCCGTTCATCCGGAACAGGACGGTTTTTCGGCTCCAGTCGCGGGATAACAGCGACTGGATGATCCGGCCGCGGGCCTCCGCCTTGATATCCACGGGGACGCTGTCTTCAAGATCCAGCATGATGGCGTCGCTGCCGGAGTTCAGGGCCTTGTCGTGCATTTTTTCTACATGTCCGGGCACGGACAATATGGTTCTTCTCGGTTTCATAAAATGAAGACTCTCCTTTTTCCCATCTTCTGTTAACGATGAATATTTGACCATGAAAAGGATTTCCCCCCTCAATCCCCCTTTTTCAAAGGGGGAAGTTATCATATCTTCGTATTGAATATGGCTCTCTGCCTCAGGAGATGATCCGCCAGAACCAGCTTCACCATGGCTTCGCAGACCGGATTGATGCGGGGAATGGCCGATACGTCATGGCGGCCCTTGACCGAAACGGTAACAGGCTCATTCCGGCTGTTGATGGTCTGCTGGTCCAGCGAAATGGAGGGAATGGGTTTTACGGCAACCCGGACCCGAATCTCATCTCCGTTTGAAATGCCGGCCAGTATGCCGCCGGCATGATTGGACGAAAAACCCTCAGGGGTAATGGGGTCGTTGTTTTCGGAACCCAACCGGCATGCGGCTGTAAACCCGTCCCCGATTTCTACACCCTTGACGGCTCCGATACTCATCAATGCCTTTGCCAGATCAGCATCCAGCTTGTCAAAAACCGGTTCGCCCAGACCGGCGGGAGCGCCGGTGACACGGATTTCAACAATGCCGCCAATGGAGTCCCCCTGTTTTCGCACCTGCTCCACCCGGTCGGCCATCGCCTTTGCAGCGGCTTTGTCCGGGCACCTGAACGGGTTCTGGTGAATCTGGCTTAAATCCGTTACGCCGGCCCGGACGCCGCCAAGCTCCAGCGTATAGGAAACCACTTGAATTCCCGATTGATCCAGAAGCAGACCGGCGACAGCGCCTGCGGCCACCCTTGCGGCGGTTTCGCGGGCCGAAGCCCTGCCGCCGCCGCGCCAGTCCCGGATGCCGTATTTTGACTGATAGGTGATATCGCCATGGCCGGGACGATAGAGTTCGGCATATGGTGCGTATGACCTTGAATCGGCGTCCGTATTGGCGATCAGGATGGCAATGGGCGTTCCCGTGGTTTTGCCCTCAAACACGCCGGAAAGAATGACGGCCTTATCCGGTTCCTTTCGCCGGGTGCTGGCGGATGATCCCCCGGGTTTTCTCCGGTCCAGGGCCGATTGAATCACGGCCTCATCCAGATGCAGTCCGGGCGGACAGCCGTCAACCACCACGCCGATTCCCGGGCCGTGGGATTCTCCCCAGGTAGTGATGCGAAAAAGCGTTCCAAATGAATTGCCTGACATCATGCATTTCCTTTGTGGATGTTTTCAAGAATTATCTGGCAAATGGCGTCAATTCCCAGTATGTCGGTGTCCACTGTCAGATGGCAGGCCTTTTCGTAAATCGGCTGCCTGGCAAGAAGAACGGTTTCGATTTCATTCATGCTGCCAACTGATGTCAGGTCCGGCCGCTGGACAAGGGTTTCGGGATCACCTGCCATCCGGGCTTTGACCGTTTTCGGGCCGACCCTGAGCCAGACCACCCGCCCGGATTTTTTCATGTTCCGGACATTGTCCGGATTCAGGATCACTCCGCCGCCGGTTGCAATGACATGGCGGTTCAACAAGACGCTCCGGTCAATCGCGCTTTTTTCCATGTCTCTGAAAGCATCCCAGCCGTTTTTTGCAACAATATCGGTGATGGTCATGCCGGCATTTTGAACCACCGCCGCATCGGTATCCAGAAACGGCCAATCCAGAAGCTTTGAAAGTGTTATGCCCACGGACGTCTTTCCACTGCAGCGGTATCCGATCAGATAGATGTTCATGGATACAGGCTTTCAAAAACCTTCCAGAATTCGGGGAAGGATTTTTCCACGCAGGTTTCATTGTCAATCCGGATGCCGGGTGTTTTGAGTCCTGCGACGGCAAAGCTCATGGCAAGGCGGTGATCGTTGTGCGGGTCAATCAGGGCGGCGCTTGCCTTTCCACCCTCTATCCACATGGCTGTATCGCTGCAACCGGCCGCGATGCCCAGTTTTCGGAGTTCTGTTACAACCGATCCGAGCCTGTCGCTTTCCTTGGCTTTCAAGTGCCCCACGTTGGTGATGACGGTTTTGCCCGTTGCAAAAGCAGCCACAACAGCAAGGGTCGGAACCATATCAGGCATGGCACCCATATCCACTTCAACAGCCGTAAGCTCTGCGCCGGTAACGGAAATGCCGTTTGGTTCAACATGTGTCGAGCATCCCATGGCCGAAAATACATCCAGAAGCCGCAGGTCCCCCTGACGGGAAGCCTGCGATACGCCGTCAACGGTAATTGTGGCCCCGGTCACCGCGGCGGCTGCCCAGAAATATCCGGCCTGGGAGATATCAGCCTCCACGCAGAATTTTCCGGACCGGTACGTCTGGTTTCCGGCGATCTGAAAGCGCTGATACCCGTCTCGTGTCACACTGACTCCGGCCTGATGCATGATGTCGATTGTCATGTCAATATAGGGTTTGGATACCGGCCCCTCGGTAACGACGATCTCCAGGCCGTTCAGTGTGAAGGGAGAGATGAGAAGAAGGGCTGAAAGATACTGGCTGCTGGTGCCGCAGTTCAGTGATACACGGCCTCCGGAAATCGCACAGGCTTCAATTTCAATCGGCGGGCAGCCCGGACGCCCAAGCGATGTCGTTTTGACGCCAATCTGATGCAGTCCTTCCAGAAGATCCTGTATGGGCCGCTCCTGCATGCGCGGGGTTCCTGTCAAAATATATTTGTCTGCTCCCAGAGCACAAACAGCTGCAAGAAGCCTCATGGATGTTCCGGAATTGCCCAGAAAAATCGGGTTGCTGCAAGGCTGCAACCTGCCATGGCCTCCCAGTATCCGCCACGATGCAGAATCCTGATCAATGAAAATGCCCATCTGGCGAAGTGCGTCTCGGGTCAGCCGGGTATCCTCGCTGTCCAGTCCGTTCAGGATGACGCATTCGCCGTCGGACAGTGCGGAAACGATGAGGGCGCGGTGCGTGTAACTCTTGGATCCCGGTACCCTGACAGTGGTGTTTCGAATGGGGCGTGTTTGAATTTCGATCATGCGTCTCTCTTGTGTGAAGGGTCTTTGCGAGGAATGTCCAGGCAGTCCATCAGGGAGTGTTTCATGACGTCCAGAGGCGCAGGGAGTTGGGTCCACAGCTCAAATTGAAACGCGGCCTGATGAATGAACATGGAAAGGCCGTTGATTGTCCGGCACCCGGCATCAGCGGCATCTTTTAAAAGCCGGGTTTGCAGCGGCGCGTACACGATATCCATGACCAGAAGGTCCCGGGTTAACAACGCATCCGGAACCGGGGACTGATAGACATGCGGCGTCATGCCGACGGATGTGGTCTGGATCAGAATGTCAAAGGGAAGAGCGCGAACCGCTGAAATGGGAATATAATCCGCCTCCAGCGAAGTAGCCAGTTTTTCTCCGTTTGAAATGCTCCGGTTGATAATTGTAATTGCGGACCCGCGGGATTTGACGCCAAAACCGATGGCGCGTGCTGCCCCGCCAGCGCCGATGATGGCAACTTTTTTCCCCTCGAGTCGGGTGATTTCTTCCAGCGCTTTGACGGCGCCCAGGCAGTCCGAGTTGTATCCCTTGAGCCGGCCATCCTGGTTGATGACCGTATTCACGGCGCCGATGCTTTCTGCCGCAGGGTCCAGTTCATCCAGGAAATCCAGAATCGATACTTTGTGCGGAATGGTGATGCTGGCTCCCCGGATGCCCAGGGAACGCATCGCGGCCATGCCGTCTTTGATCTCAGTGACCTGAAAGGCCGCATACACGCCGTTGTATCCGGTTTTTAAAAAAGCCCGGTTAAACATCGCCGGGCTCAGGCTGTGGCGAACCGGGTTTCCCATCACTGCAAAGACCTGTGTTGCTGCATCAATCATATGTTGCCTCGTCCGTCATGCCCTGGGGTAGGATCCCAGGCATTTGAGCATCATGCACATGCGGGTCATTTCATCTACTGCTTTCTGGACCGGAGCATCTTCCATATGGCCTTCAATATCAACAAAAAAATGATAGCTCCAGTTCTCATGCCGGGATGGCCGGGATTCCAGCTTGACCATATTGAGCCCGGCGTCGTTGATGGGTTTTAAGACCTTGTAAAGCGCGCCGGGAACGTGATGGGTGGCAAAGAGAAGAGATGTTTTGTCCTGGTCGGTCCGTCCGGGCATTTTTTTCCCGATAACGAGAAAGCGGGTCGTATTGCGGATACTGTCTTCGATCCGGGAGGCGGCGATCGGCAGTTGATAAATCCGTGCGGCCTCCCTGCCGGCGATGGCGGCGGATCCGGGGTCCTCCAGGGCTTTTTGAGCGGCAAGCGCCGTGCTTTCGCATGGCACCAGGCGGCAGTTCGGAAGATGGCGGCCAATCCATTCCCGGCACTGGGCAAATGCATGGGAATGAGAATACAGCACCTCGATGTCCTCAAGGGTTTTTGCATTTGAGAGCAGGTCATGTGAAATGGTCTGGTAAATCTCCGCGCAGATCTGGACTTCCGATTCCCAGAACAGATCGAGGGTCGGGTTGACCGAGCCCTCGATGGAATTTTCAACCGGCACCACCCCGAAAGGGTATATCTCTTTATCCACCCCGGCAAAGATATCCCGGATCCGGGTTAGGGAGGCAGTCTGAACCCCCCTCCCGAAATGATTCAGGGTGGCAAGATGGGTAAATGTGCCTTCCGGACCCAGGTAGGCAACGGTCACCTGTTTTTGAATTTCCCGGGAAGCGGCAATGATTTCCTTGAAGATGTGATGCAGGGCGCCTGTGCTGAGCGGTCCGCGATTCAGGCGATTCAGGCGGCCAAGGAGCAGCGCTTCCCGGGCGCTGTCAAAAACCGGGCCACCGCTTTTTGCTTTTATCGCGCCGATTTTTCTGGCCGTATCCAGCCGGGTGCAAATCAGATCCAGGATTTGTTCGTCAATGGCGTCAATTGCCTTTCTCAGACTGTCCATGTCTTCTGTCTTCGAATGATCGCCGGCGCATGTTTCAGAGTTTGTGCTCATAAAATGATGCATTCCTCATTATCTATTTTCAGACGGCATTATAAACGTTAATGAAATCAGGATTTCGCCCACGTCAATGAAAAGGTCTTCCCCCTTTGGAAAAGGGGGATTGAGGGGGATTTTTCAACCGTTCATCCGAAATCCCCCCTGGCCCCCCTTTTCCAAAGGGGGGAATCTATTTTCATGGTAAAAAGTTCGCAGGCAAGGCGCGCAAATCATGAGGAGCGAGGTGTAAGAATAGTACACCGCAACGACGAAGGATGCAACGTAACGCAGCATCCGGACTTTTTATGATGCCGTCATTTTTCGGTGATGGTTTCCTGGATCGCATATCCAAAATGTCTGCCACCCTGTTCGGTTGCGACCAGTACCCGATCGCCTGCCGTCAGATGAACGACCGAGACCGGCTCGCCATCCGGCCGTGTCAGGCGGATGGTTTCGGCGTTTTGAACCAGCGTTGTCAGCTCTCTGCCGTTTGCGACAGCCGTGATCAGCATCAGCGGCCGCTTTTCAATCTTCAGCCGTCCCACGACAGCGGTCATCGTATTGCCGTCATGATCCACGATCTGAACCGGATCTCCGGCCCCAAGCTCCGAGAGATACCGGGTTTTGCCGCCGGGAACACGGGTATAGGCATGCACCGGACCGGCATTGACCCGAAAAGGTCTTGGCGCCACGTACGGGTTGGAAACGCTTTCGGCATGGACCAGAAAAAGGCCGCTGCTGCTGTTTCCGACCAGCATCCCCTGTCCGGCTGTCATCAGGGTGCAGGTATCCACGCATACCCTATCGCCCATCCCGGCCGACTGAATGCTCACGATTTCGGCAGTTTCCAGAACCGTTTTATCTTCCTGAGACCGTAAACGGGTCAGGGCCTGTTTGAGGGACGCCGGATCACCGGCATGCAGGAGAATATGCTGGACCCCTTTTTCCAGAATGCCGAAAGCGGTCTGGGCATCCGCCAGGCAGTTAACCTGAGCGATGACATCGGCGCCTCTGGCGATGAGGTTCTCAAGGGGGATGATGCTCCAGTCCTGGCAGTCCAGAATGACTTTTTTGTCGCGGCAGAGGGCCAGAATCATCTCTTCGTCTTCCTTGCAGGTGATCTGGCAGGAGACCACGTCTTCCCCGGGCCTAATGTCGCCGTCCAAAGAAATGGTCTGGATTCTGCCCAGCTCTTTTATTTTTTCCGAAAAACCCGGCGGCGCCATTATCCCGTCAGCCCCGTTTTCAATGGCGGTTGTCGCCATGTCCTTATCCCAAGGATCAATTTTGACCCAGATCGTACGTGTCATCGTATTCCCTTTCACATATTCAGGCCCAGGGCCGAAGCCCTATTCAGCCTATAGCCCATAGCCTATTGCCAATAAAACTATAGCCCTTTATTTCAAGAAGCTTAAAGCTTTGTCCACATCCGCACCGTCGTGGACGATGGCGGCGATGGCCATGGTCATGGCTGTCGGATCACTGTGCTGAAACACGTTTCGGCCGATGGAGGCCCCGGCGCCGCCAGCATCTATGGAACCCTTGACCATTTCCAGAATATCGATATCGGAGTCCATTTTCGGTCCGCCGGCAATCACGACCGGAACAGAGCAGCCCTGGACCACTTCGCGGAAGGATTCCGTGGATCCGGTATAGGACACCTTGACAAGGTCCGCCCCCATCTCATCGCCGACCCGGGCCGCATGCTTGATGACATTGACATCATATTCGTCCTTGATGTTTTCACCGCGGGGATAGATCATGGCCAGCAGCGGCATTCCCCAGGCCCGGGCGTCATAACTGACTTTGCCGAAATCATGAAGCATTTCCTTTTCACCGCCGTTTCCCAGATTCACCTGGATGGATACGGCATCCGCCCCCAGTTTAAGGGCTTCTTCCACAGTGCAGATCAGGGTTTTGGCATTGGGGGAAGTCGAAAGGCTGGTGGATGCAGACAGGTGGATGATCAGGCCGATATCCTTGCCCCGGCCGCGATGGCCTGCCTTTACAAGGCCCTTGTGTTCGACAATGGCGTTGGCGCCCCCTTCGGAAACCTTCTGGATCGCATCTCTTACATTGATCAGCCCGGGAATGGGCCCGATGGACATACCGTGATCCATGGGAACGATGACGGTTTTTCCGGTATTCCGGTTGATAATGCGCTCGATTCGAATCTGCTTGCCTAAAATACTCATGATTGATCTCCTCCTTGTTAAAATAAAAAAGGCCGTGAAGATTTTTTTCTCCACGACCTTTAGAAAAAAAAGCCGTGGGCAGAGTCTGCCCACGGCTTGTGCTGGATAATGTTTTAGGGTATCAGCAGCACACCACGGGCAGATCGGTGCTAAAGTAATAAAAATACCCGTAATAATAGCTGCCTGAAATGGTGTGCTTCATGAAACGATGCGCCCTTATTGTTAAATTTTGCGCAGCCTAACATCGATTGTTTTATTATGTCAAGCTGTTTTTTGTGTTCGGAAATTCAACTTCCGCTATGGCGTGCTCTCGGCGATGTTTCATTTTTTTCGAAGTTCGAATGTTGATGTATTTATCGGTATTGACAGGGTGCCGCACTTGCTATAAAGCTGAATTGTCGAAGAGCCTGATGCAGGATTTTCAGTTTTATTCCTGAATAGATTCGCGAAAAGGCTGTTTCTTCCAGATTTTTTTCTTCAACACGTTCCGTAAAACCAGGAGAGAAATTCCATGACGATGCTGTGGTGGCACTGGCTGTCTTTTGGATTGATTCTGATCAGCGCAGAGCTCTTTATCCCGTCCTTCACCATCATCTGGTTCGGTCTCGGAGCCTGCTTGGTGGGGCTGTATCTATTTATTTTTCCGGAATCTTCCTTTACGGTCCAGTTGTTTACCTGGACCGTGGCTTCATCGGTTCTCACCTTTCTCTGGTTCCGGGTGTTAAGACCCAAAATGGTGGATAAAACCACTGCCGGGATGTCGCAGGAAGCCATAATCGGTGAAGCGGGAATGGTGGTGAAACCCAATGCAACACCGCTTGAAAAGGGCAGGGTGCGATTCACCCTGCCGGTTCTGGGGGCGGAAGAATGGGATTATACCAGCGCGGAACTGTTTCAGCCCGGGGATTATGTCCGGGTTTCCGGCATTGACGGACATGTGCTGAAGGTGGAAAAAAAGTAATCTGCAAGGAAAGGAGGCATCACGATGGCAGGTGGTCTGACAGTTATTGGAATTTTAACGGTTCTGGTTGTTTTGACGATTTTCATGGGCGTACGGATTGTTCCCCAGGGGTACAAGCATGTGGTGCAGCGCCTTGGCAAATATCATTCTACCCTGAATCCGGGGCTGAATTTCGTGATTCCCTATCTGGATACGATCGCTCACAAAGTCATCACCAAGGATATTTCCCTGGACATCCCCACCCAGGAAGTGATTACCCGGGACAACGCCGTGATCATGACAAATGCCATTGCCTTCATCAATGTCATTGAACCCCAGAAAGCCGTTTACGGCATTGATGATTACCGGTTTGCCATTGTAAACCTGATTCAGACGTCTCTGCGAGGCATCGTCGGGGAGATGGATCTGGATGATGCACTCAGCTCCCGGGAGCTCATCAAATCAAAGCTGAAGGGCGGCATTTCAGATGATGTGGCGGCCTGGGGAATTGTGGTCAAAACCGTTGAAATCCAGGATATAAAACCCTCTGCGACCATGCAGCAGGCCATGGAAAAGCAGGCATCTGCTGAACGGTCCCGAAGGGCCGCCATTACCGAAGCGGAAGGAAAGAAGGTTGCAGCGATATTAAACGCCGAAGGGGCCAAGGAAGCCCAGATTCAGGAAGCCGAAGGAAAGCTGGAAGCCTCCAGACGGGATGCGGAGGCCAAGGTGATCATGGCCAATGCTACGAAAGAAGCCATTCAGCGGGTATCGGATGCCATCGGGGAGCGGCATCTGCCGGCAATTTATCTTCTGGGTGAACGCTATGTGGATGCCTTTAAGAATCTTTCGGCATCGGCCAACGCCAAAACCATCGTGATGCCTGCCGATATCCTGAAGTCCGTTCAGGGTCTGCTGGGGGAAAATAAATCAGGACCCTCTTGCAAACGTACCACTGTTCGTCACCCCGGTGAAAACCGGGGTCCAGGAGTCTTTGAATTCACTGGATACCGGCTTTCGCCGGTATGACGGAAGCGTTAATTTGAAAAGGTTTTGCAATAGACTCTAAGGAAAAGGGCAGGAGTTGGGGGGGAGTGCTTATTCTTTTGATTGCCTGCCGTCTTCGTGGCATTTTTTCCCATACCAGTCAATCTGCCGGCAGATTCCCCGGATGATACTGACTTCCCCGGCCTTCAGCTGCAAGCGGGTAAAAAATCGCCGGATCTTGTTCATCCAGTAATCCGGATTTTCCGGGTTGATGTAGTTGATCCGGACCAGAACATCCCGGAGCTGGTCGTACATGCCGTCCAGTTCATGGCGTGTGGCCAGCCGGGGGGTGCTTGCCTCGGACAAAATCCTGCCAGCCGTATAAAGTTCGTAACAGATGACCATGACGGCCTGGGCCAGATTCAGTGAAGAAAATTCGGCAGTGGGGATATTGACCAGTTCATGGCAGAGACGCAGATCTTCGTTGGAAAGTCCCCGGTCTTCCGGGCCGAAAACGATGGCAATGGTGTTTTCCTGAGACACGGAGATCAGACGTTCGGCAATATGTGAAGGGGACAGAACAACTTCCCGCTCCCCGCCCAGACGCGCGGTGGTTCCCACAACCAGGTGAAACGGCGACAGTGCTTCGCGAAGCGTCTGTGTGATCTGGACTTCCTGAACAATATCCGCAGCCACATGGGTTGCCATTTTGAGCACCCGGGAAATATCGTAATTTTCCGGTTCAACGACGATCATGCGGCGGATTCCCATGTTCCGCATGGCTCTGGCAGCGGCCCCGATATTTTCCGGAAAACGGGGCCGCTGCAGGACGATGGTGATATGGTCCAGACAGATGCGTTCCGGTGGTGAAGTCACCCCCCCCTTCACAATTTCAAAACTGTTGAAGAAATAACCGATCTCAAAGGCCGCGGTTTCCGGGGAGTCCGAGCCATGAACCACGTTTTTTTCAATATCCGTCGCATACTCCCTTCGGATGGTTCCTTCGGCGGCATTCTTGAAATTGGTTGCCCCCATCAGGTCCCGGTATCGGGTTATGGCGTTTTCTCCTTCAAGAACCATCACCACCACGGGCCCCGAGGTCATGAACTCCGTCAGACTGGCAAAAAATGGCCTTTCCTTATGCACGGCGTAAAACCCTTCGGCCTGGGTCCGGGTCATGTGCAGCATTTTCATGGCAATGATGTTCAGTCCGGATTTCTCCAGTTTCTGAATCACGTTGCCGATGAGGTTGCGGGAAACCCCATCGGGTTTGATAATGGATAAGGTGCGTTGCATGCTTGTATTTCCTTTCGAAATGGTTTGGGGTAAACGGGAGTCAAGGATCGGGTGTCAGAGTCTTCACGTTCAGGTTTGTCCTCAGCCCGTTGTCTGCTCCTTGGACAAATTGAGACTTTTTTTGATATTATGGATGCGATTGCGGGCATGATCGGGGTTTCGGATACTGGATAACGCCTGAAGGTTTTTGGATGCCTCATCCGGGGATTCCTTCCGGTTGCCCAGAACCAGGCGGTACCAGTGGGGAAGGTCGTCATAATAGGCGTCCGTCAAGGCCATCGATTGCTTGCGGCAGTTCTCGGACTGGTCAGCCGAGAGCTGAAAGGTGTTTTCGCCGGTCAACTTGCGTTCATGGTCATGAATCAAGTCGACAATCTGCTGTTTGATCCGCTGATAGCGCCTGATGGGCAACAGCCAGAACCGAAAAACGATGTATCCTGTAGCGCCCAGGCTGAATCCGATCAGGGATCCTATGATGATGGTATTCATGAATTATCCGGGTCGCTGTTTTTTTTGCATAGTTTCTGGTAAACCCGCATGGAAATATTGCGGGTGTTTTCACGGCTGCCGCTGTTGTCAATGACGATCGTGGCGTGCTTCTTTTTCTCTTCAATAGGCATCTGAGATCGAATCCGCGCCAGGGCCTGTGTCTGTGTCAGACGATCTCTTGCCATCAGCCGCTGAATCTGAACCGACTCCGGAACATACACCACAAGGATTTCTGAAAAATCCATGTCCATACCGGATTCGATCAGCAGCGGCACATCCAGGATCACGACAGCGCCAGGCTGTTTATTTTCAATTTCAGCCAGACGCGTTGCCGTCTCCGCAAAGACATCCGGGTGGACGATCCGGTTCAGGATTTGTTGTTGAGCCGGGTCACCAAAGATGATCTCTCCCAGAAGAATGCGATTGATTTCTCCGTCAGGCAGCAGAATCGACCGGCCAAAGGCATCCACGATTTTACGCCAGGCCGGCCTGTCTTTCTGAACCACTTTGCGGGCGATTTTATCCGCATCCACGATGACGGCTCCGGCATCTTCCAGAAAGGCGGATACCGTTGATTTCCCGGATGCGATGCCGCCGGTAAGCCCTGCAATAACCAAAATCCTAATTTCCCTCTGTTTATTTCAGCAGGGCGGTGATTCGGGAAAGAATGCCGTCTTTACCCATTCCCTGATACGGGATCTGTTCCGAGAGGCCGCCGTGGCCTTCTTTCCAGGTGCCCATGGCGGCAAAGCGGGGATGGTAGCCTCTTTCCAGAAGCCAGGTTCCCATCCTTGCCCCGAGGCCGGTCTTGATATTCTGTGTTTCAACAACAAGAACGGCTTTGCATGAGCCGATGCGTTTCAGCATCTCTTCATCGATGATGTTCAAAGTGGTTTTATTGATCAGGCCGATCGAGATACCCCGGGTTTTAAGATCCTCGACAATGTCCAGGCACCGGTACAGCATTTCGCCGTAGGTAACGATGTATCCGTCGCTGCCTTCCCGGATCAGATCGTCTCTGCCGGGAATGAATGTGTATCCCGCATCGAAAAAACGCTTGCCGTCGGCGTCTAAAATAAAGGGAGTTCCGGATCGGGTCGAAAAGACGAACCGAAGTCCGCCGGCAGGAAAAATCGATGACAGGACGGCTTTCAGCTGCAGGCTGTCCGCGGGAAAGTAGAGTCGTGTGGCATCGTTTTCCAGAAGCCCGTTATCGGCAAAGAAGGCGTTAATGCCGAAATGACAGGTATTGTCCGCCATGTCGTCCACGCCTGCATGGGAAAAATGCGCCAGAACATTGGCCCGGTTCAGTCTGGCCATGGTGATTTCGGAAATCACCATTTCCAGAAATGCAGTAAATGTGCCGAATATGCCCTGTTTTCCAGCTGTTGCGCCGAATCCGGCTGCAACGGAAAAATTGTTCCGCTCCATAATGCCGCCATGGACATAGACTTCCGGGAAGGCCTTTCGGATATGGTGTAGCCCGCAGGATCCTTCCAGATCGGAATCCACGACGATCACCCGTTCTTTTCTGTCCGGCATGTCTTTCAGGATCTCGCAGACATATTTGCCGAAATCATCCCTGTTTTTGGCCTGTTCAGGGGTGCTGCCTTTGTATGGCGCCACTTTTGTTTTGGGAATCGGGGTTTCCAGAATATTTACGGCGCGTCATATCCGTTTCGCTTGAGATATGAAATGGCAAAATTGACCGGAATCACATCGTGCCCTTTTGGCAGTCCTTCAATGCCGTCAACCCCCGGGGCCATTTTGCGGCGGTTGACCAGGGCATACGGGCCGCTTGTGGTCAGCGCTTTGCGGATTCTTTGAAACAGGGCATCCACATCTTCCCCGTTTCCGGCATCAACTAAAAGGCCATGCCCTTTCAGGGTTTTTTCAACATCAAAGCCCTTCATATACTGGCTGGGATGACCTGCGATGGTCACGTCATTGTCGTCTATCAGCAGTTTGACATTCAGGCTCTGGGCAACGGCATAGCGAGCGGCCTCGGCATCCCCGCCTTCCAGCTGGGAGCCGTCGCTGCCGAAGAGAACGACCGATTTGTCGGGGTTGGCGGCGGCAACGCCATTGACATAGCTCCACAAATGCCCCAGTCTGCCGGAACTGAAGAAAATTCCCATCTCATCATGGCGTTCGGGGTGGCCATAGAGCCCTTTGTCAAATTCCCGGTAATGCAGGAGCGCTTCCGCAGGCATGAACCCGTTTAAGGCCGCCATGACATATTGAATGGCCACCCGATGGCCGGCTTCGTCGAAAAAAACCGGATAAACAGGCTCGCCGCTCTTTGATGAACCCGTCAATTATCAGCAATTCCGGAACCACATCAAAGGCCCCGCCGGTATGTCCCCCCAGACCCTTGGCATTGGCATAAGCCGTGAAGAAAACAATACTGTCTCTGACGAGTTTAATGTTTCGGCCAAGCTGCTCTTTTTGATCCGGAAGCAGTTGCGGCTGGGATAGTGAAAGATGAACAGGGATATAATGGTCGAGCGCAATCGGAAACTTCATGAATTCTGTCCTTTAATCAAGGGATTTGCAGTGGAATGCGGGTTGTTTGCACGATGAATTTCTTTAGGTGTCGCTTTGACATCACTCGGGCGGGTCCCTTTTGATAAAAAAAATCGAATCCTCTATGGAAAGAGTTCGGGACGTTTTGTTATTGTGGATATCCAGGGTATTGAACACGAACTTGTTGTCGCGTATTTCAGAACGCTGGGGATCCGTTCGTCCTGCTGAAACCGGTGAAGGGGTGGTTTCCCTGGCGGTTAATGCCATCCAGGCGGGTAATGCGCTGAACGATATCGGCTGCGACCTTGTCAATGACAGCCTTGCGCCTGGTTTCATTCGTCATTCGGCCTGCAGACGGGTCCGCACCGGAATCCGGATTCTGCGTGGTGATTCCGGCTTTGAAAAGCTGCTGGCTATAGGTGTTCAGGACATTGTGGATTTGATATGCGGGAATATGCATGATTGTTTAAAACCCATATTAAATTGAAGCTGTCGTCAGCTCCCGTATAAACTTCACATGGCTCTCAAAAGCAATCTCCGGCAGGCTTTCCGGAGAAAAATACGCAGCATCGGAAGCATCATCGCCTGCAATAAGATTTCCGGAATATGCCGTGACCCAGTACCCCACCAGCAGAACCGAATCGTACAACCGGCTGGGATTGGTTGTCACGCCCAGAAGTTTATGAATTGAGCCGGTGAGTCCGGTTTCTTCGTAAAGCTCTCTCAGCGCGGCGCTTTCCGGAGACTCACCCAGTTCGATAAAGCCCCCGGGAAGACACCACATCCCTTTTTGCGGGTCGACACTTCTTTGAACCAGCAGAATCCGCCCCTGATCATCTGTTACGACCAGACAGGCCGCAGGAATCGGATTTTCATAAATGGGATCATTGCAATGGCTGCAAAACAGCCGGTTCCGATTTTCATAAAATATTTCACTCAGTCGCAATCCGCAATACGGACAAAACAGTTTTTTCTGCATCAGGTATTCGTATAGACTCGATATTCTGTTTTATGGCCGAGCAGCGCATCGATCTTATCCTGAATCTCCGCTCTTTCAGAGTGATGGAGCCAGGCCTCCCAGTCCTTTTCCGACTGCCAGGAGCTGATGACCATAAATTCCTTTGGATCGTTCACGCATCGCAGGGTTTCACCGTAGATATATCCATCATGATTCATGGCAAGCGCTCTGAGTTTTCTTAATAGTGGCGTCAACAGCTTCGACTTGCCCTCGGGAACAATTCGCCTGATGATGATTTTGACAGTCATGAGGCACTCCTTTCGTGAAATAGTGTGAGCGAACATGAAAGCACAGCCAGACGTTCCGAACCGTATGGATCATTCTTGTGCAACTATAGGAAACTACCCGTCATTGTGTCAAGTAAAAACCCGGAAAACACACATATGAATGATGGCTCATTCATATGTGTTGGATGTCTTTATGTTGCTTTTATGTTTTTACTTGACTATTGAAGATGTGTTTTGATAAATGAATGAATATTCATTCATGAACTTATCGGTATCGTAAGGAGGCAGTTATCAGTACCCGAGACAAAAACAATGACAAATATCACCGCATCCTCGAAGCAGCTGTCGCGGTGTTTGCCGAGCAGGGATTTTATCAGTCCACCATATCCCAGATTGCCAGGGAAGCAGGGGTGGCCGATGGCACGATCTATCTCTATTTCAAAAACAAGGATGATATCCTGGTTCAGTTTTTTTCCTTCAAAGCCAAACAGGTATTTGATCTGTTTCGAGAAGAAGTGGCACAGGCGGATAATGCGGTTGAAAAGCTTCGGAATTTAATTCGCAGACATCTGGATGAATTTCAGCGCGACAAGAATATGGCCATCGTCTATCAGGCTGAAACGCATCAGAACAGCCGGGCCGCGGAACCCCAGATTCGTGAAATGTCCAAGATGTATCTGGATATCGTATCCGAGATCGTGGAGCAGGGGCAGGCGGACGGCAGCATGCGAAAAGATCTGTATCTGAGTCTGGTCAAACGTTTTATCGTGGGAGCCGTGGATGAAACCATCAATAACTGGCTGCATTCCGGCGGCAAATACGATCTGGTATCCATGGCGGACCCGCTGATCGATTTATTTGTAAGAGGCATCGGCAATCCGAAATAGCCGGCAGATTTGCCATTTCCGTTCAGAAAAATACGATCGAAGATTTTTTTACCATTTTATAATTTTATAACCCCCATAAGGAGAAATAATCTATGGCACAGCCTATCGCAGACCGAAGAGATGTGGATTTTGTTCTGCATGAACAGCTTCATGTGGAAGAACTCAGCAAACATGAAAAATTTGCCGACTTTAACAAAAAAACGGTGGATATGATCATTTCCGAAGCCAGAAACCTGGCTATCAAGGAAGTGCTTCCCACCCAGAAGATCGGAGATGAAGAAGGCTGCAAGCTGGAAAACGGTGTGGTTAGCGTACCGGAAGCCTTTCATCGGGTCTATGATCTGATCAAGGAAGGCGAATGGGTGGCGATGCCGGAAGATCCGGAGTGGGGAGGGCAGGGAATGCCCAGAACCGTCTCTCTGGCAGCCGGTGATTATCTGGTCGGCGGAAATTTCGCCTTTATGATGTATCCCGGTCTGACCCACGGTGCCGGCAAGCTGGTAGAGGAATTCGGGACCGAAAAACAGAAAAAACTGTTTCTGAAAAAAATGTATACCGGCGAATGGGCCGGAACCATGCTTCTGACCGAGCCCGAGGCCGGCTCCGATGTCGGAGCGCTGACAACGACTGCTGTCAAAAACGATGACGGCACCTACGCCATTACCGGCGCCAAGATTTTTATATCCGGCGGCGAACACGACCTGGCGGAGAACATCATTCACCCGGTTCTGGCCCGGATTGTGGGCGCGCCGGCAGGCACCAAAGGCATATCGCTGTTTCTGGTGCCTAAAATCTGGGTCAATGACGATGGCAGCCTGGGAGAATTCAATGACGTGGTCTGCACGGGCATTGAAGAAAAAATGGGGATTCACGGCAATTCCACCTGCTCCCTGACGCTTGGCGGAAAGGGGAAATGCCGGGGAACGCTTCTTGGCGAAGAGAACAAGGGAATGAAGGCCATGTTCCTGATGATGAACGAAGCCCGTCTCCTTGTGGGACTTCAGGGATTCTCCTGCGCCTCTTCAGCCTACATGAACGCATTGAACTATGCCAGGGAGAGAAAACAGGGCAAGAATCTGCTTCAGTCCATGAATGAAGCCGCCCCTTCGGTGCCGATCATTCAGCATCCGGATGTCCGGCGCCAGCTCATGATCATGAAATCCTATGTGGAGGGCATGCGAAGCATCCTGTATTATGTGGGGTATTGTTCGGACAGAATCGCCACCACGGAAGATGAAAACGAAAAGGCAAAATATCAGGGCCTGATCGAGATCCTGACTCCGATTGCCAAAGGGTATATCACGGACAAAGCCTTTGAAGTCTGCAGCCACGGCGTTCAGGTGTACGGCGGATACGGCTATATCAAGGAATACCCGATGGAACAGCTTCTGCGGGACTGCCGCATCACCATGATCTATGAGGGAACCAACGGCATTCAGGCCATGGATTTGCTGGGCAGAAAACTGGGGATGAAAAAAGGAAAACCGGTCATGGATCTTTTCGGTGAAATACAGAAAACCATTGCCGTGGCAAAAGGAATTGCCGGCATCGAAGCGTATGCCGCAAAACTGGAGGCTGCGGTCAACAAGCTTGGCGAGGTTGCCATGCATCTTGGCGCAACAGCCATGTCTCCCCAGGTCATGATCGCCTTTGCCCATGCGCATCCTTTCCTTGAGGTTGCAGGCGATGTGGTGATGGCATGGATGCTGCTGTGGCGGGCATCGGTTGCTGCGCCGCTTCTGGAAAAGCTTGCAGGCGGCTTTGATCCCGAAGCCCGCAGGACTGCGGCTGAAAAGAACAAGAATGCGGCGTTTTATGAAGGCCAGGTCAGAAGCGCCGAATACTTTATTCAGTCTGTTCTGCCTGTGACTTATGGAAAGATGAAGGCCATCATGAACGCCTCCGGGGCTGCGGTGGAAATTCCCGAAGTCTCTTTTGGGGGGTAGTGAAGTCAGACGGAGGACGGTCTGCCGGATAACAGGCGACGGATTACAAGGTAAGCATCCTCGGGCACAGGGGCGATTTGAGAGAATCGCCCCTGTTTTCTGGTGCCATTACACCTTTTTCAACGTTTCCGCCCGCAGATCCTTCTTCAGTACCTTGCCGACGTTGGTCTTGGGCAGCTCTGTCCGGAATTCTATGCTGGACGGCAGCTTGTATGTTGCCAGGTTCCCCTTGCAGAATTCGATCAGTTCATTTTCAGTTGCGGTCTGTCCGCTTTTCAGTACGACAAAGACCTTGACGCTTTCTCCCCGCGTGGGATGGGGAACGCCGATGGCGGTAGCCTCCTGAACCTTGGGATGGCTGAAAAGCACTTCTTCGATATCCCGGGGATACACGTTGTAGCCCCCGCAGAGGATCATGTCTTTTTTCCGGTCCACGATGAAGAAATACCCGTCCGTATCCATCATGGCGATATCTCCGGTGTGCAGCCAGCCATCGGTAACGGTCTGGGCGGTTTCATCGGGCTTGTTCAGATAGCCTCTCATGACCTGGGGTCCGCGAACAATCAACTCCCCGGTTTCCCCAACCGGCATATCGATGGTGCCGGAAGCCAGATCGACTATCCTGGCTTCTGTGCAGGGAATGGGGATGCCGATGCTTCCTACCTTGCGTTTTCCGCCGGCAAAGGGGTTGACGTGGGTGACCGGCGTGGATTCGGTCATGCCGAAGCCTTCGACGATCACGGCCCCGGTTTTTTTCTCAAAATCCCGGATGACTTCAACCGGCAGGGGGGCACTCCCGGAAAAACATCCCTTGATGGACGTCATGTCGGTTTTCTGGATCAGCGGGTGGTTCAACATGCCGATATACATGGTGGGAACCAGGGGCGCAAACGTGGGTTTGAATTTTCCGATGGTCTCAAGCAGGGGTTCGGGCTGGGGCTTGGGAACCAGAATATCCCCCCAGCCCATGTAGATGGCAAAATTCATGGCCACCGACAGACCGAAAACGTGAAAAAAAGGAAGCGCGCCCAGCATCATTTCCTGGCCCTTGTTAAAACCGGGAAACCATGCCTCCAGTTGCTGAACCTGGCGACTGAGATTGCCGTGAGTCAGGATGACCCCCTTTGAAACACCGGTGGTTCCGCCCGTGTACTGGTACATGGCAACATCGTCAAAGGAAAGGTCCGGTCCGGAAAATTCCGGTTTTGCCGATGTAATGACGTCTTTCCATTTATGCACATTCGGAGCGGATTTGACATCTGCGGCCAGTTTTTTCTTTTTAGCCACCAGAGGGAAGAGTAGGTTTTTCGGAAAAGGCAGGTAATCGCCGATGGAAGTGTAAACAATGTGCTGGATGCCGGTTTTGGGCCTGAGGTCAATCATCCGGTTGCCAAGAAGGTCCAGGGTAATCAGGAGTTTTGATCCGGAATCATTGAACTGGTGCAGCAGTTCCCGGTCCGAATACAGCGGGTTGTTCATGACGGCAATAGCGCCGATTTTCAAGATAGCATAATATCCCACCACACAGGGAATGACATTCGGGAGCAGGATGGCGACACTGTCGCCTTTTTGATGCCGAAACCGGAAAGGCATGCGCTGAAACGGTTCACCATGTCATTGAGCTGGCGGTAAGTAACCTTGAATCCCTGAAAAAGAAGCGCCGTGTGTTCGGGGAATTCTTTGGCGGAGCGGTCCAGAAATGCGGGGATGCAGGTTTCTTCAAATTGAATGGTTTCAGGTATCCCGTTTTCATAATGCTTCAACCACGGTTTGTCTTGATAGCTGACCGATTCTGTCATAAATGCCTCCTTTTCCTGCAACTGGTTACCACAAAATGTTGTGGCTGATTAAATAAAGGTGAATTCAAAATACTTCATGAATTCTAAGATGTTATTAAAAACCGCCGGATGAAGCGCTGTGAAGCAGATGAGCTTTTTGCAAAGTCATCAATTAATCATTGAAATACTCGCCATTATCAGATATTGATTCTGAACGAACGTTCAGAAACGATAAATTTTACTTGACGAAAGTGGATTTCTTGATTAATTGAATGAATACTCATTCATTATTTTGATAAAAAAAGCCGTTAAGAATTTTTCATAACGTCAAAAACAATTAATACAATTGAAGGGAGAAAGAAAGTAAAAAAATGGAAACCGCTTTAATCTCTCCGGCTAAGGCTTGGGTGCTCGGATTTGTTCCCACGATGTTTTTTTCAATCGTCATTTTGATCGTCGGGGTGGCCTGCTTTACCTATATCATTGCCAAGCGGGCGGCGCCCCTGGTCCGCGCCAAACCCGATCCCCGAACGGATCATATCAAGGACAGGCTGGCCGGCATGTTCAAGTTCGCCATTGCCCAGTATCGCCAGCCCCGGTATATGATGGCAGGGGTCCTTCACATTGTCCTGTTTGCAGGATTCATGATCCTGTCGCTTCGCTCCATCACCCTGGTGATTCTGGGATTCAAAGCCGGATTCGTGCTGCCCGGTCTGGGCGGAGCGGCCGGACAGTTCTACAATATATTGAAGGACATCGCAGCCACAGCCGTGTTTGTAGCCTGCTTGGTGGCCATGGTTCGCAGGGGCATCTTCCGGCCGGATCGTTATGCTGTTCCCAAGAAATACGGCAAGGATCATACGTCGGAGGCCGTATTCGTGCTGATGCTGATCACGGCGCTGGTGACCTGCGATATGATTTTTGAAGGCACGCAGGCGGCTGCCCAGATGCAAAAAGGCCTGCATGCCGAATTCCTGCTGCCGGGAATGGGGGCGTGGATGGCAGCCGGCATCCTGGGCGGTGCAAGCATGTCAACCCTGCAGAATCTGCATCTCGGGGCATATTTTCTGCATAATCTGATTTTCTTTTTCTTTCTGTGTTTCCTGCCCATGGGAAAGCATTTTCATGTCATCACCTCGATTCCCAACGTGTTTTTCATGAAGCTGAAAAAAGGGGCGATCAAGCCGGTTCAATGGGGCGTGGCAGACAACAAGCTGGACGAGCTGAAATCCTTTGGCGTCAAGAAATACGAGGACTTCACCTGGAAGCACATGCTGGATTTTTATTCCTGCGCGGATTGCGGCAGGTGCTCGGACCAGTGTCCGGCAAATGCCGTAAAACGCCCGCTTTCCCCGCGCTTTATATCGATCAAATGCCGGGATTATGCCTTCAAGAACTATCCCATCCGCGGGGAAATGACGCCCAGGGATGAACCGCTGATCGGCACGATCCTGAGCGAGGATGAAATCTGGTCCTGCACCACCTGCGGCGCCTGCGAGGACGAATGTCCGCTTTTTATCGAATACATCGACAAAATCGTGGACCTGCGGCGGGGCATGGTGGATGAAGGACTGGTGCCGCAGTCGCTTCAAAAACCCCTCAAGGCCCTTGAAAAACGCGGAAATCCCTGGGGCAAGATGGAGAAAAAACGGGCCGAGTGGACAAAAACCCTGCCGGAAACCTGTGATGTCAAACTTTTTGAAAACGGTGATGAAGCCCAGACCCTGTATTTTGTGGACAGCATTACCTCTTACGATGACCGCATGCAGAATATCGCACGTTCCACCGCCTGCCTGCTGAGCGCTTGCGGGGAGGATTTCGGGATACTTGGCAAAGACGAGAAAGACAGCGGCAATGAGATCCGGCGTTTCGGCGAGGAAATGCTGTTTCAGGACATCAAAGCCCAGAACACCGAAGCCATTCTGGGGACCGGGGCCACAAAAATCATTACCGCCGATCCCCATGCCTTCAATACCCTGAAAAACGAATACACGGGACTGCCGCCGGTTGAGCATATCAGCCAGACCCTGACCCGCAGCATCAAGGACGGCAAGATCCGTCTCAAGCCCGTAGAGGATGACACAAAAGTCTATGCCTACCATGATCCCTGCTACCTGGGCAGGCATAACGGCATTTATGAAGACCCCCGCCAGGCCCTGGACGCCATTCCGGGTTTAAAGCGCGTGGATATGCTCAAAAGCCGGGATCGCTCGTTCTGTTGCGGCGGCGGCGGACTGATGCTCTTCTATGAGCCGGAAGAAGAACAGCGGATGGGCGTTGTGCGGGTTCAGATGGCCGCCAGTGCCGGGGCAAACGTTATCGTGACCGCCTGTCCGTTCTGCCTGGTGAATATGGAAGATGCCATCAAGGTGGCCGGGCTGGAAGGAAAAATGGAAGCCATTGATCTGTGCGAACTGGTCGAGCGGCATCTGGAAACAGCATAACCTGTAATCGATATTATCAAAAATGAATTAACACTAAGCGTGGAGGAAAAGCATGGAAATTTTGGTATGTGTGAAGAGAGTACCAGATACTGCTGAAAATGAAATCGTTGTCAACAGCAAGGGTACGGACATTGAAAGGGACGATCTGGTGTACTCGGTCAATGAATGGGATAACTACGCCGTTGAAGAAGCCATTCAGATCCGGGACAATGTCGGCGGCAACGTCACCGTGGTAACGGTCGGGGATGCGGACGCAGAAGAGATTCTGCGGCGTGAAATGGCGATGGGCGCGGACAAGGGCGTGCTGCTGTCCGACGATGCATTTAAAGGCTCCGACGGCAAGGGCATTGCCACCATTTTGCAGGCGGAGATCGCAAAAGGCAAATATGACCTGATATTGACCGGCGCCCAGGCGGATGACGGCGCTGCGCAGGTCGGCGGCATGCTGGCTGCCATGCTGGATATGCCGTATGCCTCTCTGGTCAACAACATCGAAATCTCAGCGACAAGGTCATCAAGGTCGGCCGTGAAATCGAGGGCGGCAACCAGGAAATGAACGAGATCGATCTGCCCTGCGTGCTGTCCATTCAGACCGGCATCAATGAACCCCGCTATGTCGGGATTCGGGGGATCCGGAAAGTGGCCTCTGTTGAGATCCCGGTTCATGGCTCGGCGGATCTGGGAATCGCAGCGGGTACGGTCGGCGCGGCCGGTGCAAAGGTCAAAAGAGTGGATTATTTTGTGCCCCCATTGGGCAAAGGCGCTGAAATGCTGGAAGGCAGCACCGAAGAGATCGCGGAAAAACTCATTGAACTCTTAAAAGCCAAAGGAGGGATCAAATAATGGCGCAACAAATTTTTGCCTATATATCACATAAAAATGGAACTGCCGACGACTCCGCCTTCGAGCTGATCGTGGCGGCCAAAAAAATTGATCCGGCCGCCGCCGTCACCGCCATCGTCTGCGGAGCGGGAGCGGAACTGGATGCTGTCTGCACGGCAATGGCCGGTGTGTATCCCGAGGTGTGGAAAGTCGCCAATCCGGCCCTGGCCTATCCCAATGCGGAAATTCTGCGCGGGGCTCTGGTCAATATCCTGCCCGCAGGCGCCATCACCCTGGTTCCGCATGATACTTTCGGCATGGATCTTTCCCCGGGGCTGTCCATCAAACTGAATGCCGCCTTTGTTCCGGATGTCGTGGCTATCGAAGGCTTGGACGGCGGCAATCTGAAAACGATTCGCCAGGAATTCGGCGGCCAGGTCAGCACGCATGTTCTTTGCGATATTTCCGCGGGCGCCGTGATCAATGTGCGTTCGGGGTGTTTTCTCTCGGATGACAGCAAGGCTTCCGGCGCTGTTGTGGATAAATCCGGCCAGGCCGGCGACTTCAAGGCCAAACGCAGGTTTCTGGAAGTTGTGGCAGCCGAAGTGGGAGATGTGGACATCACCAAATCCGATGTCCTGGTTTCTGTTGGCCGCGGCATCGAAGATCAGGAAAACATCGGGATTGCCCAGGAACTGGCCGAGGCCATGGGCGCGGTGGTTTCCTGCTCCAGACCCATCGTGGACGCCAAATGGCTGGAAAAATCCCGGCAGGTGGGAACATCCGGTAAGACCGTCAAACCCAAGGTTTATCTGGCGCTCGGGATCAGCGGTTCCTTCCAGCATATGGGCGGCATCAAGGGGAATCCCTTTATGGTGGCGATCAACAAGAATGCCAAAGCCCCCATTTTTCAGGTTGCCGACATCGGCATTGTCACCGATCTTCTCGAGTTTGTGCCCGAGCTGACCGAAAAAATCAAAGAGATGAAATAGTCTTCTGAAGTCTTAAATCCTGCACCATCGTAAACCAACCGGCTGAGCTTTTATTGGGCAGCCGGTTGATCATTGTTTGTCCCGCCTCTCACTCTGCAAGCCACCGACAAAAAGAACGCGTCATCCCCCATATCACAACAGCTATGGTTTAAGCACAAGGGTCGTCGCGGACCTTGGCGGCATGGAGTTCGATTTCCACAAAAAATGACGAACCATACCGTTACCCCTTTGTGTCAATCGAATTCAGCCATTTTCGTTCAGTTTCTGAAAAACATAATTTTTGGCAAATTCCAGATATAAGCGCAGTCATTTTCTATAGACCAGATGCAAGGTGATTGGATCCGGCCTGTTTCTTAAAAGCGTCTCAAAATCTGCTTGCAACTGAAACGGGATGCTGTCCATGAATATTATCCAGAAACTGTTATTTGCTTTTTATCAGCATGATATACAGAAAAAATTCCAGTGCCAAAAATGTCTTTTCAAGTATTATTCGATAATATATTGCAAAGATTGCATTGAGATAGGGGGTTTCATGCAGGAAGAATAGAAAATCAGATATTGCAGGTTCTCCTATCTTTCACTTGCTGGAAAGATATCCAGAAACTGCTCAACTACTTGTTGGGCTGAGCAATCAACCCGCATCAAGAAAGGAGTAAGGCTATGAACAATCCTGTTGGCTGGTTTGAGATTTACGTCGAAGACATAGATCGCGCCAAAGCGTTCTATGAAAAAGTGATTGGAGTAGATCTATCAAAGCTTGAAAACCCGGGATTGGAGCCGGGTATGGAATTGTGGGCATTCCCCATGAGACCTGATGGTTTTGGTGCATCGGGCGCGCTGGTCAAGATGCCGGGCTTTCCTTCGGGCGCCAATAGCGTGCTGGTCTACTTTAGCTGCACTGATTGTGCAGTTGAGGCCGCAAAGGCGGCCAAGGCCGGAGGTCAAGTTCAGAAAGATAAAATGTCCATCGGGCAGTATGGCTACATTGCATTGGTCATTGACACAGAAGGAAACATGATTGGCCTGCATTCGATGCAGTAACCAGGGAGGTCCTCGCAGGTTGCCAAGCATGCACGGCCCAACATTTCCTTCAAGCGGACATGCCTCCGGCATGCCGCTTATGTCAGGCGTTACGAAGGAGAATGCAAAAGCAAAAGGTGATAAATCAAGAATGGCCCGAAAAAGCTGGGAAAGATGAGGATCCTTCTATGAAGAACAAGGTCCTGTTGTGGACAATCATTTTGGCATTTATTCTTTTCTCCTATTCACAGGCTTATTCAGCCACAGCAGACACGGACAATAGGAGGGACACGGTGGAAGAGGAGATTTGGGCATTGGAAGAGGCTTACTTCGCAAACCTCTATAAAGCAAATTACGAGGGGGTACTTGCCATTGTGCATAGTCAATTCCTTGGGTGGCCGGGCGCCGTGCCGCAACCGATTGACAGAGAAGAAAGTGCTCGTTTCATGAAGCAATTAGTCCCCAAGCCCACTTCATGCACTTTCAAGATTGAACGGGCCGGTATCCGGTTGCTGGGAGAGGTTGCGCTGACTCAATACACCATTTACGTCAATTGCAGTGACACCGTCGGTGTTGCGAAAACACAATCATCGCGGATAACCCATACGTGGGTGAAAGAGGGTGATCGCTGGAAATTGCTGGGGGGCATGAGCTACGATCAATGAGCCGATTAAAAAAACCTTTCGGAGAAGGCTTGGTCAGCCCTTGAATCTTGAATTGTGGGCAGGACAAGACCCGTTGGGAACCAAAGGACTTCATAACGCTGCGCATCCAGACGGACCGCGGCTCTGCCGCGGTCCGTCTGGATGCGCAGCGTTAGTTATGCATCTATTGATGATCATGGAAAAGAGACTCAATGAGTGAGTCGATAATCCGCCATGTGAAACCGGTTGACTATCAGCCGATCATCGCTGTCGTTGATGAATGGTGGGGTGGCCGCCGAATGGCTGACATGTTGCCCAAGCTCTTTTTCGTGCATTTTGGGAACACAAGTTTCATTGCTGAGCGCGACGGCAAGATAGTTGGCTTTGTTATCGGGTTTGTCTCTCAGGTTGTCCCTGAAGAGGCCTACATCCATTTCGTTGGCGTCCATCCGGATTTCAGAAAGGGTGGATTGGGGCAAGCACTGTACAACCGTTTCTATCTCTGCCGTCACGGCATTCGGCTGCCACACAATTCGTTGTGTTACCTCACCGATCAACAAGGGATCTATCGCTTTTCACCTCCGCATGGGCTTCCGTGCCGAGGGCAGCGATAACGTGATCGATGGTATCCCAGTGTTCGAGGACTACGATGGAAAAGGCGAGGACCGTGTACTATTCTTCAAGACATTGATTCGCACGATGGTTAAAGGCGATGGAAACCAGTCACTCGATCATTATGTAACTTGAATAAAGAGCAATACGGAGTATTGATATGATCACACCAGATCAATTCAACGTTAATGAAGCATGGATAGCGGTCAGGATTAATGAGGAGTTCATCTTGGTCCAGGATGAGCCTTACGATATCTATGTTTTGATGGATGCTGCCAGCTGCTATGTACTGGGGCATGTTTTATCGCGTGTAGTGGATGAAGCACCCCAAGAAAAGGATGTAAGCGATTTATTTCAAGCTGCATTCCGAGCGAAGAACCAGTGGGCCAACATTTTAATCTTAACTGGAAACTCTCCGTCAGATGATGTCTTTAGAAGGCAGGCTGAGCAAGAAGGTCTGTCAGTAAAAACAGTTGATCCATCTGATTTGGGGCCAATTTTAGATCCTTTGAAAGAATTATTTGCTTCGGATTTCATGAAGAGCGCCAGATAACCAGAGACACACCGGGGTATTTTCTGCCGGAAATCAATTTAAGTCTTTTCATGGCGTTGGTAATCATCCGGTTGTCATTTGTTCAGCCGGATGATCAAACAATGATTGACAATTTTCATTTATCGCACTAAACAGCAAATGAAGACTGCCTTTGGCGGCTGTGCTTCATATTTGCTCCCACCACATGAAACCGCATCCGCCACGCCCATTGGCAGTCCCTCATTTATTGCCTGTTAGACCTGATGTAGGAGGATGACTCTCATGCGGGAAAATCTTCTGAAAAAGCTCAAACAGACTATCATCGCTGAATCTGAAGTAACCTCTCATGGCCATGGATGCCGCCTACTCTATAGTATGAAACTGCCTATCGGAATGCGGCCCGAAGATTTCATGGCCACCCCGCCATTGGAAGTTTGATAAAAGGAGGGTAATGGTATGCCGGCAAATGTGGATGAACTTGTCGTAAGGGTCGCGGACATCTGCACCTATAAGTGGGATATGATCCGTTATCGGCCCTTGTCCTATCTGCTGTCCGGATTTGCCGGGGGAGCCATGGTCGTATTCGGGGCAACGCTGGCTCTGGCAGTGAGTGCCGGCGTGTCAGAAAAACTGGCGCCGGGGCTGGCCAACCTGCTCATGGGTCTGGTGTTCATGTTTTCTCTGGTCATCATCATGGTCAGCGGCATGACCTTGGTTACGGCTGACATGTATATCGGTGTGATTGGCGTTTTCCACCACCGCATCAAATGGGGCTGGTTTGTATGGGGGGTCACTCTCGGATATGTGGGCAATTTCATCGGCAGTATGTTCTTTATGTGGCTTATCAGCAAATCCGGCAGCTATGCTTCGCTTCCCTGGCTCTTGAAAGCTCATGGCATCGGTGTGGCCAAAATGGGTCAGACCGCAACCCAGATCTTTGTTATGGGTATCGTTTGTACCTGGATGCTTCAGACCGCTGCCATCCTCTATGTCAAGGCCGACAGCGACATCGCCAAGATCGCCATGGCTGCTTACGGGCCGCTTGCCTTTGTGGCCGGCATGACCGAGCACTGTATCGCCAATATCGGATTTCTGGCCCTGCCGCTGTTCCAACAAGATTATTATTTAAAAGTTGTGGAAAACATGCCCGACATAACCCCTGTTATTCTTCATTGGGGATTCGGCCAGTATGGCTGGGCTCATAACCAGCTCTACACAGTTTTAGGAAACCTTATCGGCGGCATCTTATTTGTAGGAATCGTATTTCAGCTTGTGTCTCATCCAGCCAGGGTGTCCGAACTGTACAAGAACAAAACCAACAACATGCTCAAACTGTAAAAGGAAAACTCTATGGATTATTCACCATTCCATCCCGGTATCTGGCTGATTGTTGCCGGGTTCATAGCTGTCACTTACCTGACGGTGAAGGCGTTTCATAGCAAATATCCCAACTATCCCAATGAAGAGAAGGGAAAAGAGCAATAACTATCCGGTCCGAAGTCTATTAAGGAGGTTTTGGAGCGCCGGGTTCATGGAAAAGGAGGCAAAATGAATAAATCAGAGTGGATACCGACGGTTTGTTATCAATGCAAGGCTGAATGCGCCATAATCGCACGCGTTGAAGACGGGGTGCTGAAAGAAATCCGGGGCAATCCACGGGCACGTGGGAAAGCATGCGTTAAGGGCATGTCCGGCGTTTCGATGGCATATTCTCCGGATCGGCTCGATTACCCGATGAAACGCATTGGCGAGCGCGGCGAAGGTAAATTCGAGCGGATTTCCTGGGATGAAGCACTGAATATCATGACCCAAAAACTCAAAGAGCTCAGAGACCGGGGCGAGGCCCACAAGCTGACGGCTAGTTTCTTTCCCCACAGCATCACGGATCCCAAATGGCGTTTTCTGAATGCTTACGGCGGTTTTATCAATACCGCACTTCCCCACTGTGACTCTGCTAAGATTTTGTCTTTTATCAAAACCATGGGTGGGGTTCCGAACCATCATATTCCGCCGGCCTGGTTTTCGGTACCCAAGGGAGGCATCATGATTCTGGCCGGCCGCCATGCTTTCGGGGGGCTGGAAGATGCCGCGGTTCCCAGGGATATTCTGGATGCCAGAAGCCGGGGCGCCAAACTGGTGGTGATTGATCCCATTTTTACCACAGAGGCAGCCAAGGCCGACCAATGGATCCCCATCAAACCAAGCGGAGACACGGCTTTTTTTACGGGAATGATCCAGCATATCATTGCATCGGACCTATTTGATAAGGATTTTGTTGAAAACTGGATACGGCAAGGCGATTTTCAAAAGCTTAAAAGCTGGGTGGCGGATAAAACACCGGAGAAAATGAGTGAAATCTGCGATGTGCCTGCGGCTGTCATCAAATCCCTGGCTGAAGAATGCGCCAAGGCCCCTTCCGTGGGTATAGACAGTTTCAAGGGGGTCATGCTCGGCAATGCACTGGATTTTTCCCATATCTGGTGTATTTTTCTGGCGATAACCGGCAATATTGACAACCCTGGCGGTCAGCCTCTGCCGGATCTAGTGTCCTTGGCCCCGGTGGAGCCTGCCCCCAGCGGCCCGAATCTACATGAACTGGGCTGGCACCGAACGGGTCCAAATCGTGATAAATTCGAAAAATATCAATTTATCATGGAGCCTACATGGTACGAAGCTCAGGCAATAAAAGACGGGGGGCTTAAAGTTCTTATCACGGCCGAGTCAAATCCCGCGTTGACAGAGATGGGACAAAACGTCTGGCAGGAGGCAGTCAAGGAAAAAGACGGAAGCGGCCAGTACAAACTTGAATTGCTGGTCAGCTTTGAGATCATGTTGTCGGAGACATCCATGTATGCGGATCTGGTTTTGCCGGATAAATCCTTTTTTGAAAGATGGGAGCTTTTGTATATGCCATGGTGGTATAATTTCGGTCATGGTGTTGCTTTGAGACAGCCGGTGATGGAAGCTTCCGGAGAACGTCGGCATTCCAATGAAATTTTTATTGAACTGGGCAAACGGCTGGTGCCGGAATATTTTCAGTTTGAAAACGATATCGCCTATTATGACATCCAACTGGCGAGTTTGGGACTTTCGGTTGAAAAACTCCGGCAGATCGGAGGACTCTGGTCCCCCCACACCATGGGATTCAAAAAATACCAGAAAGCAGGCGGTTTCGGCACGCCGAGCGGGAAAATTCATCTGCACTGGGAAGACCTTGAAGCATCGCCCTGGAATCAGGACTGGCCCCGCGTTGAGCTTGCCCCGGAATACAGGGTGAAAACAGAAGAATATCCTTTTATCCTCATTTCATATCGGACTATTTTCCATTCCGGATCAGGACAATGGACCCACAACAACCCGCAGTTGCGTGACCGAATTTCGGGAATTCATGACAATCCCCTCATGATGAATGCGACCACCGCCGCAAATCTTGGGATATCCCAGGATGATACCGTGACCGTGGCATCATCTAACGGAAGCATTCAGGTAAGGGTCACTCTGACTGAAGGCATCCGGCCGGATTGCGTGGGGATGCACCATGGTTTTGGTTCCACGGTAGGAAGGGTTGCCACGGTCGGCAAAGGCGTCAGTAACAATCTGTTGATTCCGGACTCCGGTTCTACTTTGGACTGGCAGGATGTTATCGGCGGGGAATCCCATGTTTCGACCCGTGTCCGTATCGTAAAGGAGGGAATATGAAACAGCTCAGTTTAATGGTAGATTTAAACCGGTGTATCGGTTGCCGAACTTGCATCGTGGCATGCCGGAATTATCACGAGATCATCGATCATAAAACCGCCATGCCGAACGCGATACCTTATTATCTGCGTGTGGAGACTCGAAGCCAGGGCGCCTTTCCCGATCTGTCGGTCGATGCATGGGTTGTCCCGTGCCAGCATTGCAGCAAACCCAATTGCGTGGGGGCCTGTCCGGAAGGGGCGATCAGCAAAAGCCCGGACAGCGGCATCGTATCCATCGATAAAAACACCTGTGACGGCTGCAACGCGGTCCAGGGCGCTGAAACCACTCAAAAACAGTTCACATCACCCTGCAAGGCCAATTGCCCGGCCCATATGAATGTTCAGGGATATGTTCGTCTGGTGGCCAAGGGGAAATTTCAGGAAGCACTCTCTCTGATGAAAGAAGACAATCCGTTCCCGGCAATCTGTGGCCGTGTGTGTGACCATCCTTGTGAATCCTACTGCAACCGGGCAGAAATTGACGCGCCCGTGGCTATCAATATGATCAAGCGGTTTGTCGCAGACCTGGACCTGAATGCGCAGACGCGATATGTTCCAGAGGTCAAGGAGAAAAAGGCGGACAGAATCGCCGTGGTCGGAGCCGGGCCGGCAGGGCTTAGCTGTGCATATTTCCTTGCACGAAAGGGTTACCCGGTGACCGTGTTTGAAAAAACACAGGCTCTCGGCGGCATGCTGACGGCAGGGATTCCTTCTTACAGGCTCCCTAAAAACCTGGTTGATGCCGAGATTCAGGTGATTCGCGATCTGGGTGTGGAAATGAAAACAGGGGTGGCATTTGGAAAGGATACGACAGTTGAAAAACTGCGAAATGAGGGATACAAGGCTTTTTTCATCGGTATCGGCGCACAGGAATGCAAAAACTCTGGGCGTGGAGGGCGAGGATTTAAATGGTGTTTTCCCAGGGATTGATTTTCTCGACAGAATAAATTCAGGAGAATCGATTGCATTGGGCAGCCGCGTGGCAGTCATCGGCGGAGGGAATGTCGCCTTTGACGCGGTTCGAACAGCCAGGCGACTGGGGGGCAAAGATGCTTTCATCATTTACAGACGGACAGCAGAGGAGATGCTGGCCAATGCTGAAGAGATTAAGGAAGCGCAGGACGAAGGCATTCCCATCCATTTTCTGACCCAGCCGACTCGATTCACCGGGACCAATGGAAAAGTGAACCGGATCGAATGTGTTAAAATGGCCCTTGGAGAGCCGGATGGCAGCGGTCGGAGAGCACCGGAGCCGATTGTTGGCTCTGAGTTCACCCTTGATGTCGATGCTGTGATCACCGCACTGGGACAGGAATCCGATTGGGCATGCCTGACTCCTGAGTGCGCCTGTCAACTGACGGACTGGGGCACAATACATGTAGATTCTGTTACGTTCCAGAGTGATGATCCGGATATTTTTGCCGGCGGAGATGCGGTGACTGGACCCCGGACCGTGATTGAGGCCATTGCAGGCGGAAAAGAAGCTGCTGTATCGATCGATCGGTTCATTCAGGGCGCCTGCCTTCGTGAAGGACGTGGCGGAGGCATCGCAGTGGCCAAAGAAGTTCAGAAGATGAATTATCATCCTGCGAAACGGACCCAAATGCCGGTGCTGAACCCTCTGGACCGGGTGAACAATTTTGAGGAAGTTCAATTGGGCCTGACCGGAGAAATGGCTGTCGAGGAAGCAAAACGGTGCCTTGGCTGCGGCTGTGCGTGCATACAGGCCTGCCCCTATGATGTGATTCAGTTTGATCTGAAAGCGGGGATTTCCCATAAATGCAATCTCTGCGTGGATCGCACCTATGTGGGAGAAATCCCAGTCTGCGCGGAAGTCTGCATGACGGATGCCATCATATTTGGCGAATATGAGCTTATCCGGCAAAGGGCAATCGATGGTGGCCGGAATATCCTGGAAGACCTGAGCAAGGAGTCGGTACTGTATGTAAAGTGAAATAAGACCGGTTTCATCCATAAACCGGCTGTAGGGTTGATGCGACTGACAAGCTTTCAGTCGTTTATTGGCAGACAAATTAAACATCACAACAGGGCAGAGTCTGCATCAGGCTCTGCCTTTTTTAAATAATCTCAGCATGCTGTCCCAAATTCAAAAATGGACAATTCATGAAACCAGACGACAATATCATATCCCGCATCCTGTTTCATCCCAGAGCCGAGGAGCCGGGTTATGTTCCGGAAGGCATCCGGACCGTCACCACATCCGGGAACGCCGAAATTGGCGGATATCTGCATCTTCATCCGACAAACGATGCTCTCCTGCTCTTCTTTCACGGCAACGGCGAAATTGCTGCCGATTATGACGATATCGCATCGTTTTTTACAAGCTGCGGGGTATCGTTCTGGAGTGTCGATTATCGCGGGTATGGAAAAAGCACAGGCCTGCCGGCTTACAGCCTCATGTTTGACGATGCCGAGGCTCTCTTGAATGATATCCCCGCATGGGAAAAACCGTGGGACGGACGTTCAAGAGAATACTGGTTATGGGCGGTCCCTCGGGAGCGCCTCTGCGATATTTCTGGCATCCCGTCACGGAGCGAAATTGTGCGGACTGATTCTGGACAGCCCGTATGCCGATGGATTGAAGCTCATCTTCAGGCTGAGCGGTATGGCTTTGAATAAAGAGGATCTGCCCGCGTTTGTGGACAACATCGATCTGATGCAACCGTGGATCTGCCGACGCTGATCATTCACGGCACCATCGACCAGATCATTCCCATATCCGATGCCAGGGCGCTTTATAATGCCTGCCCCAATGCAATCAGGCGCCTGGTTGAAATCGAAGGCGCCGGACACAACGACCTGATGTTCAGTGGTGCCGACCGCTACTGGTCTGCGATCCGAGATCACATCCGGCAGGTGCTTTCCCCAGCCCCTTTCCCGGATTGAATCCGGCATGGAATGGAGCTGAACCTCGGATTG
>CAWBKP010000022.1:222500-397454 GCA_963789395.1 uncultured delta proteobacterium | reverse complement strand
GAATCCGATAGTTATTTTTGTTGGTTAAGGCAGTTGAACCCACAAAAGGCTGCAGCAGAGCTTGTTGTCAATTACGGCTGGCTCGATAGACCAGTTAAGATTCGGCAACGGGAATCATATCTTCAAAGAAACTGAGCGGGATTGTAAGTCCTCTCTCCTCCTATATTATGGTGAGAGCGGATTTTGATGTTTCGAAACCTGACAGTATCCTCCGATATATCATCTTTATTTATGTTTTGAATGGCAATAAAGTTCGAAGAACCGATCTCAAAGTATATGTTATCCAAAGCACAATTATTAACAGGCCGGTTTTATTATGAATACCATCCGTATCCATGAAGATGGCCGAACTCATGATTATATGCAAAATCTTTGACATTTCAAATCTGGTTTCTATCTATTTCGGGTAGGTCGCCCTTACAAATCAGCGAGGAACCATGTTTATTATTTCGTCGTCAACCATGTGCATTGGCACATTGTTTTTGGTGCGCGAAAAACACGATCATCATCATATTCATGGAATGACCTTTCACGAACACTCACATGTTCACGACGACTGTCATCATAAACATGACCACGAAGATGAATGTGCCAAAAAGCATTTACACGTTCACAGGCACGATAAAATTGCCCATTCGCATCACCATATGCCCGATTTACATCATCGGCATATTCACTGGTCAAAGGAGTGAAACCATCAGGCTTTTACACTGCGGACTGCACTTTGCAGCATTTCTCACTCCATGATAAAATAGGGTTCACAATCACTTCTACTTGGCAACGGCCTTTTGATAGGCTCTCTCCAACTTATTAAAAAGGAAAAAGGTGTGCTTGAACTGGCTATCATTGTTTTTCTTATCGTACTCAACGGCCTTTTTGCTCTTTCGGAACTTGCAATCATCTCATCCCGTCCGGCACGCCTTAAAGCCATGATCGAATCCGGCAAGCACGGTTCGCTCCGAGCCTTGGAGCTTGCCTCCAACCCAGGGCGGTTTCTTTCGACTGTACAAATTGGAATTACGTTGATTGGTATTCTTTCCGGTACATTTTCAGGCGTTACCTACGGAGAACACTTCACGAACTGGCTATCGGCGCGGGGTGTGACGGAACAGATTGCTGAGCCCTTGGGCTTCGGTGTGGTTATAGCGATCATCACCTATTTTTCTATCATTATTGGCGAATTGGTACCCAAGCAGCTGGCATTGCGCAATGCCGAGAAGATAGCCTGTGCGGTGGCTCCTTTCATGACGATAGTTTCGCATATTTCTACCCCGATTGTGTGGCTGCTGGATAAATCATCCCGTTTGATTTTCTGGGTCATGGGACAAAAACCGGAAGCTGAAAACAAGGTTACAGAAGAAGAAATCAAAATGCTGGTGGCCGAGGCTGAATCTTCCGGCGTGCTGGAATCAAGTGAAAAGCACATGATTTCAGGCATACTTCGCCTCGGTAGCCGCCCAGTGCGCGGAGTAATGACACCACACACGGAAGTTGAATGGATAGATATCAGTGCTTCCGAAAGTGTGCTGCGCAATTGCCTTATCGACGCCGCCCATTCAAGGCTCCCCGCCGGACAAGGTTCGGTTGATAAAATGATTGGCGTTATCGAGGTGCGTAAAACTCTATCTGACATGATACGGCAAGTCCCGTTTGATATACAAAAATTCGTTTATCAGGCTCCGATGTTGTCTGAAAAAGCGGAAGCGCTTGATGCTTTGGGTATGCTTAAATCAGCGAAGATACCAATGGCTCTGGTACATGACGAATATGGACATTTTCAGGGGGTCGTGACTCCTGCCGACATTTTGCAGACCATCGCTGGTGCCTTCCGCTCGGATAGTGAACTTTCGGAACCGGCTGCGGTGCGCAGACAGGACGGCTCATGGCTGCTTTCTGGCTGGATTCCAGCCGATGAAATGTCAGACATATTGGGCATAAGCCTGCCGAAAAAACGTGATTATCAGACCTTGGCAGGTTTTTTGTTGGCACAAATGGGGGAAATTCCTGCAACTGGTGATATATGCAATGCAAATGGATGGCGTTTTGAGATCGTCGATATGGATGGCGTCCGTATCGACAAAGCGCTTGCCAGCCGCCTTGTCCCGACACGTCGGCGATAAGCTGTTTTTTCTAAGCGTTCTCATCTCACCACCAAAGTTTTGCAGTCCGCGCCGGATTGGTAATGGTATATTTATAATATCCAAACGAACATTAGACAAAATGAACCAAAGAGTATAGTGTTTATTGAGGCGAGTACGGCAACTACACCCCCTCCAGCACATTTCGGAAGTTGCGAATTCTTGGATTGAATGATTCGAAATTGATCGAGGAGGGCACGTCAGAACAGATGACCTGACCACGAAGGTAAGAAAAGTGCTGGATGATTCAAAAGGTTCCACTCAGCCATATGTTATCCAAATGTTGAGTATTCACTTCCTGATTTTCTCATGGATACAAACACAATTCTTGATTTATACCGAAACACGGTCTTTGAACTATCTGGATCAAGGAGCCAGCAACCCAACCTTCGTTCATGGGGTTGATCAAATGCTTTGACGACCGCCGGTCAGTTCGGCTATGGTTAATGATACAGAAAGAATTCATGAACAAAAATCCTGAAATAAATACTTTCTGATATATGCAAGAATGGTTAACATTTCAAAAATGGATCCTTTCTATTTCGGACGAGTCACCAATATAAACAGGATCACAGGAAAGTTGAGGGAATAACAGCGCGTCTAAAATCCTTTGGCTTGACCGCAGCCCTTTGAGCACAGGTATGCGAAAACTGAACATTCAAAAACCATATATTTACATCCCATTAACAATCTTCGAACTTGCTATTTTTTCACCGTCGGTGCCGCTCTAAGTCGATAATTAAAATTCTGATCTCATCATTTTTGTCAGGCACTGAACCAGAAGACATAAAAATGATCATATATGACCACAGATTAAATATGACCAATTTATTGACTCGTAATGAAAGCCAACTTAAAGCATAATTGACATATTTTTTCAAATATCAGTATGATAGATGTTGTGACCTGGATGTTGTTAACTTGGCATAAACGTTGCAATTTATTACTGAACAAATTTATTTTTGACTCAAGGATAAACAATCGGATGGCTACATTCGGGACTTGGCAAAAGGCTCAAAAAAAAATTATGGCGGCTTAATCCGATGAATGGAGGTGCTCCGAAACAGACAATATGTCAGAATTCTCTTTTTCACCTCTGTTACCTGCAAGAGAAACAGACAACGGATTTCAATGAAAAACACCATTCTTAATAAGGAGAAGGACATGAAAGCAAAATTTACAGTCATACTCACCGTAATCGCCGTCGGCCTAGCTTTCATCACCTGCCCGGCATTTGCGGCGGACAAAAAACCCAACATCCTGTTTATCATGGGGGACGACATCGGCATGTGGAACATCGGCGCCTACCACCGGGGCATGATGGCCGGCAAGACGCCGAATCTCGACAAGCTGGCCAAAGAAGGCATGATGTTCACCGACTATTACGCTGAGGCAAGCTGCACGGCGGGCCGGGCGAACTTCATTACCGGTGAACTGCCGATCCGCACCGGTATGACCACGGTTGGCCAGGCGGGCGCCAAGACCGGACTGCCGGCAGAAGCCTGCACGATCGCCACTGCGCTTAAAGCGCAGGGCTATGCTACCGGTCAGTTCGGTAAAAACCACCTAGGCGATCTTAATGAGTTCCTGCCCACCGTCCACGGGTTCGACGAGTTCTTCGGTTATTTATACCACCTCGATGCAATGGAAGACCCAGCGCATCCCAATTACCCGCAGGATCTCTTGAACGTTGTCGGTCCGCGAAACATGGTCCACAGTTGGGCCACGGACAAGGATGATCCGACAGAGATGCCGCGCTGGGGCAAAATCGGCAAGCAGAAGATCGAGGATGCCGGCACGCTTTATCCCAAGCGCATGGAGACCGTGGATGACGAGATCCGCGACTTTGCCATCAATTTCATGGACAAGGCCAAAAAAGACGGCAAGCCATTCTTTGTCTGGCTGAACCCGACGCGCATGCACATCGTCACCCATCTCTCAGAGAAGTATCAGAAGATGCGCAACTCCGAAAATGGCTGGTCGGAACAGGAAGCCGGCATGGCCCAGCTCGATGACGACATCGGTCTTGTGATGAAGAAGCTTAAAGACATGGGCGAAGACGATAACACCATCGTCGTCTTCACCACCGACAACGGCACCGAACTCTTCACCTGGCCAGATGGCGGAACAACGCCGTTTGCCCAGTGCAAAGGGACGATCATGGAAGGCGGCTTCCGCGTACCGTGCATCCTTCGCTGGCCCGGCCATGTACCGGCGGACTCGGTGCAGAACGGCATCTTCTCCGGCCTGGACTGGTTCCCGACTTTCCTTGCCGCTGCCGGCAACCCGGACATCACCGAGCAGTTGCTAAAGGGTGTGAAACTCGGAGACCGGACCTATAAGAATCATCTGGACGGCTACAACCAGATGGCTGCCATTACAGGAAAAGGGCCGTCCGTACGTCACGAAATATTCTACCTCGGCGAAAGCACTGTCGGTGCGGTGCGCATTGACGACTACAAGTTCCGGTTCATTGACCAGCCCCAAGGCTGGCTGGGTGAAAAGACCCATCCTGATGTGCCCTACATCACAAACCTGCGCCTTGATCCGTTCGAGCGCATGGGTTGGCCGAACAACGGGACCAAAGACGGGGCGCAGCAATATTTCGATTGGTTCAAGTTCCAGTTCTGGCGTTTTGTGTTCGTCCAGCAGGTAATGGGCAAGGAAATCCAGACTTTCCTCGAGTACCCGCCGATGCAGCGGGGCGCAAGCTTCAATCTTGACGCAATCAAAGCGGAGATGGGGAAACGGATGGCCGAGGCGGAGAGGGCGAGCAAGGGCACCGGCGACTAGCCGTAATAACCTTCACTGCTGGGCGGCTCGCAATTGCCGCCCGCTTTCCTCTCAGTCCAAATCATATATGACTGTAAAATCATCCCGGCCGCACCTGTCCAAATTGGGTGCGGCGCGTCTAACTAGACAAACAAAGAATCACCAATGAATAACCTTCTCACCCTGACTGCTGTGATCGAGGCGGAAACCGGTCTGGTGCTGGTGATGTCGCCCTCGCTTCTGGCAATGCCCTTCTTGAATCATCGCTTTTTATAACGGAGGATTCATGATTAACCTTTTCAAGAATCAATGGCTGGCAGCTACGGCAATAGCTGTTTCACTTCTCACCACCGCACCGGCACTGGCCGAAATGAGCGCCGAGGAACTGGCCAAGCTTGCCCAAAATCCGGTGGGCAACCTGATCAGCGTGCCGTTCCAGAACAACACCAACTATCACGTAGGACCACAGGATCGCACGCAGAACATACTAAACATCCAGCCGGTTATTCCAATCCATATCAGCAGCGAGTGGAACATCATTACCCGCACCATTCTGCCGGTGATCTCTCAGCCTGCCCCTTATGATGACCGGACCAACGGCATCGGGGATACCGTTTTCACAGCCTTTCTTTCTCCCGCCAACCCTGGGAAGTGGATCTGGGGCGCCGGGCCGGTAGTGCAGATCCCCACCAACAGCGACGAGTACCTAGGCAACAGGAACTTGGGTGTCGGCCCCTCGGTAGTTGTGCTGCACCTCGACAAGGGTGACCCCTGGGTCTACGGGGTTCTGGCCAACAACATCTGGTCGGTCTCTGACGACAACCAGGGCGGCTCTTACAACAACGGCCTGATACAGCCATTTGTCAATTATAACTTGTCGGATGGCCTCTATCTTACCAGCGCCCCCATCGCCACCGTCAACTGGCAAGCCGACAGCGGCCAGCAATGGACGGTGCCGCTTGGCGGCGGCATCGGCAAGATATTCCACTTCGGCAAGCTGCCGGTCAACATGCAACTTTCAACCTACTACAACGTCATCACGCCGGATGACGGCCCAGACTGGCAGATTCGGCCCAGGTGCAGTTCATGTTCCCGAAATAAATCGATAAGGCGGGTTGGAAAATGTCGACAATTAAACGCCTTTCCCGCATGTGAGAGTACACTGTTCATTATAAAAGGAGAAGAAGACGATGAAGGAAAACAGAATACGTATCGTAAAGACATTGGCAATTACATTACTCTGCCTGGGCGTTGCGGCCTGTGCGACGGCGCCATTATCGCCATCCGATATAGCTTATCAGCAGAATTCCCTGCGGAATATGGCCAATCAGGCGCTCACCCAGCTTTACAGCAACAACCCCGGAGCACAGAGCGTGGTGACGAACTCGGCAGGCTATGCGGTCTTCAGCGACTTCGGCTTCAAGCTCGTTTACGCGGGCGGCGCCAAGGGCAAGGGCATTGCTGTGAACAACGCCACCAGGCCAGGAAATCTTCATGAAGATGATGGAGCTCCAGCCCGGCCTGGGTCTGGGAGCCGAGAAGTTCTGGCTGGTGTTTGTTTTCGAGACTCCCGCTGCGTTTAACTCATTTGTGACTTCCGGCTGGGAGGCAGGCGCCAATGCCATGCTGGCCGCCAAGAGTCAAAACCCAGGGCGCCGCACTCGCCGGAGCCGTGTCGGTGTCTCAGGGCGTGTATCTGTACCAGCTCACTGAACAAGGGCTTATGGTCGGAATCAGCGTCACTGGAGCCAAGTACTCCAGGGATACGGATCTTAATTAAAATACAATCACGATATGTGGCCGGATGGCGGAAAGCTGCTCCGCTCCAGAGGTACAGAGGCTGAAAGCCCTTCCCACTGTATTTTATTATTAACCCCCATGCCCGGCAAGGGCACAACGAACAATGAAAATGGGCTAAATACAACCGACTGAATTAAATAATAAATTTTCTATTTTCATATAAACGAAAGGATTACCTAATCGATCTTGAAGATGCGGTGGTGGCAGTTTTGCTGACCGTTTTGGTGCTGGCGGCTTTGGAAGAGGAGGTTTTGGTAGAGGCGGATTTGGAGGACGTCGTTGAGCCTGCGATGACTCAAAGATAAAATTCTGCCTAAATTATGAGTTGCCGGAGTAATGGTGCTTCTGGTCAAGTCGGGCAAGACAAAAACCGCAGGGTGTTCCTGAAATGGAAATGCTGTGAAGTCAAAGAGGTTATAAATAGAATGACCAATTTATTCGTTTATACAAAAATTATTTCAATGATATTCGCAGCGCTGTTTCCGGTAGTCAATCCAATCGGAACCGCCCTTATCCTTTACGGGATGACCAGAGGGGTTGACGATCAAACCTGGAAATCGACATCCAGAAAAATTGCGCTGTATTCCTTTCTGTTATTATCTTTTTTCTTTTTTTTCGGCGGTTACATTCTCAAGCTGTTTGGAATTTCCATCCCGGTTGTTCAACTCTCGGGAGGCATTACATTGGCATTGATGGGGTGGGGGCTTTTGAACCAGAAGGAAACCGCGAATCCTGCATCCGAAGTGGGCGATCCGCGTTCCTCAATTGAACTGAAGACGTTTTATCCCTTTACCTTTCCCCTGACGATAGGCCCGGGAGGACTGGCGGTTGTCTTGACCTTCAGTGCCCATTTGAATCGCGAATCCAGGCTCATTCTAACGATGGAACAAGGTTCTGCGATCATTGGAATTTGCTTGATATGTGTAGCCGTCTCCACTTGCTACCGCAATCTCAATTTTATGACCAGGAAATTTTCAGCCGCCGCTGCTTTGGCAATTTCGAAAATTCTTGCCTTTTTTGTGCTTTGTATTGGCGTTGAGATAGCCTGGGCAGGCTTTAAAGCGCTTGCCACTAAATAGCGCCTGAATGGAAACACCGTACAGGTAAAATCCGAAACAAATTTAAATTCCAAGCTCTAGCGGCATGCAGTTGGGTCGGAGAGGATGTCAAATAAAATATACCGTTAGGGAGGATATCATGAAACCGATGAGACTATTCTTATTCTTAACGCTCGTAATGCTTGCACTTGACCTGAACGTGTGGGCCGACGACCCACTGCCCTCCTGGAACGACGGCCCGGCCAAGCAGGCGATTGTAGAATTCGTGCAGGCGACCACCACGCAAGACAGCCCGAAGTTCGTACCACCCGCAGAGCGCATCGCAACCTTCGACCAAGACGGTACACTGTGGGTCTCACACCCGATGTACGCACAGGTGATGTACTGCCTGGAGCGAGTTCCGTCGATCGTCAAGGTGAAGCCGGAACTCAAAAACGTTGAGCCCTTCAAGACGGTGCTGTCCGGCAACCGGGAGGCGATGGCCAGGATCTCGATGAGTGATCTCGAGAAAATCCTTGCTGCGACGCTGACCGGCATGTCGGTCGAGACATTCCAAACCGAGGTGAAGAAGTGGCTCGAAACAGCCAGAGATTCTCGCTGGAAGAAGCTCTACACCGAGCTCACCTACCTGCCGATGCAGGAAGTGCTGAAATATCTCCGTAACAACGGCTACAAGACTTACATTGTCACCGGCGGCGGCCAGGACTTCGTGCGGGTCTACTCTGAGCAAACCTACGGCATTCCGCCCGAGCAGGTGATCGGCAGCGCCAGCGGCACCAAGTACGGCTACGATAAGAGCGGAAAGCCGTTCCTGACCAAGGAACCCAAGATGCTACTGAACGACAACAACGCCGGCAAGCCCGAAGGCATTCACTTCATGATCGGCCGCAGGCCATACGCGGCTTTCGGCAATTCGCCAGGAGACCGGCAGATGCTGGAGTATACAATGACTGGCGACGGGATGCGGCTTGCGATGCTCGTGCTGCACGACGATGCGAAGCGCGAGTATGCATACGGACCGGCACTGGGACTGCCTGATACCAAGGTAGGCGAATTCCCCCAGTCGCTCTACGACCAGGCGAAGAATCAGGGCTGGACGGTCATAAGTATGAAGAACGACTGGAAGCATATCTTCGCTTTCGATCAATAGTCAATAGATTGGCCGACAGAAAACAAAACAACTGAAAAAAAGCCTATGACACATGGCTCAGGCCGTATTTGGGGGAGCCATGCGTCCATATGATTTCAGGACAATTGAACGTAAGGGAATAAAATCATAAAGAAATCATTAAATCTTTGTTCTGCCTTCAACTTGACTTCTGGGGTTACACGACATTCGCAGCTCTTTTCATCATTGCCGCTGCGTGCGGATGGGAGCTTATCCTTATCCTGGGGCTTCCTGGCAAAATCGCGATCTCCCGCAAGCACTTGGTTGCCGATGCGGTGACCCTCATAAGCTGGGATGGCTTCCTGGCTGTGGTACTTTGGATCCAGGGATTGATCTGGGCTTTCAAGTCCACCGACATCGAGGATCGGTCCAGCCCATGCGCATCGCATGGTTTAAATATGTGGCTGGCGCCATGGACGTGTTGTCGGTTCTGCAGCTTCAGGAAAGACTCCTTGAAAGCCAGGCCAATCTCATCCAGTTGCGCAGCGCCCTTCTGGTCAACCGTATCAATCTTCACCTTGCCGTGGGTGGCGGTTTCGACGCCTCACAGGCAAATGAAATAGTGAAGTTGAGGGAAAGAGGTGCATATGAAATCAAAAATTGCAGTCTTACTCACCGTAATCGCTATCGGTCTGGCTTTCATCGACTGCCCGGTATTTGCGGCGGAGAATTCGGAGACATTGGTGAGGCAAGACAGCAAGGAGATTCTCGAATATCTTCATCGCGGGATTTCTCTACTGCCCGTGCTGGCAAGGTTTGCGATCGGCATGGTACTTCTCATCAGTATTCCACGTCTCTCTCGCCGAGTTCACCTGCCGGAAGCAGTAGGATTGCTACTGAGCGGCGTGGCGGTTGGGCCCCACATGCTCGCTGTATTTCCCGAGCATCACCCAATCGTCGAGTTTTTCTCCGAACTGGGTATGCTCTTGCTGATGTTCTTTGCAGGACTGGAAATCGACCTTCGGTTATTTCGGCAAAAAATCTTCCGGTCGATTATGTTCGGTGTGACCACTACTTTATTGCCGTTGTTTTTTGGCACGATAGTAGCGCACTGGCTTGGCTACGGACTGCTGCCGGCTATTGTCGTGGGAACGTTGCTATCCTCACATACACTGCTCGGATTGACCATTGTTGCAAAACTGGGAGGAAACCGCCTCGAGCCCATCGTTGTTACGATTGGCGCCACGATGGTATCGGACACCTTGTCACTGCTTGTGTTCGCCATCTGTGTCCCTTTATATGCCAGTGGCTTTTCAGCTTCGGGGCTTGCCATACAGATCGTCGAAATAATCGTGTTCGTCCCCTTAGTTTTGTTCGGGCTGAGCCATGCGGGGGCATATATTTTGCGGAAGGTGGAAGACGAGGAGGAGACCTATTTCATCTTGATGCTTGTCATTCTCGCCATGACGGCGTTGCTGGCGCAGATTATCAACTTGCCGGGCATCGTCGGAACGTTCATGGCCGGCCTAGCGGTCAACGCAGTGGTCAAAGACAAGCCAGCCAAAACCAAGCTCGAATTTTTGGGTAATTCTTTGTTTATACCCACCTTCTTCGTCGTGACCGGCTTCCTGATCGACCCACTCGCGCTTGTCCGCAGCTTAACTGACAATTTTGCCATCGTTGCTGGAATCATTGGTGCCCTCGTTGTCAGCAAATGGATTGCAGCAGAACTTGCAGGTCTTGCTTTCGGTTACACCCCGGCGGCACGCAGAACGATGTGGTCGCTCACGCTGCCACAGGTTGCGGCGACACTCGCTGCCACGCTGGTCGCATACAGGACTTTCAATGCAGCCGGACAGCCGCTGCTCGATGGCCGGATTCTCAATGCCATACTTATCTTGGTTCTTGTAACTTCCATCATGGGGCCGGTACTGACGCAACGTTTTGCGCCGCACATGTTGGAATCGGCGCCGGATACTCCCGCAACCGGTAACCTTCCGCCGTGAGAAAGTGAGACTTACAACGCGTGGAGTAAAAAAGTGTCAGGAACCTTATTTATCGAAGCATTAAAGGGAACAAAGGGCTTAAGCACGTCATAGGGCATAGAGTCTGACCAAGACAACTATTCGAATTAAACATAATACACCTATCGATAGGAGTTTTTTCGATTTTAGAATTATCAAGGCTCATCTCTATTGTATGGGTGACAAATCCGAAATAGCGAGAAACCAGATTTGATATTTTCATGCTTACTTGCATAGATTGTTGAGTCCGGCCATCTTTATGGATACGAAAGGTATTCATAAGAAAATCGACCTGTGAATATTTCTGTTTAGGATCACTAAGCATGAGAGGAGCCTTTTACCTTGTCCAGTACTTTTCCAATTTTTTCTGAAAGCTCTGAAAAATTATACGGTTTTTGAATGAACCCGTTGCAGCCCCTGCGCATGATTTTGTACGCATGACCGTTGATAGCATATCCGCTGGAAAGAATAACCGGCATGTCTGGCTGAATCTCATGAATGCGGTCAAACGTCATGCCCCCGTCCATTCCAGGCATGATCATGTCAAGGATTACCAGATCGATTTCGTCCCCCATGTCAGTGATCATCTTGACGGCTTCCTGACCACCTCTGCAGACCATGACTCGATAGCCCAGCCTCTCCAGCATGGCCTGGCCGACATCGATGATCAACTCTTCATCATCAACCAGAAGGATGGTGGCCGATCCCTTGATGAGCCCTCTTTCGATAGGAACCTCTCGATCAGATTCTTTATCTGATTCCGGCAGATAGATGTTGAATGTGGTTCCGTGACCGATTTCACTGTAAACTGTAATCATCCCGCCGTGATTCTTAATGATCCCATATGCTGAAGCCAACCCCAGACCGGTTCCCCGGCCCATTTCCTTGGTGGTGTAAAACGGATCGAAAATTCGAAGACGGGTGGCTTCATCCATGCCGGATCCGGTATCCGTGATTGAAACCTTGACGTATCGTCCCGGCTCTCCCTGATGGGGTTTACAGTTCACCTGATCCAGCGTGACGATATTTGTTTCCAGATAAAGATTCCCCCCACCGGGTGGCATTGCCTGCCATGCGTTGATATACATGTTAAGGAGCACCTGCTCGATCTGCCCCCTGTCCGCTTCCACCACCAGAGGTGTTGCCTGGCATTTGGTATGGATGCGAATTTGTTTTTTTGTCCGGCCGAACATAGCGGAGCTGCCGCGCACCAATTCATTCATATCAACAGGATTGACTTCATATTTGCCGCCCCTGGCAAAGCCCAACAGTTGTTTGGTAAGACTCGTTGCGCTGCGGATATATTCCTCGATGGCATTGACATGCTCCCAATGGGGATGAGAAGGTTCCAGATCGAACGAAAGCAGTGATGCACGACCCTGAATGCCCATCAACAGGTTGTTGAAATCGTGGGCGACGCCACCTGCGAGGGTACCGATTGCCTCAAATTTCTGAGCTTGCTGAAGTTTTGCCTGGAGCGCATCCTTTTCCTCTTCTACGCGTATGCGCTCGGTTATGTCGACTCCAACACCGAGTAAATGTTGCTTTCCATCTAATATGGTGAGTCGACCGGTGAAAAAGTAAGGTATACTATCCCCTTCTTTTGTCAGAAAAGGGGCTTCTGCAAAAGCCTCTCCTTCTGAAAATACGGACAGAACGCGTAAAGCGATATAGCTTTTGTGTTCTTCTGAAAAGAAATCAGTTGGTTGCATTCCAAGCAATTCTTCAGGCGAATAACCGGTTACTTCCTCAAATTTTCTATTCCAACGTACAAGTTTCCCCAAATCATCAAACATGTAAAAAATGCCGGGTAAAGAATTGATGATATTGTCGGAAAGGGTTCTTTCTTTGGCGATTGCTTCCTCTGCCATTTTGCGCTCTGTGATATCTCGCACAATGGAGATGATATGCGGTACACCCTTGAGAGAAATGACTCTGGCAGACATCAATCCAGTACTAAGGCTGCCATTTTTCCTTCGGAATTGACCTTCCAAGTTCTCGTAAAAACCTTTTTCCCGAAGACCATGAAATAACATTTGTCTGTCAATAAGCATCATGCCATAAGTCAATTTCCATGTACGTTTTTCCGATAAAATCGTCCAGGGTGAAGCCGGTCATTCGGGTAAACCCTTCATTGACATCTACAATTAGACCGTCATCCAGGCGACTGATGACCACTGCATCTGGACTGGAACTAAACGTTAGACGGAATTTTTCCTCATTTTCCCGAAGTGCCAACTCCGCCCGCTTGCGTTCTATCAACCGCCACATGCCTTCCATAATCAGTGACAACTGCTGGACATCGTCCTGATTGTACTCTTCGGCTTTGTTGCCGACACCCGCCACAAGAACGATTCTGGCGCCATCGAACACCGGGGTGTTCATGTGACGTCCTATGGCGACGTGTCCCTCCGAACAACCTTTTTTCAAATGCCCGGCGGTGATGTAATCGTTTGTGACAACAGGCCGGCGCTGCCGTACCGCTTCTCCCCAGAGGCCGGTGGTCTCGATCGGGTAAATGATCGGCTTGTCGGCAATGGCACACGCCGCCATTGCCGATTTCGACCACGAGTGCATGGCCAGAACATTCTCGTCGTCGTTGAGAAAAGCAAGATAACCGATAGTGCTTTTGGTCAACCTTACGGCTTCCTCCAAGGCGAAGTCCGTGATCTCCTGCAGTGTTGCTTCCGTCATCTGGTTCAGATGCAGAAGCGCTTGCGTGCGCTGAGCGTTCAGTGCGCGATCTTCCTCTGCCTGCTTGCGGTCAGAAACATCCACAAAGCATTCCAGAAGCTTCTCTTGACCTTTAACTGGATTCGCTTCACGGTTTTGATAACGGGCAGACGACTGCCGTCATTTCGAAGAATCTCACACTCTGAGTTTTCCACTGTATTGCCCAAGTCACATATGGGACATGCCCCATCGTTTACAGGACATAATAATGTGTGACATCTTTGGCCTATAAGGCAGTCAATCGGACCGCCAAACAAAGCGGCCGCATAATCATTTACTCTCTCGATGCTCCGGGTCAAAGGGTCTACGATGATTACTCCGGCAGGAAGATTGTCCAGCAGGATGCGTTGCATGGCCTCACTCTCTCGCAGCGATCCCTCTGCTTTTTTACGTTCAGTGATATCGAGAGCAGTGAATGTCACTCCCGCAGCGAGATCCTCGGGATTAATGGGGGCAGAGCTCATCAGTATGTCTATTACGCGGCCATCTTTACACTGCCAGAGCGTTTCTACCGTGCCGGTTCCACATTGGAGGATCTGACGGTATTTTTCCGTGCCCACATATTCAAAATGGGCTTCACTTGGGTACAGCATCCTGGCGCTATGGCCGATCATTTCTTCCCGGCTGTAACCGAGCATATCACAGACCCGGTCATTAACAGCCAGCAAAATTCGGTTGCTCACTACACCGATCCCTGTAGGAGCAGCACGGAAGATGCTGCTGAGAAGACTCTCACTCTCCCACATTGCATGTTTCAGCCTGTTTGCGCTTGAAATCGGCTTTCTCTAATTCCAGAACTCGTTGCTCAAGCTCTTCGTATGTTGGCTTTTTAGTCATAGTGGCAACCTATGTTTGAAATTCGAGTTGTGTTGCACATACTTGCTCATATTGTTGAGTCCGGCCATCTTAATGGATACGACCGGTATCATTGACTCTCGCGACCAGCTCCTAAAGCCAAATTCAATAATTTTCCAAAAATACCCTATGACAATGCTGCCATTTCTGCAAACAAATTAACGCTTCTCCAATCCATATAATATCCGTTCACATTGGCGTTGCAAAACAGACACACCACCATCAATATAATGAAATTCCATCGCACTCGGCACGGATTTCTCCAACGCCTGGATAGCGATATATTTGCAATAGTGTGTTTTTATGCCCCAAAAATTCATCAGAACTGCGATCGGTTAGCTGATCTTCCCTGGGGAAATTGCGATCATATTCTCTGATAGCCGAACCGGTTCAAGAACCCGGATGGAGTTTGACGCCAGAACCCCCATTGCAGTAAGTTGAACTTATTCTCCCGCACACTGCCGCCTTTATTTTTACTTGATTTAATCGTATATTCGGGTTACATCTTCATAAAATATATAAATATTTCAGTTTAATACATACTGTTTTCGAAATATCATACAGAGGGGTTATTTATCCGGCATGATGTCCGGCTTTTATTCTGGCTCATGTTGGTTAGTTTGGCTTAACATGTTTTGGCTCCAAATCATCGGCCCCGTAACCTGCGATCAAAAACTCTATTGGAGGATGTAAATGCCCGTAAGACAGGATATCCGCAAAGTGCTGATTATCGGCTCAGGCCCCATTATCATCGGGCAGGCCTGCGAATTTGACTATTCCGGAACCCAGGCCTGCAAGGCCCTGCGGTCCATGGGATACGAGATCGTTCTGGTGAATTCAAACCCCGCAACCATCATGACCGATCCGGGCATGGCGGACGTTACCTATATCGAGCCATTGAACGTCAAGGTTCTTACGGAAATCATCGCCAAGGAACGTCCTGATGCCCTGCTGCCGAATCTTGGCGGTCAGACGGCGCTGAATCTGGCCTCTGAGCTGTATGCCGGCGGCGTTCTGGCCGAATACGGGGTCAAGGTCATCGGAGTCAATATCGATGCCATCGAACGCGGCGAGGACCGGACGGCGTTCAAGGAAACCATGAATCGACTGGGCATTGAAATGCCCCGCAGCCAGGCGGTGAACACGGTTGAAGATGCTGAAAAAACTGCCGAGAGCCTGGGTTATCCGGTGGTGATCCGTCCTGCCTATACCATGGGCGGAACCGGCGGTGGTCTGGTTTACAATGTCGAAGAGCTTCGGGTGATTGCGGCGCGGGGCCTTGCCGCCAGCCGGGTGCATCAGATACTGGTGGAGGAATCGGTTCTGGGCTGGGAAGAGCTGGAGCTGGAGGTGGTCCGGGATGCCAAAAACCAGATGATCACCGTCTGCTTTATCGAGAATGTGGACGCCATGGGCATTCATACCGGAGACAGCTACTGCACGGCCCCCATGCTGACCATATCGCCGGAACTTCAAAAAAAGCTTCAGGATTATTCCTACCGGATTGTAGAAGCCATTGAAGTCATCGGCGGCACCAATGTCCAGTTCGCCCATGATCCAAAGACGGGTCGGGTGGTAGTGATCGAAATCAACCCCCGAACCTCGCGGTCTTCGGCCCTTGCTTCCAAAGCCACCGGATTTCCCATCGCCCAGGTGTCCTCACTGCTGGCAGGCGGCATGACCCTGGATGAAATCCCCTACTGGAGAGACGGAACCCTTGAAAAGTACACCCCGTCCGGCGACTATGTGGTGGTCAAGTTCGCCAGATGGGCATTTGAAAAATTTCCCGGCGTCGAAGACCGTCTGGGCACCCAGATGCGCGCTGTGGGCGAAGTCATGAGCATCGGTAAAAATTACAAGGAAGCCCTTCAAAAAGCCATTCGCTCTCTTGAAATCGGCCGTTACGGACTGGGGTTTGCCAAGGATTTTCACCAGCAGCCTTTAAACAGCCTGATGGCCATGCTGGGAACCCCGTCCAGCGAGCGGCAGTTTATTCTTTATGAGGCGATTCGAAAAGGCGCGGATTTAACAACCCTTTACGAAAAAACGCATATCAAGCCTTGGTTTCTAGAGCAGATGAAAGAGCTTGTGTCGCTTGAAAATGACATCCTGAAGTACAAAGGAAAAGCGCTTCCGGATGATCTGCTGATCCTGGCAAAAAAAGACGGATTTGCCGACAAATATCTGGCAAAGATACTGGAGATTCCAGAGGAACAGGTGCGCAGCCGGCGAAAGGCCGCCGGCATGGCCGAAGCATGGGAAGCGGTGCCTGTCAGCGGTGTGGAAAACGCAGCCTATTATTTTTCAACCTACAATGCGCCGGACAGCGTGCCGGTCAGCAGCCGGAAGAAAATCATGGTGCTTGGCGGCGGGCCAAATCGCATCGGGCAGGGAATCGAATTTGACTACTGCTGCGTCCATGCCGCATTCGCCATACGGGATGCAGGCTACGAATCCATCATGGTCAACTGCAACCCGGAAACCGTATCCACGGATTACGATACCTCCGACAAGCTCTATTTTGAGCCCCTGACCGTTGAAGACGTCCTCAGCATTTATGAAAAAGAGCGTCCCGAAGGCGTGATCGTTCAGTTCGGCGGGCAGACTCCCCTGAACATCGCCGCCGAACTGGCGGCAGCCGGCGTGAAAATCCTGGGAACCAGCCCTGAAACCATCGACCTGGCCGAAGACAGGGAGCGTTTCAGCCGGATCATGCGGCGGATGGCCATTCCTCAACCCGAATCCGGACTGGCCGGAACAGCCGATGAGGCCCTTGCCATTGCCACAGCCATCGGATATCCGCTGATCGTCCGGCCTTCTTATGTTCTGGGCGGACGGGCCATGGAAATTGTTCATGACGAGGAAATGCTGCGGCATTATATGAAAGTTGCCGTGGCGGTTTCACCGGAGCGGCCCATTTATATCGATAAATTTCTCGACAACGCCATCGAGGCCGAAGCGGACGCCATCGCGGACGGCACCGATGCGTTTGTTCCCGCTGTCATGGAGCATATTGAGCTTGCCGGCATTCATTCGGGTGATTCGGCCTGCGTCATTCCCACGATCGGCATTCCGACCAAGCACGTGGAGACCATCCGGGAATATACCCGGAAAATCGCTTCCGAATTGGGGGTCGTGGGGCTGATGAATATTCAGTATGCGATTTTCTTCAACACGGTGTATGTGCTGGAGGCCAATCCCAGAGCCTCCCGGACCGTTCCGATCGTATCCAAGGTCTGCAATATCTCCATGGCCCGAATCGCCACCGAAATCATTCTGGGGAAAAAGCTGTCGGATCTCAACCTGACGCCTGCTGTCATTCCCCATTTCGGTGTGAAGGAATCGGTGTTTCCGTTCAACATGTTTCCGGAAGTGGACCCGGTGCTGGGGCCGGAAATGCGGTCAACCGGGGAGGTGCTGGGGCTTTCGCGGAATTTCGGCCGCGCGTTTTTCAAGGCTCAGGAAGCCACGCAGACGCCGCTGCCGCTGGAAGGCGGGGTGCTGTTCACGGTTTCGGATCTGGATAAGCAGGCGGCCATGGAGCCTGCCCGCCTTTTCCGCGACATGGGTTTCCGGTTGATGGCCACCCGGGGGACTCACGATTTTTTCAAACAAAACGGCATTGCATCCCAGGAGGTTAAAAAACTGGGGTATGGACGGCCGGATCTTGTGGATGCCCTGAAAAACGGCGAGGTGAATCTGATCGTCAACACCCCCAGCGGCCGGCGCAGTTCGGAAGACGGCAGTGCGATCCGGAAAGCCGCGATCCGATACAAAACACCCTATATCACCACCACGGCAGCCGCCATTTCGGCAGCAAAAGGGATCGCCGCGCGCCGCGAAGGGCCGCCTCAGGTCAGGTCCCTTCAGGAATATCACGCGGCAATCCTGTAAAAGGCTAAAGACCGAAGGTTGAAGGAAAACCATCAGCCTTCGGTCGTTGGTCTTCAGCCTGTTTTCTATATTCCTTTTCCCTGAATCGTGGGGTCATGCTGGAGCCGCTCCTGAATGCCCTTGCCGATCTGGTAGGTTCGGCTGAAATCCGACCAGAACGCCTTGTCTTTTTCTTTCCAGTCACTTCCGAACCGCTCGTCAAAGTATTTTCCCAGCTTGTCGAACAAGAGGCGCCACGGCGGCTTTCCCTGTGCTCTGGCGTCAAGCAGTTCGTTCAGCAGGCTATCCAGTTCCGCCAGCATTTCCTTGGGAAGATAGGAAATGGCGCCTTTTCGGATGGAAGACATCAGGGTTTCCGGATTGACGGCATGGGCGGTCAGCATGACCGTGGGGATTCCCCGGGCGACCGACTCCTCTAAAAGCTGCAGCCCGTTGACCCCCATGATGTCCAGTATGGCCAGATCATAGATATTGTCCCGGATTTTCCGGGAAGCGGATTCATAATCCCTGGCGCGATCCACCTTGGCCCCTTCCAGAATGTCTTCGATGGTTTCCAGAACATCTTCTTCATCATCAACCGCCAGAATATGTTTGCCTGTGATATGAGATACGGATTCGCCCATTGCTTGCAGTCTCCTTGAAAATAAGATTACGGTGTGGATGAAGGAACGTCCCTGTCTTGAGAATTCAACGCCAGGGGAAGCATCAGCCGAAACGTGGCGCCCTTGCCTTTCCGGCTGATGATTTCGATGGTTCCGCCCATGGATTGCGCCAGAATCAATGCACCGGCCAGCCCGAGCCCGTGTCCGGTGCGCGACAGCGCATCATCGGCCTTTAGCTGCGTGTATCTGCGAAAAACCATTTCGTGGTGTTCGGCGCCGATTCCCGGTCCGTCATCGGAAACCTCGATCCGCACCATTTTATTTTGACAGCCCAGGCCGATATCCACGCGCTGCCTGCGATGGTGCAGGGCGTTTTTGATCAGATTGCCGGCAATCTGCCGGAATTTGACTTCGTCCTGATTCATCTCAAGCTGAGAGACTTCCGAATCGATATGCACATAGATACATTGGCTGGATAAAAACGCAAGGGTTTCTTCCGGGCTGTCGAGCAGCGTGATCTGATCAAAAACAGAGGGACAGACCGACTCCACCGCTTCCATCAACGTATCCTGAACCGTCGGCACCAGCTGAAAGCTCGAGCAGGCAAAGCACCCTGCCTGAGATCGCCCGATTTCCAGAAGCCCGTACATCATGCTTCGCGCTTTCTGGACATTTCTTAAGACGCGCTTCAGCGTTTTTTCCTGTCGCGCAGAAAGCGGCCCATGCGTTTCTCGGCGTTCCAGAAGCGTTCGAATGCCCGTTTCAATCACCGAAACCGGATCTTTGAGCTCATGGATTAAAAATTCAATTTCGATGTCGCGAAAAAACCCGTTTTCGTTTTTCATATAAAACTTACCGTCATCGTGGTTCCGCCGGATCGCAGGCAGTCCTCCAGGGTGTTGCAGTGGCTGCATTGCCGTACATCCCCCGGACACAAGTCCGTATCTTCGGGAATATACATGCAGCGGTTGGAGCGCATGCGAATCGAGAAATGATAGCGTTCGGAAAATATCTTCATCCTCAGCAGATCAAATCCCTTGCCGCCGGCGTGAAAATCGTAGGGGCTGCGGGTGGCATACTGAAGCGGCTCCATGGTCGTGACATGGCTTTCAAAAATCAATTTCTGGTTTTCAGCAGTGATGCCGATACCGTAATCCTTAATCTCGAGCTCGGAACCGGAGGCCTGACTGCGAATGCCGATTTCGATCAGTCCAGAGTCCGGGGTATTTTCGATGGCGTTTCGAAGAAGCCCTTCGATAAGTTTATATAGCACGTCTTTGGGAATAAAAACAGGGGGCGTGGGCGCAAACTGGCGAAGGATTCGACAGTTGCGATGGGCAAACCGGGGTTCCAGTTCACGGATGACGTTTTCGGCAAACACATCCAGCTGGATCTCTTCGGAAACAGAATCCACCGGCCCGAACAATTCTTGAATCCGGCTCCGGATTTTCCGGGAAGCCGTCCCCGCTTCACAGGCTTCGTCCGCAAGGGTTTCAAGCATGTCCGCGCAGTTGTCCATCAGCACCGAAAGCAGATCGTAGGCCCGGTAATCGCGCTGCCGAAGAATATCCTGAACCTGATACTGCATGTCCAGGATCCGTGCCAGGCTGCGCTGGGCCCGTTCCAGAATGCGCTGGACGCCCGGATCTTCATTTTTCCCGGAGATTTTTTTTCCCAGCAGGCCCAATGAAGCGGAAAGGACGGATACCGGCGTTTTCAGCTCATGAGAGAGATGATGAATCACCCTGTCCTTGGCGCGGCTCAGGGTTTGGACCTCTTCATAGGAAAGACGAAGTTCCGCGTTGATGCGGGCGTTTTCGATGGGAAAGGCGACGGCGCTTGCGATGGCGCTTAAAAATTCGACATCGGTCTGGTCAAATTCGCCTTCTTTTTTATTCACTGCGCACAGCACGCCGATCATCCGCTCCGGAATCTGAATGGGTACATCGAGCATATTGAGCGTCTGATAGCCGGACTTCATATCCACGACAGGAAAAAAATACGGGCTGCGGGGATAGTCCGGAACAATCAGGGGTTTTCCGGTGCGATACACATGGCCGGCCACGCCCTTGTCCGCCGGGAAGCGAATTTCCCGCATGCGTTCTTCGGTGCCGGCATCCTCAAAATTGGCTACGGGAAAATAAAACTCCTGTTTTTCCGCATCCAGCAGGATGACCGAAGCGCCCCTGACAGCCAGGAGTTCCTGAACTTCCTGGATGATGAACTCCAGGCGGTCCTCCAGCCTGCGAAACTGATACAGCGAATTGGCGATACGCAACAGGGCCTGATTCATCCGGCCCACCCGTTTTTCACGGGTCACATCCCGGAGGGTAATCACCTGACCGGCTGGCCGGCAGTGTTCATCATAAAAAATAGCCCCGTCCACCACGATATCCAGCAGCCTGCCGTCACGGGTCAGGCGCTGGGTTTCAAATCCGTGAATGGCTTTTTCGCTGTAGAGTTTTTCGATTCCGAGCCGGGTTTGCTCTTTTGCGGATTCCGGAACAAAGGGAATGATTTTACCTTCGAGTTCCGACAGGGACCATCCGAAGACCTTTTCAAAGGCAGGGTTCAGGTATGAAACGGTATTGTCCAGATTAAAGACAAATACCGGGTCCGGCATAAATTCCAGAAACGCGCGATAGCGCTGTTCAGCGCTGAGACACGATATGGGAGATTCGGAATGCGATTGGTTTTTCACAAAAGCCTATATCTTCCTTTGACTGCAATGGACCGGCCCTGCAAAGATCCGGCGTCAGCGCAAATGCCTTGGCCTTTCGTCCACCACCCGCAGGGCTTTTCCTTCGCTTCGGGTGATAAACTTGGGCTCGACGATGTTGACTTCAACGCCCACACCCATCATTCCCTTGATGTGGGCGGAGACTTTGGATTCGATTTCAAGGCGCTTTTCACCGCCGGCCTCATAGATTTCTTTTTTTCCTTCAACCTGAACAACCAGATGATCCAGATATCCTTTTTTGCGGACCAGCAGGCGGTATTGGGGCTCCACTTCGGGAATTTCCAGAAGCAGGGCTTCAATCTGGGAAGGAAATACGTTGACGCCGCTGATGATCAGCATGTCATCGGTTCTGCCGGAAAGCTTGTCCATCTTGAGCAGTGTTCTGCCGCAGGCGCAGGTCTCACGGCGGAAACAGGTAATATCCTTTGTCCGGTAGCGCAGCATGGGCATGGCACGGCGCTGCAGGGAGGTAAAGATCAACTCCCCTTTTTCGCCGAGCGGGAGCGGCTCGAATGTGCCGGGATCCACGATTTCAGCCAGAAAATGGTCTTCGTTGATATGCAGACCATCCTGGGCTTCGCAGTCAAATGCAACGCCGGGTCCGCAAAGCTCCGTCAGGCCGTAGGCTTCGTTGGCCCGGATGCCCATGCGGCGCTCAATCTCCTCGCGCATGGCGATGGTCCAGGGCTCTGCACCAAAAACACCGACCCGAAGCGGCAGGTCTTTAAGGTTGACTTTCAACTCCTCAGCCCTTTCCGCGATGGTCAGGGCATAGGACGGAGTCGAGAACAGGGCGGTGGCTCCGAAATCCTTCATCAGCATGATCTGGCGCTCGGTCAGGCCAGAACTTGTGGGAACGACCGTACAGCCCAGACGCGTTGCGCCCTGGTGAAACCCGAGGCCGCCGGTAAACAGTCCGTGTCCATAGGCATTCTGGACGACATCGTCCGGCCGTAAGCCGGCAGACCACAGGGTTCTGGCCATGCATTCGGTCCATTGTTCCAGGTCATCTGCGGTATACGGGCCGGTGATGGGTTTGCCGGTGGTTCCGGAAGAGGCGTGCACCCGTACCACTTCTTTCAGGGGGACCGCGCAGAGTCCGAACGGGTAATTGTCCCGCAGATCATTTTTGACTGTAAAGGGAAGTTTGGCAATGTCTTCCAGGCACTGAATATCGTCCGGCCTGATTTTTAATTCTTCCAGTTTATGGCGGTAAAAAGGGACTCTTTCATACGCCCACGCCACGGTCTCTTTCAGCTTTTCCAGTTGGAATTTCTGAAGATCCGCAACCGGCATGCATTCGAATGTATCATTCCAGGGCATTGATATCCTCCTTTAAGGTATAATGATGAGCCGATTTCAATATGTTCCAAGTCCAGCCTTTTCCGGTTCTTTCCGGGGTCAACCCAAGATCTTGATAGTCTCAGTCCAGCTTCTGGAAGGCCTCCTTGCGACCTGTGTATTTTTGACGTAACTGGGGTTTCATCACCTTCCCTGTCGGGCTGCGAAGAACCCTATCGAAAATGACTTTGCGCGGCACTTTATAGAGAGCCATTTTTGTTTTTGCAAAAGCGATCAGTTCTTCTTCAGTCATGGCTTTACCCGGTTTCAGCTGCACAACCGCCATGACGATTTCAACCAGTCTGGCATCCGGATACCCGATACAGGCGACATCATCGATATCCGGGTGATCCATCAGCGCATCCTCGATTTCAACCGGAAAAATATTCTCTCCGCCGCTTGTCACCATATCCTTCATGCGATCGACGATATAATAGAAACCTTCTTCATCTGTTTTTAACAAATCACCGGTATGCAGCCACCCATTTTTCAGCGTCTGCGCCGTCATTTCCGGATTATTGTGATAGCCTTTCATCATCCGGTCCGTAGAAAAAAGGAGTTCTCCGACCTGTCCCGGAGGCAGTTCTTTTCCATCAAAATCGATAATCTTCGCCTCAACCCCGTAGGTCGGCTTTCCGATTGAGCCCGGTTTCCTCAGCACGTCTTCTGAATACAGGTTGAAAAGTCCGCCGCCGCCGCCTTCCGTGATGCCGTAAATATTGGAGACCTTGGCCGGAAACGTCTCGACAAGTTTCTTCATGATGTCAAACGGAACCGGCTGGGCTCCGATTTCCAGGTATTTCCATGAGGACAGATCATAGTCGGATAGACAAAGCGTCTTTTCGGCGATGGCATTTAAAATGGCGATGGCAATGGGAACGACAAACAGCGTATCCGTACACTTTTCCTCAGCGATTGCTTCAATAATCGTTTTGGGATCCTTAAAATCACGAATGATGGTGCCGGTGGCTCCGGTCGCATAAAACGGCGCCCATAAAAACATCGTCCCACTGTGATACAGGGGCAGAAAAAATAGATAATTGTCATTTTTCTGGACGAAATATGACATGCCATTCCCGGCTGCCGTGCTTTTTAAGGAAAAATGCGTGTGAATCAGCGGTTTGGGATTGCCGGTTGTTCCGGAGGTAAACATCATCGTCAGATCATGATGGTCATCCACATCCACAAGCGCATCCGAAATATCGGGATATTCGGCGATACGCCCGTAATCTATCATTTCCGACGGCACGTCCCGTCCCACACCGATATAGGTTTTCACCGTGCTCAGATCCTTCTGAATGGGTTGAACCACTTTCAGGAATTCAGACCCCAGAATGAATACGTCCGGATTGCAGACTTTTGCGGCGAACAGAATATCCGGACCTTCAAATCTGAAATTCAGCGGGACGACGATCGCGCCCAGACGAATAATGCCGTAATAGGTTATCAGCCATTCCAGAGAGTTATTCTGAAGATGCATGACATAATCACCGTCTTTAACATTGCATTCTTTGGACAGGTAATTGGCTGTTCGATTGATGGCATCATTAAATTGCTTCCATGTGAGGGTGCGTCGTTCTCCTTTTGAGGGCGTTCTTTCGATAAGGCAGATTTTATCGGAAAGATGGCGGGCATGTATCGCAGCGTATTTCGAGTAGTTCACGTGAAACCTCCAGTTATTGATAATCTGTCTTTATTGCTTTCTATGAGCTCTTTTTCTGTGAATGTTGATTGGGATCAAATCAATCACATTATAATCACTTTATAGCTTGTACATCCATATGAATTAACCATACGAATGTCAATAAAATAAATTCTCTAATACGATGAATCTTATTCATGCATATAAGCATCCTTGTCGGATGGATCCGGTATCTTTCTTGTGGAGGGGATCGCAGCGGGGATATTCTCTAATTCTTCAACTTTCATTTGACATTGACGGTGAATTGTAAATATATTAACAGTTAACGTTTAAATCAATTCAATGACTGACGGCAGTGCTTACCCTTAGTGATGAATTATCTACACTCACATAAACTTAAGGAGGAGTGAAATGAAGGAAATCAAGACGGTGGGAATCATAGGTTTTGGTGTGATGGGGGCCGCCATCGGCCTCAATGCTGCAACCAACGGGTATAAAGTCGTATTCAAGGAACTCAACGACGATCTGGTCACGTCCATGTACGACAAGTTTGTGCTGAAGGCACTGGCCAAAAGGGTGTCCCTGGGGAAGATGACGCAGGCGGATATGGATAACATTTGCGGAATGATCAGCGGCTCTTCCAAATTCGAAGACATGGCTGTGTGTGATCTGATCATCGAGGCAGCCATTGAAAAAATGGATCTGAAGATTCAAATTTTCGGAGAACTGTCCAAGGTGGTGCCCAAAGACACCATTATCGTGAGCAATACGTCGACATTTCTGATTGAAAAACTCATGGAAAAAGTGGCCAATCCGGAGCGGACCGCCGGCCTGCACTATTTTTTCCCGGCCAACGTCAACCGTCTGGTTGAAGTGATCCGCCAGAAAAAGACCAGTAATGAAACCTACGAGGCACTCATGGCCTTTTCAAAGCAGAATAAAAAGGTTCCGATTACGGTAATGGATTTTCCGGGTTTCGCCATCAATCCAATCTTTATCACCAGCTACCTGGTCCTCGACTCATTTTTGGGTGACACATACAATGCGGCAACGCTTGAGAATATCTCCCAAAAGGTTCTGGGCGTCAAATACGGCATCATGTGGGTACAAAGCGGGTCGGGCCTGGGCACAGCTTACCATGCCGGTGTTTCCATGGTAGAATACCTGGCAGATTCGGATATCGGATTCCCGCCGGTTCCGGAACAGTTAAAGACCTATTTTGAGAGTGGAAAGGTGTGGGACCTGAACGACGGCCCCATTCTGGAAGATCCGGCCGCGCGCAGCGCCGTAGGCGACCTGTTGCTGGGTTCCATATTCTGCATCTCCGCCCATCTGATCGAAAAAGGCGTGGTTTCGGTCAAAGACCTGGAACTGGGTGTCTGCACGTCTCTGGCCTGGCCAAAAGGACCGTTCACCTTGATGAACGAAAAGGGATGGGACGAGACCCTGAGGCTGGTGAAAATGGCGGTGACTGCCGGCAAGTTCAAAATGCCCGCCAAGTTCAAATCCGGCGATGCAACCCCCTGGGAACTTTAGTTTTTCGGCGTTTAGGCGCATAAAAAAGACCAGGATGTTTTTTAGCATCCTGGTCTTGGAAATGGATCCAGTTTCAGTAAATGTGATCGTTTCGGGGTTATTGCCTGGAAGCAGCTTCAAAACCCAGATCAAGGGCTTTGATGTTAATATCCACAAATGCGGCTTTGGTTTTGGTCCGGATTGCCGTTTTGACGTTATCAGCGGTAACCGGCAGGATGCCGGTCTGAATCAGCGCGCCCAGAAGAACCATGTTTACCGACAGGACGTTTCCCGCAGTTTTTGCCAGGTCCACGGCGTTCAGGGCGATGAGCCGGGACGTTTTGGCGCGGATCAATTCCTGAAGCTTTGCAATATCCGGATACACCCCTTTGCCGATGCCCACGGTAAAGGGTGGAAGCGGGGAAAGGTTGGTGATGACAACGCTCTTGGCATTGCATTTGTTCAGGGCGCGAAGGGTTTCCGAAGGTTCAAATCCCACCAGAACATCGGCCTCACCATCGGAGATGATCGTGCTCTGGGCGTTTCCGAACACCAGCGCGGATTCCACGACGCCGCCCCGCTGTGCCATTCCGTGAATTTCGCTCATCCGAAGGGGAATTCCGGCCAGCAGGGCTGCTTCTCCCAGGACGCTGGACGCCAGAAGGTTTCCCTGCCCCCCGACGGCCACGAGTATTAATCGCGTAATGTCTGACATGTTGACAATTCCTTTACAGTTGAATGAAACATATGGTCAAGCCTTTACAGGCAGGATGGCGTTTTCCGGACAGATCTGGGCGCATACCGCACATCCGGCACACATGACCGGATCGATCTTAACCTTTTCAGCATCCAGATAAAAGGCAGGACAGGCCAGTTGGCTGATACAGTCGCGGTGATTCCGGCATTTGTCGCTGACATAATAGGCCCGGGACTTGGTTTTTTTATGCCCTTTGGCATAGAGCGTGCACATTTCCTGGGCGATCACGACAGATACCCCTTTAAATTCGAAAGCTTCCCGGAGCGCTTCAATGCTCTTTTTCACCTTGTAGGGCTGAATGATCGAAACATGGGTAACGCCAAGCGCCCGGACAACGGCTTCGATGGAGATCCGTCCGTATCCCGAAAGGTTCATCAGCCCCATATCCACGCCGGGATTGGGCTGATGGCCGGTCATGGCCGTAATGCCGTTATCCAGAATCACAAAAGTGAAATTGTGGTTGTTGAAGACCGCATTGGCCAAACCGGGCATACCGGAATGGAAAAACGTGGAGTCTCCAATAAAGGAAACCACTTTTTTGTCCGTGACTTTCGAGAACCCGCAGGAAGTGCCGACGGATGATCCCATGCAGATCAGAAAATCGCCCATGGAAAGCGGGGGCATAAACCCCAGCGTATAGCAGCCGATATCCGTCGGGTAAATGGTCTGCATGCCTTCCGCGGCTTTTTTCACCGCATAGAACGTGGCCCGATGGGAACATCCGGCGCAGAGATTGGGCGGCCGCTGGGGAATTTCCGGAACATCGGAGAGATCCAGCAGGGCTGGCGCCGCAACGTCTACGCCAAAATAGGCCGCCACGACCTGACGGACGAGCCGGGGGTTGAATTCATATAGCCTTGAAAACAGTTCTTTTCCCTTGCCGCGGATCGGGAGGGTGAAAGCGGCTTCCTGGGCAAAGGCTTTGATGGCCTCTTCCATAAAGGGTTCGCCTTCTTCAATGACCAGCACTTTTTCACAGGTTGCCAGAAATGCCTTGATCATCTTTTCGGGCATGGGATTTGAAAACCCGATACGAAGGATGCTGACCTTATCCCCGATGCCGAGATCCCGGACGGCATCGGTCAGATAGGCATAGCTGACGCCGTTGCAGACCAGTCCCCAGGGCCCGTTTCCAGACACAAAATTGTAGGGGGATGTTTCAGAGTGCTCGGCCGCCTTGTCCAGATTGGCCAGAAGTTTGACGTGAAGTTTTCGGGAAATGGCCGGAACCGTAACATAATTAAGCGGATCCTTGGCAAAATCCCCCTTGCAAACCCGCTCTCGGATCTTTCCCAGAGTGACAGGCGCCGTCGAATGATTGATCCGGGTCGTCGTGCGGAAAATCACGGGTTCCTGCAGGGCTTCGGAAAGTTCAAAGGCATAGGGAATCATGTTCTTGGCCTCTTCAACCGAGGACGGCTCCAGGACCGGAAGCCCCGAGAGCTTGCCGTAATACCGGTTGTCCTGCTCGTTCTGGCTGGAGAACATGAAGGGATCGTCCGCGGTCAGAATCACCAGGCCGCCCTTGACCCCGACATAGGCAAGGGTCATCAGGGCGTCTGCCGCCACATTCAGGCCCACGTGTTTCATGACGCACATGCTGCGAACCCCGGAATTGGCCGTTGCCGCAGCCACTTCCAGGGAAACTTTTTCATTGGTGCTGTATTCGAAATACAGGCTTGATTCCTGGGATATCTGAAAAAAATTCAGGGAGATTTCCGAGGACGGCGTGCCGGGATAGGTAGTGGCAACCGCTACACCGGCCTCGATGGCTCCCCGGGCAATGGCTTCGTTTCCCAGCAGCACCATGGTTGCGCCGGGTTGGTCGGTCAGGAGTTTATGCATATTTCGTTCCTTAGAATTTCGGATTTCGATATTTGAATTTTACCTGAACCGGCTTTCGGTTCAGGTAATAAATATTCATGGTGTCCGGCAAGCGATTACGGAACCAGAACAGGCCGCTGCTGGATTTTCCGGCTGTGAACCATTTCAAACACCGTGTTGATTTCAGACAGCGGAAAGCATTTGACAAACGGCTTGATTTTCACCTTGTCCGACAGAACAAGGTTTAAAACAGCCGGGTAATATCTGGGAATGCAGCCCCAGCTTCCTCTGGCTGATGCGTGAAAAGCCATGAGATTGGACAGCCGGATATCCACGGTATCCATGGTAAAGCCGACTACCGCAAGGGAGGCGCCGTGAACCAGGAGCCCGAAGGCGGTTTTCTGGCCTGCCGCGGTTCCGGAGGTTTCGAAAATTTTCCATTCCGTTCGCCGCCTGCCCTTGCTTTTCACAAAATCGGAAACAGCCTTGCGAAGATCTTTAAAAGCCATTTCCCGGGCGTTGAATGTGGCGTCAACATAGGGTGACAGGGCTTCCAGCTTGGCCGAATCCACATCGATGGCAATAACGGTGGCACCGAACGTCTTGGCAATCTGAGCACCAAACCCCCCGACTCCGCCCACGCCGATAAAAATGGCGGTGTCCTGGTCGCTGAGGCCCGATTCCACAATGGCCTGATATGGGGTGGTCAGGGCGTCGGCAATCACGGATATCTCAGCCAGAGAAACATCGGCCTGTCCCATGGGTTTTCCGTCCACATTTACCGGAACCTCGCAGAGCTGAGCTGCCGGAACCAGTATGTGGCTGGCGAATCCGCCCTGAATATCGTTTCCGGGCATTTTCTGCGTCGGGCAGATATTTCCGAGCTCTCTGTCGCAGACATCGCATCCACCGCAGGGCATGACTGCCGGAACAATAACCGCTTTCTGCTTCCAGCCTTCGGCTCCGGGACCTGTGGTTTCAACAAACCCGCTGATTTCGTGGCCCAGGGTCAGCGGCAGGGCGGATTTGGTCCGCACGCCGTCATAGAAAAAGCCAAGATCGGTATGGCAGACACCGCATCCGGCCACTCTAAGAAGTACTTCACCCTGCCCCGGTGTTGGCAGTCGGGGATTCAATTTTTACGATGGGCTTATTCACTTCTGTCATTTGCCAGGATATCATACTCATATCATCAACTCTCCTTGCGATAGAGAATTCAGCGCATCCACTCTTGAAAGCGAAAACTTGAAGCGATCTGACTTCAATCTTCGGCTTTCAGTCTTCAGCCTGTATTCTCCGTGTATAAATGGTCTTGTATTTATCGGCAGATGCCTTCATGCATTCCGTGCATCCGGTTTCTTTCTCCGGGTCAAACGGCTCGAAGCGCACTTCAAAGCCGGTTTCCCGGTACATCTCGGCCACTTCGGAAAGCCTGGGCTCATCCAGTGTGTTCTGGCGCTCCCAGCCTTCCAGAACCAAAGGGTCCACCGGCATTTTGGAATGAAGGTGAGCCGTCAATTCAAACGCCCTTGAATTCCGGCCGTTTCCGGCCCGCTGTTGACAGTCCTTCCAGAGCATCGGCCGTGGAAAAAATCGCAGACAGATTGCCCAGTTCGATTTCAACCGCATCCGTCATGGATTTTCCCATTTGCAGATCGATGATTTCCGCTGAAATCCTAAGGGCCACCGGCGCTTTGAATCCGATGGTTTTCAGCGTCTTAGCCCCGCTGTCAGCAGATACGCCCTCCGGGATTTTTCCCGCCAGCCAGGAACCAACGCGATTTAGCGTAAACATGTCCGCAAGCGGTTTGAATTTGTCCGGAAGAATCCGGGACCGGTATTTATCCGGCCTGCCTTCTGAAACCAGGGCCTGAATGGCAGCCGGAATATCCGCGGGGTCCACCAGTTTCTGAATAATACCCAAATCTTTTGCATCCTGTGCGCTGATGGACGCACCGGTAAAGACATAATACTTGGCCAGCTCGGGCCCCACCTGGCGGGTCAGTCGCAGCATGCCTCCCAGGCCGGGGAAAATGCCGATCCCGGTTTCCGGAAAGGCCATGGAACCGGCGGTTGTGGCCACAATGGCCTGACAGGCCAGAGCCAGTTCACTGCCGCCGCCAAGGGAAAGGCCATCCAGAAGGGCAATGGTAAGCTTGGGCGAATTTTCAATCTTCAGGAAAACGTCGTGACCTTTGCGGGTAAACGCGACAATGTCCGGAATCCGGTCGGCCTTGATTTTGTTGACGAAATAGCGGATGTCGGCGCCTGCCACAAAGGCTTTTCCCGCCCCTTGAATGACGATTGCCCGGACATCCGGCCGTTTTTCAGCTTCTGTAAACCGCTCCTCCCAGCTGGGCCACGACCTGCTCATTGAGGGCGTTCATGGCTTCCGGACGGTTCAGGGTAATGGTTGCAATGCCGTCTTTCACCGTAACATCGACAAAATTAAAATCAAAGGGTTTCCCGGTTTTTTTCTGCACTTCCAGGAGCTTTGGCATTGTGAAATCGGGGTATTTTTCGCTGATGGTCTGAACCACGGCATGGGTCTTATCAATGCCGATCCGATTCATGATTTCAAATGGCCCCAATGTCCACCTCAGCCCTATTTTGGCGCCGCGATCCGTATCCTCGATGGACGCGACCCCTTCATCCACCAGGGCCGCGGATACGCCGAGACAGACCCCGTACATCCGGTCGGTCACGGCCTGAATCCTGGATTCATCCACATTCCCATCCAGGTTCCAGTTCTGCTTTTTTTCCATTTGCGCTTTCAGCGCAGCGCAGGGCGCATAAAACGGCCCGAGCTCGTTGCCCAGGGTTGTGGCCGCATGCACGGCAATGGGAATTCCGGTGACGTTCATCAGCTGAAAAGGCCCCATACCGATTTTAAACGCCCGCTTGGAAGCATCCTCGATGGTCGGGATGTCGGCAAGCCCTTCTTCCAGAATTCTGACCGCTTCATTCAAAAACGGCACAAAAAACCGGTTGACGGCAAACCCCGGAGCATCTTTTACGAGAATAGACGTTTTGCCGTGAAGCTTGGCAGCCAGCATCGATTTTTCAATTGTTTCAGAACTGGTCCCCGCATGGGGGATGATTTCCAGTAGTCGGTTTTTTGCCGGATGAAAGAAATAATGCAGACCGATAAACCGGTCCGGCCGCGAAATCTGTTCGGCAAATTCCCGAACATAAAAGCTTGAAGTATTGGTTGCCAGAATCGTTTTCTCCGAGCAGACGGCGTCCAGTTTCTTAAAAAGCTGGGTTTTAACGGCTTTGTCTTCAAAAACAGCCTCAATGACCAGATCGGCGTCACGCACCGCTTCAAAATCGGTTGTTGCCGTAATTCGGGACAGGATTTCCGCTACTTTTTCGGGCTTGAACAGTTTGCGTTCCACACCTTCCTGGAGCAAACGCCGGATCGTATCGAGCCCTTTTTGGACGAATTCGTCTTTGGTGTCGATCATGACCACAGGGATGCCTTCCTGTGCAATCTTCTGGGCAATACCGCTGCCCATGTTACCTGCGCCGATGACGCCGATTTTTTGAATCTGTGACATTATGGCCTCCAAGGGAATGCTGTGGAGCGTGACAGGTGACGGGCCGTCAACCTGTTGCCCGTCACCCTTTATCCCCAATTTATTTGTTTTTCCACACGGCTTTTCGTTTTTCATAAAAACTGGCGATACCTTCCAGGGTATCTTCAGTTTTCATCAGGGTATTGAGGAAAAGATCGCTGACGCTGTCGAGGGCTGCGGAAAAATTCATGCCGAGATGCATTTTGACCGCCTGTTTGGTTAAACGGAGAATCAGGGGGCTGCTGGTCTGGATTTCTCCGACAAGTTTTGAAATTTCCGAATCAAACAGTTCGTCTTCAACTGCGCGACCGACAAACCCCATGGCAACCGCATCATCCGCGGAATAGGTTCTGCCGGTAGCGCAGATTTCGATTGTTTTGGCAGGGCCCACCAGGGCAGGCAGCCGGATGGCCGCATAGGGCGGGAAAAAACCCAGCTTCACCTCGGGTTGGCCGAATTTGGCTTTTTTGGCGGCCACCACCATGTCGCAGGCAATGGCAAATTCCATGCCGCCACCGAGACAGGCCCCGTGAACCGCCGCGATGGTCGGAACCGGAATGGCTTCGATCGATTGAAGCGCCTGGTTGAAGGTGCTGATCATCTGATCCACCAGCTCCGGTCTGTGATCCCCGACATCCACGCCCGCGCACCAACTGGGACCTTCTCCCAGAATCACCACGCATTTCAGGCCCTTTTCGGCGTTCAGGGATGCCAGCGCCGCATTGAACTCCTGCATCATCGCGATATTGAACACATTGTGTTTGGGCCTGGCAAATGTCAGGCGGGCAACGCCATCGGCATAACTGGTCCGGATGGTTTGAGAATCTGTCATAGTTGGCCTCCTTTCTAACCCGTTATAGCTCTCTGCGGATGATCATGGCCGTGGTGACTCCGCCGCCGCCGCAGATGGAAGCACAAAGCATTTCCTTGTCCATTGTTTTCAGCGCATGGTATCCGGTGATCAGAATCCGGCATCCGCTGATGCCCGTTGGGTGCCCCAGGGCAATGGCGCCGCCATGAATGTTGAGTTTGGCGGTATCCAGATTCAGGGTCTGGATGTTGGTCAGCACCTGCGCGGCAAAGGCTTCATTGATTTCAAACAAATCCATGTCGCCGAGGGTCATACCTGCTTTTTTAAGCGCAATGGGAATGACAACGCCGGGTCCTTCGCCCATGGTTGATGGCTCAACCGCCGCCTGGGCGAAGCTGACAAACGAAAACAGGGGCTTTGCGCCCATGGCCTTTGCCCTTTCCCGTGTGGTAACCACAACCGCGCAGGCCCCGTCGCTCAGGCCGCAGGAATTGCCGGCGGTGACGCATCCGCCCTTTCGAAACGACGACGACAGTTTGGCCATCTGTGCGGCGCTGGCATCGTATCGGATGGTCTCATCCTTGGCAAAAATCCCCGGCGCATCTTTTTTACTGGCTGCAGGCACTTCAATCGATACGATTTCTTCATCGAAAAGGCCTTCCTTTCTGAGCACGGGCCGCTTTCAGGTGGCTGGATACGGCAAATTGATCGAGATCTTCGCGTTTCAGTCCGTATTTTTCAACCAGATTTTCCGCCGTGTCACCCATTCCCTGGCCGGTGGTGGGGTCTATGGAGTCGCTCCAGCCATCTTCGATGGTTTTCGGGCCCATCCGGAATCCCTGCCACCTGACGCCTTTCAGCAGATAGGGAATCGTGCTCATGGAATCCATACCGCCTGCAACCACGATCTCGCTGTCTTCCAGGCGAAGGGCCTCAGTTGCCAGGTGAACGCATTTCATGCCCGAGGGGCAGGCCATGTTGATGGTGTTGGTGGAAATGTGAATGGGGATGCCGGCCTTTAAGCTGGCGGTCCGGGAAGGATTCGGGCCGTTTCCGGCCTGGCGGCAGGAACCGTAGATGACTTCCGATACATCACTGCCCTGAATTCCGGCCCTTCGAAGCGCCTCGCGGATGGCCGCAGCCCCCAGATCATATGAGGGAACATCCTTGATGGTGCCGCCGAAACGGCCCATGGGGGTTCTGACCGCGCCGATGACGACGATGTCTGAAAGTGGTATGGACATAAATTTCTCCTATTGGATAGTGGTTAACACCAGGTATTAAAATATAAATTCGAAATCGAAATCCGAAACAATGACGAAAAATCAATAATAACTGTACATCTTCAGACGGGGTTACATTTAAGGCGTTTTGACATTGGAATTTTGAATTTGTTTCGAATTTCGGATTTAGATCTTCGAATTTTGCCTGAACGGCTTTACCGTTCAGGCATTATATATATTGTCCGCCATCCGTTTTGATGACTTCACCGGTAATGTGACGGGCCTTGTCAGATGCCAGAAACACGATGACATTGGCCACATCTTCGGGAGTCCCCACGCGCTTCATGACGATTTCCCCCAGGGCAAGATTGACGATTTTGTCGTGGGCCTCGTTTTCCTTCAGCATGGCTGTTTCAATCAGTCCCGGGGCAACGGCGTTCACGTTCACGTTGAAGGCGCCCAGCTCCTTGGCCACAGCCTTGGTATAGCCGATGATGCCGGCTTTGGAGGCCGAGTAATTGGTCTGGCCGAATTTTCCGCGGATACCGTTGATGGATGTGATGTTGATGATTTTACCGGATTGCTGTTCCTTTAACAGCGGGGCAACGTGTCGGGTGAAATTGAAATAGCCTTTCAGGTTGACCTCGATGACCTTGTCCCACTGCTCTTCGGTCATTTTCCAGGAAACCCCGTCCCAGTTCATTCCCGCATTGTTGACCAGAATATCGATCCGTCCAAAGGCCTCAAGGGTCGTTTTCACCACCTGCTCGGCTTCTGAAAACGACGCGATATTACAGGAAAGGGCTATGGCTTTTCGCCCCATTTGAAGAATTTCGTCTCTGATTTTAAACGCCTCATCCGCGTGTTTGCGGTACAGCAGACAGACATTGGCTCCTTCAGCAGCCAGCCCCAGGGATGTGGCAGCCCCGATCCCCTGTGATCCGCCGGTCACCAGCGCACTTTTACCTTCCAGCAGCATATGTTACTCCTTTTAAAAATCCCATTATGAATTGTGGATAAAAGTTATATCGGGAGCCACTTGCAAAACCCCTTCAAATTACCTCTTCCGTCATACCGGCGAAAGCCGGTATCCAGCAAATTTAAAGGCTTCTGGACCCCGGTTTTCACCGGGGTGACGAACAGCGGTACGTTTGCAAGAAGCTCATAGATTCAATCGAAATTCCCCCCTTTGGTCAGGGGGCCAGGGGGGATTTCGTACAACCGATTGAAAATCCCCCTAAGTCCACGGAATGTAGATTCTGACTTTAACCAGCCATTTTATTTGGGCTTTCCCAGCACCGCCGCCATGAATTCGGCGTCAAAGGCCGAACTGCCTGCAATCCGCCTTCTGTATTCGATAAAATCGATGGTGTCCGTGCCGGTGATTTTTTTGGTGTTGAAGGCATTGAATCCCAGAAATGCTTCGGTGGCCATATTGGCGGCCAGCCAGTGGCGATTGATGACCTTGGCCTGATCCCAGAAGAACTTCTTTTTCAGACGGATTCCCTCAACGCTTTTGATCAGACAGCCGGGGAACAGGTTGGTGAATGTCCAGATGATTCTGTTCAGTTCCGCATCCAGCTTTTCGAAACTGGTCGTGGCGGTTTTGACATATTCTCTGGCCTGTTTGGCGGCGTCGCCGGACTTGAACTCCCCGTATACGATTTCACCGTCGTCCAGGTACTGATCCGTGATTACCGCCGGGTTTCTGACCCATTTCTCGCCGTCCTTGATGACCGGTAAGCATTTGGATATGAGCCCCAGCTGTTTCATTTTATAGGCGCTCCAGAACTCGCAGGACACGCAGTTCCACATGGCCAGTTCCATGGGCAGCATCCAGGGAAGAAAATCGGTGCTGCCGCCATCCGGTGCGGATCCGTGCCGGGTGCCGGCCTGACCGAATATGGCCAGATCGCTTGCGATCGTGATATCGCAGGCCATGCCGATTTCCTGACCGCCCGCCACCCGCATGCCGTTGACCCGGCAGATCGTGGGTTTCTTGCAGCCCAGAATCCCATCCACCATGGCATTGAAAAGATCCATATACAGGCCGTATTCATTGGGACGGCCGGAATAGTATTCGGCGTATTCCCGCGTATTGCCGCCCGTGCAGAAAGCCTTGTCACCCATGGCGGTAAATACGGCGGCAACCACCGAACTGTCCGCGGACGCCCGCTGAAAACCGGCGATGACGCTCTTGACCATTTCCGTGGTGTAGGAGTTGTACTGGGTGGGGTTGTTCAGGGTAATCCAGGCGGAATAAAGTCCATCCACCGGCTTGCCGCCGGCATCCAGAACCGGCTTTTTCTCAAATATCACCCCAGGGGCCTGGGATGAAAACTGCGCTTCGCTCCAGAGAAAATGATCTTTTGCGCCTGAGTCTCTCGGTAACCAGCTTAAATCGGCCATAATGCGTCTCCTTTATCGTGCGGTGATATCTATTCGGATAATAACGTCACATATTAGTTACATTTAAGCTACATTACAGCTACTATGACTTTTGTCAAGAAAAATTTGGAGGGATGGTTAAAAGTTGGCGTTGGAAGGGGCGTGGAACGGTATTTGATGTGATTCTCTTCGCAAGCAGGTCTGTCCCGGATGGGAAACATGCTTGACTTATTGGCAAGGCCATCAATTTTTTTTATTCAGGATTTCTTTTAAGAGCGACAGTATTTCCGATTTTTTTTCATCGGAATATTTCTGGAAATATTTTTTTACAACCCGCTCTTTTTTATCCGAAATATTCTTCAGCACCTGTCTTCCTGTTGGCGTGATTTCCAGATATTTTAAGCGGTCATCTTCCGGGGCGTTCTTTCTGGTGATGAGTCCGACTTTTTCCAGCCTCTGGGTAATTCCGGTCATGTTCGCACTTGAAATCAACATGATCCGGTTGACATTCTTCATCGTATTCTGCCCGTTTTTTGATGCGTCCAATACCCTGAGGACGTTGTACTGAGGAAAAGTAATATTGTAATCCTTCAAATATAATGAAGATTCCTTTTTAAAGCGTTCGGCCAGCCTCACGATTGCCATCATCACCCGCTCATCAAAGCTCATATCATTCTTGTAAACGCTATCAGACATCGTGATGTATCCTTCTCAAAAAGGGTTGAGCCGGATCACGCCCGGAAACAGAATACGGCAACCAAATTTCAACGCATATCAATAATAATTGATACAAAAATTAATATAAGATAACAAGCTGTTAAACATCATACCACGATTTCCAATGAACATAAATTATTCTTGACAGAATTATATAGTTAAAATATTAATAGTCAATATATAAATTATTAGCGTTTTAATATTTTAACTTGGCAAAATGCCCTGCCACGCTTCACAGAACGTGCGCGCTTTGTGGAAGAGCTCGGAACCGACATGCAGCTCGTGTCGTGTTTTTTACGACGCCGTCAAACTTTATTATTGAAAGGGTTGTGTTATGTATTTTTCGTTGACCCAGGATCAGGTGAAAATCCAGAAAGCTGCAAGGGAATTTTCCGAAGGGGAGTTCAGGGAAATCGCCCGTGAACTGGATAAAAAGGAATCATTCGATGACCGTCTGTGGAAAAAGGCTGCGGAACTCGGATTTTTAGGGGTTTTCATAGAGGAAAAATACGAGGGCATGGGTATGGGCTACCTTGATCAGTGCCTGATCGTGGAGGAGTTTGCCCGGGTGGATCTGGGGATTGCCCATGCGATTGAATCGACTTTTTTCGGTACGCAGCTCATTCAGATGGTGGGTTCCGAAGCGCAGAAATGCAAATATCTGCCCCCGATCTGTAACGGAAAGATCCGGATGGGCATGGCGATCACGGAACCGGATGCCGGCAGCGACGTTGCATCCGTCAGCACAACGGCTGTTCTGGATAACGATGAATGGGTCATTAACGGCAGCAAAATATTTATCACCAATTGCAACCTGGCCGATTTTCTGGTGGTGCTGTGCGTCACCAATCCGGAACATCCCAAAGTCCATCAACGGTTCAGCACCATCATTGTCGAGACCGATCGGCCGGGATATCAGGCGACGGCGTATCACGGCAAACTCTCTTTGAGGGCGTCGAATACCGGGGACGTTGTTTTAAAAAATGTCAGGGTTCCCAAGGAAAATCTCCTGGGAAAGGAAGGTCAGGGTTTTTACAACATCATGGAGTTTTTTAACCGCTCTCGCGTACAGGTTGCGGCCCTGGGGGTCGGGACGGCCCAAGGCGCCCTGGACAAGGCCGTCAGCCATGTTCGCAAGCGGCAGCAATTTGGAAAACCACTGGCTCAGTTCCAGTTGGTCCAGGGGAAAATCGCGGAGATGGCCACCAAAACCGAAGCGGCAAGATCTCTGTGCTATCGCGCGGCTTCCAAGCTGGATTCGGGCACTCCGGACCCCGGCCTTAGCTCCATGGCAAAATGGTACTGCGCGGAGGTTGCGGTCCAGGTTGCCGACGAGGCGATTCAACTCCATGGCGGATACGGTATTCTGGAAGAATACGGCGTGGCTCACTATTGGAGAAACGCCAAGGTGCTGGAGATTTTTGAAGGCAGCAAGGAAGTTGAAAAAGTCATTGTCGCAAAAAAAATACTGGGCCGGTATTAAGAGATGGGCTGATATTTATTTGAAATTCGGGAGAAGGAAAGATGAAAAAAGTCATCGAGCTGAACGTCAATGGAGAACCCTACACGGTTGCCGTTAATCCCTGGCAGACCCTGAACGAGGTGCTTCGGGAAGATATTAACTTGACGGGGGTTAAAATCGGCTGCGGATCCGGGGATTGCGGCGCCTGTACGGTACTGGTCGACGGCCGTGCCGTCAGTTCCTGTTTAAGCCTGGCCATAGAGATGGAGGGGAAAGCCATCATGACCGTCGAAGGCATGGCGCCTTCCGGCGAGACCCTGCATCCCATTCAGGAAGCATTTATCGAAAAAGGCGCTATCCAGTGCGGATTTTGCACCCCGGGGATGGAGATATCGGCCCTGCATCTGCTGAATCACAATCCGTCGCCGACCGATACCGAAATCCGGGAGGCGTTGTCCGGAAATCTTTGCCGGTGTACGGGATATACAAAGATCGTGGAAGCAGTCGCCATTGCGGGTCAAAAGATGAAAGATGCTTCAGAAAGGAGCCCGTCATGAGACTTTCACATTTTGACTATTTTGCGCCCACCACGCTCATCGATGCCATCGACCTGCTGCAATCCAAGGGTCCGGGCGCCCGGGTGATGGCGGGCGGAACGGATCTGCTGATTAAAATGCGTCATGCAGGCCTTAAGCCCAGGGCCATCATCTCGTTGAAGCATATTCCGGGACTCGATACCATCGCATTTGATGAAACAAAAGGCCTGACCATCGGCGCCACGGCGCTTCTGGCCGATGTGGCCAGTCATCCGGATATCTTGAAACAGTATCCGACGGTTGCCCAGGCTGCGCGGGGAACCGCCAACGTCCAGGTGCGCAACATGGGAACGGTGATCGGAAATCTGTGCAATGCCTCGCCGTCCGCCGACAATGCCCCCACCCTTCTGGCCATGGGGGCCGAGGTTCATATTCAGGGGCCTGCCGGTGGCCGCACCCTGCCGCTGGAGCACTTTTTCAAAGGCCCGGGTGTCACGGCCCTGGAACCCTTTGAGATCGTTACGTCCGTTCAGGCTCCGATTCCGGCGCCGCATTCGGGAACGGCCTATTTCAGCCTTTCCGCTCGGGGCAAGCTCGATTGCACGGCCGTTGGTGCCGGAATCATGCTGACCCTGAAAGGGCGGGTGTGCGAAGATCTCAGGCTCTTTATCAGTGCCTGCGGCCCGACGCCGGTTCGCGCCAGAAACGCCGAAAAAATGATCCGCGGGAAAGAATTGACGGCGGAAGCCGTTGATAAAGCAGGCGCAGAGGCGTCATGGGAAACAAAGCCCATTACCGATGTCCGGGCCAGCGCGGATTATCGATCGAAAATGGTGGCGGTGCTTACCCGACGCGTTTTGAGGGAAGCTCACAAAAATGCACTGGAACGATAAGTACAGGTAAAGAGGACAGGCTATGAAAGAGTTCAGTATTGTTGGCAAGAATATCCCGAGAAATGACGGGCGGGCCAAAGCAACGGGAGCCGCGATATACACCGATGATATCAAGCTGCCGGGGATGCTGCACGGCAGAATACTACGCAGTCCTATTCCCCATGCGCGCATTGTCCATATCGACACCAGCAGGGCAGCGTCGATTCCGGGGGTCAAATGCATCGTTACCGGAGCGGACACGCCCAAAATCAAGTACGGAAACTGGCGCCTGTTTCCCGATACCCAGGACGAATATCCGCTGGCGATTGACAAGGTGCGTTTCATCGGAGATGAGGTGGCCGCCGTGGCAGCCGTGGACCTGGACATTGCGGAAGAAGCGCTGGGCTTGATCCAAGTGGAATACGAAGCGCTTCCGGCTGTTTTTGACGTGGACGCATCGATTCAAAAAGGAGCGCCGGTCATTCACGACTACTGCCCGGGCAATATCAGTGTCAACCGCAAAATCCAGTACGGAAATGTGGAGCAGGCTTTTGCCGAATCAGACTATGTCCGGGAGGATACGTTCACGGTTCACGCGGTGAGCCCCGCGTACCTTGAGCCCTGTTCAGCGCTGGCGCAATGCGATCTGGACGGCAGGATCACCTTGTGGACATCCACCCAGGTACCGTACATCATTCAGTGCCTGCTGGCCTCGACACTGAATATGCGGGAAAACGACATCCGCGTGATCAAACCCTTTGTGGGCGGCGGGTTCGGCGGCAAGATGGAACTCAGGACCTGGGAGTTCTGCGCGGCCTTCATGGCCAGGAAAACCGGCCGTCCCGTAAAATTCACCCTGACCCGGGAAGAGGAGTTTCTGGCAGGCAGAAGGCGCCATCCCATGAAGCTGGTTTCCAAGGTCGGGTTTAAAAAAGACGGAACCCTGACCGCAAAAGACCTGCGGATTCTTCTGGACGGGGGCGCATACAACGCCATGGGACCCACGGCCACCTTTTTATGCGGAACCTTTGGGGCCATGCTGTACCGGTATCCGAATTACCGCTTTCTGGGCGAGCATGTCTATACCAACAAACCGCCCGCCAGCGCCATGCGCGGGTTCGGAGCCCCCCAGTCGCTGTTTGCCACCGAATCGCAGATGAATATCGCGGCAGAAGCCCTTGGCATCGATCCGATCGACCTGAGGATCAAAAACGCGCAGGTAACCGGCGATAAAATTCCGGATGTGGCCACCATATCGAGCTGCGGTTTTATCGAAGCGCTTGAGAAAGTAGCTGAAATGAGCAACTGGAAGGAAAAACGAAAGAACTCTGAAAAAAGGCTGCGGCATCGGCATCGGATGCTATAGTTTCATATCAGGCGGCGTGTTCAACTGGTTCAACACCCAGTATCCGTTTTCAGCCGCCGAGGTCAAGGTCTTTGACGATGGCACCGCGCATCTGCTGACCATGGCCGCGGACATCGGCCAGGGGTGCGATACGGTGCTGAAGCAGATTCTCGCAGAAGAGCTGGGACTGAGGATGGAAGACATCCGCATCACGTCGGCGGATACGGCCATGACGCCTCAGGCGGACCTGGGCGCCTGGGGAAGCCGACTGACCGTCATGAACGGTAATGCGGTTGTCGATGCGGCCAGAAAAATAAAAGCCCGTCTGTTCGGCAGTGTTTCGGCGCGGCTGAATCTGAATGTCATTCATGAACTGGCCTGCAAGGACGGCCGGATATTTTCAAAAGGCAAGCCGGACAAAGGAGTTTCCTTTGCCGAGGCGGTGGCCATGACGCAGAAGGCCGGCCGCGGCGAACCGGTTGTCGAGCGCGGATATTACACGCCCCGAGACAAGGGGATGGTAACGCCTGCTTTCAGTTTCGGCGCTCAGGTATCCGAGGTGGCGGTGGATCCGGAAACCGGAATTGTCCAGGTCAAGAAATTCTGGACCGCCCATGACTGCGGCACGGTGATCAATCAGATGGCGGTTGAAGGACAGCTTGAAGGATCGATTCAGATGGGGCTGGGCTACGCCCTCTCGGAGCAGTTCGTGATGGACGGCGGAAAAACCCTGAATACCAATTTTCTGGATTACAAAATGCCCAATGCCATGGACGTGCCGCCCAGCGAGGTATCCCATATCCACACCTATGAGCCGGAAGGCCCGATGGGCGCCAAGGAAGCCGGCGAGGGACTGGCCATCCCCACGGCACCCGCCATTGCCGATGCCGTCTATCATGCCACCGGATTCCGGTGCAAGGACCTTCCCATAACCCCGGAGAAGATCCTCGACGGCGGGAAAATCTAAACATCGAGAGGTTGATCCGGTTACGAATTATTTCGACCGGATCAACTTCACCGCTGCAATCACCATTTTCAACATCGCCAGGAGTTGATGTCATGCTTATCAGAGATATGTTACGGATGACCGCCGGTCGAGTGCCGGATAAAACCGCCCTGATCATGGAAGAAAAGTCCCTTACCTATGATCAGCTGAACCGACGGGTCAACCGATTGTCCCATGCAATGCTGGATCGTTCTCTCCGGCGGGGAGACCGGGTGGCTGTTCTGACCCATAACAGCATCGAATACTATGAAATTTACCTTGCCCTCAGCAAAATCGGCGGGGTAATGGTTCCCATCAACAATCTGCTGCGCGAAAAGGAAATGTTCCGGGACATTGATTATATCCGGCCCCGGTTTATTTTTTTCGAGGCCGAGTTTGGCGAACGGGTTGACAAACTGATGGGGCAGTTCGACTCGCTGGAAGGCGCCATCTGTATCGGACCGACTGCCTCGGCCAACCATCTGCGTTATGAAGCGTTGATGGATGCTCAACCCGAAGCGGAGCCGGATGTGGAAGTCAAAGAGGATGATCTCATGAGCATCTTTCTGACCTCCGGCACCACCGGCAAGCCCAAGGGCGTCATGCGCACCCATCGACACAACTACCTCAATGCGCTGGCAGGAGCCATCGAGATGGGCCTGCACCCGGATGACCGGGTACTGCTTCTGTTTCCTTTTTACCATGTGACCCTTGAAGACCGCTTCTGTCACATCCTGCGGGGCAATACCATCGTAATCCGGCGGGAAGGCAAATTTGACACCCGCCAGGTGCTGGAACTTCTGTCCCGGCACCGCATCACCATCTGCCAGTTCGTGCCCACCATGATCAATACCCTGCTCCAGGAAACGTCCATCGAGCAATACGATCTGAGCGCCCTGCGCCTGATCCTCTATGCCGCATCGCCCATGCCGGTAAATCTTCTCAAACAGGCCTTAAACCGCTTCAATTGCGGGTTCATGCAGTTCTTTGGCCAGACCGAAACCGGACCCATGACAACGGTGCTGAGGCCCGAGGACCACCTGGTGGAGACCGAAGCCGGCCAGGAGCGCCTGGGTTCCTGTGGCCGTTCCGCCCTGCATTTCGAGGTCCGGGTAGTGGATGAGACGGATTGCAAGGTTCCCCAGGGCGAAGTGGGCGAGCTGACCGTTCGCGGCGAGGCAATGACCGTCGGCTATTGGGCGCTGCCGGAGGAAACCAGCCGTCTGCTGAAAGGCGGCTGGCTTCATACCGGCGATTATGCCCGGCAGGACAAGGATGGTTTTGTCTACATCGTGGATCGCAAAAACGACATGATTATCAGCGGCGGCAAAAACATCTACCCCAGGGAGGTGGAGGAAGTGCTCTACGGGCATCCGGCAGTGCTGGAAACAACGGTTATCGGCGTGCCGGATGCACACTGGGGAGAATCCGTAAAGGCGATCGTGGTGTTGAAGCCGGGAAAGACCGCCACGGCCGGCGATCTGATTACTTTCTGCAAGGAAAATATGGCCAGCTACAAAAAGCCCAGTACAGTGGAGTTTCGTGATGCCCTGCCCAAAAGTCCGGCCGGCAAAATCCTGAAACGGATTTTACGGGATGAATACTGGATGGGCCACGATCGGAATGTCTGAATAACGGTTTTCGAATCACTTACCTGCCCGTTGCCGTCGCCACCCGCCGCGCCCGGGCCACAATGAAAGGAAATGTCATGAAGCGAACAATATCGGTTTTTCTTTTTGCCATGGTGTGTTGTCTGGGAATCGCCACGGTCCATGCGGAACCCGTGGATTTCAAATTTGCCCACTTCATCAATCCCATCGAACCCGGCCCCGAATCAGGACAATGGATTGAAAAAGACGTGAACGAGAAACTCGGCAGCAAGGTCACCGCCAAGTATTTTCACTCCGGGCAGATGGGCAACGAGATCGAAATCGTCAAAAAAGTGCGCATGGGAGCGCTTCAGGGCGCCTATTGCACCGGCAATTATGCTCCCGAACTTGATCCCAAGTTCGGGATCGGAACCCTTGCCTTCTGTATGGACTCCTACGCCAAATGGGAAGGGTTCTTGAAGAATCCGGACCTTCGCAAGGAGCTGTTCACCAGCCTTCATGATAAAGGCATACTGGTGCTGGACATGGCCTATTTCGGCATTTACGGCATTGCCAGCACCAAGCCGTTCAGCACACTGGATGAGCTGAGAACCATGAAAATGCGTACAACCCAGGCCCGCTATCCTCTTGCCTTCTGGAACGCTCTGGACATGAACCCCCTTCCCATGGCATGGGGCGACGTGTTTCCGGCGCTCAAGCAGGGCGTGGTGGACGGCACGGATCAGACCGAAAACGTGGCCCGCATGCGCCTGGCGGATGTCTGCAAATACTTTACCCACACCCGGCACATGGTGGGTCTGTTCTACTTCATGGTCAATGAAAAATGGTGGAACGACCTTGCTCCGGACACCCGGGAGGCGCTGTCCAAGGTGATATCCGAAAACCTGGCAAAGGCCCGTGAGGCCAGCATGAAACTGACCGGTGAGGCCGATGCCGCATTGAAGGAAAAAGGCGTTACCGTCAGCGATCTTTCCCCGGAGGAAATGGCCAAGTTCAAAGCCCGGGAGATGACCGTGTGGGATAAGTTTGAACCTGAGATCGGCAAAAGTTGGTTGGATAAAATCAAGGCTTTTACAGCAACGGTGGAAAAAAAATAGACACCCCACCATATAACAGCGCCGCCCGCGTTCCGCGGACGGCGCCGGGAGCCTGTCATGAAAACGATTATCACCATTGTGGATTACCTGGAACGTTGGGGCATTCTGATCAGCTTCTCCATCAGCCTTATTGCGCTGACCATCAGCATCACCACCCGCTATGTGTTTCAGCGGCCGTTGACGTGGCCGGATACGCTGACCACCTATCTGTTTATGTTCATGACCTTTCTGGGGGCCAGCGCCTCGGTCAAAAACAACATGGAACTAAAGGTGGACGCCATTTACGGAGTCTTCCCCCAGTGGCGGTTCCATCTGGATGTTCTGCTGCACCTCGTCCGGCTGGGGGTGTGCGTCTCATTTGTCTATTTGGGCTGGAAATTCGTATTGATCGAGAAGGATATGGCAACCGTCACCCCGATTCTTCTCATTCCAACGTACCTTATCGCGTCCATGCTCCCCTTTTTCGGGCTCATCATGGGGATCCGCTCTGTGGAAGGTCTTCGCCAACTGATACTTGAATCCCGTCTGAAAGGTCAATAGGTCATGGAATCCATCATTATCCTGCTTATCCTGTTCGGGTTGCTGCTGCTCCGTATCCCCATTTATATCTGCCTCTATCTGACCGGGGTGCTGGGGCTGTTGATTTTTACCAGCATGGATATGACCTTCGTGGCGCAGACCATGCTGCAAAAGCTGGACAATTTCTCGCTGCTCAGCATTCCCTTTTTCATTCTGATGGGTGCGGTCATGGTACGGGGGCAGTCCGCCACGCGACTGGTGCAGTTTGCCTGGAAATTCGTCTCCTGGCTGCCCGGCGGATTGGGCATTACAGCCGTCATTTCATCAGGGGTTTTCGGCGCCATCAGCGGTTCGGCCATCTCCACCGTAGTCACCATCGGCGGCGTCATGTTCCCCCATATGGACAAGTACCGATATCCCAAGGACTTCTCGGTGGGGCTCGTCACTGCGGCGTCCATCCTGGGAATTATCATTCCCCCCAGCATCATCATGATCGTCTGTGCCCTTACGGCCGGCGAATCCGTGGTGCGGCTTTTCGCCGCCGGATATCTGCCGGGCATGATCATCATGGTCATGCTTTCTCTTTACGCTTACTGGGAATCCCGCCGCAAAGGCCTGGGCAAGGAGGCCCTTGAGCGATTTGATCTCAAAGGGCTTCTCACCGCAGGCAAAAATGCATTTTTTGCGGTGGTTATCATCGCTGTACTTTTCGGCGGTATCTATTCGGGAGCGTTTACCATCACCGAGGCATCGGTGGTCTCCTGTGTTCTGATCCTGATTGTGGAGATGCTCATCTATCGGGCGGTGAGCCTGAAGGATCTTAAAGAGCTGTTGATTTCATCGGGCATCGTCAGCGGGGCCCTGGTCATCACCGTTTCCGGCGCTGGCGTCATTTCCGAGTATATCATTCTCCGGGAGATTCCTCAGAAGATTCTGGAGCTCTCCATGGCCTATATTCCCAATGCCTGGGTGTTTCTGGTCTTTACCTGCGTGGTGCTGCTGATCATCGGAACCTTCATGGACCAGATCGGAGCCATCATGATTCTGGTTCCCATCATGATGCCCATCGCCCATCATCTGGGCATCGACCCCATCCACTACTGCCTTCTTTTCACCGTGGGACTCGGCATCGGGTACATCACGCCGCCGCTGGGGCTCCTTCTTTACACGGCCCAGGCCATCACCCGGCTTGAATTCGTCACGATTGTCAGAGCCATTTACCCTTCTTTGATCATCTACATCGTGGCCCTGTTCATCCTGGCCTTTGTCCCGTGGTTGTCCACAGTCGTCCCCAACCTGCTTCTGGGACCGGCATAACCTGAATGGAACTTAAGCCTGCTTTCGGGGTTACGATCGTGCCGGCCTGGATGCTGGCGCGACCGCAACACTTCTTTAAATTCCGGCAGACAGCCATCATCAGATCCATCCGACGCCCGCTGTAACCGTAGAAGCACCGTTGAATCGGTTGATACATAACGTTGATTTTACCTGGGAAGCAAATGTCTGCTTGTGTTTGGGGATCGATACTGCTATGAATCGTTCGAGCCATTTCCTTTTGATATTGTTGTGTTATTTCAAAAATTCACTACCTGTCAAAAGATCGGGCTCTTCAAATTAATTCATATATGATTTAAAATAAGTTAACCTCATTTACGAATTGTGCCTGTTGCCCTAAAAGTTGGAAGCTCAACTTATAAACTTTCAGATATCAGATAAAGGAGTATCCCCATGATTCCCATCATCAAGAAAATTCTCTTTACCACTGACCTCAGCCAGGACTCCAAGCATGCATTCACCTATGCGGCCGCTGTGGCAACCCTGCATCGAGCCGGCATCATCATGCTCCATGTCATGGAAGGATCCACCAGCAGTGTCAATAAGCACGTCGCGAATCTGTTCGGCGAAGAAAGATGGCAGCAGATGCAGGAAGAACATAAGCTTTCGGCAAGAGATGCGATCATCGGCAAGAGAAAGTCCTTTGATGTCATTCGAAACGCACTGGCAAGCTATTCCGTTTTCACGAACAACACGGCTGCCGAAATTACCTTTGAAAATAATGACATCCTGGTAAAGGAGGGCAATGTCATCGATGTGATCCTTGCCGTGGCTGCAGAAAACAATTGCGATCTCATCGTGATGGGTTCGCATAAAGGCTTATTGAGCAAAACAGCGGTCGGTGGCGTTATAAAAGGCATTCTGAATCAAACCAAGATTCCCGTGCTGATTGTTCCACCGGCAACTATCACCGGCTGAATCCCCGGCTTGCCGCCATCAGTTCCTGGGTGTAAGGGTGCCGGATATCCCCTTCCCTGAGCTGTTTCCGGGTAAGATATTCAACAATGGCGCCCTGATTCATGACCGCAATTTCGCTGCACATATGGGAAACCACCGCCAGATTGTGGCTCACCAGAAGATAGGTCAGGGTCCGTTTTTTCTGGATATTCTTGAGCAGATTCAGAATTTCAGCCTGAATGGAAACATCCAGGGCCGATGTGGGTTCATCCAGCAGGAGGATTTCAGGTTCAAGTATAAGGGCCCTGGCAATGGCGACCCGTTGCCGCTGGCCCCCGGAGAGCTGGTGGGGATATCTGAACCGGAAACGGTTGTCCAGGCCCACCTCATCCAGAACTTTTTCAACGCGCTGGCCGGCATCGCCCAGTCCGTGAATGGCCACCGGCTCCGTTAATGTCCGGTCGATGGTATGCCTGGGATGCAGCGATCCGATACGGATCCTGGAATACCATCTGAAGTTTTCTGTAAAAAGACAACTCCCGCCTGATCTGCTGCGACCTGCCATCGATCCGCATCTCGCCGGTCCAGGATCCCAGAAGCCCGGTGATGCAGTTCAGGACAGTTGATTTTCCGCACCCGGATTCACCGATAAGCCCGAAGCTTTTCCCTTTTTCAATTTCAAGGGAAACATCTTTGACTGCGTGGTTTCGGGCACCACCGGTTCCAAACACCACGTTGAGATTGGATAGTTTCAGCATGGAATTTTCCGGTGATTTTTCAGCATGACAAAGACGCCTTCAGCCAGGAATCATCCCGTTTCAGTGTCGGCAGCAGTTCCGGGTTGCCGGCGATTTTCGGCAGGCAGTTCAACAATCCACGGGTATAGGGATGCCGGGAGTGATGAAGATCCTTTGCATCGCAGATCTCCATGATCCTTCCGGCATACATGATGATCACCCGGTCGCAAAAAGAAGATACCAGCTCCAGATCATGGCTGATAAAAATCAGCCCCATGCCCCGCCGGGTCACCAGGTCATCCAGGATCGCCAGAACCTGGAGCTGTACGGTCACATCCAGCGCCGATGTGGGTTCATCCGCAATCAGCAGGGCGGGCTCCGGGATCAGCATCATCGCGATCATGATCCGCTGGCCCATGCCGCCTGAAACTTCATGGGGATAGAGACCGTACACCCGTTCAGGGTTTCTGATCCGGACAGCCTCCAGCATTTCCAGTGTGCGCCGCACGGCTTCTTTTTTGGATACGTTTCTGTGCGTCAGATACGATTCAGTGATCTGCCTGCCCACGGTCCGGACCGGGTTCAGGGAATACCGGGGATCCTGCATGACCATGGCGATTCCCCTTCCCCGGATCCCCCGCATCTCTTTTTCGCTGTTGCTTAAAATGTCCTGCCCGTTGAAATTCATGGCATCTGCAGCGATTTTTGCAGATGCGGGCAGGAGTTTTAAGATGGCCCTGCCCGTCACCGTCTTTCCGGACCCGGATTCCCCGACAATACCGATCTTTTCTTTTCCCATGCAAAAGGAAAGCTCCTTGACTGCATGAAACTCCCCTTTGGTGCCAGGAAAGACGATGTTCAGGTTTTTGATGTGAAGAAGCGGGTCGGCACCCATGGTCAATTCACTTTTCTGGGATCCAGAACTTCCCGCAATCCGTCTCCCAGCAGGTTGAAAGCCAGGCTGACGATAAATATCGCAGTGCCCGGCATGGTGATCAGCCACCAGTAATCCAGAATATAGGCGCGGCCGCTGGATGTCATGGCGCCCCATTCCGGCGACGGCGGCTGGGCGCCCAGGCCCAGAAACCCGAGGCCCGCGGCGGTCAGGATAATGCCCGCCATGTCCAGCGTCACCCGGACTACGAGCGAAGACAGGCAAAGGGGCATGATATGGCCCGTGATGATTCGGATGGGTCCTGCACCCTGAAGTTTGACGGCATGAATGAAATCCGAATTGCGGATGGTGAGGGTTTCCGCCCTGGCGATTCTGGCGTAGGCGGGCCAGGCGGTGACGGCAATGGCGATTACCGCGTTTTCAATGCCGGGTCCCAGGGCCGCAACCAAGGCAAGGGCGAGAATCAGTTTGGGAAACGCCAGAAAAATATCGGTTATCCGCATCAGGAGCGTATCGATTTTCCCTCCCAGATAGCCCGATATCGTGCCGATGGCAAGACCCACCGGCGGGGCGATAACGGCAACCAGCCCGACCACGTACAGGGTCAGTCTGGATCCAAAAATTATCCGGCTGAAAATATCCCGTCCCACTTCATCGGTTCCGAAAAAATGATTCGCGGACATCGGCTGAAGTCTGTTTCCCAGATCGGTAAGAATCGGATCAAAAGGCGCAATAAACGGAGCAAAGATGGCGACAAGCATCAAGACTAGAATGATCGATAGCCCTAAAACCGCCGGTCTGTTATTGAAAAACTCCAGACACCCCGAATAGATGCGTCCGGCCCGTGCCTGAAAGGCCGATCCGGGCGCATCGGAAAGCAGCCAATCTCTGAATTTGATTTTATCCGTATCCGTTATGTCCGTCATGGTTGCAGCTTTTGATACGCTATCTCGCCCTTGGATCCAGAAATTGATACAGAAAATCGGAGAAGAGATTGATTCCCAGAAAAATCGACCCTACAACCAGGGTGCCGCCGAGCACAGCGTTCATGTCGGCATTCAGGAGCGAATTGGTCAGATACCGCCCGAGCCCGGGCCATGAAAACACGGTTTCGGTCAGAACGGAGCCTTCAAGAAGGCTGCCAAAGCTCAAGGCGATGACCGTAATCAGCGGAATCCTGCAATTTCCGAGCGCATGCCCCCAGATGACCCGCCATTCGGCAATCCCCTTGACCCTTGCGGTCAGAATGTATTCCTGGCGCAACTGCTCGATCATGAACGAGCGGGTCATCCGGCTCAGGTATGCCATGCTGTAATACCCCAGAAGGGCTGCCGGAAGGATGATGTGGGACAGCGCATTGCGGAAGATCTCCCACTCCCCGGCAAGGATGCAGTCGATCAGCAGCAATCCGGTCACCGGATCGACCATGTTCTCGTAAAAAACATCCACCCTGCCGGGTCCGGGCAGAAGGCTCAGGTGCGCATAAAACACCATGAGCCCCATCAGTCCCAGCCAGAAAATCGGCAGGGAATACCCGAACAGGCCCGTTATCCGGGCGAAGTGATCCAGCAGGCTTCCTTGTCTTACAGCGGAAAAAATCCCCAGAGGAATCCCCGAAAAAACACCGATCAAGGTCGCGATCACGGCAAGTTCCATGGTGGCCGGAAATACCCGCGCGATATCTTCCAGAACGGGTCTGGCGGTGAGCACGGAAATGCCGAAATCCCCGGCCAGCACCGCCTTGATATAAAGAAAAAACTGCTCCCAAAGCGGCAGATTCAACCCCAGTTCCAGACGCACCCTTTGATAAACTTCCGCGGAGGCTTTGTCCCCCACCACAGCCAGAACCGGATCAATGGGTACAACCCGGCCGATCAGAAACGTGACCAGAAGAAGCCCGAGAAACGTCATGCCGACCATGGCAACCAGTCCGGCAGCCCGATTCACGACTTTTGAGAGCTGTCTGTGATCAATAAAATTATCCATCGATTCATTTAGGATTTTTACCGTGGAAACGGGTTATTCCCTTTGCCAGACGGGGAAGATATCTATAGCATTCGAAATTTAGAATTTGTTTCGGATTTCGATATTCGAATTTCGAATTTTGTCTGTACGTTTATTCCGTTCAGGCGCTGCCTGCTCTTATTTGGTGATAAACCGATAAAAATTGCTGTCGAAACTTGGCCCCAGAATAAATCCATTCACATTGGATCTCTCGGCCAGGATTTCGATCTCCTGGAACATGAAGACAAAGGGGGCGCTTCTCTGATGCTCCTTTTGAATGTCAAGATACATCCGGGCTCTCTTTTTGCTGTCTTTTTCCAGAACCGCCGCATCCACTTTACGGGTCATTTCGGGAATGTCCCAGGCATTTCGCCAGGCCATGGTTTTGGACAGTCCGGCATCCGAATTGTCCGGGTTACTGGCAAAAGTATCCGCGTTGGTGTGGGGATCCATGTAATCCGGCCCCCAGCGGCCGATAAAAATGTCGTGGGCCCTTTCACGGTATTTGGTAATGACTTGTTTACCTTCACCGGGAATAATTTCCAGCTTGATATCTGCAAGGGCGAATGTGGCCTGAATGGCCAGGGCCATCGATGCTGAGGGTTCCGTGTTTCGTGTGTCCATGGTTACGGAAAAGCCTTTTTCAAGACCGGCTTCCTTGAGAAGCCCCTTTGCCTTTTCCACATTCAATGAAAAAGGAGTTTCTTCCAGTGCGCCCAGGAATCCCTTGGGAATGAATGCCTGATGCACCATGGCCTTGCCGTTTAAGATAGTGGATTCCATTCCCGCGTAATCGATGAGGTATTTCAGGGCCTGCCGGACCTGGGGGATCTTCAGATACTGGTTTTTCTGGTTCAGGCCCAGATAGTAGATCGCGCCCTTAGCTTTTTTGCGGATCCGGATATTGGGATTTTCGGAAAGCCCCTTGAGATCATCCGGCTGGATATTCCTTGCCATGTCCACATCCCCTTTTTCGAGCAGGAGCCTCTGGGTGGCGGACTCCGAGATGTGCCGGACGATGATGCGCTTCATGGCCGGTTTTTTGCCGTAGAAATTTTCATTGGCGGCCATGATGAGAATTTCAGACGGTTTCCATGCCGTCAATGCAAAGGGGCCTGAACCGGCGGAATGGGATTTCAGCCAGCCATATCCCATATCGCCGTTTTCCTCATGCTTCAACACCTCCTGTTTGTCCACGATGGAACCCGGCGCCGATGTCAGGCAATTCAGGAAAAACGTCGGCGCATAGGGTTTCTCGATGATTACCTTGAGGGAATACTCTCCTGTTTTAATGATTTTTTCATTCATGTTTGCCGGGGTGAATCCGAACTGCGTCAGCAGAAACGCAGGGGACTTGTTCAGTTTGATGACCCGCTGAAGCGAAAACACAACATCATCCGCGGTCAGTTTGTTGCCGGACGCAAATTTCATGCTGTCAACGATCTTGAAGGAATACGTCCTGCCGTCTTCGGAAATGTCCCAGCTTTCCGCAACAACTCCATAGATTTTGCTCACGTCCTCCACATCATATCCGATCAGGCGGTCATACATGTTGGCTGCAAATTCAGCCCCGGTAAACTCAAAGATTTCCGCCGGATCCAGCGTCATGACGTCGTCCAGTTTCGATGCCATGACCAGGGTGTCATGGGGCGTTGCCGCAAACAGGCTGTTGCCGGCAACAAGAAAAAGAACAAGTGCGAACAAAACCGTTTTCTTCATGCATTTTCCTTTTCATTCAGTGTGGCAATCTCCTGGCGTTTCATTTGTTCAACCCCTGTTTTTTGCAAATTCCACGGCGATCAGGCTCATATCGTCTGAAGGCATGGATCCGCCTCTTTGCCTGTCGGCGGTTTCAAACGCGTTGTCCACCAGATCCCTCGTCGGCAGATGGTGGGATTTCTCCAGGAAAGCGTAAAACCGGTCTTTGCCTTTGCGTTCGCCATCCAACCCGAAATTTTCAATCAACCCATCCGTATAAAGAAGCAGCCGGTCTCCGGCATTCAGCTGCCTGTATTCCTGGCCGAAAACGGCGCCGAATCCGCTGCCGATGGGTGTGCCATGGTTTTCGAGACGTTCCAGACGACCCGCGGCGCTCAAGATCAACGGCGGCATATGTCCGGCATTGCTGTAAACCAAACGGCCGGTTTCAATATTCAGCATCGCATGGACAATCGAGAAAAAGCAGTCGAATCGCTCCATCGGGAACTCCTTGTCCAGACGGTTCATGACGGCCTCGGGGCTGAATACCTTGCCGGTCAGGCGCATGCGGTTGTGCAGGCTCATCAGAAACTGAGAAACCGTAACCGCGATAAGGGCCGCCGACACGCCGTGCCCGCAGACGTCCAGCATGTAGATGCCTATTTGTTCTTCACTGATTCTATGGACTTGAAAAATATCGCCGCCGATATGGCCGCAGGGTTCAAATCTCCAGGCAGTCACGATGTTGTCTATTTCCAGATCGCTGTCCGGAAGAAGGCTTTTCTGGATCTCCCCGGCTGTTTCAAGTTCATGGTTGATCTGCTGCTGCTGTTTTTCAAGCTTTCTTTTCTGCTCCTCGATCTGCGAGACATCGTAGATGATCACCAGGATCATTTTCTGCCCACGAAACTGGATGAGCCGTGACGTCACCTCCAGATTTTTCAAAACCGGGCTGCCTTTGATGTAGAAAACGCTCTCCATGGACTTGCGATCCACAGGGTAATCCTCAACCAGGGTCTGAAGCAGTGTTTTTCTCAACACGCAGAACCGGCATTTGGATGTGCCGCCACAGGATTTGTTTTCCTTCACCGCATTCACGCATCCGGATAACTGACCGAAAGAACTTTCGAAAAGCCGATCCGCGGCACGATCGAACAGACTGAGAAAGCTTTTGTTGAATTGGTGAATCTGCATATTCTCGTCCGCAATGAGAATTGCGGAATTGATGTTTTCCAGAACCAGATTCAGGAATTCGTTTGATTCTTTCAGATTGTCGAGCGCTATCGTCATCAAAGGGTCCTGTCGGAGTTCTAAAAACCGTTCTTCAGCATCTGATTAATTTCTTCCGGAAAAGCCATGCACGCGGTTTCATTGAACAGGCTGCGCAGGGCACCGACATCCGGTGTCCCCAGTTGCTGGTTGAAGAATGTGCGGGGCGAAAAGAGCAGGTGAAAGCGGAAATGGTCATCGGTTTTCATGCCGGTGAAAAAATTCATATTGAAGCTGTAGATTCCCATCTTGTCGTATTCGGCAATGACATTTGAAAGCCCGGAGGCGATGTCAAAAAAATCCTGCCCGCTGAGATCCAGCATGCACCTTGCATCTTCCAGAACCGCCAGCACGTCTCCGGCAACGCCCATGGGAGCAAAAGACGTCATCCAATGTGTGCGGCCGATCTTTCCAAGGTAGCGTTTTCCCGCATTCCTCTCGGCCGCTACAAGATCCTCCCAGAAGTTGGCGTTGCGGCTGTCCCGATAGTTTTTCGAGGCTTCCAGTTCCTGCCGCAGAAGATTGGGCGCCGATGATGTGGAAAAGACCTGAAGGTGGGGATGGATGAGAGAGCTTCCAGCCGGCGGCATATAGTTCCAGTTGATGATGTGGTACACGGATTCCGGATGGCCGGTGCTTTCGATGCGCCTGAAAAAATCCTGCGCAAAACCGAATGCAGCGGCCATGTGCGCAGGCGTAAACGCCGTCATGGGAATAAAGTGGCGGGCGCCGAACGTCGCCACTGCCCCGATGCTGTCGTAGGGAGCGATGTTCGGGAAAATCACCATGTCGTCTTTTTGCATACGTCCTTCCGGGATGAGCTCTTTGGGAAAGCAGGGCGTAATCTTCAATACCCTGTCCGCGCAGAACGGGCACCAGGCGTCGGTTCCCGCGACAATTTTATCGAAATCGGGCTTCTGCCATTGAAGCTTCATGAAGTGGCAGATCCTGGCGGTCCGGCCGGTCAGGGGATCAATTCGGATTTCACTGGAGATTCGGCGCTCGGCCATATCCTTCTGGGGGTCGAGCATGACGGTTTCTTTTTTAATGACATCGAATTTCATCACCTCTCCTTTGTAAACATAGGGGACGTACATCAATCAATAACTTTTATTCCAGAGTCAATTTGTTTTCACTGGCAAACAGTTTGCCGCGCTTGATCGCCATGCTCACCGCAGCCTGAGTCATCCCCAGCTTTAAACTTATTTCCGGCTGTTTTAATCCCAGCTCTTCGGCAGCCCAATAACAGGCAAGACTTCGCGCCTGTACTGTTCGCCGCCCGCGATCTCCTGACAAGACAATTTTCGGATCAACCCCTGTCAGCGTCCCCGCTCTTTGGACGACTGCTTGGAAATTCACTCCCTTTGACTTCAGACGATAGCCGCGTTCCATCTTTTCATTTGAAAATGATAAAACCTTTTCTACAAAATCGCCATCACCTAAAATTCTCTCATCATTTTTTTGAAAATTGCCGGCCTTATGCAATGTCTTAACAGCAGCCCAGCCTCCTGCGCTCCGGATCAACCCGCCGCCGACAAGCTCATCCCGACGCCCCTGACAACTTCCTTTTTCAACAAATTCAAGATACCGCCGCCGGGCAACCGAAACACTTGAATAAAACTGTTTCAACACATAATCGGTATCCTGCCAGGAACGGTAATTTTTCTTGAAAAAAGCGCTGTGCCCACTATACGGATATTCCTGCAGTTCATTTAAATTCTGGATAAGTCCGGTCCGCAGCGGATTCAGGTGAATATACCGGACGAGTTCCAGCAGATAGGCGTCCTCCTGGCATAAAATCGACTTGTAACGGTTTTGAAACAGATGCCCATGCCGGCGATGTCGCCTGTTGAATGAAATGACATACCCTGTCAGAATTCGCTGCATCACCCGCGAAATGGCTGCGTTTCCGGTTCTGAGAAGCAGGTGAAAATGATTTGGCATCAGAGCCCAGGCAAAACAGGCGGTCTGGGTATCGTCCAGAACGACGGATAAACGGTTCAGAAAATCATCCCGATCCGTATCATCCAGAAAAATCTTTCGGCGATCAATGCCTCTGACGATGATATGATGCAGAGCGCCCGGCGCATCTATTCTTGCTTTTCTTGGCATGACATCTCTTATATCACAGCAATTTCCATTATCAACTTATTTTTTGATGTACGTCCCTTAATTTCTTTATGGACATCACGGGGGTTCAGTGTTATCGAATCCGGACTGCATACAATCTTATTTGTTACGATCCATGGATTGGAGGATTACGATGGACAATTCAGCGCTTCGCGTTGTCTTTATCGCAGCCGAAGCTGCGCCTTTTGCCAAAACCGGCGGACTGGCCGATGTCGCCGGCAGCCTTCCCGATGCCCTGCGGCGATTGAATGTGGATGTCCGCGTGATTCTGCCGGGGTACAGGCAGGTGTTTGAACACGGTTTACGGGAAGAGCCGCTCTGGCCCGGTCTGCACACCTGGCTGGGTTCTCAGCGCCTGAGCTTTCAGGTGTGCAAACTCTCCGATGAAAACATCGCCCCGATTTATGTCATCGACCGGGAAGACATGTTTGACCGGCCCCATCTTTACGCCAATGGCGATGGCGACTATTACGACAATGCCGAGCGGTTTATTTTTTTCTGCCGGGCAGTTGCATCACTGATGCATGCCTGGGATTTTGACCCTCATATCGTCCACTGCAACGACTGGCATACCGGCCTGATTCCGCTCTACATGCAGCTGGAACCGGCGCTTCGGCAGGTCAAAACCCTTTTTACCGTACACAATCTGGGATATTCCGGCCTCTTTTCAAGTGATAAATACGCATTGACCGGTCTGGACTCATCCCATTATCAGCCGAACGGACTGGAATTTTACGGAAAGTGGAGCATGCTGAAAGCCGGGCTGGTGTATAGCCGGGCAGTATCCACGGTCAGTCCGACCTATGCGCGGGAGATTCAGACGCCGGAATACGGCAAAGGTCTGGAAGGCGTCCTTCGCAACCGGCAGGCATCCGTGTCCGGTATCCTGAACGGTGTCGATTACCGGCAGTGGAACCCTGAGACGGATCCGATCATTCCCGCACGGTACACGTCTGACGACTTGTCCGGAAAACGCATCTGCAAAGCCGCCCTGCTTCGGTCATGTCAACTGGAGGAGCGTCTCATAAACCGTCCGCTCATCGGCATTGTATCCCGGCTGGATATTCAAAAAGGGATTGATCTGATCATACCGATACTGAATGAACTGACGGAATCCCTGAAGGCGGGGGTAGTCATTCTGGGAACCGGTGACGAGACGTTGCAGCAGGCGCTTCAACAGGTTGGCAAGCGCTGCAAAGGCGCGTTCGCCTTCATTCAGCGCTTTGACGACGCATTGGCCAGAGGGATTCTGGCCGGCGCCGACTTGCTTTTGATTCCCTCCCGCTATGAGCCCTGCGGTTTGACCCAGCTGTATGCGATGAAATATGGGACGGTTCCCGTGGTTCGCGCCACCGGCGGACTGAATGACACGGTATCCGAGGTGAATCCGGGTTCCGGTGAGGGCACCGGGTTTACGTTCATGAACGCGGATTCCGCTCACTGCCTGGCCGCAATTCAAAAAGCCGTCGGTATTTACCAAACGCCGACAATCTGGAGCCGCATCCAGTCCAATTGCATGTCCATGGATTTTTCCTGGAACAACGCCGCACGGAACTATGTATCGCTTTATCGGGAATTGACGGTGGACAGCAACCTTTGACTCCATGGCGTTTCTGATACCGCTGCGAGTTCAATGAGCAGTACAAAACAGCGATCAGCATCCATCTTCGTCATTCCTGCGCCGATACATCCACCATCACGGACAGCGTGTGCAACCCGCCGCCCATTACCACTCCTTTCACCGGGGTGACGTCGCCGTAATCCCTCCCCCAGGCAAGGGTGATATGGTTTTCACCGGGGATCAGGTTGTTGGTGGGATCCAGATCCACCCAGCCCGTATCCGGAACGAACAGGGAGATCCAGGCATGGGATGCGTCCGCACCGACCAGCCTGGGTTTTCCAGGCGGCGGCGCCGTTTCCAGATAGCCGCTCACATAACGGGCCGCCAGCCCCAGCGCCCTCAGGCAGCTGATGGCAAGGTGGGCGAAATCCTGGCACACCCCTTTGCGGCTTGCCAACACCTGATCCACGGAAGTATCCACGGTGGTGGCAGACTTGTCGTAGGAGAATTCCGCAAAAATCCGCCGCATCAGATCCAAGGCGCCCGCCAGCACGGGAACCCCCGGCGGAAAGGATGGCCGCACATAGGCCATGGCGCCAGGATTGATCGCAATCATCGGACTGGCAAATACAAACTGGCAGGCATCCAGTTCCGCAGTGTCCTCATGGACGGCCAGCCGCCGGGCCACGGTCTCCCAGGGGGGCGTGCCTGCCGGAGCCGGTGTGACAGGCGGTGTCGTTTCCACCCTGCTGGTGGCGGTCATGGCCAGCTCGTTGTGAGGGTGCTGCACCATGAAAATCTGGACGATGTTGCCGAAGTAATCGATCCGCCGGTGCAGGTATTGGGGCTCTGGTACAATGTCCAATCGGCTTTGGACTACTCTCTGGGTAACGGTCTCACGAGGATGCAGGAGCAGTTCGTTCTGGGACAGAGAGGCCGGCTCCGAATAGCGGTATGCCGTTTTATGAATGATCCGGTATTTCATGGGTTGCGGTCGCCGGGAATCATGGAGAAATGGGGCGTTGCCGGAACCCGGCTCAGATAGTGGGCGCTGACCTGCTGGGCGAATTCTTTCAGGCGGCTCTCCAGGGAGTTAAGAAAACCCGCCAATGACTCGGTTTTGGCGCCGCCGTCGTCGCAGCCCAGGCCGGCAAGATCCACCAGACGCACGGCGGTGAGCATCTCCAGCGCCATGCGCTCCTCCGGACTGGCATAGCGCCGGTCGCTCTGCCGGGGCAGGTGCTCCACATGGGCTGCCAGATGGCTGAACTGGAATGCCAGGGATTTGGGATTGCTTTCGTCCACAAGCAGCAGGTCCAGCACCGGCGCCAGCTGAAAATCCGTTCGGTATCGTGCCCGGTAGGTCATGATGCTGTCAGCCACCTCCAACAGCGCCTCCAGAGCGCTTCGGGATTCGGTGCAAACCAGGGGAATGCCGATACGGATCAGGCCGGTCAGGTTCAAGGCCCGCTCCACCCGGCGTCCCATATCCATGAAGCGCCACCCCAGACCACGGGTCATGCTCTCCATAGCCAGCCCGCTGAAGGCGCTCAGGGTAAACAGCGTGTCATCCAGAAGATCCAGCGGGTCACCTGCCGGGGTATCGGCAAATCCGTCCAGCCGGTTGATCACCCGCCAGCAGTCCAGGGAGAGCCGATCGCGCACGTTCCGGGCCGCCTCCTGCACCCGAATAAGAATGGAGACCACGCTTGCGGGATGATCCTTGCGGTACAAGGCGGCATTCAGGTGGGCCGACAGCTCGGGATAGAAGGGGTTGCCTTCTGCGTTGCCGGCAGATCGGGGAATGGTGTTTTCCGCCATGAGAAGTTTCAGCAGAAACGGCAGATCGGGGATATCTCCTGTACGGGCTTCGCCGGAAAGCCTGCGGAAGACGGACCGCAGGAGCCGGACCAGCCCCTCGGCCCGCTCCAGGTAGCGGCCCAGCCACAGCAAGTGATCCGCTACCCGGCTGGGAAGATCGCTGCTGCGCCGGAATTCGGTCACGGCCTGAAGTCCGCCCATGAGGCTGAAAGGTTCCACCGGCTGTTCGGAAAGCACCCAGATGTCCTTGCTCTGTTGCCGTTCCAAGCAGTCGCCAATCAATGTTTCCACATCCGGGGCGGTGATGGCCAGACCGCCGGACATGACGCTAAACCCATCTTCCGTTGCGCAGGCAAAGACCCGCAACAGGGTGTGGCGGACGCTCACGCTGCTTTGATTCCAGGCGGGCGCCACGGCAGGGAAAACCGGTCCCCTCGCCATGAACGCACGGGGCGCGGCCTGAATCGCCGCCGTCAGGTCGGCCGGAAGAACGGATGCCGCCGGTTCCATGGCCGGATACACCGACAATTGATCTATATTCGCCAGAACGTGGTTCAGCCCCTCGGCGCTGCCGCACCACCATGACGGATGGCTTTCCAGTATCAACTCCGTTCCCATCAGGCGGCGGCAGAGCCCGGGCAGGAAGACCGGCAGAACCGGCGTCTCCGCAAACCCGCTGCCGATGGGGTTGACAAGGTCGATATGCTGCTCCCGGCAGACCTGAATGAGTCCCGCCACCCCGTCTGCCGTTCCCCGCCGCAGGGCGAAGGGATCGCTGCTCTCGTCCTCGGTATGCCGGAAAATAGCCTCCACCGGCTCCAGACCGGCCAGTTTCTTGAGAAACACCTTGCCGTTACGTACGGTCAGATCCTGGCCCTCCACCAGGGGATAGCCCAGATATCGGGAAAGCAGGGCATGCTCGAAGTAGATGCGGCTTTCCGGCCCCGGAGAGAGCAGCACGATGCCGGTGTTCTCCCGCTGTCGGGTTGCACGCTGGATCAGGCTTCGGTGAAAGGTTTGAAAAAACGGCGCAAGCCGGCGGATCTGGGTTTTATGGTAGAGCTCGGAAAAAACCCGCGAAATCACGATCCGGTTCTCCAGGGCATATCCCAGGCCGGACGGATTTGCCCCGTAATCCCGAAGCACCTTGAAGCATCCGTCCGCGCCCCGGTACAGGTCGGCCGCGTAATAGGTCAGAAACCGGTTTCCAGCAGGTTGAATGCCGTGACAGGTTCGCAGAAACCGGGGATTGGCAAAGATCAGCTCCGGCGGAATGCACCCGGCCTTCAGCAGGTTCTGGGGCCCGTAAACGTCCGCCAGGATTTTTTCCAGCAGAAGTGCCCGCTGCGTCAAACCTGTCTCCAGTCCCGCCCATTCCCCCGCGGTGAGGGGCAGCGGGATCATTTCCAGTGCCCAGGGAGTCCCCCGGCCACTCGGGTCATCGAAGGGGTTGAAGGTGGCCCCGTCCTCGTGTCGCATGCGCCTGACCCTGTCCTGGCGCTGGCTGAGCACATCGGGCCCCGAGGCATCCAATGCAGCGATGATCGGCTGCCAGTGTTCACGGGGCACTGCAGGAGACAGCAATGCCTCACAATAGGCGTCGCTCGGACAAGCGAGCGTGCCGAACAGGGAAGGCGGCACGGGTAGTGGTGGCGCCGGATCGGTAATGTCTGCCTTGATCATATATGATGTCTCGTATTGGGTCCCGCCGTCCTGCAGCATGGGATGTTCGTGCCCGATTTAACCCGTTCGCCGCCGCAAGTCAAGGGTATACGGAAAACAGGGATTGGGTTCCACCGCCGGGATCACCTCACGTATCCCGGGAGTGTGGCCGCCGGGAGCAAACCGCGCATTGCGCCGGCCTTCGGCCTCATAGGCGTTGACGGGGAACACGTCGTGGTGGCGGCCACCCGGATGGCCCACGTGATACGAGCATCCGCCGACGGCCCGGCCGGACCAGGTGTCCAGCACGTCGATCACCAGGGGGGTATGCACGCCGATAGTGGGATGCAGACAGGCCGGCGGCTGCCAGGCCCGGTACCGGACCCCGGCCACGAACACACCGGCCGCGGTGGTGGGCTGAAGGGGCACGCGCCGCCCGTTACAGGTGAGAATGTGGCGCTCTCCGGTCATGCCGGAGATCTTTACCTGGAGCCGCTCCACTGAAGAGTCCACGTAACGGGCTGTCCCCCCGCCGCCGGGCTCCTCGCCCAGCACATGCCAGGGTTCCAGGGCCTGGCGAAGCTCGATTTCCATGCCCTGGCTCTCCACCTTGCCGTAGATGGGGAAGCGAAACTCGAAATGGGGATGGAAAAAATCCATCGAGACCGGAAACCCTGCCTGATTCAATGTCTTTAGTACGTCCGCAAAATCATCGCGGATCGGCTGGGGCAGCATGAAGCGGTCATGAAGCAGCGTGCCCCACCGCACCAGGTCCCGGCGGTAAGGCGTCTGCCAGAACCAGGCCACAAAAATGCGCAGGAGCAGTTGCTGGGCCAAGCTCATTCGGGCGTGGGGCGGCATCTCAAAGGACCGGAACTCCAGCAGCCCCAGCCTTCCGGCGGCGCTGTCCGGGGAAAAAAGCTTGTCGATGCAGAATTCCGCCCGGTGGGTGTTGCCGGTGACGTCCACCAGCAGGTGGCGGAACAGTCGATCCACCAGCCACGGCGGACATGGCCGGTCCGGACCCGTTTGCCGATCCAGTTCGGCAAAGGCGATCTCCAGTTCATAGAGGCTGTCGTGCCGGGCTTCGTCGATGCGCGGCTGCTGGCTGGTGGGGCCGATAAAGAGGCCGGAAAAAAGAAACGAGAGCGACGGATGGTTGTTCCAGAAAGTGACAAAGCTGCGCAGGAGGTCAGGCCGCCGCAGAAAGGGACTGTCCGCCGGCGTTGCGCCGCCGATAACGATGTGGTTGCCGCCGCCGGTTCCGGTGTGGCGGCCGTCCATCATGAATTTTTCCGTTCCCAGGCGGGTCAGGCGGGCTGTTTCGTAAAGCGACGTGGTAAAGTCCACCATCTGCCGCCAGCTGTGCATGGGCTGGATGTTCACCTCGATGACCCCGGGGTCCGGGGTGACTTTCAGACACTCCAGGCGCGGATCATAGGGCGGCGTGTAGCCTTCGATCACGACCGGCAGCCGGGTCTTCGCGGCGGTTGCTTCGATGGCGGCCAGAAGTTCCAGATACCCTTCCAGGGAGGCCACCGGCGGCATGAACACATACAGCCGGCCTTGGCGGGGCTGAATGCACAGGGCGGTTCGCACCAGCCAGGCAGCGGATTCTCCGGCAGCCGGCACCGGGTCGTCAAAGGCTTCCGGCTGGGTCCGCAGACCGTCCCTCAGCTCCTCTGCCGGCCTCCCAGATAGAACCAGCTGGTCTTCGTGAAGGTACGGCAGCGGCCCCCGGTCGGCCATGGGGTCCAGCGGATGGTCAAATGAAAAATCCGCCTTGGAAACCCATGGCAGAGACTCCAGGGGCAGACGCAGCCCGGCCGGAGAATCTCCGGGCAGCAGGAACAAGTGCTCTCCCCGGAAAGGCCAGGGACCGCTCTTCCAGGAACCGTGCTGCAGGGGCAGGACGTAACTCACCACCGCCCCCAGTCCGCGCTGGAAGGTAGCCACCATGCGTGCCCGGATCTCGGGATCATCCAGCTTGGGGTCGGCAAGGTCCACATTTACCGGCAACCGACTCTCCTTGTAAAGGTAATGAAAGATATCCTCATAGCCTTCGCGGATGAAGCGACGGCCCACCCCCAGCGTGTCGGCCAGGGTTTCGATAAAGATTTTGGCATCGGGAACGCCAAAGCCGTAGTCCGTGGAAGTATCGGCAAGCCATTGGTCGTCGGCCCACACCGGCTGGCCGTCTTTTCGCCAGTAGCAGCCCAGTGCCCATCGGGGCAGGGATTCACCCGGGTACCATTTTCCCATGCCGTAATGCAGCATTGCGCCGGGGGCCCAGTTCTGCCGCAGACGTTTGATCAGGGTTTCGGCCAGATGCTGCTTCTCCGCCCCCAGGGCCGCAGTGTTCCACTGGGCGCCGTCCATGTCGTCGATGGAGACAAATGTGGGTTCCCCGCCCATGGTCAGGCGGACATCCGCATCCGCAAGTTGGCGGTCCACCCGATCCCCCAGGTCTTCGATGGCATTCCAGATCTCTTCCGGGTAGGGTCGCGTGGAGCGGGGTGCTTCACGAATCCGCCGCACGGTCATGGCATGGCTGAATTCCACCTCGCATTTTTCAAGGCCGCCGGTGATGGGAGCCGCGCTCTGGGGTTCGGGCGAGCAGGCCAGCGGGATATGCCCCTCGCCGGCAAAGAGCCCGGAGGTCGGATCCATACCCACCCAGCCGGCTCCGGGAATGTAGACCTCGGTCCAGGCATGCAGGTCGGTGAAGTCGGCTTCCGGCCCTGAGGGACCGTCCAGGGATTTGATATCGGGCGCCAGCTGGATCAGGTACCCGGAGACAAAGCGGGCGGCCAGGCCCAGATGCCGCAGGATATTCACCAGCAGCCATGCCGAATCCCGGCAGGAACCGCTGCCCAGTGTTAGTGTCTGCTCGCAGCTTTGCACGTTGGGTTCCATGCGGATGAGATAGCGGATGTCACGGCTGAGCTTCAGGTTCAGATCAACAAAAAAATCATTGGTCTGCTTGGGGCTGCGGTCGATCCGGGCCAGATAGGCTTTAAGCTTTTCGCCCGCCGGTTCCCGGGCCAGATAAGGCCCCAGGTCCAACTTGAGCCCCGGCTCATATTCAAAGGGAAAGGTCTCGGCATCGGGTTCCAGAAAAAAATCAAAGGGGTTGATGATGATCATTTCCGCCACCAGATCCACTTCCACCTGAAACGTGTCGGTCTTTTCCGGAAACACCAGGCGCCCCAGGTAGTTGCTGAAAGGATCCTGCTGCCAGTTGATGAAATGCGTTTTCGGAGTCACCGTCATGGAGTAGCTCAGAATCGGCGTCCGGCAATGGGGGGCGGGCCGCAGCCGGACGATGTGGGGGGACAGGGAGATACGCCGGTCATAGCGATATGAGGACTTGTGGTTCAGGGCAACATGGATTCCCATGGGTCTTCCTTTCGGTGAGTCATGGACATAAAGCGACGTTTGAAAGCGGCAAGCCGCTACTGCTCGTTGGTGGACACCTCGGTCAGGGGTTTAAGGTTGAAAAAGGTGGCGCCGATAGCAGCGTCCACCTGATTGAGCCGGGTTTGCAGGCCGTCCAGATACTCGTGCAGCCCCTGATCGATCACCTCGTCGATATCCGTGTACTCCAGGTCCGCCTTGAGGCGGCCCAGCCGTTTTTCGGCGGCATTGGTGGCCGATCCGGGCGGTGATCCGGTGATCCGGTACAGGCAGACCTGTGCTTTGGAGACGCAATGGTGGATGGAGCGCGGGAAATGGCTGTCGAAAATCAAGAAACCGGCAACCTTTCGAGGGGTGATGTGGTGATGCGCCTTGCGGAACATCTCGAAGGCGCTGGCGGATTTGAGCACCGCCGTCCACTGGATGTTGTCGATGGGTGAGTTCACCATATCCGCCTGGGGCAGCAGCATGAAATACTTGACATCCAGAATCCGGGAGGTTTTGTCAGCCCTCTCCAGCATCATGCCGATGCGGGCGAAATTCCAGGCCTCGCCATGGCTCATGGTGGAATCCATCAGACCGGTGAACAGGTGGCTGCGCATCTGGATGATCTTGAAAAAGCGGTGGGGATCCTCCAGGGCCATGGTCAGGCTCTGGGAGTCAGCCAGTTCCAGATAGAAAGTGTTCAAGTGCTCCCACATCTCCGAGGAGATGATTTCACGAATGGATCGGCCGTTTTCCCGCGCCGCCACCAGGCAGCTCAGGATGGAATTGGGGTATTCCCGGTCAAACGTCAGAAATCGGATCACCGCCTCCTGATCGTAGTTCGGGTATTTTTTTTCGAACAGCTGCTGGTCGCCGGTGATCAGCACCAGCGGCTCCCAGTGTTTGCCCTTTTCAGAGGGCATGTCCAGCAGCAGGTTGAGATTGACGCTGATGAAGCGGGCCACATTTTCCGCCCGTTCGATATATCGGCACATCCAGTAGATTGAATTGGCCACGCGACTGAGCATCGACATTCCTCCGTTATTCCAGTACCCAGGTATCCTTGCTTCCGCCGCCCTGGGAAGAGTTGACGACCAGGGATCCTCTGGTCAGCGCCACTCGGGTCAGTCCGCCGGGCTGAACATAAATTTCCTTGCCAAAGAGCACATAGGGCCTGAGATCCACATGACGCCCCTCGATGCGATCCCCCACGATGGTGGGCACCCGGGAAAGCGAAATGGTGGGCTGGGCCATGTAGTTGCGGGGTTCGGCCGTGATCTTGTCGGCGAATTCCGCCCGTTGCGCTTCGGTGGCATGGGGACCCACCAGCATGCCGTATCCGCCGGATTCGTTGGCAGCCTTGACAACCAGCTGATCCAGGTGCGACAGCACATATGCCCGGTCTGCGTCGTCCCGGCAGATATAGGTGGGCACGTTGGGCAGGATGGCATCCTCGCCGGTATAATATTTGATGATTTTGGGCACATAGGCGTAGATCACCTTGTCATCGGCGATGCCGGTGCCAGGTGCGTTGGCCATGGCGATTCGGCCGGCCTTGTATACGCCGATGAGCCCCTTGACTCCCAGCAGGGAATCCGGGCGAAACACTTCCGGGTCGATGAAATCATCATCGATGCGCCGGTAGAGGACGTCCACGCGTTTGAGACCTTTGGTGGTGAGCATATGAACGAACCCGTCTGACACCACCAGGTCCTGGCCTTCCACCAGTTCCACCCCCATCTGCTGGGAGAGAAAGGAGTGCTCGAAATAGGCGCTGTTGTATATGCCCGGAGTCAGTACACCGATGGTCGGCGACTGGACATGGTCCGGAGCAAGATGCTCCAGCACGTCAAGCAGTTTGGTGGGATAATCATCCACGGGCCGCACACGGGAAGCCTCGAACACCTGGTGGAACGTGCGTTTTAGCACCTGGCGGTTCTCCAGCACATAGGAGACGCCGGACGGGCAGCGCAGGTTGTCTTCCAATACGTAAAAGCGTCCGTCTCGGTCCCGCACCAGATCGGTGCCTGTCACGTGGCACCAGATGCCCCGGGGCGGCGTGAATCCCTCGCACTCCCTGCGATAGGTGCGGCTGGTGAAAATCAGGTCTTCGGGGACCACCCTGTCTTTTAAAATCTTCTTTTCGTTGTAGATGTCCTGTATGAATTCATTCAGAGCAAAGATCCGCTGCTTCAGGCCGCTTTCAATCTGCCGCCAGTCGCTGCCGGAGACAATGCGGGGAATAATGTCGAATGGGAATATCTTTTCGGTTCCGGCATCGCCGCCGTAGACATTGAAGGTAATGCCCATTTTAAGGAGCAGGGCATCGGCCGCTTTCTGGCGCATGATCAGACCCCCGTCCGGCAGCGACTCGATTTTTTCTACAAGCAGTCGGGCCCCGGGCCGGGGTTTGCCGTTTGCATCGATCAATTCATCGTAATAATCCCCCGGATCATACGTGCCAAATGATTCCATCGAAACGTTTCCTCCATGGTTGCACGGTTATGCAAAAGAATGCAGGCATCCTTGGTTTGAAGGCATTTCCATCAGCGGAAACACTGCCTGCGTGCTGAATTATCCTATGCCATTGAAGTGCGTTGCGGTCTTTCTAAACTGAAGACAGATACCTGGATTAACGTGTGGGAACGTATCAAGAAGGAGTTGGTGTGTCAATATCCTTATTATAAAGCATTCAGGGCAATCGCATACAATATTTACGCTGACATGCAGATTGAACCGATATTTTTAAGCGCCGCATCAGAATGCCCCGCCGCAGGCAATTTTATGAGCAATTAGCCTTATAATATCGATATCGACGCATAAGATATTAATATTTACGTTTTAAATATTCATGGTTCTCTCTTATAAAACAGTTTGTTTTGCTTATAACTTATTTATTTATGTACGTCCCCTTATGTTGTTTGACTTGACAAAGACGGTTTGATCGTCCAGAATAAAGGCTTAAATCATCTTGGACCATACAAAAGTGCTTTTACTCCTGTGGCCTGCCGGAGTGCCCGGGCCCGCGTTTTTTTTGCCCGCTTTCCCCGGATCATCCCGGCGCGTTGGATTCGGGATTGTTTCAACTCCGGAACCCGGTATTTCTCTTCAAATCCGGGATTTGTTTCATATGCCCCTTGCTTTGAAATCAGGAGGCATGTCGGTCTCATTGCAAGGCTCTGTCAACACCCGATTGCATAATATTCAGGACGCCACACCCCATAGGCGGTTTCATGCTGAATTACCAACCGGGAAGGATCGGATCAGCACAACCCTATTAGGGGCTTTTTCTTGACAGTCTTCTTGATAAACTCAATAAATAAATATCGAAACGGCAAGTTATCTGCGTTCCATATGCTAAGGATTCAGACATGCGAACCTTTTGGGAGAATAAAGTAAAAATCCGGACCGTCATGACTGCTCTAAGATTGACCGGCAGTTGCATGCTTGCGGGATTTCTCTGTTTTTTGCTTGTGATTCCCGTCGAATCGGCATTTGCTCAGGAACCGGCATCGATCCATCTTCCGGCCAGCCCGGTTGATCCGGCCACTACGGAGGATTTAAAAACCCTGGCCACGAAGATCGAAAACAGCAAAGAGCGCAAACAACTGCTCGGCCAGATCCGCGCTTTGATCACCTTACAAAACCAGTTGACTTCTCCCGTTCCGGAAAAACCTTTCAGCGTTCGACTGACGGAATCCGTTTCAAGAACATGGGAAGAGGCCTCCGGGGCGATATCGTCGATCGGCCGATATATTCCGAACCCAGAGGCACTGGCGGACTGGGTTCAACACAACATACTCGATCCTGACAGCCTTGGCCGATTGCGCAGCCATGCCATGCCCATCGTAGTGATCCTGTTTATGGCATGGATTTCGGAATTCCTTGTGGAGCGGCTACTGGCAAGGTTCCGGAAACGCATTGAAATCCGGGCCGGCAGAAATAACTCAACCGCTTTAGGGTTGGCTTTCGCCAGAGCCACAGTGCGGTTTTGTGCACTGGCTGCATTTACGATGGTTGCGTTCACCGCTTTATTTTTTCATCGGCCAGGATCTCCCATCGACACAATCGCAGTTCAAATTTTTTCAGTCTATATCACCGGCCGGACGCTGGTAATTCTTACCCGGTTGATACTGGCGCCGTCGGTTCCCTCCCTGAGGCTCGTTCCGCTTCGATCTGAGTCTGCCGTTTTACTGTTTTCATGGATGCGCCGCCTGCTCTTTATCGCCCTTACCGGTTACCTTCTTGCCGGAACGGCACTTCTGTTTGGATTGCCCCCCGGAGGATTTTCCGATTTAATGGGCCTTCTGGGACTGATTCTTGTGGTGATGATGATTGTCGGCATTCTCCGGAACCGAGCGGCAATGGCAGTGTGGATCCGGGGATCCGAAGCGGACCTGCCGGTTCGGCGATCCTTCATTCGCCGCGTTCGCTGCCGTCTGGCCGCTGTCTGGCACATTCTGGCCGTCATCTATCTGATCAGTGTTTTTGTGGTCTGGTGGCGGGACATCGACGGCGGATTTCTGTATCTGATCCGCGGAACATTTTTGTCCGTTTTTTTGCTTTTTACGGCCAGAATAACCATCCAGGGCATCCGTAACAGAATATCCCAGAATATCGTTGCAAATGAAGCACTGCGCCAAAAAATTCCGATTCTGGCAAATCGCCTGAACCGCTATGCACCGATCCTGTTTTTCACCGTCCGCACCGGCATCATTTTCATCACCGCCACGGCCGTTCTGGAAGCATGGAATGTGGATGCCCACCACTGGCTGGCGGAACCTTTCGTCAGGCAATTCGGGGTGTTTTTATTCAACATGTTCCTGCTCTTTACGATATCCGGGGTGATCTGGGAGACTGTTGACATCGCCACCGAACATTATCTGACAAAATCGGAAAAACCCGGTCTCACGCCGGGACACAGAGCCCGGGTTCGCACCCTGCTGCCGTTGATGCGCAAAGTGCTGATGATCGTTCTGACCGTCATGGTCGTCATGATCGTGCTTTCCGAGTTCGGCGTCAACATCGGCCCCCTGCTGACCGGCGCCGGCATTATCGGCCTTGCTGTCGGTTTCGGGGCCCAGAAGCTGGTTCAGGACATCATCACCGGCGTCTTTATTCTTTTGGAAGATGCGGTTGCCATCGGTGATGTCGTCAAGGTGGCCGGCATCGGCGGCCTGGTGGAGGACCTCTCCATCCGGTCCATCCGCCTGCGGGACCTGTCCGGCAACGTCCACACCATTCCCTTCAGTTCGGTGGATACGGTCACCAACATGACCAAGCTGTACTCGTATTACCTGATCGACATCGGCGTTGCGTATCGGGAAGACACGGACAGGGTCGCTGAAGTGTGCCGGAAAATTGTTGACGGCATGCGTTCCGAGCCCGAATTTTGCCAGGACATCCTGGAACCTCTCGAGGTGCTGGGGGTGGATCAGTTCGCGGACTCCGCTGTTATCATCAAGGCACGCATCAAAACACGGCCGATCAGGCAGTGGACAGTGGGGCGGGAGTTCAACCGCCGGATGAAGAAGCGTTTCGATGAACTCGGAATCGAAATCCCTTTTCCGCATCGCACGCTTTATTTTGGCGCCGGCAAGGACGGATGCGCCGCGCCCGGCCACCAGTTTGTCGAACAAACCTGATGGGTTGAATGGTTACCATGAAAACAATCACTTTTATTCATTATGATTTTGGCCATTGTTTCGAATTTCGTGCTTCGAATTTCGAATTTTGACTGAGTTTGGAGGAAGCATGCGGGAAAACACATTGATTCAAAGGGTGATCATCGACCGGGTTCGGCCGGAGATCGACAGTGGACAGATTTCCCATCAAGCGGACCCTGGGTGAGAAGGTCAAGGTGCGCGCCGACATCCTCACGGACGGCCACGATGCGATTTCGGGCCTTCTGCTGTTCCGTCATGAAAGCGATACCCGGTGGCGGACGGCCGCCTGGAGGGGTTTTGCCAACGACAAATGGAAGGCATCGTTCAAGGTCACCGAACTCGGCCGCTATCGTCTATACACTGTGCGCCTGGCTGGATCGCTTTCAAAAGCTGGCGCCGGGATCTTGGCCAAGCGCATCGAAGCCGGGCAGGATGTTACCATGGATTTGCTCACCGGCGCAGCGATTGTCGAAGAAGCCATCGCGCGGGCACCTGAACCCCAGCGGGCCGTAGCTTGCCGACTGCGCGCAACGCGTTGCGTTCCGATCAAAACCCGGAAATCAGAGCCCGGCTGGCGCTTGACCCCGCGCCTGCTCGGCCCGCATGGCGCAGTGCCTGCCGGACCGCTCTCAAATGACGTTTTACCCGAGAGTTCTTGATGGTCGTTGTCGAGCCGGTAAAGGCCCGGTTCAGCGCCTGGTACGAGATGTTTCCGCGCTCCTGCAGCCCGTCGCCGGGAGCGCACGCCACATTTTCAGACTGCGAGGCCAGACTGCCGTATGTGGCCGAAATGGGCTTTGACGTGCTCTACCTGCCGCCCATCCACCCCATCGGGATCACCCACCGCAAGGGCCGCAACAACGCACCGGTCTGCGAACCGAAAGATCCCGGCAGTCCCTGGGCCATCGGTGCCCGCCGAAGGCGGGCATACAGCCGTCCATCCCGAACTGGGCACCCTGGATGATTTCCGCAACTTCGTCCGCCGGGCCAGATGCGCTCGGGCTGGACATCGCCATGGACCTGGCGTTTCAGTGCAGCCCGGACCACCCGTATGTGCGGGAGCATCCGGAATGGTTCCAGCAGCGGCCGGACGGGTCCATCCAGTATGCCGAAAACCCGCCGAAAAAATACGAGGACATCTATCCGCTTCATTTCGAATGCGCGGAACGCCGCGCCCTGATGGAAGAGCTCAAGTGTGTCGTCCTGTTCTGGATCGATGAAGGCATCCGTATCTTCCGTGTGGACAACCCCCACACCAAACCGTTCGCCTTCTGGGAGTGGCTCATCGCAGAGGTCAAACGGTCCCACCCGGAGGTGATTTTTCTGGCGGAAGCGTTCACCCGCCCCAAGGTGATGTACCGTCTTGCCAAGCTGGGATTCAGCCAGTCCTACACGTATTTTGCCTGGCGCAATACCGCCTGGGAGATCCGGAAATACTTCACGGAACTCACGCAAACGGAAGTGGCCGATTTTTTCAGGCCCAACCTGTGGCCGAACACACCGGACATTCTGACGGAACACCTCCAGACAGGCGGCCCTCCGGGCTTCATCGCCCGGCTGATTCTGGCGGCGACTCTGGGCGCAAACTACGGCATTTATGGACCGGCTTTCGAGCTGTGCGAAAACCAGGCGCGCGAGTTCGGCAGCGAGGAGTACCTCAACTCTGAAAAATACGAGATCCGGACATGGGACATCGATTCCCCCGGCAGCCTCAAAGACCTGATCGCGCGCGTCAACCGCATCCGACGGGACAACCCCGCGCTTCACGGCGACCGCAGCCTGCGCTTTCACCCGGTTGACAACCCGGAGTTGCTTTGTTACAGTAAACACACTGCGGATTTCACCAATATCGTTCTGACGGTGGTGAACCTGGACCCGCATCACACCCACTCCGGCTGGGTGGAGCTGCCGCTCTCCGAACTGGGGCTTGACACCGATAAGCCCTTCCAGGTTCACGATCTGCTGAGCGACGCTCGTTACCTCTGGCATTCCCGGCAAAACTTCATCGAGCTGAACCCCCAGGTGATGCCGGCTCACGTCTTCAGTATCCGGAAAAAAATCCGCACGGAAAACGATTTCGACTATTTTCTATAAAGGAATGGCTATGGACAATAACTCCCGGGATATGGCCGGAATGAACGACGATCCCCTCTGGTTTAAAGACGCCGTCATCTACCAGCTGCATGTCAAAAGTTTTTTCGACAGCGCCGATGACGGCATCGGTGACTTTCAGGGCCTTACCAAAAAACTTGATTACCTGCAAGATCTCGGGGTCTCCGCGATCTGGCTGATGCCCTTTTGTCCGAGTCCCCTGCGCGACGACGGCTACGACATCGCCGACTACCGCAACATCCATCCCGCCTACGGCACCCTGCGGGATTTCAGAAAATTTCTGGCGGAGGCCCACCGCCGCGGCCTGCGGGTGATAACGGAACTGGTGGTCAATCACACCTCCGATCAGCATGCCTGGTTTCAGCGCGCCCGCCGTGCCAAGCCCGGCAGCCCCTGGCGGGACTGGTATGTCTGGAGCGACACCCCGCAGCGTTACACGGATGCCCGGATCATTTTCCAGGATTTCGAAACATCCAACTGGACCTGGGACCCGGTGGCCGGCGCCTATTACTGGCACCGCTTCTATTCCCATCAGCCCGACCTCAACTACGACAATCCCCAGGTTCGCAAGGCGATCCTGGCCACACTGGATTTCTGGTATGGCATGGGCGTGGACGGGCTTCGGCTGGACGCCATCCCCTATCTTTTCGAGCGCGAGGGCACCAACTGCGAAAACCTTCCCGAAACCCACCGGTTTCTGCAGGAAATGCGGGCCCATGTGGATGCCAAATTCAAGAATCGCATGCTTCTGGGCGAAGCCAACCAATGGCCCGAAGATGCCGTGGCCTATTTCGGGAACGGCGATGAATGCCACATGGCCTTCCATTTTCCGCTCATGCCGCGGCTTTTCATGGCGATGCACATGGAGGACCGGTTCCCGATCCTGGATATCCTGGATCAGACCCCCGCCATTCCGGAAAGCTGTCAGTGGGCGATTTTCCTTCGCAACCACGACGAACTGACCCTGGAAATGGTCACGGATGAAGAACGGGACTACATGTACCGGGTCTATGCCCAGGACCCCCGCATGCGGATCAATCTCGGGATCCGCCGGCGGCTGCTTCCCCTGCTCGGTAACCACCGGCGCCTTACGGAGCTTGCCAACGCGCTGCTGTTCTCCCTGCCGGGCTCCCCGATTGTCTACTACGGCGATGAAATCGGCATGGGCGACAACGTTTATCTCGGCGACCGCGACGGCGTGCGCACGCCGATGCAATGGAGTGCCGACCGCAATGCCGGGTTTTCGCGCGCCAATCCCCAGAAACTTTTTCTGCCGGTGATCATCTCTCCGGAATACCACTACGAGGTCATCAACGTGGAAGTGCAGCAGGCCAATCCGCACTCCTCGCTGTGGTGGATGAAGCGCCTGATCGCTCTGCGGAAACGATTCAAAGCCTTCAGCCGCGGCGATATCGAATTTCTCACGCCCGACAACCATCGCATCCTGGCGTTTACCCGTTGTTACGAGAACGAACGACTGCTGATCGTCTGCAACCTGTCTCGGTTCGTCCAGCACGGGCAGCTTGACCTGTCGGCATATCAGGGGATGGTTCCGGTGGAGCTTTTCGGCAGGACCCCTTTTCCGCCCATATCGGCTGAGCCCTACTTTCTGTCGCTCGGCCCCCACAGCTTTTACTGGTTTTACCTGACACCGCCGCAAACGGTTTCCGATGGGACTTATAGCCAAACCGGAGAGGCCGCCATCCCCGTTGTGGAGATTGATTGCAATGAAGAAGAAATTTTCAACTGCAAGGCTATAGCCCGGCTGGAGACTGCCCTGCCCGGCTTTCTGACCCGCAGCCGATGGTTCGGCGGCAAAGCCCGACCGCTCAAACATGCCGGCATCGTCGACATGTTCTCCTTGACCAGGGAATCGAGGCGCTGGGCAATCGCAATCGTGCGGGTAGACTATCTCTCCGGCGAAACGGAACTGTATACCGTTCCCATGGCGCTGGCCCACCTGAGATCAATCCGATCTGCTGCTGCAGGAGAACCCCCAGGCCCTCATCGCCAGGCTCAAGATCAAGGAAGGTTCCGCGAAGCTTCTGCTATACGATGCACTGGCGGATGCCGCTTTCGGCGAAGCGCTGCTGGAGGTTCTGACCCGAAAAAGAACCATTCACGGCCGCAGCGGGCAGATGCGGGGTATTACCACGCGCGTCTTCCGGACACTGGTTACAAACGGCCAGATCCTGCCGCCGCCGATGAACATGCTGGCTGAGCAGAGCAATACCTCTATCCGCTTCGGCGAAAAGCTGATCCTGAAGCTCATCCGCAAACTCGCCCCGGGGGTCAACCCGGATTTTGAAATCGGACGGCTGCTTACTGAAAAACGCTTTCCGTACTGCGCACCGACCGCCGGCGCGATCGAGCTTCGCCTGAACCAGGATGAGCCGATGACCATCGGCATCCTGCAAGGGTTTGTTGCCAACCGGGCGACGCCTGGCGTTACACCCAAGACTCATTGGACCAATATTTTGCGGCTGCCGCGAGGCAATCCCCTCGGTGACCTGCCGGCGGCTTTTCCCGTCGACCTGCTGGATGAGCCCCTCTCTGCTGAGGCCGCCGGGCTTATCGGTGAGTATTTGAACTCCGCCCGCCTGCTGGGCCGGCGCACCGCCGAAATGCACCGGTGCCTGGCATCTGAACAGACGCTTGCCGGAATTCAAACCTGAAGCCTTTTCCAAGCTTTACCAGCGGGCATTATACCAGTCCATGCGCACCCAGATCGGCAAAACCCTGCCGCTGATGGGGCGGCAGTTCAACCGGCTCCCCGAGAGCCTGCGCCCGCTGGCGCTTCATATCATCAAAAGCGAAAAGGACTCTGTTGAGCCGTTTCAAAGCACTGCTCGAAACCAAAATCAGCGCCATGCGCATCCGCTGTCACGGCGATTACCATCTCGGACAGGTACTTTTCACAGGAAGCGATTTTGTCATCATCGATTTCGAGGGCGAACCGGCCCGGCCCATCACGGAACGGCGGATCAAGCGTTCGGCCCTGTGCGACGTTGCCGGGATGCTGCGTTCGTTCCAATATGCCGCCCATTTCGCCCTGTTCCGCCGCCAGCAAAATGGAACCCGGCCCGAGGCCGCTCAGGCGATGACGCACTGGGCCGAGTTCTGGCAGCGCTGGGTGGGTGCGGAATTTCTTAAAAGCTATCTGCAGGAAACGGGAGCAGACCGGTTCATTCCCGGCAGCCGCAACGAGCTGAGCGTTCTGCTGAGTGCGCTGCTTCTGGAAAAGGCGGTCTACGAGCTGTCCTACGAACTGAACAACCGCCCGGACTGGGTCGGTATTCCCCTGCGCGGGATTCACGCAACTGCTTGGCGACCCCGGCAGCTGACACACTCGATACGACAGGAGATCAACATGTCTACCGATCAACACCCGGCTGCCAATGCCGGCGCTTTGCCCGTCCGCTACGGTCTTTCCATGTTTTCCGCGGATGACTTTTATCTCTTCAACCAGGGCAGTCACTTCCAGCTCTACGAGAAACTCGGGGCCCGTATCGTATCCGACGGCGCACACCCCGGGAGTCCATTTTGCGGTATGGGCGCCCAATGCCCGCCAGGTGTCCGTTATCGGGGATTTCAATGGCTGGGACCGCTCAAGCCATCGTTTGCAGCCGCTGGCATCCTCCGGCATATGGGAAGGCTTTATCCCGGGCATCGGGCGGGGAACGCTTTACAAGTACTTTATCGAATCAAACCACAACGGCTATCAGGTCGAAAAAACCGACCCCTTCGGACAGTATTATGAGCTGGCGCCGAAAACCGCCTCCATCGTCTGGGATCTGGACTACGCGTGGGGGGACGACGCGTGGATGGCCGCCCGCCGGGAAAGACCGGCCGACCGTTCACCCGTATCGATCTATGAAGTTCATCTGGGCTCCTGGCGTCGGGTGCCCGAAGACGGCAACCGCTCTCTCACCTATGTGGAGATGGCAGGAGCCGCTCACCGAGTATGTGCTGGCCATGGGGTTCACCCATGTGGAGTTTCTTGCCGGTGATGGAGCACCCTTTCTACGGCTCCTGGGGATACCAGACACTGGGGCTCTTTGCGCCCACCAGCCGCTACGGCACCCCGCAGGATTTCATGTCCCTGATCGACCACCTGCACCAGAACGGCATCGGCGTCATCCTGGACTGGGTGCCGTCTCATTTTCCCAGCGACGAACATGGCCTGGTGTTTTTCGACGGAACCCACCTTTACGAGCATGAAGACCCCCGGCAGGGCGTGCACCCGGACTGGAAAAGCATCATCTACAATTACGGACGCAACGAGGTGCGCAGCTTTTTGATCAGTTCCGCGCGCTTCTGGCTGGACAAGTTCCATGCGGACGGTCTGCGCGTGGACGCCGTCGCCTCCATGCTCTACCTGGACTATTCGCGCGGCCCCGGAGAGTGGGTCCCGAACGAGTTCGGCGGCCGCGAGAACCTGGAGGCCATCTCTTTCCTGCGCCGGCTCAATGAAGCGGTCAAGGAACGCCACCCGGATGTGCTGATGATCGCCGAAGAATCCACCGCCTGGCCCATGGTTTCCCGCCCGGCCTACGTGGGAGGCCTGGGGTTCGACATGAAGTGGGACATGGGCTGGATGCACGACACCCTGGAGTACATGGGCAAGGACCCGGTTCACCGCAGCTACCATCACGGCAAGCTCAATTTCCGCATGCTCTACGCCTTCACCGAAAACTTCATGCTGCCGCTGTCCCATGACGAGGTCGTGCACGGCAAGGGCTCGCTGATCGGCAAGATGCCCGGCGACGACTGGCAGCGATTCGCCAACCTGAGGCTGCTGCTGGCCTACATGTTCGCACAGCCCGGTAAAAAGCTGCTCTTCATGGGCAGCGAGTTCGGCCAGTGGCGCGAGTGGAACCACGATACGAGCCTGGACTGGCACCTGCTCGATTTGCCGCTGCATGCCGGGCTTCAGCGCTGGGTGGCGGACCTCAACCGGCTGTATCGGAAGGAATCCGCCCTGCACCGGCATGAATTTTCGCCTGAGGGGTTCGGGTGGATCGACTGCAACGACCACCGCCACAGCACCCTTAGCCTGATCCGTTTCGGGACCGAAAGCAGTGATGCGCTCATCGGCGTGTTCAACTTCACGCCGATGCCGCTCCACAACTACCGTGTCGGCGCGCCGACGGCCGGCTTCTGGAAGGAGCTTCTTAACAGCGATGCCGCCCACTACGGCGGCAGCGGCCAGGGCAGCCTGGGCGGCGTTGAGGCAAACCCCATTCCCTCGCACGGGTTTCGCCATTCGCTGAACCTGGTGCTGCCGCCTCTGGGGGCGGTTTTTTTCAAGCACGGAGGATCTTCATGACAGATCCGGCGTCCCAACTCGGCGCCATGCCGATAGGCGATGGGCGCTGCAGTTTCCGCGTATGGGCTCCCGTTGCGGATTCGGTTGCGGTGCGCATGCTGTCCCCGAAAGAGCGGCTGGAGATGCTTAGGCGGGACCGTCATGGCTACCACTGCGGCGTGCTGGAAGGAGTTGCGCCGGACACTCTCTATCTGTATCGCCTTGACAGCGGCCAGGAACGGCCGGACCCGGCCTCGCGCTTTCAACCTCAGGGTGTTCACGGCCCCTCTCAGATCGTAGACCCGGCTTTTGCCTGGACGGACGACAGCTGGCGGGGCATCCCCTTGCACCGCTACATCTTCTATGAACTGCACATCGGCACATTCACCCCGGCAGGCACCTTCGATGCGGCCATTGAGCAGCTGGACGATCTGGTATCTCTTGGAATCACCGCGGTCGAGATCATGCCTGTCGCGCAGTTTCCCGGCGAGCGCAACTGGGGCTACGACGGGGTCTATCCGTTCGCCGCCCAGAATTCCTACGGCGGACCGCAGGGACTCAAGCGCTTTGTCAACGCCTGCCATGCACGGGGCCTGGCCGTGGTGTTGGATGTCGTTTACAACCACCTCGGGCCCGAAGGCAACTACCTGCGGAATTTCGGACCATATTTTTCGGACAGTCTACCAGACCCCGTGGGGCGCACCCATCAATTTCGACGGCCCTTTCAGCGACCATGTACGCCGATACTTCATCGAAAACGCACTTTACTGGCTGTCCCAATGCCACATCGATGCTCTGCGGCTCGATGCGGTCCACGCCATTCTGGATTTCTCGGCACTGCCTTTTCTGCAGGAACTGGCCGGTACGGTCAAATTATTGTCCGAAAGCCTGGGAAGGCACATCCATCTGATCGCCGAAAGCGCCCTGAACGACACGCGCATGATCCGCTCACCGGAGCTGGGCGGATTTGGCCTGGACGCCCAGTGGAACGACGATCTTCACCACAGCCTGCATACGGTCCTTACCGGCGAAAAGCGTGGCTATTACTGCGACTTCGGCAACTTCGACCAGCTGCTCAAAGCCCTGCGGGAAGGGTTTGTCTACGACGGCCGGTATTCCGAATATCGCAAAAGGCGCCACGGCAACTCCAGCCGCTCCATCCCAGGCCACCGCTTCGTCGTCTTCTCCCAAAACCACGACCAGGTGGGCAATCGCATGCAGGGGGACCGGCTGAGCTGCATCGTTTCATTCGAGGCCCTTAAAATGGCTGCGGGGATTATCCTGCTGTCTCCCAACCTGCCCCTGCTCTTCATGGGCGAGGAATACGGCGAAACAGCACCCTTTCCTTATTTTGTGAGCCACTCAGACCCAGGTCTGATCGAGGCGGTGCGCAGGGGACGCCGTGAGGAGTTTGCGGCTTTTGCCTGGGACGGTGAGCCGCCTGACCCCCAGGCAGAAGAAACTTTTCATAGCGCCAAACTGAGACCGGAGCTGCACCGCTTGCCCGGTCATCACCACCATCTGTGGGAATTCCACCGACGTCTTATCGCGATTCGCCGGAACTGCGAGATGTTCTCCTCACCGGAATCATCGCACATGGAAGTTTTCCGGGTCGACAGCCGGCGCATCGGCGGTGTCCGCCGCTGGAACGATACAAAAGATATCTGCATCATCTTTTACGCGGGCGACACGCCGGCTTCAACCCGGATTCCCCTTCCTGCCGGCTCTTGGGGAAAAGAGATAGACAGCACCGAGGAACTATGGGGCGGCCCCGGCAGTGCAATCGCCGGCACGACCACTTCCGAAGGTGAGTTCGAGATGGATTTGTCGCCTCATGCTTTTGTAGTGCTGTCCAAACAGATTTGATTGAAAGAATTCATCGGGTTTTATTGAGGTAATTTAATGGAGAAGTATATTTGTATTCACGGACATTTCTACCAGCCCCCACGCGAAAATGCGTGGCTGGAGGCGGTAGAGCTTCAGGACTCCGCCTATCCCTACCACGACTGGAACGAGCGTGTCACAGCCGAATGTTACTCCCCCATGGCCACATCCCGCCTGCTGGACGAGCAGGGTCTCATCCAAGAGATCACCAACAACTACGCAAGGATCAGCTTCAACTTCGGGCCGACCCTGCTTGCCTGGCTGGAACGACAGGCCCCGGCGGTTTATGGTGCCATCCTCGATGCAGACAGGGAGAGCCGGCAGCGGTTTTCAGGCCACGGAGCCGCCATCGCTCAGGCTTACAACCACATGATCATGCCGCTTGCCAGCCGCCGGGACAAGGAAACCCAGATCCTGTGGGGCATCCGTGATTTCGAGCACCGGTTTCAGCGCCAACCCGAGGGCATGTGGCTGCCGGAAACCGCCGTTGATCTGGAAACCCTGGAAATTCTGGCAGAGCACGGAATCGGCTTCACCATTTTGTCGCCCCGACAGGCCAGGCAGATCCGGCATCTGAACGGCGGCGAGTGGCGGGAAGTCAGCGGCGGCAAGATCGACCCGTCCCGCCCCTACCTGGCCAGGCTGGCATCGGGAAAATCCATTGCCTTGTTCTTCTACGACGATCCGATTTCGCGTGCCGTCGCCTTCGAGGGCCTGCTCTCCAACGGCGAACGCTTCGCCCACCGCCTCATGGACGGGTTTGACGATGCTCGCCAGGAACCCCAGCTGGTAAATATCGCCACCGACGGCGAAAGCTACGGACACCATCATCACAAAGGCAACATGGCACTTGCGGCTGCGCTGCATGCGATTGATTCCCGAAAGCTTGCCAGGCTCACCGTTTACGGTGAGTATCTGGAGCTGAACCCGCCCCAATGGGAAGTTGAATTTTTCGAAAACACCTCCTGGAGTTGCGAGCATGGGGTGGAGCGGTGGCGGAACAATTGCGGATGCAGCTCCGGCGGGCACCCCGGTTGGCACCAGGCATGGCGGGCCCCGCTGCGGCAGGCGCTCGACTGGCTCCGCGATTCACTGGCTCCGGCATACGAAGAGAAAATGACGGCCCTTGGATTCGATCCCTGGGAAACCCGGAACGATTACATCCGGGTGATCCTGGATCGGAAGCCTTCCACGGTGGATGCCTTCCTGGCGGAACGGATTCCCCGGACATTGACATCTGAACAAAAGATCCTTGCAACCAAGCTGCTGGAACTGCAACGTCATGCCATGCTGATGTATACCAGCTGCGGATGGTTTTTTGACGATATCTCCGGACTCGAAACGGTCCAGGTGATCCAGTTCGCCGGCCGCGCCCTCCAGTTGTTCAAAGAAGCCATCGGAAACGGGCTCGAGTATCGCTTCATGCAGTTGCTGGAAAAAGCCCCGAGCAATATCCGGAGCCATCAGAACGGCCGCAGCGTCTACGAGAAATTCGTCAAGCCGTCCATGGTGGACCTGAACACCGTCGGCGCCCATTACGCCATGCGCTCGCTTTTCGAGGAATACCCGCAGCAGGCATTGGTGAACTGCTATACAATCGAGCAAACCTTTTTCAGATCCCTTGCAGTCGGCAGAGCCAAGCTGGCAATGGGATGCATGCACATCACCTCCACCATCACGCAAGAGACGTCTTGCCTGTGTTTCGGCGCCATCCACTGGGGCGACCACAACATCAGCTGCTGCATCAGCCCCTGTCTGGATGCAGCAGCGCCCTCCGAGGTTTTTGTCAACGAAGTTTTTGAGGTTTTCCGGCGGGCCGAGTTTCCAACGGTGCTCCTCCTTCTGGAGAAAACCATCGGGAACTCGACCTATTCGCTGCGGCACCTGTTCCGGGACGAACAGCGGCGGATCCTGCAGATTGTTCTGGAGTCCAATTTATCCAATTCCGAAGCCGCTTACCGTCTCATTTACGAGACAAATGCCCCCCTGCTGCTTTTTCTAAAAGACCTCAATGTTCCGGCACCCCGCGCTTTGGCTGCTGCAGCCGAATACCTGCTCAACGCCGCAATCCGTCGGGCCTTCGAAAATCCCGTCTTTGATCTGAACCCTATCCGGCAGTTGCTGGACGCCGCCGCCATGCACGGCGTGACGCTGGACCCGGCTTTTATAGAAATGGCCATTCGCAGGCGTTTTGAGCAGACCGCCCAGGATTTTCTGCAGCGACCGACTGAAATGGAGGCCCTGAGGCAACTGGACACCATTGCCGGTCTGCTGCCGGATTTTCCTTTCGAAATCAATCTGCGCACGGTTCAAAACATCTATTACCAAGTCCTGAAACAAATTTACCCAGAGATAAAAAAGAAGGCTCGTCGTCAGGGAAAAAACGCAGAAGCATGGGTCGAACTGTTCCAGGCACTGGGTGCCAAAATCGGCATGAGGACGCAATAGAAAGGATACGCCATGCATTCACGTGCCAGCGGCTTGCTCCTGCCCATTTTCAGCCTGCCGTCCTGTTTCGGCATCGGAGATATCGGTCCCGGCGCATTCCGGTTTGCAGATTTTCTGCACGCATCCGGACAGCGGATCTGGCAGATCCTGCCCCTGAATCCGACCGAGTCTGCTTTCGGCCATTCGCCGTACCACAGTGTATCAAGTTTTGCATACAACCCGCTGCTGATCAGCCCGGAGGCGATAGCAGCAGAAGGTCTGCTTGACAGCTCGGATCTGCATCCGCCTGACAGCCTGCCGGATGGCCGGATCGACTACGGGACGGTTGCGATATTCAAGCGCCGCCTGCTGGAAAAAGCCTGCCGGCGATTCCGGCAGTGCCTGCCCGACAGCGGCTATGAGCGGTTTTGCACGGAGAATGCTTTCTGGATAGATGACTATGCCTTGTTCGCCGCGCTTTCCGAGCTTCATGCAGACGTTTCCTGGAGCCGGTGGCCGCAGAAAATCCGCGGCCGAAGACCGGATGAAATCACGCGTCTTCGGAAAACGCTTCAAGCGCCGATTGAAACACTGAAGATCGAACAGTACCTGTTTTACCGTCAATGGCTGGCCCTTCTGAGCTATTGCCGGGAAAAAGGCATCCACCTCTTCGGCGACATCCCCATCTACGTTCCGTTCCACAGCGCGGATGTCTGGGCCCATCGGCAGCTCTTCAAGCTGGACCGATTTCACCGGCCCATAAGCGTATCCGGGGTGCCGCCGGACTACTTCAGCGCCGACGGCCAGCTCTGGGGACACCCCGTTTACAACTGGGAAGCCCTCCGGAAGACGCGCTACGATTGGTGGATCCGACGTATGGCACACCAGATGGCGGTCTTTGACGCCGTTCGCATCGATCACTTCCGGGGGCTGGTGGCGTACTGGGAAGTTCCTGCAGGAGAAATTACCGCCAGAACCGGCCGGTGGGTGGAGGCGCCGTCCGAAGATTTTTTTTCCGAACTCCGGCGCCGTTTCGTTTCGCTGCCGGTGGTCGCAGAAGACCTGGGGCACATCACCGCCGATGTCCGTGAAACCATGCGGCGTTTCGGGTTTCCGGGAATGCGGGTACTGCTGTTCGGTTTTTCCGGCAACCCGGCCCTCAACCCCAACGCAGTCCAGAACATTCCCGAGCACTGCGTGGTCTACACCGGCACCCACGACAACAACACGGCAAGGGGCTGGTTCGAAAAAGAGGCATCACACAGCGATAAAAAGCGGCTATCTATCATTTCAGGCCGGGCGCTCACGGCACGGGACATCTCCTGGGAGCTGATCCGCCTTGCCATGCTGTCACCAGCCCGCTGGTCCGTCATCCCGGTCCAGGATGTGCTCGGGCTGAATGCCGGCGCCCGCATGAACACGCCGGGAATCGCCAACGGCAACTGGGGATGGCGCATGACGGCAAAGCAGTTGGATGCCTTGCCGGTAAAACGCCTGCGCGACATGACATCCACTTTTGGCCGCACCTGAATTTTTCAGCGTCTTCGGGGCGGCATCATTCAGGCGCTGCGGGTGACCGGGGCGTTGCCGCCGCTTCCGCAAGCCGCCTCAGCCAGTATTCAACCTGGGTGAACACGAGAAAGCGGTCGTACACCCTTCGCTGGGCACTGCGTCCGTAAAGCTCGCGTTGCACCGGGCTGGACAGCATTTCATCGAGCGTTTCGGCAATTTCACCGGGATCCTGGGGATTGCCGGTCAGGCGGCCGTCGATCCTGTCCCGGATCTGCAGGCGAAGGCCGCAGGCCGACGAGCCCAGCACCGGCACCCGCTTCCACATGGCCTCGGTGGCAGTCAGGCCGAACCCTTCCTGCAGCGAGTTCTGAACCACCACTGTGGCGCAGCGCTGGATCACGTTGACCAGGAGATGATTCTGTTTGGCGGATGCCATCGGCAGGGAGAGCAGGGCAACGCTTTCCTGCTCCTCGGGCTTGATCCGGCAAAATGTCTGGCACAGCGATTCCAGTACCGCCTTTCCTTCCGGGTCATCCTGAATGGCGGCAGGGTCGGGTCCTGCCAGCACCAGTCGTGCGATCTCGATCCGGTGCCGATGGCGGCCGGATACGCCGTTGCCTTTTTTGCCGCGATATCGCTCTTTGAGCCGCAGGAATCCCTCCAGCAGGGGCATCCATCCCTTAAGATGGTCCCACCGGGAAACCTGAGCAATGATCGGACGGAACATGAGGCCAACACCGCCATTTTCATAAGCGGGCAGAAAGCGGCCGTCCGGATGCAGCCGGAGCGCCTGGTGGTCCCAGTCGGGTGTGAGCACCGGATGGGGACTTTTCATCAGGCCGGCATTGCACAATATCCCGACCAGCTTGTGGGCGGAGAGTTCCCGGTTCTTGTGGCTGAGGGGATCGATGGCAGGGTGGATCACGGACGCCTTTCCAACCAGGAAGGCGGGAATGTATTCCACCGCAGAAAACACCGCATGATCATAGGACCGGGCATACGGCAGCAGAAAATTCCAGGCAGCTTCGGTGGCTGCTGTCCGCCGGTCCAACCCGATATGGCATCGCCAGATGGCGCGGATACCGATGCGGCGTTTGAGTTCGGCACCGGCTCCCAGCGGCTGGGGATCGTGGATGAGCAGGATGTCCTCGGGATCGACAAGTTTTGCCAGTGAGTCGGCAGCCGCAAGACTGGCTTGCCGATAAATCGATTTGTCCCGTTCGCTGAAACCGGGGCTGCCGAAATCGTGGATCAGGTTGTGGATGCGCTTGGTCAGCTCGAAAAAGGCCGGGTCTTTTGAGCCCATTACCAGCCATTCGGTTTTAACGCCCACGTCCCGCAGCATCCCGACCAGGCACGGCATCATCTCCGCCACCCCGCCACCCCGGGCCGTGGAATTGACCATCCAGACAGTTCGCCCCTTCAGCGCGGACGCCAGCACCCGTGCGGACATACGCAAATCCTGAACAGCAGCGGACAGGTATGCCAGTCCGGAGTAATCCTCAAGATGCAGCCCATCTTTTAGCGGTATCTTTTGGATCATCGCATTCCTCCCGTTCGAGCAGTATCGCCGGAAATCGCGCAAACAGCTGCGACAGTTCCCGGGTTCCGCCTTCAAATCGTTCGTCAGTGAATACGTTCTTCCAGGTCCCTTCCGGAAGCTTAATGACCGTGTCTTTCCAATCACCGTTCAAACCGATAGCCAGCCTCGGGGCCAATGTCACCACCCTTCCACCGCGCATGAACGCCACCAGATGGCCGGACCGTTCCCCTGTTGCGGTCAGCGGCCGGTAGTCCCCCTTGGGTCCGAAGGCCACGGCGCAACGCCTGCGAGCGGAGAGGACCCGCTGCAGCAGAAAAAGCTTCGGCAGCCCCTGGGCGTTCCGTTTCAGGATCTCTTCTACCGAAAGCGTCCCGATCTCGGCCAGCAGCCGGCATCGCTCTTCGAAATCCACAGGCCGGCGGTTGTCCGGATCCACCAGATTGCGGTCCCAAAGCTCGGCCCCCTGATATATATCCGGCACCCCCGGGGCCGTGCACTTGATCAGCGTCTGGGACAGGGAGGCGACCATGGCGGGCCAGGCCAGCGGTTCGAGGAAAGACGACAGGTCGTCCGTAAAGTCCGCATGCGCCAGAACATCCCCGGCAAACGCCTGGAGGGCTTTCTCGAAAACCGGGTCGGGATCCGTCCACGAAGTATGCATTTTGGCCTCTCTGGCTGCCTTCAGCAGGGTGGACCCCAGACGGTCGCACCCGACAGGCCAGGCCCCCGCAAGGGTCTGGTACAGAAAATACTCCGTATTGGGATCGGGAAAGCCGCTGCGGCGAAAGCACGCATTCATCCGGGACCAGCGTCGGACCGCATCGATCCAGCGCTCCGGAATTTCGGACAGCAAGGCAATCCTCAGCCGCGTGTCCTCACCGCGCTTGGTGTCGTGAGTGGCGCTGGCCAGCATGGTCCTGGGCCACTTGGACTGAATTCGAAGGCAGAACCCATGAAAGGCATCCGGCAGGGTGCCGAATTCCCCGGGATTCCCCCCGACTTCATTCAGGCAGATCAGACGGTTGAAGCAATAAAAGGCAGTGTCCTCAGCGCCCTTGGCCATGACCGGCCCGGTCAGCTGCTGAAACCGCAAAACAAATTCACTTTCCTGTTTTCCGGCGTGCTTCAACAGCAGAATATCCTCGATAAGCCGCCACGCATCCGGATCAATGTCTGGCTGCCGTCGCAGCGCAGCTGAAAAAGCCTCCCGGACAACCGCCAGATCCCTGGGGCCGACGTTGCCGGTGTCGGGTTGAATATAGGTCCGGTAAACCGGAAAACACGCGATGGCTTCCGTCAGAGCACGCCGGACGTCCTCCGGAGGAAATTCAATGGCCACGGGGTGGCGACTCCGGATACCCGTCAAAAGACTTTCCAGATGGGACAACTCGCTGCCGAAGAGCAGCTCCAGAACCAGGCGCTTTTTATCATGCAGCACTTCTTCGTAGTCGGTTGACTGGCCCGTAAATGCTCCATAGAAGTCTGTCAGGCGCTTCTCGCTTCGGGTATCCACAAACAGCCCGCCTGTCAGGTTTAAGAAATCATAGCCGGTGGTTCCGGCAACCGGCCACTCTGAGGAAAGGGTTTCCCCTGGCTCGAGAATTTTTTCAACCACCACCCAGACCCGGGGTGCCTCAGCCCGGAGCCTCGCCAAATAAGAAGTAGGGTCGCGCAGCCCGTCCGGGTGATCGATGCGCAGGCCGTCAATCCACCCGTTGTTTACCCAGCGCAGAACCAGTTCATGGGTGGCTGCAAATACCGCTTCCTTTTCAACGCAAACGCCGGCCAAGTGATGGATATCGAAAAACCGGCGGTAATTCAGATCCCGATTGGCCAGACGCCAGAAAGCAAGCCGATAGTGCTGGAGATGCAGAATTTCTTTCAGCCGCACCGGGTCTGCGTTGATCGCCGCAATTGAAGCATCCAGCTCCGGAACCTTGCTGCCGGCATGCTGCAGAGCAGACAGAGAAGGGGTTGAAATCGGAAATTCATGTTCGAAATACGTCAGGCAAATCTCCGTTCCGCGGCGCTGGATTCGAATCTGCCGGGCCTCCAGACAGCGATCGAGCGTATCTCCCAGTACAGGCAGCAGAACCTTGCCGGCCAATACCGGATCCGGATGATCCCAGCGAATATCGAAAACCTCCGCATGGCGACTGTCCCGGCCGTTGGCAAGGACATCCCACCACCAGGGGTTCTGCCGGCCCGAAATGGCCATGTGATTGGGCACAATGTCCAGCACCAGCCCTATGCCAAACTCAGCCGATGCCCGGCAAAGTCGCTCGAATCCTTCCCTTCCCCCCAATTGCGGATTGACTTCCGAAGGGTCCACCACATCATAGCCATGCGTGCTGCCGGCTGCCGACTTCAGACATGGCGAAAGGTAAAGCTGACTGATACCCAGGTCGCGAAAGTACGGGAGCAAATCGCATACCCGCTCGAAGGTTAAATCCGGGCCCAGCTGAAGACGATACGTGGCCAGCATTTCCTTTGAATCAGATCTGCTCATCATCAAACACCTTTAAATTTTATCATGAAAATACATCCGCCCTTTGGAAAGTGGGGCCAGGGGGGATTTCGGACAGTCCACTCAAAAATCCCCCTCAATCCCCCTTTGATAAAGGGGGAAGCTGCCATTTCATTGACAGGGGTGAAGTTTTTTAGCTATTCATGAGCCGTTATAAGGGAATCGCATCTGGCGCAATTCTTCGTAGTAAGCCAGCGTCTGCAGGGCAATCGCGTCCCAGCCAAAGTGCGCCTCAACCCGCCTGCGGGCTTCGGCCCCCATGGTTCGCCGCCGCTCCGGCTCACGCATCAACTCATTGATGGCGGCCGCAAGATCGCGCGCATACTGCTCCGGCCTGAGGGGTTCCGGATCATTGCTGCCGACCGGTTCAAAAGGGACCAGGATTCCGGTTTTTCCATGCACCACCACTTCGGGAATGCCCCCAACGGCTGCTGCGACCACCGGGGTGCCGCAGGCCATGGCTTCCAGGTTGATGATGCCGAACGGCTCGTAAACCGAAGGGCAGACAAATAGCGCCGCATGGCTGTAAAGCACGACAATGCGATCCACGGGCACCATCTCGGGAATCCAGATAATGTCGTTGGGAGTGCCGGCTCTGGCGCGTTCGACTTCAGTTTTCATCTCCTGCGCTATCGCTTCGGTATCCGGTGCGCCGGCGCACAAAACGATCTGTACCCCCACTTCGATGTAAGGCAGTGCATGGACCAGGTGAATGATCCCCTTTTGACGGGTGATTCGTCCCACAAAAAGCACGTATGGCCTGGAAGGATCGATCCCGTAGGCAGCAAGGATATCGGGCTGCGATGTCTTTCGATATTGCACTGTATCGATACCGTTGTAAATCACCCGGATTTTTTCAGGATCCGGGTGATAGACGCTCAGGATGTCGTTTTTCATGCCTTCAGAGACGGCAATGATGCCATCGGCGTTTTCCATCGCGGTTTTCTCCAGCCAGCTGCTGACATTGTAACCGGTTCCGATCTGCTCCCGCTTCCACGGCCGCTTCGGCTCCAGAGAGTGGACGGTGATGACCAGGGGGATTTCCATGAACTGTTTGGCCAGGCAACCCGCCAGAAAGGTGTACCAGGTGTGACAGTGCACGATGTCGGCATTTTTCGCCATACCGGTCATGGCGACATTTCGTCCCAGGACGTCGATAACTTTTTCATTGGCTCCCCCCCGGGGGAAAAGCGCAGGCATCCCGGCAATCCCCGTTACATCGAAATTGACGCCGGACGCCTTCTGGTCGCCGAAACACATCACCTGAAGGTGAAGCCGGGCAGAGCCCAATCGCACGTATTCGCGGCAGAGATAGTCCACGTGAACACCCGCGCCTCCGTAAATGTTAGGGGGGTACTCGTTGGTTATCATCAGGATGTTCATGTGCAGCCTCCACTGGTTGATTCATTCAGGTTGGAGTTTTTGTATAATACGTTTGGTGAAAATTGTAAACCCGGCGAACGGGCGCCTCATCCGGCGCATAGCATATTTGCCATTAGCTGATGCCCCTGTAATTGACCGTTCGCCGGCATGACGTTCACGGAGAATATCGGGCTTTTGCAGGTCCAGCAAATTATTGTGATTCTGAAAAAATCATGAGATATAGAAAATATGTAAAAAGCATTTTTAGACAACCAACGATCATTCATGGGCGTATATGACTGAAAAGAAGCCATTAGTTTCCGAGCACCAGCCCAAAAAGTTCGGCACCTTCGGCGGTGTATTTACCCCCAGCGTTCTGACCATACTGGGGGTGATCATGTTTCTGCGGTATGCACAGGTCGTCGGATATGCCGGACTCTGGGGTTCTTTGCTGATTCTGCTGTGCGCCAAAGCCATTACAACCATCACCGGCCTGTCCATCGCATCCATTGCTACGAATATGCAGGTTCGGGGCGGCGGCGCCTATTTTCTGATCAGCCGGAGCCTTGGCGTGGAATTCGGCGGGGTCATTGCCGTGTTTTTTTATGTGGCACAGGCAGTGGCGGTTACCCTGTATGTGATGGGCTTCACAGAGGCCATATTCTCGGCATTCCCGACTATCGGCCAGTCTTTTTTGGCCGTGGCCACGCTGACCAATATGGCTGTTTTTGTCTGTGTCTATATCGGCGCGGGATGGACGATCCGCATCCAATACGCAATCCTGGCGATTCTGTTGATTTCGATCGGATCTTTTTTTGCCGGCGCAGTGGCGGGTTTTTCGTATGAAACGCTTCGGGCCAATCTGTCTCCGAACTGGACGGAGGAACAATCGGTTTTTACCGTTTTTGCACTGTTTTTCCCGGCCGTAACCGGCATCATGGCTGGCGTGAACATGTCCGGAGACCTTAAGAATCCCAGCCGATCTCTTCCAGACGGTACGTTCGCGGCCATTGGCGTGACCAGCATGATCTATGCGTATATCGCCATCCTGCTGGCTGCCAGTCGTTCCCGGTCGATTCTGGTCGGTCCGGACTTTGTCATGAAGGACATCGCCTGGTCAGCCCCGCTGATTTACGCAGGCGTGATCGCCGCCACGTTATCATCGGCACTCGGCAGCATGATGGGAGCTCCCCGCATTTTGCAGGCATTTGCACGGGACAATGTGTTCAGCTGGCTCAAATGGTTTGGTTATGGCAGCGAACCGCGCCGTGCCATTGTACTGACCTTTCTCATCTCGCAGCTGGGTATCATGGTCGGTGATTTGAACAGCATCGCGCCCGTCATCACCATGTTCTTTCTGATGACATACGGAACCGTCAATCTTGCCTGCTTTTACGAGGCGATCACACGCAACCCGAGCTATCGCCCGACTTTCCGGATACACCACTGGTCTATTGCGCTGATAGGCGCTCTGGGCTGCCTGGTTGTCATGCTGCTGATCAACACGGCCTGGGCGATTGTTGCACTGATCATGGCCGGAGTACTTTACGGGCTGATTGTCCGGACGGAAATCATCGTCCAGTGGGGAGATCTCGGCAGCGGCCTGGCGTTTCAGCAGGCACGAAACGCACTCCTGAGACTTGAACGGGAAAGGTATCATCCCAAAAACTGGCGCCCGATCATTCTGGCACTCAGCGGCGCCGCCTGGAGCCGTTTCCATATTGCCCAATATGCCTGCTGGCTGGCCGCCGGCCGAGGCATCGTGACACTGGGGCAGGTTATTCAAGGGGATCTGGAAGACCGTATCGTGCGACGTGTCCATGCAGAACAACTGCTGCGAAAGTTTATCCGTGAAAACGCGCTTCCGGCTTTTCCGGTTGTTCTGGTTGAAGAAAATATCGGCGAAGGGGTCAGGGCGCTACTTCAATGCCATGGCATCGGCGGGTTGCGGCCGAACACCGTGTTGATGGGCTGGAGTGAAGATCCTGCAAGAATAGAAATGTTTTCCGAAGTCATCTGTCTTTCTCAAGCACTGCAACGCAGTCTGATCATCGTCCGTTGTGAGGAGGATCGTGATTCGTTTTCAATTCCGTCCGGTGCGATCAATATCTGGTGGACCGATCCTCAGAACGGCGCATTGATGCTGCTGCTGGCGTTTCTGCTTCGACAGAACCGGCAATGGCGACACCATTCCCTGCGCATCCTTCGTCCTGTCCCGTTAAAGGCGGACGTGGAGAATGTCATCCATGAAATGACTGAATTGCTGTCCATATCGCGGATCACGGCGGAAATTGTGGTGTTGCCCACCGAGGATCCGCTGAAAGCCATAGGCCAGGCAATGCATCCATCGGCGGTGCTGTTCGCCGGATTTGAACCTTCCGCCGACAATTCGCCAGAATGCCGCATAAGCGATCTGAACGAAACCATGGCGCTTCCTGGAGATGTGATTATGGTTTACAATGCCGGGGATGCATCCCTTATGGCTTGACCTTTTGAAACCGGGCACCGTCAGATCTTTCACTGTCCGGAATCAATTTCCTGAAACCCGAGAGGTCCTTTCATCCATTCAAAAGAAGGGAGGGAATATCATGTTGGATTTTACGCTTTCGCCCGCACAAACAGAGCTGAGACAAAAAGCCCGTGAGTTTGCTCTAAAACACGTCCTGCCGATTGCCGCCTATTATGACGAGATGGATGAGACACCGATATCGGCAATTAAAATGGCGTTTGAAGCCGGTTTTACAACCGCCCAAATACCGAAGCAATATGGAGGCGCGGGCTTCGGCGTCACCGAAGGGGTGGTCATTGTGGAAGAGATCGCCGCGGCGTGTCCGGGAATCGCAACCTCCATATTTGACAATGCGCTTGGCATGGAACCGCTGATACGCTCTGAAAACGAAGCGGCAAAACAGAAATATCTTTCGCTGTTCGTCAATCAATTCAACCTCATCGGTTTTGCCACTTCCGAGCCTTTGATGGGCTCCGATGTTTCGGGGATGCGATGCACGGCAACCCGGGACGGCGATGATTATATTTTAAACGGAACAAAATACTGGGTGACCAACGGGGGCATCGCGGATTTTTTTTCGATTTTTGCAACGGTGGACCCAAAATCCCAACATAAGGGCATCTGTGCGTTTCTGGTCGAAAAACAATGGAATGGCGTCTCGATCGGAACCGCAATTCCCAAACTCGGGCAGCGGTGTTCCAATACCGCAGGGCTTCACTTTCAAAATGTGCGGGTTCCCAAGGAGAATGTGCTGGCGCAGCCGGGAGAAGGCTTTGCGCTGGCGATGAAAACCTTTTCAAGAACGCGGCCGGCAATCGGTGCGTTTGCAGTGGGGGCGGCCCGATCCGCCATGGAGTATGCCATCAGTTATGCCAAAAAACGCCGCGCTTTCGGCACGAACCTATCCGATTTCCAGGCGATTCAGTTTAAATTGGCGGAGATGTATCAAAAGATTGAAACATCCAGGCTGCTGGTCTGGAAAGCGTCATGGGAGGCGGATAGTGGCATGGATCCCACCGTCTCTGCATCCATAGCCAAAATGTATGCCACGGAAGCGGCACTTGAAGTGGTAAATGAATCGTTGCAGATTTTTGGCGGGTATGGATATACAAAAATGTATCCCATTGAAAAACTGTACCGCGACATCCGATTGTATAAAATCTATGAAGGCACCAGCGAAATTCAGCGAATGATTATCTCGGGACATGTGCTTAACAGTTATCAGTCGGTGATGCCGGCATTGGAGGACGCTCCCGTTCACCGGGGAAAAAATCCTCAAGCAGTAACGGATACTGATGAATCCGCTGCGTGGCGATGCCCGATATGCGGGTATGTGCATTATGGCGAGGAAGCGCCGGAGACATGCCCTTACTGTTTTTTTCCGAAAGCATCGTTTAAGAAAACAACCCGCGATTGATGGCATCTGTAAAAAGGAAATAATGTCATTTCTATCGAATCATATGGGTTAAAAGGATGCCTATACCATGAAAAAGACGGTTGCTCAGATCACGCTGCTGCTTTTGCTGATTGTCTTTTGTGCCACGGCCTTACTAGTGGTGCGACATGTGCTTCAACTCCCGTTTGGTATTACAAATGACGATCTGCACAAAACGGGATCGGCATTTACGCTGGACAGGCTCATCCCTTCCGGCACCTACATTGAAAGCAACATGACAATTGAGGATATCATTGCCATCCGTCTTCGACAGGAGACGTCCGCTATGAGGGCCGCACTGAATTCCCTATCGGAACTGATCCCCTTGAAATACCGCCTGCTTGCGGATTTGATGGCGTTCTGTTTCTGGACATTCCTGTGGATGACTTTTTTAAGGGTATTCACGTTCATGGGGTATGGCAGGGCGCTGCGGACCAGTCTTCTCATGGGAGGAATCATGTATTGCTTCATGCCGGATTTGTCGCCCGGCCAGACAGACGACGCCGTTTTTCTGGGGGTTCCGATTCTGATCATTCTGGTTCGGGGATATCTTAACCGGAGAAGTCGGCGTATCATGAGGCAGTGACTGGTGAATGAGCAAGGGATGCGCTCATCATACCGCATGAACCATAAAGGAGGGTTTATTTTAACCATGGATCGAGACAAAACATATCTGAAACTGTTTATCGATGTGACTCAGGCGATCACATCCAAACACCATATGAATGATGTTTTCAGCCTTATCGCCCAGAAAATCCCCGAAGTCATCGGCGTGGATGCAGCAACCATCAGACTGCTGGATTCCAGCGGCAAAAAGCTGGTGCTGCACGCTGCATCCGGTCTCAGTGACACCTACCTGCAGCGAGGTCAGGTGGATACGGAAAGCAGTGTGATGAATGCCCTCAAAGGAACGCCGATTGCCATTTTCGATGCCTCCTGCGATCCCCGCATTCACTATCCTGAAGAAGCCCGCAAAGAAGGGATTAAAAGCATTCTGGTAGTGCCGATCCCCATCCGCGGTAAAATATGCGGCATCCTCAGGCTGCTGACCCGAAGCCCCCGTGTATTTGATGCGCAGGAAATCGATTTTGTGGCGGCCCTGGCCGTCCAATGCGGCATCGCCATTGAAAACGCCCGGATTTACGAAGAACAGAACCGTCAGTTGAGTTATTTTAAGGCGGTTTACGAAATCGGCAAAACCATCAACGCCACCCGGAAACTGGATGATATTTTAAACCTGATCGTGACGCGGTTGACGGAAGTCATGAATTTAAAGGCCTGTACCATCCGACTGATGGAATCGGCCAGGGGCCGCATGGAGCTGAAAGCCGCCTACGGCCTGAGCAAATCCTATCTGGAACGCGGACCGCTTGATGACGAACTGGCAACATATTATATCCTCAAGGGGGAGCCGGTCATGATCCCCGATGCCACCGTCGATCTGCATACGATCTACCACAAAGAAGCCGCCGCCGAAGGGGTCGGCAGCGTTCTGGCAGTTCCAATCATGGTTCAGGATGAGACCATCGGCATGATACGGCTGCTGACCTCGGAGGTCCGGTATTTCTCCCCTGCCGATATCAACTTCGCCATGGCCGTGGCCGAACAGGGCGGGATTGCAATCCAGAACGCCATCCATCACCAGAAGATATAACAGGGTAAAAATCCGCCTGGATTCAGAACCGTTGGGAACGTTACGTATATTTTCTCCAATATGTTGGATTCGGGGATCGTATTTTTTTCAATACACCTTTCGCCTGGAAAACCCCCTTCCCAGCACGTTGAAGGTATTTTCCGTGATGACGAAGGCGTCCGGATCGATGGATAGGGCCAATTCTTCCAGCGGCTTCATCTGGTAGTTGTGGACCACCGTGAGGATGATTTTTTTGACTTTGCCCGTATACGCCCCGCTGCCGTTTAAAAAGGTGACGCCCCGGGTGAGTCGGGTCTGGATCTCCGTAGCAATGCGATCGTTTAAATCGGAAATGATGAACACCATTTTTCGCTGGTTGGAAATGGTCAATACGTAATCCAATGTCTGGGACGAAATAAAGCTCATAAAAAGGGAATAGAGCACCAGATCGGCATCCAACGCACCGAAACTGAAGGCAAACAGCACCACATTGAAGGCAAAGTAGAATGTGCCCAGACGGAGGCTGAATTTCTGGTTCAGAATAATTCCAATAATGTCCAACCCGCCTGCAGACCCCAGTGAGTGGAGGATCAGACCCGAGCCGGTTCCCATGAGCACGCCGCCGACCAGTACGGCCAGGATCGGCTCTTTGATGGGTAAGGCGAACCCGATCAGGTCGATGGATAGAGAAAGGGCGGCCACGCCGAACAGGCTGTAAAAGAAGAACCGCCGGCTGATGTAGATCCAGCCCACCAGAAAGATGGGGACATTGACTATCAGATAGCACAAGCCCGGTGAAAGAAGACCGGTGACGTAGTAAAATAGCAGGGTCAGGCCTGAAATGCCGCCGGTGATGAATCCTTGTGGAATGGCGATGGACTTTAATCCAATGCCGAACACCAGCGATCCTGCTGAAATCAGAAACAGGTTCCACAGCACAGATGAGATAACCTGATGATACCGGAATTTTTTCATTGGTCAATTCCTTTGTCCCGGAAGGCATACGGAATGCCCGACAGGTTTTTTTCTTGGTTGCAGCCAATATATTTGGGGATGATTTCCTAAAAAAACAATGCGAATGTTAATGCAGGGACAATTCATGTCAAGCAGCAATTCACAAAAAATTTCTGGTTCCAAAAGACAATTCCAGAGCCGTGAAGTTACAACGTCTATTGACCTTGACCGGTGCATCGGCTGCGGGCTGTGTATACCGGTGTGCCCCAAAGAGACACTGATTATCGAGGCCGGCAAGGCGGTGATCCAAGGCGTCGAATCCCTCAATTGCGACCATTGTGCGGCTGCATGTCCGGTCGAAGCCATCCGGGTGGCGGCAGTGGATATCGCGGTATCTCAATTTCAAACTTTTTCCGCCGATATCCGTTGGCTTGCCCATGGCCGGTTTGACACCACGAGCCTGGTAAATCTCATGGCTTCACGGCGTTCCTGCAGAAATTTTACCGACCGGCCCGTGGATCGAACGCTTCTGGAAGATCTGGCAAAAGTGGGCATTACCGCTCCATCCGGGTCCAATTGCCAGCCATGGACCTTCACTATCCTCCCGGACCGCGATGCCGTCAACCGACTGGGCCGCCGGGTTGGCGATTTTTTCAGAAAAACCAACCGCATGGCTCAAAACCGATGGCTCAGAACCGGATTAAAGCTGATCGGCAAGCCGGAACTGGACACCTACTACCGCCTCCATTATTCCACTGTGGAGATGGGGCTGAGGGCATGGGACAAAGGTGAACGGGATCTGTTGTTTCACGGGGCAACTGCCGTGATTGTGGTGGCTGCAGACGATGAGGCATCCTGCCCGTGCGAAGATGCCCTGCTGGCCACCGCAAACATGCTGCTTGCCGCCCATGCCATGGGGCTTGGCACCTGTCTGATCGGTTTTGTCATTGAAGCCATGCGGCGGGATAAATCAATCGCCCGGATGCTGGATATTCCCGACCAGGAAACCCCTCACGCCATTATCGCTTTGGGCTGGCCCAATGAAACCTATCAGCGGGTTGCTGGAAGAAAGCCTGCCGTCATCCGTTATGCCTGAGCTGGTTCAGCCGTTGAGGGTTTCCCTTCACTACTGACCGCGTCACCCGATCAAATGCAATTTTATTCAAGTACCCCTCTCCGTTGGTTGCGCGGTGAGCTCAACAAGTCTGCCGACTGTCAGGCCCTGGACAATAATGGAAAATACGACCACTGCATAGGTGATGGTCAAAACAACATTCCGGTGATTTCCTGGCGGCAGCGACAGCGCCATGGCAACCGATATGCCACCGCGCAGGCCTCCCCAGGTAAGAATTTTGATTACATGCGGACTGAACGTGCGAAAGCGCCGCATAAACACAATGGGCACGGCCACACTCACGAACCGTGACAGCAGCACCAGTGGAATCAATAGTGCAATGGCGGTCAGGTACCTGGGGTGCCAGGAAAGCACCAGCACTTCCAGCCCCATCAGGACAAAAAGGACAGCATTCAACACCTCGTCCACCAGTTCCCAGAAATCATCCAGGTGCTGCCGCGTGCGGTTGGACATTGCAAAGAGCCGGCCGTGGTTTCCAATCAACAGACCCGCCACAACGATGGCAATCGGCCCGGAAAGATGGAGTGCGTCCGCCAGCGCGAATCCTCCAGCCACCAGCGCCAGGGTGATCAACACTTCCACCTGGTAGTTGTCGATGCTTTTCAGCATACCGTATGCGATTGCTCCGATGACCAGTCCGTAAACAATCCCCCCAAGCGCATCCTTGGCAAATAACCACGCCACCATCCCGACCGTAATCTCTTGTCCGCCTGAGGCGATTTGAAGCAAAACCAGAAACACGACAACCGCCACCCCGTCGTTGAACAGAGACTCTCCGCAGATTTTGGTTTCCAGGCTTTCCGGCACCCTGGCTTTTTTCAGGACGCCGAGCACGGCAATCGGATCGGTGGGGGAGATCAGAGCGCCGAACAGCAGACAGTAAATCAGCGGCAACCCGATACCCAACCCATCCAGCACAAAATAGGCCAGAAATCCGATTATAAACGTCGAACTGATCATCCCTGCCGTGGCCAGCGTGCCGATAACCCACTTCAGGCGTGCCAGACGGTCCAGATCAACGTGCAAGGCCCCGGCAAACAGCAGAAAGCTTAACATGCCGTGCAACAGGGTTTCGTCAAAGTCGATGCTGGTAAGCAGTCTCAGCGCATCTTCGTCCAGACCGAATCCCAAGGGTTTCAACATCGTGATCCCCACGGAACCCAGAAGCGAGATAACCATTACCCCGATGGTGGTGGGCAGCTTGATGAAGCGGTAATTGATATAGCTGAACACTGCCGAGAGCGTGATCAATACAGCCAGGATATCGAACAGTTTCATGAAGTTCCACCCTTCAGTCGAAGACAAGTTTTTATTACGTTATATATCGAATGGGATGACTGGCAAAGATTTATTTCAAGGCAATTTTTCAAAACGCCGAACAATCATCACACTGCCAAATTAACAATATTGAAGCCTGCTCACATTTTTGTAAGTTAAGCGTTGCTTGTGCAATCCATGATCGCTGTTATTTTCGTTAGATGGAGAAAATATAGCCAGCAGTCGCCCTGCCAATAACACCGATACCCACAAAACAAATACTCACCCAAGCCTTTCCATGCCTGCAGCAGCTTCTATAAAATATGCTACATATTTGTGTTTATCGTAATAAATATTAAGTAACATGTAATTGTAAAATAAATTCGAATAAATTTTAAACTAATTCCATACTATCTATATTTTATATTACTTATCAATTATTTATAATTTTATTAATTATTTTAAACTTAATGGCACACTAATTGTATATTGTATCAAACAAGCTTAATTTTAAAATACATCTCAGTCTGCGGCAAGCGTCGAATATTTTAATGATGACATGATCAAAAGGAGGAAGCAGGATGAAAAAAATTGAGGCAATCATCAAGCCCTTCAAGCTGGATGACCTGAAGGAAGCCATGGCGAATCTCGGCGTTCAGGGAATGACGATTACGGAAGTGAAGGGTTTCGGAAGGCAAAAAGGACACACGGAGATATACCGGGGTGCGGAATATGTTGTGGATTTTATTCCCAAGGTAAAGGTGGAGATCGTCGTCTCTCAGGAAATGGCGGAAAAAGTGGTGAATGCCATTCTGGGCAGTGTCAAGACCGGAAAAATCGGTGACGGAAAAATCTTTGTGTTGCCGGTGGATTCTGTCTGCCGCATCCGGACAGGAGAAACGGGAATAGAAGCAATCTAACATAAAAACATCAAGACCGTCAGGTCTGTAAGCTTTGTTTAAGGAGTGAAAAAAATGAAAAAGAAACAAATATTGATTCTGTCCCTGTTGGCCATTCCGGCCATTGGATGGGGCGCTGACGAAGTAGTCCCAACGATTGCGACCAACGCTGATGCAATCAAAGGGGTACAAACCCATCTCGATTATGTCTGGACCCTGGTGGCGGCTGCGCTGGTCTTCTTCATGCAGGCAGGTTTTGCCATGGTGGAAGCTGGCTTTACCCGTGCGAAGAATGCAATCAATATCATGATGAAGAACCTGATGGACTTTGCAGTGGGATCAATTGCTTTCTGGCTGATCGGCTTCGGACTGATGTTCGGTGCCACCGCAACAGGCTGGGTTGGCACCAACGGCTTTATGCTCAGTGATTTTAAAGTGGGCGGCGATCCCTGGGTCCTGGCATTCTGGATGTTTCAGTGCGTGTTCGCCGCCACCGCCGCAACCATAGTCTCCGGCGCCATGGCTGAACGCACCAAATTCGTAAGTTACCTGGTTTACAGCGCAGTGGTTTCCGCCTTTATTTATCCGATTTTCGGCGGATGGGCCTGGGGCAGCCTTTTTCATGGTGGCGGATGGCTGGAAAAACTGGGTTTTATCGATTTTGCCGGCTCAACCGTGGTGCACTCCATCGGCGGCTGGGCAGCCCTTGCCGGAGCCATCGTCCTTGGGCCGCGCACGGGCAAGTACGGGAAAGACGGAAAGCCCAGAGCCATTCCCGGACATAACATTCCCATGGCTGCCGTTGGCGTCTTTATCCTCTGGCTTGGCTGGTTCGGCTTCAACCCGGGATCCACAACCGCCGGCAATAAGGATATCGCCATGATTTTTGTCAACACCAATCTGTCTGCAGCCGCAGGCTGTATACTAGCCATGTTCACTTCCTGGATGATCTTTAAAAAGCCTGAAATCGGCATGAGCCTGAACGGCGCATTGGCCGGCCTGGTTGGAATCACCGCCGGCTGCGCAAAGGTTACCCCGGGCAGTTCCATCGTTATCGGCGCTATCGCCGGAGTACTTGTGGTTCTTGCAGTTCTCTTCATCGACAGAATCGGGGTGGATGATCCGGTGGGGGCTGTCTCCGTGCATGGCGTTTGCGGCGCCTGGGGCACCCTGGCCGTGGGTCTTTTCAACATGGACGGATTTTCGGCCGGTATTGTCGGCGTCCAGTTACTGGGCATTGCCGCAGCCTTTATCTGGTCCTTCGGCACCTGCTTTATCCTCTTTAAGATCATCAAGGCCACCATCGGCCTGCGCGTCTCCCCGGAGGAAGAACTGGAAGGTCTTGATATCGCCGAACACGGCGGCTTCTCCTACTTTGACTTCCAGATGAACTCCAAACAGGCATGATGTGTATGCCAACCTGAAACAAGTGGCAAGTCGCGGCTTCTTCTGCTTCGACTCGCCACTTTTTTTGAGCCGAGAGTGTACTGCAATTCAAGTATTTCCTGTCAATCCTCCCCGGTACGGATCATCAGCCAAATTCTCCTGAATTGTTTTTTTGTTTTCATTGTGTCATCATTGACACATCGGCACGGTTACGCTATGAGACTCGTACCACGATGTGAATCGTTTCCCGCGGGCCCCTGTGTCTCCTGACACGATCCTGTCCTGCAGTCACGGAGGTCAGGGAAAGGGAAGTCAACAATTTAGTGATTTCATTCAACGACTATGGACTATATTATAAACGGCCTTTTCCAGGCCATTCAACTGCTGATTCACGGCAATGCTGAGACCTATTCGGCTGCAGCCGCAACACTGAAAGTATCCACCGGCTCCATGGTCGCCAGCCTCCTGATCGGAATTCCGGCAGGATTTTTTCTGGGTCACCACGATTTCCCGGGAAAAAAATTCGCGCGAACCCTGGTGGACACCCTGATGTCGCTTCCGACAGTGCTGATCGGTCTTCTGGTGTATTCGCTCCTGACCTACCGGGGCCCTCTGGGACATCTGGGATGGCTGTTTACCCTGCAAGGCGTGGCCATCGGCCAGACTATTCTGGCGCTTCCCGTAGTGATTGCGCTGACAGCGGCATGCATTGAAAGCATGGATGAAAAGCTGCGGGTCACCCTCATTTCTCTGGGGGCGAACCGAAAGCAGGTTGTGCTTTCCACACTGTGGGAAGCCCGGTACGGCATTCTGTCCGCCAGCATGAACGCCTATGGCCGGGTGATGACGGAAGTGGGCATTGCCATGATGGTCGGGGGAAATATCAAATGGCACACCCGTACCATCACAACCGCGATCGCCCTGGAAACCAGCAAAGGGCAATTTATAGAGGGGATCGCGCTGGGTCTGATCCTGGTGGCTATTGCGGCCGTGGTGAACATTTCCCTGTCTTTCCTGCGCAACCGCGCATAACCTCGAAGCTGTGCCTGCATGAACCAAAATAAACCGTCAGAGAGGTCGATATGACAGCTGAACGTGATACATTCAAGCCGCATTGGCTGCCGGAACAAAACCCGACCAGCCGACAAGGCGAAGACATCTATCAGCTCTTACATATCAAAAAATACCACAAGAAGCAGCTTGCCGTGGACATCGACAATCTGACGATTTCTCCGTCATCGATTACAGGTCTGATCGGGCCTAACGGCAGCGGCAAAAGCAGCCTGCTCAGACTCCTGGCGTTTGTGGACAGCCCTTCTGAAGGAAGGATTTTTTTCAAAGGCCAGAAGGCCGCCCCATTTGACGCCTCGGTTCGATTTCAAGTCAGCCTGCTGCCCCAGGAACCATATCTGATGAAGCGCTCTGTTTTTGACAACATTGCCTATGGGTTGGTTTTAAGAGGTATCAGCCGATCCCGTCATGATGAAGCCGTGGCAAACGCCATGTCCCTGGTAGGCCTTCCCGTCAAGGAATTCGCCGGCCGTTCCTGGTATCAGCTCTCCGGTGGCGAAGCCCAGCGGGTGGCCCTTGCCGCCAGGCTGGTGCTGCGGCCAAAGGTTCTACTACTGGATGAACCCACAGCCAGCGTGGACGCCGCCAGCGCGCAGCAGATCAAGGCAAGCGCCCTGAAGGCTTGCAGAGAATGGGGCACGACCCTCATCGTTGCCAGCCATGACTGGCAATGGATCCATGAAATCTGCAACCGGGTCATCCCGATGTTTAATGGCAGAATCATGGAAAACGGCCGGGGAAACATCCTCTGGGGTCCCTGGAATCCAAGGCCGGAAGGGTTCTGGGAAAAGATTCTGGAAGATGGTCAGGCGCTGCGGGTTTCCGCTCCGCCCTGTCCGTCGGCGGCTGCCGTAATTCCCCGGGATGCCGTATCTCTCAGCCGCACGGCCCCCTTGCAGAACCCATCAGAGCATATCCTTCAGGGCGTTCTCACCCGGCTGGCGCTCGATCCGGAGTCCGGCGCCATACTTGTCACGCTCAGAATCGCCGAACTGAATTTCACCTTTCCCGTCTCATCGGAAACAGCCGGGGAAATGCACCTTTTTCCGGGGAAACACCTGTATTTGACCTATCCTGTTTCCGCGGTTGTCTGGTATTAATGCAGTCCGGTGTAAAAACAAAAGATTGCTTTTCCCTTCAGTCTTCGGCCTTATTTCAGAATCATACCGCAGCCGCCAACGCCCGCTCCCCGAGATTTCCATATCGGTGATAATTGTCGCAGATGCTCTGCTCCTGAAAATATTGCAGCAGTTCGATCCGGCCTTCCATCAGGACCGGCATGCGGGAGATGTAAAATCCGCTTTCAGCTGCAGCAGCCAGTACCGCAGATGGCACCCGGTCCGGATGGGCATAGCGGATCCGCTGTATTTTTGAAATCATCTGAATCAGATCCCGGTCGGTCTGGCGAACCACACTGGCGCCATGAAGCAGAGCGTGGCCTTCTTTTGAATCCAGAAACGCCGTGGCCGTACTGACAAGACCCGGCGGGATGCTGACAATCAGCGAACAGCCTGAAATCCGGACTGCAGCAATACGGGCCAGTGTTTCAAAAAGCGAGTCACCTTCCTGGACGCGGACCGCAACGGTCCCCACCGGCAGATACCGGATGATATTGTCCTGGCCTCTTAAGTGAAAATAATCCTTTTCAACCCGAAATTCCTGTTCCGCCCAATACTCATAACTCTGAATGGCCCGGGTGGTTTTTAAAATATCGGCTTCCAAACCGGGGAAATGCTTTCCGTCCAGCTTGATCCGCCACCTGTGGGAAAGCCGAAGGATTTCTGAATCTCTCCGGATCGCGCCAATCTGTGGGAGTCCGGTTTCTTCAAAATTCATGAACTGGCTCACATAATTGGGGCCGCCTGCCTTGATTCCCGATCCCAGCGCAGACTTTCTCATGCCACCGAAGGGCTGGCGCAGCACGATGGCTCCGGTAGTCCCCCTGTTGACATAAAGATTGCCGGCCTTGATACGGTTTTTCCACAGTACCTGCTCCCGCATATCCAGGCTTTCAATCCCGGAAGTCAGACCGTAACCGGTCTGGTTGACCAGATCAATGGCTTCCTCCAGATTCCTTGCGCACATGACCCCGAGAACCGGCCCGAAAAACTCCGTCAAATGGGTATAGCTGCCTGCTGTAACGCCCCATTTAATACCCGGAGTCCACAGATTCGGATTTTCGCCGATATTTTCCGGTTTCAGGGCCCAGGATTCGCCGGGCGCCAGTGTTGTGAGCGCTGCTTTCAGGTCTCCGGAAGGCGGCTGGATCAACGGGCCCATCCGGTTTTCAAAGTCCCATGCAGAGCCCACCGAAAAACTTCTGGCTGCATCCACGAGCTGTTTTTTGAAAACCGAATCTTCATATATCTCTTTTTCAAGGATGAGCAAAGAGGTAGCCGAGCATTTCTGCCCGCAGTGACCGAATGCCGACTGAATGACGTTTTTGATAGCCTGGTCCCTGTCGCTCATGGCGGTGACGATCGTGGCGTTTTTCCCGCCGGTCTCCGCTGCCAGAAACACAGCAGGCCGCTCTTTCAAAATCCGCATCCCGGTATCGGTTCCGCCGGTCAGAATGATAAAATCCACATCCGGGTGATGGGTCAGTTTTGCGCCGGTGGTCGATCCCGCACATGGAAGAAACTGAAGCACATTTCGGGTGACCCCGGCTCTCCAGAAGCACTGGCAAAGCTCCCATGCCACCAGAACTGCGGCAGACGCAGGCTTGAAAATGACGGTGTTGCCGGCAGACAATGCTGCCAGAATACCGCCGCAGGGAATGGCGATGGGAAAATTCCAGGGGGAAATCACCAGACCCAAGCCTTTGCCCGAGCAGCGGATATGGGGCTTGCCGGCAAAGGCCCGCGCCGCGTGCGGATAGTATTCCGCAAAGTCAATGGCCTCTGAAACCTCGACATCCCCTTCAGAAAACACCTTTCCGGTATTGGCGGCGGCTGCCCCGATCAGATCCGCCCTTGCCATGCGCAGTTCCCCGGCTACGCGGGACAGGATTTCATGCCGCTCGGCCAGGGACTTTTTCCGCCATCCGTCAGGATCTGCCTTGGCAACCGATACCGCCAGCGCAACATCTCTGTCATCCGCCAGAATATATCGGGCAATCAAGGGCTTATCATCGGATTCGCCGATCCGCGAAATATCCAGACATTCCCCGACCGTCCTGTCTTCGAGAATTTCACCGCCGCCGGCAACCACGGGAATGATGGCCGGAGCGCTGACCTGAAGAGACTTTTCCCACTTGTCCCGAATACCATCGGCCCATATCCGGTTGGGTTCAAGTGCCCAGTCCGTATCGGCTTCATTGATGAATTCATTGGAATAAAACGTACCTGCATTGCCTGGAAATGCTTCCGTCAAACGATTCTGGGATCGCCTGGGCTCTTTGGAAACGCTTTTCCGATGATGACAGGATTTGACAAACTGGTCTTTTAGAAAATCCCAGGCTTTTGAATCGGTTTTCAGATTAAAGGAATGGCGGAGAAAATTTTCTTCCGCCGTATTCTCATCGAGCCTTCGAATCAGGTAGGCGATGGCATTGATGAATTGATCCCGGCTTGCCACCGGCGCATACAGCAGCACGTCTCCCGTGGACTCCTGAATGGCCCGCCGCACATGGTCGGCCATGCCTTCGAGCATTTCAAAGCTCATGTACGCGCTCACCCCGGAGTGTTTTGCCAGCGTGGCGGCATAAGCCAGCTCAAATAAATTGTGCGAGGCAATCCCAAGATGAACGGCCTGAATATTTTCCGGAATCATGCCGTAGTCCACCATTCGCCTGTAGTTGGCGTCCACGTCCAGTTTGTTGTCATACGGAGCCAGCGGCCAGTTGTGGAGGCTGGATTCAACCAGTTCCATTTCCATGTTGGCGCCTTTGACGATCCGGATCTTGATGGGAGCACCGCCGTCAGCCACCCGCTTTTTGGCCCATTCGGTCAGCGTTATCTGGATGTCGCAGGAATCCGGCAGATAGGCCTGAAGGACAATTCCGGCGGAATGCATCTTGAATTCCGGTTCATCCAGGGTTTGCATAAATGCGGCGCGCGTGATGTCCAGATCCCGGTATTCTTCCATATCCAGATTCACGAATTTTGGCGTCCGGACCCCGTTCTGACGAATGAAATAATGGCTCTGGGCCGTACGGTAGAGGCTGGACAGGCGCTTTTTTAAAATTGTCACCGTATGGTCGAACGCAAGGGAAGAAATCTGTGAATAAATGGTTGAAATCTTGACCGAGATATATTCGATTTCCGGATTCCGGAGATCTTCCAGGTACGTTTTCAGGCGACCGGCAGCCTCATCCTCGCCCAGGACGGCTTCGCCGAGATGATTGAGATTCATGCGGACGCCTTCGGCTCGGCGGATCTGAAGGTGACGATGAAGCGCATCGGCTTCTCCGGCAATAATGGAGCGGCTGCTGTCCGAGCGCATTTTTTCGATGATTCGGGGAACCGATACAGCCGGAACATGTCTGCCGATACCGAGGAAAAGACGCATGAGAAGTTTTTCCGAAACCCTGAAGAACCCGGGAATGCCATAAGTGCGCATGAGATCGTTGATCTGATCCGCCACGCGGCCGTAACTGCCGGAGCGAAATCCCTGATCCATCATTTTGGTCAGGATCACCTTGTCCATGGGGCTGCTTAACAGGCGCATCATCATGACCTGAATGGCGCGTTCGTCCGGGCTCAGGAGTTCGTTGGCCCGTTTTTGCCAGAATTCTGCCAGATCAATGGCTTCCTTTAAAAGCGCGTCGGTAATTTCGGATTTCATCTGAGGGGTCCTCCACTGGTTGGATGCTGTTTATTCTGGATCATGTACTGATTGAACCGCCGGACATGCTGCTGCGCCAGCTTTCTGGCTTTTGGAGCATCGCTTTCTTCAACCGCCTGAACGATATCGCAAAGATCGCTGAAGTTCTCTGCAATCACATGGGGTTCTCGGGGCAGAAAATTTTCAAAATACGGGTGAATATTTTCATGCAGGGTCTGTAAAATAGACGTATACATGGGATTTTGGGATATCCGCGCCAGGGCCTGATGCAGAAGCTCATCCACCCGGATAAAGGCGTCCTGATAACTGATGCCGTTTTCCTTGTACCGGCGGGCTTCCTCCAGCAGCAGCCGGAGCTGACGGATATCCGATGGGGTTGCCCGCATGGCGGCCAGCGCAACGACATTTCCTTCCACGCCTTCCCTGAATTCGGCCAGGTGCTCCAGGGAAACCTGCTGAAACCGGATCAACAAAGCAAGATTTTCGCTGATTTTCTCCGTGGTCAGGCCCTTGATTACGGCCCCGCCGTTTGTTCCCAGCCGGATTTCAATCAGCCCTTTTTGCTCCAGAACCCGAAGGGCCTCCCGAAGGGTTCCCCGGCTGGTTTCGAATTTTTCCATCAAATCCCTTTCAGGCGGCAGTGTGTCTCCCACATGCAGTTTTCCGTCCAGAATGGCTTCTTCAATCTGATCCACGACGTCCTGATAAATGCGGTTTTTCCGGGCTTTTTGAAACATGGGTCGCGGTCTTTCCGTTTTATATTGATTAGCATCATTATAATGGTTCTACCATTAATAACCGATTAGACCATTTTCAGTCAAGCACAAAATATTGGAGCAGTATATCAGGGAACAATCCGGAAGAGCATTTGGGGAAAGGGTCAGCTTTGAAACCCCTTGGCAGCTAACAAAAAAAGGCGCCCCCCAGATACGAGAGAAACGCCCTTTTTGTTACGGTTAATTTGTTAAACTAAAGTTTAACAACGTTCTTTGCGGCAGGTCCCCGGCTTCCTTTTTCAACATCAAACGTGACCCGATCACCCTCGGCTAAGGTTTTAAACCCCTCCATCTTGATGGCTGAGTGATGGACAAATACGTCTCCGCCCTCTTCCTGCTCAATGAATCCAAACCCCTTCTTATCACTGAACCATTTCACTATTCCTTTTGCCAAAACACGACCTCCCTTAAAAAAATGTTTATTCGGGTCCCTGGATTTCAGATCGGGTTTCAGAACAGTGTTCCTGGACAGGAATCCATTGCAAGGGACCCCCTGAACCGAAATAAAAGCCGGGAAAATATCGGGTACTATAGCTTAACCATTTATTGGCGGTCAAGAAAAAAACTATTGCGTTATTAATTTTTCTATTTTTGCCGTTTTTTCCAGGGTTGCCAGGTAGGAATCCAGCTCTGTCTTGACTTTTTCCTGTTTCAAATACTGCATCAACTGGTCCTTGACATCAGCAAACGGCATAATGCCTTCGGGCTTTTTATCCGTCAGTTTGATGATATGATAACCAAACTGGGTTTCCACGATACCGCTGGTTTCACCGGGTTTAAGCGCCAGTGCGGCATCTTCGAAAGGCTTGACCATCTGTCCTTTTCCAAAATATCCCAGATCTCCCCCTTTTTCTTTGCTGGGGCAGTCTGAAAGTTCCTTGGCCAGGGTCGCAAAATCTCCACCAGCTTTGAGCTTTTCCTGAACGGATTCAATTTTTTTATGGGCTTCCTCTTTTTTGGCAGGATCGTCTTTGGGGTCAACCGTTACAAGGATATGGCTGGCCCTGATCTGCTCCGGCTGTTTAAATGCCTCGGGATGGGTATCATAATAGGCCTGCGCCTCCTGTTCCGTGACAGTGATTTTGTCAACCACCTGCTTGTCGATAAGGCTCTGAATCGATAGATCTTCCTTGAGCTGAACCTTGATCTGCGCTTCGGTGAGATTCATTTTGGCAAGCATTTCCTTGAACTCGGCATCCCCCTTGAACCGCTGTTTGATACTGGCAAGCTTCTCATCCACCTGCGCATCGGTGATGACAATTTTCTGCTTTTTACTTTCCTGATTGAGTAGCTCCCGATTAATGAGATTGGTCAGCACATCCATTCGAATGGTCTTCAATTGCGCCTCATCCATGGGCGCTCCAGAGCGGGCCTCTCGCTGGATCACCCCTTCCATTCCCCGGTCCAGGTCTGCCTGCATAATCGGCGCTCCATTCACGATCGCCACTTTTTTTGAAGCCGTATCAGCCGCAGCCGGCGTTTTTTTATCTGCGGCAGCTTTATTGTCGGTTTTGGCCTTGGCAGCAGCCGGTTTGGCCTCTGTTTTCTTTTCCGCAGACATCGCCGGAAAAGCCATCCCTGACTGTATCATCAGCGCAACAGCCGCAAGGGTTAACATATGTTTACATCGTTTCATGCAATAATTCTCCTTCTTGGATTAGAGTAGTAAGTGACTTCCTGTTAAATCTATTTTAAATACAAAGCAACATAATTATGTCCCTTTACCTGTTTGTCAAGTTTTTGAAGCAGATCCGCACCGGCCTGTTCCTGTAGAAAAGTATCATCAGCTTTTTTGAAACGTCGCAAGGACGGATTCCATCATCGCCCGAATCTCCGCCAGCCTGGCCTCGGACGCAGCTTCAAACCGAAGCACCAGGGCCGGCTGGGTATTCGAGGCACGCACCAGTCCCCACCCATCGCCAAAAAGAACCCTGACCCCATCGATATCAATCACATTATAACGGTCTTTGAAATATGCCGTAATTTTTTTGACCACCGCAAATTTCCGGTCATCCGGGCATTCCACCCGAATTTCCGGCGTGGTAAATGTTTCGGGAACATCCGACAGGAGCTCTGAAAGGGGCTTGTCGGTTCGGGACATAATTTCCAGCAGCCTGCAGGATGCGTATATGGCGTCATCATAGCCCAGATACCGATCGGCAAAAAACATGTGCCCGCTCATCTCGCCAGCCAGTTCGGCACTTTCTTCCTTCATTTTCTGTTTAATCAGGGAATGACCGGTTTTCCACATGATGGGCCGCCCCCCGTTTTTTTCAATATCGTCATAGAGGGTCTGGGAGCATTTCACTTCAGAGATAAACGTGGCGCCGGGTTTTCGGGAAAGAATTTCCCGTGAAAAGAGAATCATCAGCTTATCCCCATAGACGATATTGCCTTTTTCATCCACCACCCCGATGCGGTCCCCGTCTCCATCATAGCCGATCCCCACATCCAGTTTTTTATCCCTGACCAGTGAGATGAGGTCCTTCATGTTCTTGAGCACCGTCGGATCTGCTTCGTGGTTGGGGAAAGTGCCGTCCATTTCGCAGAAAATATCGTGGACTTCAAGATCCATGGACTTCATGATGGGAACCGCCACGACACCAGCCGTGCCATTTCCAGCATCCACGGCGATGCGAAGCCTTTTTTTTATGGTAATGTTCTCCTGCACAAATGCCTGATATGCCGGAAGCACATCTGCAGCGGAAAGACCGCCGCCGCCGGCTTTCACAAAATCCTGGTTTTCGATGAGCCTTCGAATTATCTGGATATCCTCGCCGTGAATGGAACCGGAGCCCAGGCACATTTTAAATCCGTTGTACTCGGCCGGATTGTGGCTGGCGGTAACCATGACGCCGCCTTCCTGGCCCAGGTGATGAATGGAAAAATAGAGAACCGGTGTCGGACAGATGCCGATGTCAATCACCTGGCAGCCGGTGGACATCAGCCCTTCAACGAGTCGGTTGAAATAACTGTCCGAGGTAATCCGGCAATCCCTTCCAACGGTAATCCGCGAGCAACTGTTCTGATTCAAAAACGTTCCGATTCCCTTTCCGATCAATACCACATCCGCTTCGGTCATATCTTTTCCTGCGATCCCGCGAATGTCATATTCTCTGAACATTTCCGAATTCATACGTCAGTCTCCTTTTCTATAATAACAGGCTGAAGGCAGTTGATGATTGGATTTGCTTCAGTCTTCAGCCATAACATTACCGATAATTTCGGTAATCGATATCATACTGCTGGGATTTATAGGCAAATTTACGAACGGTTGTTTTGACCAGTTGCGCTGCCAGCGTGACATTGCCCCGGGTATTTTTCAGCGCGTCAATGATCATCTCTTTTTCCAGGTTGGCGACAGCTTCCTCAAGGGATAAGGCCGGAAGCGTACCGGATTCAGATCCGGTTTGAAGCGTCGGCGGCAGATGATAACTGTGAATAACCCCTGCATCGCAAAGCAGCACAGCCCGCTCGATGCAGTTCTCCAGCTCCCGGACATTGCCGGGCCAGTGATAATTCATCAGCATGTCGATGGCCGGCGTTGAAAACCGGCGGATATCCTTGGCGTTTTCTTTCGAGTATTTTTCAAGGAAATAATTTGCCAGGAGCAAGATATCGGTCTTACGCTCCCGGAGCGGGGGAAGATAGATGGGAAAGACATTCAGCCGGTAATACAGATCTCCGCGAAACGTTTCCTCTTCAATGGCCATTTCCAGATTCTTGTTGGTGGCTGTTATCACCCGGACATCCACCTTGATGGTCTGGTGTCCGCCGACCCGCTCAAATTCTCTCTCCTGAAGGATTCGAAGCAGACGAACCTGAACATCCAGACCCACGGCGCCGATTTCATCCAGAAATATGGTGCCTTTGTTGGCCATTTCAAATTTGCCGAGTTTCTGTTTGATCGCGCCGGTAAAGGCTCCTTTTTCATGTCCGAAAAGCTCGCTTTCAATCAGGTTGGCAGGAAGCGCCGCGCAATTGACTTTGACAAACGGGCTTTTAGCCCTCAGGCTGTTGTAATGCACCGAACTGGCCACCAGCTCTTTTCCGGTCCCGCTCTCTCCCCGGATCAGCACCGTGGCGTTGCTTTTGGAAACCTGGGAAATCATCTGGAACACTTCCCGCATCCGGCTGCTGTTGCCGATGATGTTGCTGAAACTGTATTTGGTTTCCAGTTCGCTTCTCAGCCTGCGGTTTTCCTCCCGCAGCTGTTCTTTCTCCAGATGAATGGTTTCCAGATTGATGACTTGCCGGGCGATCATGATGGCAATCACCGACAGCAGCTTTTCCCCGTTTTTCAGGGAATAGGATTCATCGTACTGGTGGTCGACGCTGAGCGCACCGATCACCTGGCTGCCTTTTTTTATGGGAACGCAGATAAAGGAAATCTCCTGATCCAGTTTTCCCCGCCGGGCTTCGGTACGATCCAGAAAATGCGGCTCCTGGCTGATTTTGGGAATGGTAACGGCATGACCCGTCTGGATCACCTTTCCGGTAATCCCTTCCCCGAGCTTATACCGGACCCGCTCAACGGCTGTCCGCGAGATGCCGTGCGCCACTTCAATCGTGATTTCATTGGTCAGGGGATTTAAGAGCGTGATCGTGCCGCGTATCATGTTGATGGAGATGGAAAGCGTATCCAGAACCTTGTAAAGGGATTTTTTCAGGTCCAGATGTTCATTCAGCGTTTTGCTGATCTCATACAGCAGGGTGACATCTTCGATTCGTTTCATGGGTTCCGATTGATGATGGGAAATAGGTTCCGGATCAAGCGTAATGTTTCAAGCTTGATCATGGCCGTCAGGCCCTGACGGGTTAAAGGACAGAAACGATACCATGGTTTTTCCATATTCCCGTTGATCATAAAGTTCAAATTCCGGGCATTCGAAACAAATGGGCTCTAAAACAGAATGCTCGACAACGATACAGGCCCGCGCAGCCAGGGATGCGCTTTGCAGAAGGTGATGCAGGGTCGGGCCGATCAGATTCCGGTTATAGGGCGGATCCATAAAAATCAGGTCAAACGGCAGCTGAACCTGTCTTAAAAAATTCAGATTTCGCGAAATATCCCATCTCTGGACACGGGCTTTTTTCTCCAGAGAAAATGCCCGGATATTCTTTGCTATCAGCGATACCGACCGGGATGAGTCGTCAACAAGAACCGCCGAATCCGCCCCGCGGCTCAAGGCCTCGATCGCCATCGCACCGGTTCCGGAATAAAGATCCAGCACCACGGCCTGCCGGGTTTTAAATGACAGAATATTGAAAATCGTTTCTCTCAGACGGTCTGACGTGGGCCGGGTCCGTTTCCCCTCAAGGCGATGCAACCGTCGGCCTTTTAGTTCACCTGCAATGATTCTCATCCGGCATCCCGCATCAGATATTCAGTTTTTCCTTCACCTTTTCCGTTAACCAGGCCACCCAGGGCCCCATGCCATCTTCTGTTCGGGCGGAAAGTTCAAATACCGGAATCTCCGGATGAACTTGAAGGATATTCCGGACCGCTTCCTCCCTGTCGTATTCCAGATAGGGAAGCAGGTCAATTTTGTTCAGAATGGCCACATCGCACACCCTGAACATCAAGGGATATTTCAGAGGTTTGTCTTCTCCCTCGGTAACGCTCAGAACCACGGCCTTTGCATCTTCTCCGATGTCAAATTCCGCAGGGCAGACCAGATTTCCCACATTCTCCACGATGAGAAGATCCACATCCTCCAGGTCAAAGTCTTCAGCGGCCTTGGCAATCACATGGGCAGCCAGATGGCAGTCTCCCCCAAAGGCATCGGTATTCACCTGAACCACCGGAGCACCGGTTTTGGCCAACCGGTCGGCATCGTTGGTCGTGCTGACATCTCCGACAATGACCGCGGTCCGGACTTCCGGCATCAAGCGGCCGATGGTTTTTCCCAGCATCGTGGTTTTTCCGGAACCCGGCGAGCTCATGACATTCAGCACAAATACGTTTTTATCCGAAAACAGTTTCCGGTTCTGCTCGGCCATGGTGTTATTGACGTCCAGTACCTTTCGAACAACTTTTATTTCCATATCTAATTTCCTTATACAAATCTGTAAACAACGGACAACAGCCTGCGGAAATCATGCATTTGCAGACTCCTGCTCACCGTCTGAGCCTTCTTCAAGCTCGATGGATGCGATATCCAGTTCCTGACCGGAGATCAGCTCGATCGTACCGCCGCCGCACCCAGGGCAGGAAAAGGCCGGCCCGGTAATGGTCCAGTGATTTTCGCAGGCCTTGCAGCGGGCCGTCACGGGGATTTCATCAATATAAAGCATGGCCCCGGCAATCGCGGAGTCTTTTGAGACAATATCAAAACAGAACCGCAGACTGTCCGGAACCACGGAAGACAGCCTGCCGATCTTCAGATAGACGCCTTTGACCTTGCTGTTTTTCAGGTGCTCGGGAATGGAAGCAGCCGCGATCTCGACGACCTGCATGGCAATGCCCATTTCATGCATGGATATTCATCCTTTTGTATGAAAAACTCATGACTTTTACAAATTTGTTATTATACCTTAATATCTTCTTTTGTAAACGGAGACGATAGCACTTTAGAAAAAAATGAAATATGTCCCCTGATACCGACTCGCTGCCTTATTATTTAAACCAGGCGGAATATCAGGAAATGCATCAGCGCAGAAAACCACTTAATGGGGAAGAAGTTCTGCGTAACATTCTCTTTGTTTAAATATGTATATTTAAGCATGTCAAATTGGGTTGTTGGATAACGGACAGCATAACTGGAAACAAACCCACGTGTGCGGGTTATCAGGAATGAAGCGATTGTTCCGCTGCAGCCCTGTCTCGCCGGGAGCTCGCCACAACAACTGCAATAATCAATAAACCGCCAATCAACTCATTTATTCCGGGAGACTCGCCCAGGAAAATAAACGCCAGGAGAATGCCGTACAACGGTTCCAATCCGGCCGTCACGCTTGCAAGCTGTGGCCTGACCGTTTTCAGAGCGGCAATAAAGAGCGTATGCGCCAATGCGGTACAGAAGACGCCAAGAACGACAATGAGAAGAAATTCAGTTGAATTGATGCTACCCAATTGCGACCAATAAATGCAAAGGCATACAGCCGCCCAAAAATTCTGAAACAGCCCCACAATCATTGCGTCTGTCTCAGTGACAAAACGACGGTTGAATAAGGTCAGCAAGGCAAATGTTACGGCAGATGCAAGTCCCCAGAGGGTGCCTTGAAAGAAGCGGTCGCTTAATTCAAATGAGGGGATGATAACAATGAGTCCAATAAAAACGATAACAGCAAATAGCAGATCGAGGCGTTGGATGTTTCGTTTACTGAAGAGTGGATCGAGAAATGCAACACAGACCGGGAATGTTGCAAAAGATAATAAACCCGTTGACACGGAAGAAATTTGAATAGAATAAAAGAATGTAAACCAATGAAGCGCGAGCAGCGCACCTGAGGGAAAAAGCCTCAGCCCTAACCGGCAGGTTAAGCGAACAGGGCTGCGCCGAGCAATCAGCAGCCCCGCAAGTGCTAAAGCTGCCACCGATGTCCGGCCAAGCACGATGGCTGTCGCAGGGATGCTTAGCAGCTTCCCGAACAGTCCGGACAACCCGAAAAGGAATACAGCCAGATGCAGTTGAATCATGCCTTGCGATTTTATGGAGATGAATCGCTCTTTCACAAAAAAAGCAAGAGGCAAGATGGATTTTACCCCCTTGCTTCTTGCCTTCATTGTCATTAGAATCAATTGGTTGTCTGAAAGCCTAAGGACAGGGCAACGCCGTCTTGCCTTCAGTCTTCAGCCTTGAACTTGGTTCTTACTATTTGCCGAAAACGTCGGCGCAGAGTTCTCCCAAAGTTCCCAGGTTTTCACACACGGTAATGCCGCAGGCTTTCATGGCGGCGATTTTACCCTGGCCAGTACCGCTGCTGCCGCTGATGATGGCGCCGGCATGGCCCATTCTGCGGCCCGGAGGCGCGGTGAGTCCGGCGATAAAACCGATCACCGGTTTGGTGACATGCTGTTTGATAAATGTCGCCGCCTCTTCTTCGGCGGTTCCGCCGATTTCCCCGACCATGACGATGCCGGCTGTTTCGGAATCTTTCTGGAAAGCATCCAGGCAATCGATGAAATTGGTGCCGTTGACCGGATCACCGCCGATGCCGATGCAGGTGGTCTGTCCGATGCCCTGTTGGGTCAGCTGATGAACCACTTCATAGGTCAGGGTCCCGGAACGGGATACCACGCCGATCGGTCCTCCGGGCTGATGGATCACCCCCGGCATGATGCCGATTTTGCACTCGCCCGGCGTGATGATTCCCGGACAGTTGGGGCCGATCAGGCGGCAGGACTTGCCGGCAAGAAAGTTTTTAACCCGCATCATGTCCATGACCGGAATGCCTTCGGTGATGGCGACAATCATCTCCACGCCCGCATCGGCGGCTTCCATGATGGCGTCCGCCGCAAACGGCGGCGGCACGAAGATCATGCTGCAGTTGGCACCGGTTGCCTTGACTGCGTCCTTGACCGTATGAAACACGGGGATATCATCCATTTTCTGCCCGGCTTTTCCAGGCGTCACCCCTGCCACGACTTTTGTGCCATACGCCACGCACTGACGGGTGTGGAACTGCCCTTCCTTGCCGGTGATTCCCTGAACCAGAAGCCGGGTATTTTTATTGACAAATATGCTCACGGTGTTTCCTCCTAACCCTTCACAATGGCGGCCACTTTCTGGGCTGCATCTTTTAAATCCACTGCGGTCGTCAAATTCAGACCCGATTCACTCAATATGCGACGGCCTTCCTCGACATTGGTGCCTTCCATGCGGACGACGACCGGAACCGTAATGCCGGTTTTTTTGGCTGCCTGAACCACACCTTCCGCCAGAATGTCGCAGCGAAGGATGCCGCCGAAAATATTGATGAGAATGCCCTTGACGTTTTTATCGCTCAGGATGATCCGAAACCCGTTTTCAACCATCTCGGCATTGGCTCCGCCCCCGACATCCAGGAAATTGGCCGGGCTGGCCCCCGCCTGCTTGATGATATCCATGGTCGCCATGGCCAGACCCGCCCCGTTGACCATATTGCCGACGTTTCCGTCCAGGGCGATATAATTGAGATTGTATTTGGAGGCGTCCACCTCGAGCGGATTTTCCTCGTCCAGATCGCGATACTGCCAGAATGTCCTTGTGACGGAACAGGGCGCTGTCATCAAAATTGACTTTTCCGTCCAGGGCGATCACGGCCTGATCTTTGGTGATGATCAAAGGATTGATTTCAACCAGTGAGCAGTCATAGCCCACGAACAGGGCATACAGGCGGCTTAAAAGCGCCGTAAACGGCTTGATGACCTCCGGCGCCAGGTTGAGCCCATAGGCAACTTCCCGGCAGTGGTAGGCCTGAATGCCGACCAGCGGGTTGATATAGACCTTGATGATCTTCTCCGGCGTTTTTTCCGCAACCGCTTCAATGTCCATGCCACCGGCTTCGCTGGCGATAATGACGACCGTTGCGGTGGCCCGGTCCGGAATGATGCTTAAATACAGCTCTTTTTGAATGTTCAGCCCCTGCTCGATCAGGACTTTTTTCACCAGCCTGCCTTCAGGGCCGGTCTGGTGGGTAACCAGGTTCATGCCGAGAATCTGGCCGGCGATTGTCGCAACTTCTTCCCGGGAGCCGGCCAGCTTGACCCCGCCGCCTTTTCCCCTGCCGCCGGCATGAATCTGTGCCTTGACCACAACCGGATAGCCGCCGAGTGTTTCGGCAACCGACTGGGCTTCCCCCACACTGAACGCCACACTGCCTTCGGGTATGGGAATGCTGTATTTTTTAAAAAGCTCCTTGGCCTGATACTCATGGATCTTCATCAGCTCTGCCTCCTCTTATAAAAACAGGGCCGGAATAAAACCCAGCACCTGGTTGTAACGATAAATGGTTGGAGGCAGGTAAATAGGCCATGGGTGAAGGGATAATACCCCTGCATCCCATGACCTATCGCCTATAGCCCCTCGCCTGTCACATATCTACCCGATTACACACAGCACCGCGCCCTTGGGAACGGAATCGCTGCTTTTGAAATTAATGGCTTTGATGGTGCCATCCACGGGCGCTGCAAGGGCGTTTTCCATTTTCATGGCTTCCAGGATCACCACGGTTTCCCCTTTGCTGACCACATCGCCGACATTTTTATCAAACCTGACGATCATTCCCGGCATGGGCGCATTGATAGGCGTACCATCCACGGGCGCTGCTGCAGGCGCAGCCGGTGCGGCAGGGGCCGCAGCGGGCTTGGCAGGAGCAGGCGCGGCAACCGGGGCCGGCGCTGCGGGTGCAACCGGTTTGGCAGGCTGGATGTAGCTGACGACCGGGGCTCCGCCGATTTCTTCAACCCCGACCTCAAAATACGTGTCGTCCACAAACACGTTGAATTTTCGCAACGCATCGCCTTTGGCAGGCGCTTCTTTTTCGATTTTTTCTACCAGTTTTCCTGCGATCGCTTTCTGGATCAACTCCTGTTTGGCCTTGGCCTGCTCAAGCGTGATGGGCTTGACATCATCGGGAACTGGTTCCTTTCCGTATTTCCACTGGAGGAACCGTTTGCCCGTTACCGGATACAGGGCGTAAATCAATTCGTCGTCCAGATCCATGGCCAGCCCCTTGACCTCATCCTGGGCTTTTTTCAGTTCCGGCTCGATCACCTCAGCCGGCCTGCAGGTAATGGGTTTTTCGCCTCTGGCGTATCCTTTCAGCGCTTTTTTCTGAACTTCCGGATTGATGGGCACCGCGGTTTTTCCGTACAGCCCGTAGCAAAGATCCTTGACCTGGCCGGTGATCATCTTATAGCGCTCATTCTCATCATCAAAGAGCACGTTGTTCACGGTCTGGATCCCAACGATCTGGCTGGTGGGCGTTACCAGCGGAATCTGGCCCAGATCTTTTCGGACCCTGGGAAGCTCGGCATAGACCTGATCGATCTTGTCCAATGCATCCATTTCCCGGAGCTGATTCACCAGATTGGAGAGCATGCCGCCCGGGGTCTGGTGGAGAAGCACGTTGATGTCGATGATCGACAGCTTGGTGTCATCCAGAAGATGACGGTATTTGGGACAGATTTCCTTTTCAAGAATTTCATTGATGGCGGCAAGGGCCTTGATGTCAAATCCCGTATCCCGGTTGGTGCCCAGAAGCGTCATGACCAGCGGTTCGATGGCCGGGTGGGATGTCCGGTAGGCATACGGCGACATGCAGGTGTCAATGATATCCACGCCGGCTTCAATGGCCTTTAAATGCGACATGGACGACATGCCGGATGTGAAATGGCTGTGAAGGTTGATCGGGATTTTCACGGCTTTTTTAAGGGCCTTGATAATCGCGTATGCGTCATACGGCGCAATGAGGCCTGCCATATCTTTCAGGCAGATGCTGTCCGCGCCCATGGCCTCAAGGGCCTTTCCCTTGTTGACGTAATAGTCCAGGTTATAGACTTCGCCGCCGAGCCGGGGTTCGGTCATGGTATAACAGATGCAGCCCTGGAAATGCTTGCCGCAGGATTTGATGACCGGAACAACGGTTTCAAAATTCCGGTAATCATTCAGCGCGTCAAATGTCCGGAAAACATCCATGCCGTTTGCAGCAGCTCTTTCCACAAACGGGCGGGCAACATCGTCGGCATAATTACGGTATCCGACCAGATTCTGGGCTCTGAGCAGCATGGAAAACGGGGTTTTCTTGATATAGCGCTTCAGCGTCCGGAGGCGCTCCCAGGGATCTTCATTCAAAAACCGGTGCATGGTATCAAATGTCGCGCCGCCCCAGGTCTCCAGCGCCCAGAAGCCGACTTCGTCCATCATCTCCGCCACGGGAATCATGTCCTCAGTTCTGCCGCGCGTTGCAAACAGCGACTGGTGGCCATCCCGCAATGTCAGATCCATTATTTTTACCGGATTCTTGGCTTTGGGTCTGTCCTTGCCGTAATTCATGTCAGTCAGTTTTACTTGATCATGGTCACTCATGGTAAAGGTCTCCTCATCATCAATATATTTTTATTAAAGTCAGTTTGGAATTATTCAGCGCAACTTTGATCCCTGAAACGTCCGCAGCTGCATCAGGTTCCGCATACTCATCATATCCTGTCTGCCGCTGATGCCCCACAATTTAACCGGTGCAGACAGCGCAGGTCGGTACAGCAACGGATTCCGCATCCGTTTCTGCCTGGGACATCGCCAGCCCGGCTGCCTCTTCCTGAGAGCGGATATATCCAAAAACCGCTGAAATGGCCGCTGCCATCTGTTTGGACTGTTTGGTATCTGGTTTCATCATCCCCCCTTATACCGGTATGTTGCCGTGTTTTTTCGGCGGCCGGGTTTCCCGCTTGCTGCACATGACTTCAAGCGCGTCAATCAGCCTTGGCCGGGTTTCGCTGGGAACAATCACCGCATCGATATAGCCTCTGGCTGCCGCGCAGTAGGGATTGGAAAACAGATCGTCATATTCCTCAATTTTTTCCTGGCGCTTGGCTTTCGGATCTGCTGCCGTGGTGATTTCCTTCCGATGGATGATATTGGCGGCGCCTGCTGCGCCCATGACTGCAATCTGAGCGGTCGGCCATGCAAATGCCATATCCGCCCCCAGATCCTTGGAGCACATGGCCAGATACGATCCGCCGTAGTCCTTGCGGGTCACCAGAAGCAGCTTGGGCACGGTGGCTTCCGAATAGCACCAGAGCAGCTTTGCGCCGTGGCGGATAATTCCGCCCCATTCCTGATGACTTCCGGGCAGATATCCGGGAACATCGGCAATGGTCAAGATGGGAATATTAAAGGCATCGCAGAAGCGGATAAACCGGGTGGCCTTGTCCGAGGCATTGATATCGAGGCAGCCAGCCATGACATTGGGCTGATTGGCGATGATGCCCAGGCTTCTGCCGTTCAGCCGGGCAAATCCGATCAGAATATTGGGCGCAAAAAATTCATGGGGTTCAAAAAAGACGCCGTTGTCCACAATGGATGCAATCACCGCCTTCATATCGTAAGACTGGTTGGGGCTGTCGGGGATGATGGCATCCAGGGCCGGATCCACGCGACGGGGATCATCGCCCGTATTGACGAGGGGCGGATCTTCCATGTTGTTGGCAGGCAGATAAGAGAGCAGGGTCTTTATTTTGTCAATGGCGTCCTGATCGCTTTCACAGGCAAAGTGGGAAACGCCGCTTTTTTCATTATGGGCCATGGCGCCGCCCAGGTCCTCGAAGCTGATTTCCTCTCCGGTAACGGATTTGATGACTTCCGGGCCGGTAATGAACATGTAGCTGGAGTTTTTTACCATGAAAATCCAGTCGGTCATGGCCGGAGAATACACGGCGCCGCCCGCGGTCGTCCCCATAATGGCCGAAATCTGGGGAATGACGCCGGAGGCCAGGGCGTTGCGGTAAAATATCTGACCGAATCCCGAAAGCGCATCCACGCCTTCCTGAATTCTGGCTCCGCCCGAATCATTGATACCGACAAAGGGTACACCGGCTTTCATGGCCAGATCCATGACCTTGCAGATTTTTTTGGCGTGCATTTCCCCGAGGCTTCCGCCGCGTGCGGTGAAATCCTGGGAAAATGCAAACACCGGGCGGCCTTCCACCATTCCGTGACCCGTCACCACGCCGTCACTGGGAATGTCGATCTTTTCCATGCCGAAATTGGTGCACCGGTGCGACACAAACATGTCGATTTCCCGGAACGTACCGGCATCAAAGAGCAGATCCAGCCGCTCCCGTGCGGTCAGTTTGCCTTTTTCACGCTCTTTGGCGATGGCTTTTTCACCGCCCATTTTCAGGATCTTTTTTTCCCGTTCCTTCAGATCCTTGATTTTATCGTCCACAATACCCATTTTTCTATCCTTTCTTATCTCATATTTGACTGGCTTCGCAAAAAGTACACTATCCGCAAGGTGATCTTGTAGCTATGAAGTAGCCATTCACCTCAGGATTTGTCAAGCAAAAAAAGCAATTGGCAGGCCGCTGCCGTCGGCGACACCATCCCGTTTTCCACCTGCCGCGACAGTTGGGGCAGGCGGAGCTGAACTTCCGGGTGATGTTTAAAGCGGTCTTTCAGGCCCTCTTCCACCAGAGACCACATCCAGGCCAGGGCCTGAGTCCTGCGGTTCTGATCCAGTTCGCAGCTTGCTGTCATGACATCCCGGTGTTTCAGGACAACGGCCCAGATCTCATCGATTCCGGTGAGTTCCAGGGCGCTGCAGGTCAGCACCGGCGGCGACCAGTTGGGCGAGGCAGGCCTCAAAAGCTGAAGCGCTGTTTCATAGTCTTTTTTCGCCTTTCTGGCTTTTTCAATGTTATCCCCGTCAGTCTTGTTGATGGCGATGGCGTCGGCCAGTTCCAGAACCCCTTTTTTAATTCCCTGAAGTTCATCGCCGGCCCCGGCCAGCATCAGGACCAGAAAAAAATCCACCATTGAAGATACGGTGGTTTCAGACTGGCCGACTCCGACGGTTTCAACAATAATCACATCAAATCCGGCTGCCTCGCAAACCAGCATGGTTTCCCGGGTTTTTCGGGCCACCCCGCCCAGGGTTCCGCCGGATGGCGATGGCCGGATAAACGCCCGGTTGTCCGCACAAAGCCGCTCCATCCGGGTTTTATCGGCCAGAATGCTTCCACCGCTTCGGGTGCTGCTGGGATCCACGGCCAGAACCGCCACGCGATGCCCTTTTTCAACCAGCATCATTCCCAGGCTTTCAATAAAAGAACTTTTCCCGACACCCGGAACGCCCGTGATCCCCAGGCGAACCGCCTTTCCTGTATGGGGCAGGAGCCGGTCCAGAATGGCCTGGGCTGACGCCTGATGACCGGAAAGAGAGCTTTCGATCAAGGTGATGGTTTTGGCCAGCATCCGGCGGTTCCCATCCAGAAGGCCGCTGACGCTGGCGTCGATGTCAACTGTCATCCGTTCTTTTTCTCCAGAACATTCAGCGTCTGATTGGCCGAATCCGTGATGGAGGTCCCCGGACCGAACACGCCGACCGCACCCGCCGCAAACAGATACTCATAGTCTCCCGGCGGGATGACCCCGCCGACCACGACCTTGATATCCTCTCCGCCGCCTGCCTTCAACGCGTCAATGAGCTGGGGAACCAGGGTCTTGTGTCCGGCAGCCAGACTGGAGACGCCCACCAGATGCACGTCGTTTTCAAGGGCCATTTTTGCGGTTTCTTCAGGCGTCTGGAACATGGGGCTGATATCCACATCGAATCCCAGATCCGCATACGCCGTCGCCACCACCTTGACCCCGCGGTCATGGCCGTCCTGACCCATTTTGGTCAGCAGGATTCTCGGCCTTCTGCCTTCCTTGTCTGCAAAATCCTGGCAGCGTTTTCGAAGGGCATCAATCACGCCGGTGTTATTTCTCATACTCAGAAGCATAAACACCGGATATACACTGAGTGGTTGCGACAAACCGGCCGAAAACTTTTTCCATGGCATCCGATATCTCTCCGACGGTTGCTCTGGCCCGAATCGCCGCTATGGAGGCATCCAGAAGATTGCCGTCACCTTCCGCACAGCGCGTGATGTGATCCAGGGCTTTTTGAACCGCTTCCGCATTTCGTTTGGCTTTCAGTTCCTTGAGACGTTCCACCTGTTCGACGCGCACGGCATCCGTGACTTCCCGGACATCTTCAAGGGGTTTTTCCTCGATTTTATATTTGTTCACGCCGACGATCACATCCAGGCCCTGATCGATCCGGGCCTGCTTTCTGGCGGCCGATTCTTCAATGCGCAGCTTGGGCATTCCGGTTTCAATGGCCTTGGCCATGCCGCCCAGTGACTGAATTTCAGAGATGATCTTGCGGGCTTCACAGATAATGCCGTCGGTCAGGGCTTCCACATAATAGGAGCCTCCCAGCGGATCCACGACATGGCAGACCTGGGATTCTTCCTGGACAATGATCTGGGTGTTCCGGGCGATCCGGGCGGAAAAATTGGTGGGAAGCCCGACTGCCTCGTCAAAGGAGTTGGTATGAAGGGACTGGGTTCCGCCAAGGGCCGCGGACATGCACTCCAGGGTGGTGCGGATAATGTTGTTGTAAGGATCCTGCTGGGTCAGGCTCCACCCCGAAGTCTGGCAATGGGTTCTCAGCATGAGGGACTGTACATTTTTGGGGTTGAACGGCTTGATCAGCTCATGCCACAGAAACCTGGCGGCCCGCAGCATGGCGATATCCATGAAAAAATTCATGCCGATCCCGAAGAAAAATGACAGTCTCGGGGCAAATGTGTCAATATCCATCCCCGTTGCAAGGGCCGCCTTGACATATTCCAGCCCGTCGGCCAGGGTAAAGGCGGTCTGAAGCACCGAGTTTGCGCCGGCTTCCATCATGTGATATCCACTGATGCTGACGGTATTGTACTTGGGCATGTGTTTGGAGCAGTATCCGATAATATCCGATACGATCCGCATGGAAGGCGTCGGCGGATAGATGTAAGTGTTACGGGTCAGATACTCTTTTAAAATATCGTTCTGGATGGTGCCGGTCAGTTTTTCCTGGGGAACGCCCTGCTCTTCGGCAGCCACGATATACCCGGCCAGAATCGGCAGAACCGCGCCATTCATGGTCATGGATACGGACATCTCATCCAGGGGGATCTGATCAAAGAGAATCTTCATGTCTTCGATGGAATCCACGGCAACCCCGGCTTTTCCGATATCGCCGACAACCCTGGGGTGATCCGAGTCGTATCCCCTGTGGGTCGCCAGATCAAATGCAACGGAAAGGCCTTTTTGGCCGGCCGCCAGATTTTTCCGGTAAAATTCATTGGATTCCCTGGCTGTTGAAAATCCGGCATACTGGCGGATGGTCCAGGGCCTTCCGGCATACATGGTGGCCATGGGACCCCGGACAAACGGGGCAAGACCCGGAAGGGTATTGACGTGCTCCATTCCTTCAAGATCTTCGGCCGTGTAAAGCGGTTTGACCCGAATCCCCTCTGGGGTCATCCAGTCCAGGGTATCGGGCGATTTGCCTTTGAGCAGCTTTGTTGCAAGTTCTGTCCATTTTTGTTTTTGCGGATGGTCCGGCATGGTGAGCTCCTTATAAAAAATAAAATTCGAATATCAAAATCCGAAATCCGAAACAAATTTAAAATTCTAATGTCAAAACGCCAGAAAGTATCGGTATGATCTTTGAGTTGTTGTCATTGTTTTGAATTTCAATCTTCGGATTTCGTATTTATATATAATAACAGTGTTTCCGTTCAGCCACGCATTGCTTAATGGTCTCTCTGGCACAGTTCGACCAGAATGCCGCTGGTGGCCTTGGGGTGAAGAAACGCGATTTTTGCTCCGCCTGCGCCGATTCTGGGCTTTTCGTCAATGAGCTTGATGCCCTTTGCTTTCAATTCTTCCAGCGCAGCTTCAATATTTTCAACACGGAAGGCGACGTGCTGAATGCCCTCTCCCCGTTTTTCCAGATATTTGGCAATGGGACCGTCCGGAGAAGTGGATTCCAGAAGTTCAACTTCACTTTCTCCCACCGGAAAAAACGCAGTGGTCACTTTCTGTTCCTGAACCGTTTCAGAACCGGCAAATGAAAGGCCCAGTACGTCAGTCCAGAAATTTTTTCGTTCATCAATGCTGCTGACAGCTATTCCGAGATGGTCGATTTTAAGAATTTTCATAAATTACTCCCTGGCAGTTCAAAGGTTCCTGGTTATGTATGCAAAAGACATCCGACACCTTATCAGTTCATAAAAACCTGAAAATCGTTGAGATCGAATCAAGTATAAAAAAATGCGGGCAAAATCCGTATCAAGGTGCGGTAATTGCCCGCCAGACCATTTCAAACAACTGATTGGCCTGGGCAATCATACTTTCTTTCTGGCCACGCGACACCCACATAAAAAAAGTCCGCTGCACAAAGCCCATCATAAAATCCAGCAGTACGCCGGCGCGAACATTGGGGTTTAAAATCCCTTCCTGCTGTCCCTGGCTTAAAACTTCAAGAAACAGATTCATCATTTTCTTTTGTTCAAATGTTTTATCCACCATCCATGTTTTCATGGGAAGGGTCATAAACAGTATTTTAGCCAGGCCTTGATTTCTTTCATAATAATCAAGCTGAAGCCAGAAAACCTTTCTGAGTTTTTCCTTTAAATCTTCAATGCCCTGAAGATGGTCGATAATCCGATCCGTCAGCTTCCCCAGCCACACATCCACAACAGCGAACACAAGCCCTTCCTTGCTGCCGTAATAGCCGTAAATGGTGCTGAAACTCACCCCTGCTTTTTTTGCAACCGTGCGGATATTGGCCTGATGAAAATCCGACTCGGAAAAAATCTCCAGAACCGCTGCTTCAAGCCGTTTCTGAATTTCAGGCTTAAAAACCTTGTTACCGTTTAAAGCACTCTTGTCGCCGTTTGCCAAAATCATTCCATTCAACAAATTGATATAATGATAAATAAATGTTTTATATTGCTAACAGAACTCGCCAAACTCAACAATAAAAAATAATGTTCTGTTGAATTATATTTTATAACTTATTGATATACATGACAATACAAGCAATAATTTAAATTATATTTTATTAAAAACGAAACATCGTTACTATTTTGATATATGAATGGATTTATTCTGTCAAGAAGAAAAATGAGGGTTACGACTAAAGGCCGAAGGCTGAAAGCTGCAGATGGATTAATAATACCCTTTCTCCGTCAGTCGAGCCTCTTGCAAAACCCCTCCATGCCTCTTCCGTCATACCGGCGAAGCCGGTATCCAGTAATGCAAAGGCTACTGGGCCCCGGTTTTCACCGGGGTGACGAACAGCGGTACATTTGAAAGAGGCTCAGTCTTCAGCCTTTATTTCTTGAAATGATCCATGACCCGCTTAAAGCCGGGCAATGATTTGATAATGGTGTCATCTGATACACAGAACGCAATTCTGAAATGCCCGGGTCCGCCGAAACCGCTTCCGGGAACCACAAGAATCAGTTCCTGTTGCAGTGCTTTTACAAATTCGACATCATCGGCAATGGGCGTTCGCGGAAAAAGATAAAATGTTCCCGGGGGTTTTACAAAATCATACCCGCTTTCCGAAAGACCGTTGCAGAGGAGTTCGCGTTTTCTGGCATATGCGGAAATATCCACGCTTAACCCCTGCATCCTTGCAATCACGCGCTGCATGAGGGCCGGCGCGTTGACAAAGCCCAGGATCCGGTTGGTCAGCGCCATGGCGCCCAGAAGTTGATCCTTGTAAGTCGCTGCCGGATTGACGGCAATAAATCCGATCCGCTCTCCCGGAATCGAGATGTCCTTGGAATAGGAAGTGGTCATGATGCTCTCGGGATAACAGCCAAAAACACTGGGAACCACGGCCCCGTCATAGATGACTTTTCGATACGGCTCATCCGCCATCAGGTAGATGGTTCTGCCAAATGTCTTTCCCTTTTTGGTCAGCACGTCCCCCAACGCCATCAGGCTGTCTTTCGAATAAATCTGTCCGGTCGGGTTGTTGGGGGAATTGATCAAAACGGCCTTGGTTTTGGGCGTAATGGCGCCTGAAAGGGCTTCGATATTCAGGGTAAAATCCGGATGCGTCGGAGCTGTTTTTAAGACGCCGCCATGATTTGCGGCATAGAACCCGTATTCCACAAAATGGGGCGTCGGCGTCAGAATCTCATCCCCGGGATCGATAATGGCTTTCAGAATGACATTCAGCCCTCCCGCAGCACCGCAGGTCATGATAATCTCGGCCGCTGAAATCGGTACATGCTGCTCCGAATGCAGATACGCCGCAACGGATTTCCGGACTTCCGGATAACCGGTATTGGGCATATACCCGTGGCATCCCGGTGTTTCCTGCTCCACAAGGGTTTTCAGGATGGTCTTGAATTCCTCGGGCGGGTCCAGGTTGGGATTCCCCAGACTAAAATCATATACATTTTCCGCACCGTGAATGCCCTTCAACCGGGCGCCTTCTTCAAACATTTTACGAATCCACGAGGATTTTAACAAAGTGACTTCAATATGCTTGGCAATGGTCATGATCGGTTTCCTTGTTTGTTATTTTGCCTGAACCACAGATTTAACTTCCGGAATTTCTGCTTTCAATGTCCGCTCGATGCCGTTCCGAAGCGTCATCTGGGACATGGGACAACCGGCGCAAGCGCCTTTCAGCCGGACACTTACAACGCCTTCCACGCAATCCACCAGCTCGACATCCCCACCGTCCGCCTGAAGCATGGGCCTGATCCTGTTAATGACTTTCTGGACTTCTTCTTTCATGATTCCTCCTCACTGCCTGGGGTCCGCTGTTCATAAAAAGTTTTTCTGAAATCATCGAAGGCATCCTTCATGATGGCGTTTCGCATTCCCTGCATCAGACTGATATAATAATAAATGTTGTGAATGGTGTTCAGCCGGTACGCGAGAATTTCGCGGGACAGGTAAAGATGGCGCAGATAGGCTCTGGAATAATGCCGGCAGGTATAGCAGGCACACGCGGCATCAATCGGCGACCGGATCGGTTCTGAAACGGGCATTGCTGATATTCAGCGTTCCGTTTGATGTAAACAGCTGCCCGTTTCTGGCATTTCGCGTCGGCATCACGCAATCAAACATGTCCGCACCGCGGCTGACCAGTTCGACCAGATTTTCCGGCGTGCCAACACCCATGATATATCTCGGAGCAGAGCGTGGAAGATGCCCAAGGGTGATCTCCGCCATATCCAGCATGACGTCCGCCGGCTCACCAACGCTTAATCCGCCGATGGCGTATCCGGGAAACTCCATTTCCACAAGGGCCTCTGCCGAAGCCCGGCGCAGCTCCGGGTACATTCCGCCCTGAACAATCCCGAACAGCGCCTGGCTATCACTTGCCCGATCCTTCCAGGCGATTTTGCAGCGTTTTGCCCATCGCGTCGTCAGCTCCAGGGCATCTGCAGCCTCTTTTTGCGTTGCGGGAAAGGCAATACACTGATCCAGGCACATGATGATATCGGAATTCAAACAAAATTGAATTTCAATGGCCTTCTCCGGGGTGAGCAAATGCCTTGAGCCGTCGATATGAGACTGGAAATCCGCGCCTTCTTCGGTCATTTTCCGCAGCCTGGCCAGGGAAAAGACCTGAAATCCGCCGCTGTCGGTCAGGATGGGCTTTTGCCAGTGCATGAAACGATGGAGCCCTGAAAAAGCCTGAATGACGTCACACCCGGGTCTTAAATACAAGTGATAGGTGTTTCCCAGAATGATCTGTGCCCCGCAGGACAGCAGCTCTTCCGGTGAAAGGGATTTGACGGTTGCCAGCGTTCCGACCGGCATAAAGACCGGGGTTTCAATATCGCCCCGCGCCGTATGAATGATTCCGGCCCTTGCCGGGGTCGTTGTCGACCGTGCTATTTCTTTAAATTCCAGATGCGCCCCCATCAACAATCAGCATGGCATCTCCATAGCTGTAAAACCGGTAGCCTGCTTGAATGGCTTCCCGATAAGCATTCAGAATACAGTTTCGACCTGCAAAAGCAGACACCAGCATCAGTAGCGTCGATCGGGGCAAGTGAAAATTGGTGATCATGGCATCCACGACCTTGAACCGGTAACCGGGATAAATAAAGAGATTACAGGAACCGGAACCTGACATGACCCTTCCGGTTTCCGATGCGGCAAATTCCAGTGTGCGAACGCTGGTGGTGCCGACAGCCACAATGCGGCCGCCGCAGTCCCTGGCATCATTGATGACTTCAGCAGCTTTCCGGGTAATTGCATAGGTCTCGCTGTGCATCCGGTGCTCCCGGATATCCGACACCCTTACCGGAATAAATGTGCCGTAGCCCACGTGAAGGGTAATATACACCACCGCAATTCCCATATCCTGCAACCGGGTCATCAGTTCGGCAGAAAAGTGAAACCCGGCTGTCGGCGCGGCGATCGCCCCTTTTTCAGAGGCATAAATGGTCTGATAAGCAGTATGATCTTCACAGGACGCGTCTCCGGATTCCCGCCGGATATACGGCGGGAGCGGCACTTTCCCCACCTGATACAAAACCTCGTCAAAATCGTTTTCACAGGTAAACCTGACCTCGTAACAGTCTCCTGCCGCTTTCAGCACTTCGGCGCGGAGGCCGTGATCGAAAAATATCATCGCACCTGCCCTGGTTTTTTTCGAACTTTTGATCAGACAGGTACAGGTAAATTCGCCGGCTGTTTTGCGATCCGCCTGCGCCGCCGCATACGTCAATATCAGGACCTCTGCCTTGCCGCCGGTATCTTTGCGGCCCAGGATTCTGCCGGGAATGACCTTGGTATTGTTGACCACCAGCACATCGCCGGCACGCACCAGGCCGGGCAAATCACGGAATACCCGATGGGAAACATTTCCGGACTGGCGGTCCAGATGAAGGAGCCGGGAGCGGTCTCTCTGCTGACAGGGTTTCTGGGCAATACGGTCTTCGGGAAGTTCATAATCATAATCATCTATCTCGTACATGGGATTACCGCTTTCCCAGATACACCAGACACAGGCCCGTTAACATCAACACCAGGCCAAAGCGCCTGAGCCACGCATCCGGCATTTCCAGGATCTTGGATACCCAGAATTTCATTTGCTCCGGAAATGCAAAATACGGAAGCCCTTCGATGATCATGACCATACCCAGCACGCAGAGAAAAAATTCCATCGATTCAACAATCCATTTCAGTTTCCGGGCAATAATCAACCCGGGCCTTGTCGTTTTCCATTAAACGGGACATCATAGCGGGGGATTTCGTAACGATATGAAAAAAAAGTCAGACAATTCCCTGCTGCAATCCGGCTCCTGCACCCACTTTTAAACCTTTACTCAATGGACATCAGAAATGTCCTCAGATTTCGCCTTCGGCTGTCCAAGCCGATTTTTTTTCGAATCCGATCCCGGTGGGATTCAATGGTTCTTCTTGAAAGTCCCATTAATTCAGCTATTTCTTTGGATGTAATCCCCATTCGGACCAGTTTGGCAATCTGCAGCTCGGACTTGGTAAACTTGAAATGGCGGGATGTCAATTTAGGAGAAAACGGCGAGATGATATCCTTGACATTGGATTCAAGAATCGTCAGATAAATCCCCTGTTTTTCATTCAGCTCTGATTCTCTGAGTTTTTTGATATAGGGCGAGATCATTTCTTTTACATTGAACAGCACTTTTTCCTCCATTTCCATCCTGTCCGAGTCCCGTTTTTTCAAAAGGGATTTCAGTGCCGTATTCACTTCCTTAAGATTCTGAGTCTTGATTCTCAATTCGGCTTCACGGTCTTTTAAGGACGCAACCAATTGAATCTTTTTTGTCACATCATTAAAAAATGAGAAAAGAACCGTTTTTTCGCCCAAATCCAGGAAATTGGTGCTGAACTCCAGTGTCATGACATGTCCCTCCTTATGCAGGAACCGGGCTTCATACTGGTTTGACCCTTTTCGAATGGCCTTTCGAATATGGGGCGCCAGCCCGCGATGGCCTTCAGGCTCAAAATCATAAATCGATTTTCGCTGAAGTTCTCCGGGCGGATATCCCAGAATCGATGCCGCGGATGGATTCACCTCCTGGATCACGCCACTGGTATCTGTGATCCAGAATCCTTCCATTGCGGTTTGAAGAATCATTTCATTTCGACGGATCTGCTCAACCAGGGCCGCTTCGGTCTTTTTATGCTCCTGGATTTCCTCAAAAAGCTTAAAATTAGATTCGGTAAGCTCTGCGGTGCGCAGCCGAACGCGATGCTCCAGCATTTGGTTGGCTTCTTTAAGGCGTTTATCCACATCGCTTTTATGCAGCGCCAGTTCAATGGCGGATTTCATCTGATTTTCTTCAAACGGCTTCAGGATGTACCCGAGAGGATCGGAAAGCTTTGCCCGTGCAATGTGGGAATCATCTGAAAAGGCTGTCAGAAAAATAACCGGGATATCCAGATCACCTCGAATTTTTTCCGCTGCGGATATGCCATCCATCGGGCCGGGCATCACAATATCCATTATGATCAAATCCGGCTTCAGCGTCCTTGCCAGGTCAATTGCTTCTTCTCCGGAGCCGGCGATATCGGGCACATCATATCCAATGGAAACCAGAAGCTCCTGCAACCGGGTGGCGATAATGATTTCATCATCTACAGGTAAAATTCTTTTCATGGCAGCTCTATTTCGTACCGAGTTGGTGGTTAACTATAATTACCAGAGACAAACTCTGATTGTATCACAGCCAGCAGTTCTTCTCCAATTGCAATGCCGATATCGATAAACTCGGGGCCATAAACCTTTCCGGTCCGCGTACGAAAGGTCTGCTTGATTTTTAACAGCCCTTCCATTGCCTTGGGATAACGGCTCAGAAATTCCGATAACGGCGGGTCAAAAAAAGACACCATGTCCCAGACCGTATGCGTAAAATTATCCGGCCCCCATCTGAATTTATCGGCATCATAAAGGCAATCCGCTACCAGCGCCCCCTCGATCGTGTTGATGCTGACAGGAGGCTGAAACGCTTCATGATTGCGGATGGCCTGGCAGATATCTTCAATTTCATCCGGTGCATACGGATAGGCGCGAAGCGTTTTCCGGGCATATTCCGCGCCTTCAACGGCATGATGTTTCATCTTGCGTTTGATATCATGAAGGAGCCCCGCACTTTGCACAATGACGACCCGCTGCTCCGTATAGTCTTGCGAATACCCGCAGCGGCCGCCTTCGATCATCATCAATGCGCCGGCGTCAATGGTTACCTTAACAGCATGGTCAAGCCCATGGCCGAAATCGTCTTCGAGGTGCTCGGAGACAAATGCATACAGGCTTCTCAAGACCGGGTTTGTACGAAAGAAACTTCTCGATATATCAAGAATAGATGCAAACTCTTTGTAAAAAGAAGGCTGTGGAAACCGTGACACAATCTGGCGAGCCCGCTGGCGCATCCTGGCATAAACGGAGGACATGGCTTTGGGAGATTTTTCATTCAGAATCATGGCAGAAGGAAGTTATCACAAAACATGAAAGCCTCTTGCCCAAAGATGACAAGTTATTCGATCTTGACTGCTTGGGAGTCATGGCATCAGGGAGCACGATCAAGATTCAAACGATGGCCCTGACGCCTTTCATACATCATCAGCTTTCAGATACCGTAAAAAAACCTTCACAGACTTTCCATTTTCCGTTTTCCATAATGACATTTACGGTCTGGTCCAACGGCATGGTTTTTCCAAGAAAGAACAATTTCCCCACATAGGCAAACAGCGGATTGATACCTTTTTTCATGTCCCCGGTAATGCGAATTTCGGCACTGCCGGCATTCATTTTCAGCGTATGGGTTTTGACGTTAAAAAGAGCGTTTTTCATATAGCTGACGTCATATCCCCGTTCATTGGCCTGTTTTGCCATGCTTTGAATGTAGGCGGCCACCACATTGTTTTCTTCATCCTTGGCCAGTTCGTCACAGAGTCGGGTCGCCATGGCCGAATCCAGTTGATAATACATCTTTGCAAACTCGACCGCGGCCTTGCCGGGCGTATCTCGCGTATCGGCGAAAACAAAAATAATCTGCAAAAAGAATCCAAGAACAAATACCGTTGTGAATGCCGAGCGTTTGTTGTCCTGAGCCATGATGATCCTCCGCCTGATGATTCAGAAATAAATGAATTGACAAATTCGATTAAAGTTCTGAGAATGCGCGTGAATTCAAGCAGAAATAATAACTGACCATCCCCGAGTTTTCTGCCTTATAGCAACAATCTGGTTCTGATAGCATGGAATGTTCTCTGAAACAAGACTTTTTCAATTACTTCCAACCCTGGAATATTTCTTTTAATGGCGCCCTTCACACATTACCGACAACATTTCATTCGCCGGAATCTGATCCTGAGAGCTCAAATCCTTCAAGCCGTTCGTTTATTTTTTATACAAAACGATTATCTTGAAGTCGAAACCCCGGTTCGGATTCCAGCCCCGGCGCCTGAAACCCATATCGAAGCTCAGGAAGCCGGGAAATGGTTTCTGCACACCGTCTCCGGAACTCTGCATGAAACGTCTCCTGAGCGCCGGGTATCCCCGGATTTTTCAAATCTGTCGATGTTTTCGCACTCAGGAAAGGGGCCGGATGCACCTGCCGGAATTCACCCTGCTGGAATGGTACACTGCCGGCCACACCTATCTGGAAATGATGATCCAGTGCGAAAAACTGATACAATCTGCTGCCGGAGCCGCCGGTCAATCCGATTCCATTTGGTATCAAAACAAGCGGATATGGCTGTCTTCACCCTGGGACCGCTTGACGGTATGCGACGCTTTTGAACGGTACTCGCGGATTTCGATGCAGGAGGCGCTGGCACAAAATAGCTTCGATGAAATCATGGCGATTGAAATTGAACCGTGCCTCGGAAACGAGCGCCCGGTTTTTCTCTATGATTATCCGGCTTCCTGCGGTGCCCTGGCAAGGCTGAAACCGGACAATCCATCGATCGCCGAGCGGTTTGAGCTTTATATCGCTGGACTCGAACTGTGCAATGCATTCACAGAGCTGACCGACCCGCTTGAGCAGCGAAAACGCTTTGAAGCAGAACGGCAGTTTCGAAAACATGCCGGGAAAATTGTTTACCCCATGCCCGAAAGCTTTCTGAGCGCGTTAAACGATATGCCGGCAGCCGCCGGCAATGCGCTTGGAATAGATCGTCTTATTCTTCTTTTGACTGATGCCAATTCAATTGACGATGTGGTGGCATTTATTCCGGAGGAAATGGAATGAGTCAGAACTTCGAACGGGCTTACATAAAAGATCACTGCCAATCTGTCTGCGGATCATCGCATCGATGCCACCAACAGTTTCCTCCCCCTGAAGCCTGGATCATGATCCCTGATTATCATTGACAAATATCTTTCCTATGGTTAGTTTTGTCCATTAGTATTGTATAAACGGTTTGTTCGATCTGCTCTTACAGGCGGATTTCACTTATAATATCTACAGGAGGTTGTCATGATCGAGGTTACCCCATCAGCTACTGAACAAATAGCTGAATATTTTAAAGGCAAGGAAGTCTCTCCTATCCGCATTTTTTTAAACGAAGGCGGGTGAGGCGGGCCAAGTATGGCAATGGCTCTGGATGAGTCAAAAGAAACAGACGATGTTTTTGAAATCGGCGGCTTTAAGTATGTTGTGGATAAAGAATTCATGATAAAAGCCCAGCCTATCAAAGTGGATTTTCTGGTAAGCGGTTTCAAAGTGGATTGCGGAATTGATTTTACTTCGGGCTGTTCCAGCTGTGGTACTACCGGTTCCTGCTGTTCAGACAAATAGTCGTTCCGATAAGTTTATTATAAGGGCGGATCGGTTTTTTCTCGCTTTATCCTTAACCGGTCTGCCTTTTTTTCCTGCCCCGTAGCCTTTGATGCCCCCGGTAACTGCCAAAGTTTTCATGGCGTAGGACCGGTGCTCTATCTGATCAAGATCAGGACGCGCAACCCCTCTGGTTCAAAACATGCTGATCAGCATGCGGGTGGCCACCACCAGAAGCAGCCCTGCAAACACCCGTTTAAGCTTATCAACGGGAAGACTGTGAGCCAGACGAACCCCCAGTGGCGCGGTCAGCACACTGGCGGCGACAATCCCTGCCAGGGCCGGCATATACACATAACCCAGAGAAAAGCCGGGCAGGTCGGTTGCGGACAGACCGTTATAAACGTATCCGATAGCACCGGCCACGGCAATCGGGAAACCGATGGCCGCAGATGTGCCGATGGCTTCATGCAGGGGAATGTTGCACCACACCATAAAGGGCACGGAGAGCGTGCCGCCGCCAATCCCCACCAGACTGGACACCGCTCCGATCACGTTGCCCACGCCGAACATTCCCGCCAACTCGGGTAGTTGCCGGCCGGGCTTGGGCTTTCGGCCCGACAGCATCTGAACAGCCACATAATACAGAAATATGACAAAAAAGCCTTTCAAAAAACGTGTTGAAAGGCTTGCAGCAACGCACGATCCCAGAAAAGTCCCAACGAATATACCGACAACCAGTCGACGGACCACCAACCATCTGACGGCGCCCCGCCGATGGTGGGACCAGAAACTGGAAACCGCCGTGAACATGATGCTGGCCATGGAGGTACCCAGGGCCAGATGCATGATCGTTTGATCTGAAATGCCCTGACGGGCAAAGCAGAACACCAGCATCGGAACAATCACCAATCCCCCGCCAATGCCCAGAAGACCGGCCAGTATGCCGGCGACAGCCCCTACAACTGCATACATTACCAAAATTGATGCCACTTCATTTTCCTTTATTGGCTTGCTGTGGATCCGGTAGCGGGTGCAAAACCGATTCTGAGAGTCGTTTATACTGGCTGCTCATTAGAGAAATACGGAAAAGAAATACATCGTTTCTGAATTTCATTGATAATGGTGGCAAGTTCAGGTACTCCAGTGCCAGATGCAGAGGCAATTATCCTTTATTGGTTTTTCTTGAAAATCTATAGAAAGGTTTTCATCTTATTCATCCCTTATCGAAATATCAAGCATGAAAACTATAAATTTCTGTCAAAGGAGAAGGATTGTGAAGGTTGATGACATTCGAAAAATTTTGATCATCGGCGCCGGTACAATGGGTCAGCAAATCGCATTTCAGTGCGCCATCCATGGGTATGAAGTGATTCTTTACGATGTGAAACCTGCAATATTGGAATCCAGCCTGAAACGGATCGCCAAACTGGCCGCTTCATTCCGGAATTCCGGCAGATTGACACAAGAAGCCGCCGAAGCCGCCATCCTGCGAATCCGATGTTCCAGTCATCCGGAGGATGCGGCAATGAACGTAGATTTTGTCAGTGAGTCGGTCCCCGAGGATCCCGCACTGAAAGCCGGGGTTTTTTCACAGTTCAACCAATTCTGCCCGGCACGTGCCATTTTTACAACCAATACTTCCACCCTGATTCCCTCCATGTTCGCTAAAGCCACGGGCCGCCCCGACAGATTCGCAGCCCTTCATTTCCATGATATACGGACAACCAACATTGTTGACATCATGCCGCATTCCGGCACTTCAGCAGAAACTGCTATCACTGATCCACGCCTTTGCAGCACGGATCGGACAGGTTGCAATCCTGCTGAAAAAAGAAAATTACGGGTATGTCTTTAACGCCATGCTCACAGAGGTTTTCAAGGCAGCTCAGACACTTGCCTCCAGAGGCGTGGCCGGGGTGGAAGATATTGACCGGGCGTGGATGGGCATCATGCATACACCGATCGGGCCTTTCGGCATGATGGACAGCATCGGCCTGGATACGGTCTGGAAAGTCACCGATTACTGGGCCAATAAGCTCGAAGAACCTCAGGCCATTGCCAACGCGGCATTCATGAAAGACTATGTGGACAAAGGACGACTGGGGAGAAAATGTGGCCAGGGATTCTACCAATATCCGGACCCCGCCTATGCGGATTCACAGTTTTTAACAGGAAATACCTGAATCCGGAATCGCTTCCGACAATAATAAGCAGGATATATGACGGATAATTTGGTGTTTTACGCAGGCAGAAAAGCTTTTGAAATCATCCGCGAAGAAGGGCTCAGGCCGGGCAGGATTTCCGTGGTTGCCGGTGCTGCCGGAGGTCCGAAATGGCTGGTTCTGCGGCATCTGGACCGGGTTCTTTTTTCCGACTGGTTCAAGGGCAGAAAACTGCCGCTGTACCTGATCGGCTCATCCATCGGCGCCTGGCGTTTTGCGGGCCAATGCATGGCAGATCCCAAAACTTCCCTGTCGGATTTTGAATCCGCATATATTCACCAGGCGTACGCAGGAAAGCCGTCTTCTGATGCCGTGTCTTTGGAAAGCGCCCGGATTCAGCAGGCGTTCCTGAAAAACGGGGGACCGCGGGAAATCCTGGTTCACCCTTTTTTAAGGCTTAATTTCATGGCGGTCCGCAGCAAGGGACCCGCTGCCAGCGACAGCAAGTTCCTGCTTGCCACTGCCTTGCTGGTTGCAGCCATGGGAAATATCGTCAACCGCTCGTTTTTGAAAGTGTTTTTTGAACGGGTTCTTTTCTACGATTCCCGGGATATTCCGCCTTTTTACAATCTCACCGGATTTCCCATTCACCGGGTTCCGCTCACCCCTGAGAATCTGCCTGGTGCGCTGCTTGCCTCGGGTTCCATTCCGCTGGTGATGTCCGGGGTAAGGAACATTCCCCAATCCCCTTTCGGCGTCTACCGTGATGGCGGCGTGATCGATTATCATATGGACTTACCGCTTTCGGAAGACTCAGAAAAGCTGACGCTGTTTCCCCACTACATGGAACGGATCATTCCCGGCTGGCTGGATAAAAACCTGAGGTGGCGCAAACCAGGTAGCCCGGAACATGGCCAACGTGCTGATGATGGCCCCCTCAAAACAGTTTATTGACCGGCTGCCCTATCGCAAGATTCCGGATCGGAACGATTTCTACAAATTCAAAGGGAAGGATTCATTACGTTTTGATTACTGGAGCGCCGTAGCCAACGCCAGTCAAATCCTGGCGGATGAATTTATGGAAACCGTCATGAGCGGAAATATTCGAAACAAGGTCAGGCCCTGGAAATATAAATAAACTCAATTTTGTTCCCAATTCCTGTTCATTTTCTTGAACCTTAAAAAAAATATTGACAAAATCCATAATGTGGCTGTAAACCATTGCAAATTCTTGACTGAGCGATCGTTCAATTTTTATGCTTCAACACGCTGATATCCTATAATCTGGGCAAATTTTGCGAAAAATCAGCCTGAAATCATTACGTTTGTCTTTAAAAACAAGCAGACAGGTAAACAAGAAGACAGAAAAGCTATCGCAAACACCACATAAACGGAATTTAGGAGACAATGACCACATGGATAATAAAAATGTTTTTTTTGATGTCTTAACGCCGGTTCATTTCATCAGACGGTCCGCTTTGATTTATCCGAACAAAACAGCCATTGTCTATAATGATAAGCGCTATACCTACAAGGAATTTTATTCAAGGGTGAATCAACTGGCAAGCGCATTGAAAAAAGTCGGGGTCGCTAAAGGAGACAAAGTTGCGTTTATCTGCCCCAACATTCCCCCGATGCTGGAAGCACATTTTGCCGTTCCCATGATCGGGGCCGTACTGGTCAGCGTCAATATCCGCCTGGCATCCCAGGAAGTTTCATACATCATCAACCATTCGGAGTCCAAGGCCGTATTTGCCGACAATGAATTCGCAGGCCTGGTATCACCGGTCATCAATGAACTGAAGCAGGTGAAAACATTTGTGAACATCTGCGATATCAGCAGCGACAAACCCCTGCCCGGCATGGATTATGAAGCATTTTTAGCGACCGGCTCCACAGAGCCGATCGTTCCGGATGTCGATGACGAATATCAGCTCATGACCATCAACTACACAAGCGGCACCACCGGACTTCCCAAAGGCGTCATGTACCATCACCGGGGCGCGTATCTGAATGCGCTGGGAGAAATGCTGGAAATCGGCTTTGATTCCACATCGACCTATCTGTGGACGCTTCCCATGTTTCATTGCAACGGCTGGTGTTTTACCTGGGGCGTCACCGCCATGAGCGGCACCCATGTCTGCCTGCGGAAAGTGCTGCCGGAAGAAATCTACCCCACGATCGACAGGGAAAATGTCACGCATCTGTGCGCAGCCCCGACAATTCTCATCGGGATGTCCACTTATGCCACCGCCAACAGCATCAAACTCAATCATCCCCTGCGCATCATGACCGCCGGTGCCCCCCCTGCCCCGACCATCATCCAGAACATGGAATCCGTGGGCGCCATCATTACCCATACATACGGATTGACCGAAGTATACGGCCCCCACACGGTTTGCGCCTGGCATCAGGAATGGGCGGATCTTCCTGCCGAGGAACAGGCCAAACTCAAATCCCGTCAGGGCGTTCCCTATATCGTCGCCATGTTTGCCGATGTGGTGGATCCGGCCACCATGCAGCCGGTGCCCCGTGACGGTAAAACCATCGGCGAGATTGTCATGCGCGGCAACAACGTGATGATGGGCTATTACAACGATCCGCAGGCCACTGCCACGGCGTTTGAGGGCGGCTGGTTCCACAGCGGGGATCTGGCGGTCATGCATCCGGACAATTATATCCAGATCATGGACCGGAAAAAAGACATCATCATCAGCGGCGGAGAGAACATCTCCACGGTTGAAGTGGAAAACGTGATCTACCGCCACCCGGATGTCCTGGAAGTAGCAGTGATTGCCGTCCCGGATGAAAAATGGGGCGAAGTCGCCAAGGCGTTTGTGGTTCCCAAAGCCGGGGCCAATCCCAAGGCAGAGGACATCATCGCTTTCTGCAAAGAGAAAATGGCCAAGTTCAAAGCGCCCAAGACCGTGGAATTCGGACAGTTACCCAAAACCGCCACCGGAAAGATTCAGAAGTTCAAGCTTCGTGAAAAAGAATGGCAGGGCCGGGAAAAGCGGGTAAATTAACATGGCAAATCCCTTCTGAATCCACTGTGATTCAGAAGGGATTTCAGCCGAACAGTTTTCGCCTTGCAACCTTTATTCGTTGACTTCTTTTTTGATTTCCCCTCTCAGGAAAATCACTTCCTTCACCGGGACCGCCCTGCGGTAGTCGCGTTTCTGTTGAAGGCTGCCGGAGGGGCAGGATTCGGCACATACGCCGCAATAGACGCAAGCCATGGGATTGCAGGACCACGTGGCGGCCTTTTTATCCACCGTGATGCATTGGGAAGGACATTTGGCGGCGCAGACACCGCAGAATGTGCAGACCTGGATGTCGTTAGAAATCTCGCCCCGGGCATTTTCAAAAGGGGGCCTGACAACGTAAGGATAGCGCCGGGTAGCCCGCCTGTCGATAAAATTCCTCAGGATTGTTCGCGTCATCGGGAACATGGGCGTTTTCCCCCTTTTACCTTTCCGTGCAACTGATGCAGGGATCAATGGACAGGACAATCACCGGAACATCCGACAGCCACATGCCGGGCAGCATGGCCAGAAGGGCCGGCACATTGGCAAAGGTCGGAGTCCGGACCCGCAGCCGTTCCAGATTTTTCTTGCCGTTTGCCTTGATGTAGTAAAAAACCTCGCCGCGCGGCTGCTCCACCCTGGAAATGATCTCGCCCTCGGGTCTGCCCTTGACTTTGACGGCCAATTCCCCGTCCGGCATATTTGGCGATGGCCTGCCGGATCAGATCGATGCTCTGAAGGATTTCGCGAAAGCGGACCTTGCACCGGGCATAACAGTCGCCGTCTGTTTCCACCACCGGCTCAAAATCGATTTCGTTGAAGGCGGCATAGCCGAGCATCCGCATATCCTGAGCAATTCCGCTGGCGCGAAGGGTCGGGCCGACCAGCCCCAGTTCATAAGCCTGTTTTCCGGTCAGAACGCCCTTTCCCACCGTGCGTTTCTGCACCGTGTAATCGGTCAGGATCGTGGTTTCCAGCCGCCTGATCTCCTTCTCGACATCCTTGAGTTCCGAGTAAATCCAGTTGACCTGTTCCGGACTCAGATCCTTTCTCATGCCGCCGATGACGCTGACGGAGATGATAATCCGGTTTCCGGTGGTGGCTTCGTCAATATCGAGAATTTTCTCCCGGATCTTCCAGCATTGCATGAAAAGGCTCTCGAACCCGAAGCTGTCCGCAAACAGCCCCAGCCACAGAAGATGGCTGTGGATCCGATGCAGTTCGGACCAGATGACCCGCAGGAACCTGGCCCGCGGCGGCACTTCAATGCCCATCATCTCTTCGATGCCCTGGCAATAGCACATGGCGTGAATCATCGAGCAGATGCCGCAGATGCGCTCCACCACATAGACCATCTGATGAAAATCCCGGATTTCCGCCAGCTTCTCAAGGCCCCGGTGCACGAACCCGAAGGCGGGAATGGCTTCCGTGATGACTTCGTCCTCCAGGGTGAGCTTGAGATGCACCGGTTCCGGCAATACCGGATGCTGGGGTCCAAAGGGAATAATCGTCTTTGTCATGATGCGTTCTCTCCCGGGACTTCACCCAAGGGGGCTGTTTTGATCACCACATACTTGCAAAAAGGCGTCTTCTTCACGTCCTCTTCCAGATACAGCGTGCGGTCGTAGTCAATGGCCAGCCCCTGAAAGCGGATGCCGAACAAATCCTGTATCTCGTTTTCAACCAGAAAGGCCGCAAAATAGACCGGGGAAATGCTCGGCACGGGAGTATCTTTTGGCACGGTCAGCCGCAGGTGTTTCAACTGAAACTCCCTGTCAAAATGATACAGAATATCCACCGTAGTCTCGTCAATTTCAACACAGGACAGCGTCACGAACCGGTAGCCCTCCACTTTCATCTTCGCGGTTTCGCCCACCACATTTTCCGGGCTGATGGCAATCACCTGTTCGATCATGGCTTTTCCTCCACGGGGCTGTTCGTGCTCGATACGGCCATATTGGCCTTTTCCCGGAATTTTTCAAGGCTCAGAACCACGCCGTCGATGATGGCTTCGGGCTTTGCGGGACAGCCCGGGACATAAACGTCCACGGGAATGATTTTGTCCACGCCGCCAACCACGTTGTAGGCTTCCCGGAAAATACCGCCCGTAAGGCCGCAGGCACCGATGGCCACGACCACCTTGGGGTCCGGGATCTGATCATACAGGTTGCGCAGCACCTTCTTGTTCCGGTGATTGACCGTGCCGGTGACGAGAAAAACGTCCGCATGCATGGGGTTGCCGACGTTGATCATGCCGAACCGCTCCACGTCATAGACCGGGGTCAGGCAGGCCAGGACTTCGATGTCGCAGCCGTTGCAACTGCCGCAATCAAAGTGCAGCACCCAGGGCGACTGGGTCCGGGCTTTTGTGAGGATTTTTTTAAACATATCTGCAAATGCCCCCTATCGTGCATACAACCAGACAAGATTCACCAGAGACAGCGTCATGCCCATGGCCCAGCCGTATCCGAGCATCCAGCGCCAGTTCATTCGGGCGGAAACATTATCGATCCAGATTTCCAGAAAATACGTCACCCCGACGAGCAGCATCGCGCCCACCGGGTTCGTGGCCCAGAACAGGGAACAAAATCCCAGCACAAGCACGGTTTCGTACCAGTGGGCGATTTCGGTCAGCGCCAGAAACGGTCCGGAATAGTCCGTGAGCAGCCCCTTGACGAGTTCCTGATGCGCATGGTGCGACGTGGACAAATCAAAAGGCGATTTGCGCAGTTTGATGGTCAGCACAAAACCCAGCACCACGAACAAAAACGGGAGCTTCAGAAGAAGCGGCTGGTCCCTGGCATAGACGGATTCGATTTTGAAGCTGCCGGTCTGAAGATAGATGCCGACCGCAACAAATATGAGAAGCGGCTCATAGCAGAGGATCTGCAGAAGTTCCCTGTGAGCGCCGGCCTGACTGTAAGGCGAGGTGGAGGAAAAGGCGCCGACGACCAGAAAGACCGCTCCCACGGCCTGAATGAACAGGATAAGCAACAGGTCGGAGCGGAGGAAAAAAAGAACCACGGAAATGGAAGCGGCCGTCAGATAGGCGTTGGCGCAGAACGCCTGCCAGACGTTTACCACCACGCTTCTCTTTTCCAAAAAGCTTGATCACGTCGTAAAACGGCTGAAACAACGGCGGGCCGATGCGGGACTGGAAGCGCGCGGTGAGAATCCTGTCCAGACCCGCGATCAACCCGCCGAGCAGGGGGCCGGCAGCCAGACCGGCAAGTATCAGAATGCCGTGGGCTTGTCATAGCGCACCTCCCACAATCAGGGTCAGCAGCACGCCGGCAGCCAGGTTGATCCAGACCGTCAGCTTCTCTTTCGCCGAATATGTTCGAAAGATAGTAGTTTCCGGCCTCTGCTTTCACCAGTTGATTCATGGGTCCCACAAAGACCCTGGGCTCCGCGGTCTGAATGCCGCTCAGATAGGGCGCGCAGATACGCGCCTTTGTCGCCCCTCTGACAGCCCAGATCGATTGCAAAAAACCCAGGACAGCGATCAGGCAAAGGGGCAAGGCGGCAAAGACGCCGTAAGAATTCTCCAGAATGCCGTCATTCAGGGAATAAGGCGGCACATAATTCAGGGTCATCGAAGGGGTGAACAGCCCCGCGTACAGCCAGGGCACGGCAATGCTCAGAATCCCCGCGCCCGCGCAAAGCGACACCAACGCAGCCCAGGTCACCACGGGCTGTTTCTCGAGCGTGAACTTTCCCGCAAACGGATCGCTCATCAGCGTTCCCGCCCACCGGGCCCAGTACATGGCGGTCAGCGCGCTGCCGATGGCCGCCAGGATGATGACGAAAATATTCCCGGCAGCAGCCTCCATGGCCATCCATTTGCCAAGGAGCAGGCCGAAGGGGGGCATGATCATCATCACCACGCCCATCACCGTAATGAGCGCCGTCAGGGGCATTCTGGCATACAAGCCGCGCATGTCTTCGATATCGCGGCTTTCAATATGCTGCTCGATCGTTCCCACGCAGAGAAAAAGCAGGGCCTTGGTGACGGCGTGGAAAATGATGAGCAGGATCGCGGCGGTGATGGACTCCGGCGTATTGAGGCCGGCGCAGGCGAAAATAAGCCCCAGATTGCTGATGGTGGAATAGGCCAGCACTTTTTTGCCGTTGCTCTGCCCGACCGCCAGTCCGGCGCCGGCCAGAAAGGTGAATGCGCCGAAAATGGCGATGCATTGACTCAAAAAACTTCCCTGCATGGCCGGAGCCAGCCGAAGCACCAGATATACGCCGATCTTGACCATGGTGCTGGAATGGAGCAGGGCGGAGACCGGTGTCGGCGCGACCATGGCGCCAATCAGCCAGCTTTGCATGGGAAATTGGGCGGATTTGGTGAACGATGCAAGACAAAGAAGCGCCAGCGCCAGAAAGGAAAGTCCGGCGCCGGGAGGCGTGCGGATAATCTGCTGCATGTCGATGCTGCCCAGGCTCTGGTAGATCATCATCAGCGCCACGATGAAAGCCAGACAGCCCAGACTGTTCATCCATAACGCCCTCACGGAATTCCGGATGGCCTTTTCGGTTCCGTCATGCCCGATGAGCAGAAACGAGCAGAGCGTGGTGGCTTCGAAGAAGAAGTGGATAACGGTCGTATCATTTGACAGCACCAGACCGTTCATGACGCCCAGAAAAAACAGCATGACAAAGAAAAACCGGGGCTGCCGGGTTGTTGACAGATGCAGGTGTTCTTCGTGGTTTTTCATGTAGGGAATGGCTTGAAAGCAGATGATCGATCCGATGATGGAAATGATCAGAACCATGATGAGCGAGAGATTGTCACAATAAAAAGCCTGCGTGGCAGGGTGGCCCTTGATCATGAACACCTCGAACCAGGTCACCAGAACGATCTGCAAAGCGGCCGGAATGATGACCAGCAGGCTGCGATGCTTGAATCCGAAATACAGGATGGCAAACATCAGAATGAAGTCCGGAACCTGAATGAGACCATGCACATCAAGGCCGAAAACGGTTTGAGGGGTAAACGCGAAGGGGACATGGGAAATCAGGAGCAGCGAGCTTGCGATCAGAATGCAGCCGGTTGCCAGAACGATGAATGACCTTAACCGGCCGGAAATTGCCAACAAGCAGCAAAACGCAGCCAGAAACGGTAACAGGATAAGGATGTAAGTAAGCTCTTTCATGGTATTTATCCTCGTCTATTCTGGGAGGTCACAGCCGGAACGTGGCAGAGGCCTTCAACCGGCGACCCACATCCGCCGCGATCTGCCTGACAATTCCAGCCCGCCGCCGCGCCAGCAGCGGCGACAGCTCTTCGCCGAAAGGGCATTCAGTGCCGATCGCCACCCCGTAGATCCCGGCCACTTCGGGGACTGCCACCCCCGCAGTCTTTTCCCAGTTGCAGAATCTCAAAGAATGCATGCCGTGGGATGAGAAAAGATGCAGGGCCCCTTCGCCGGCCGACCAGTTTCACCACCGTGCCCGGCGGGCGGCTCACGTCCTGGATGGCATCGATAACAAAAACCTGATCGTAATCCGCCACGATATCCAGGAGGCCGAGGCCGATCAGGGCGCTGGTGCGCACGTCCGTCCCCGCAAAACGCCCATCGAGGGCCCGGGCAATATGCAGCCCCACCCCGTCATCCGACAGGATGGGGTTGCCCATGCCCAGGATCAGCGTCTTCACCGTCAAGGCCTCCTGAGGGTCCGGATCACCCGGCCCTCGTGGTCACGGATATTCACCACCAACGGGATCTGCCCGGGCAGGGCGTGCGTGGCGCAGGACAGGCAGGGATCATAGGCCCGAAAGGCCATCTCGACCCTGTTCAGCAACCCCTCCTTGACGTTGCCCCCCTTGATGAACTCCTTGGCCGCCTTCTTGACCGACAGCGAGATGGGAGCGGCGTTGTTCTGCGTGGCCACGATGAGGTTGACCTTGGTCAGCAACCCGCGGTCGTCGGTCTCGTAGTGGTGGAAAAGCGTCCCGCGGGGGGCCTCCACGCACCCGACGCCGACGCGCTTCAGGCGCAGGTTCATGTTGCGGATGTCCTTGCTGGTCAGGAGCGGGTCGCTTGCGATCATCTGGTTGTGCTCCGCCGCCTGGAGGGCGCAGATCAGCCGGGCCCAGTGCATGGCCAGGGTGTGATGCGCCGGCTTGCCGCCCAGGGTGTCGAACATCTGCTCGCACTCCTTCTGGGCAAGCGGCGTGGCCATGCCGTCCGCAACGTTCAGCCGCGCCAGCGGGGCCACACGGTAGAGAGAGGTCCCCTCCCCCTCCACCAGCCCTTTCCAGCCGATCTTCTTCAAGTGGTTCATCTTGATATAGGTCCAGGGTTCCACCCACTCGCCGATGTGCTCCACGTAGTCCCGCGGGTCGAACCGCAGGAACTCCTTGCCGTCGGGATCGATGACCTTGACGATGCCGTCGTAGAAGCTGACCTTGTCGTTTTCATCCACCAGGGACATGTAGCAGGTCTTCAACTGATAGGCGTCGCTCAGCACCAGATCGAGATTCTTCTTGTTGCGCAGCACCACGTCTTTGAACAGCCCCATCGCGAACTGCGCGAACTCAACGGAATAGTCGGCGATCTCCTTGATCCGCCTGCGCTCCTCGGCGGTGATGCCCCGGGAGACACCCCCCGGCAACCCGCCTTCGGGGTGCGGCGGCCTTGCTGAAGACCAGCTTGATGATCTCCCGGTTTTTCTTGCGGACCTCGATGACCCTGGCGCCGATCTCCTTGCCCGACCTTGTGGATCACGCCGAGGATGTTCCGCTCGGCCGGGTCCGCGTCCGGGCCGACCACGAAATCGGGGGCGGCCAGGAAGAAGAAGTGGATGTAATGGTCCTCGATATAGAAGGCATTGAACTCGAGCTGCCGGATCAGCCTGGCGGTCGGCGTGGGTTCCACGTCATAGAGGTCGTCCAGGGCCTTGGTGGCGGCCATGTGATGGGCAGACGGACATACGCCGCAGATGTTGGGAACGATGCGGGTCATCTCCTCGGCGGGCCTCCCCAGGCAGAACCGCTCGAAGCCCCTGAGCTCCGCTACCTGCCAGAAGGCGTCCTCCACATCCCCCTTGTCGTTCAGGAAGATCTCGATCTTCCCGTGGCCTTCCAGACGTGTAATCGGATCGATGGTGATGGTCTTGGCAGTCATGGTGAATCCTCCATGTTTTTCTTCGCGCTTCTTCTCCCCAGGATGGATGAAGCCTGGGCGAAACGGTACAGGTAGCCGACAGGATCGTCGATGGTGTCGATGGTCTCCTTGATCTCCTCGTCCCGCTCCACCACGAGCAGGGAGGCAAGCGAGGACAGGAACTTGGGCGCCGACCCCACGACACCTGGGACCGGCCCGAAACAGCCGCGGCACGGAATGTTGATCCGGATGCAGGTCTCCCCGCATCCCGAGCGCGTCGCAGGCCCCATGCAGATGATCCCGGCTGCCAGGAAGCACTCGTCCGGATCGGCCTCCACCTCGTGGATGCGCCTGAAAGATCTGATCTCCATGCGGTTCGGTTTGCGATGGTTGCGGGGACAGGTATCGCAGAGGGCCTTGCGGGGCGCCAGGGTGGATCCTTTCGGCGGAAGGTCGCCCGCGAGCACCGCGTTGACGGCGTTGCCGATCAATTCGGGCGGCGGCGGGCACCCCGGGAGGTAGTAATCCACGTCAATGACCTGATCCAGCGTGAATACGTGCTCAAAAAAACGCGGCAGAGTCAGTTTGCGGCCGTTCATTCGGTCTCCGGCTGCGGGAAAGTTCCCGTTCGGATTTACCACTGTCGGCGCATCCCGGTAGACCCAGTTGAAGATGTCGTCCTTGCTGCGGAAGTTGGCCAGGCCGGGTGTGCCGCCAAAGCACGCGCACGCACCCATGGCAAGCACCAGCTGGGATTTTTTCCTCAGCAGCTCCGCCATTTCCTGATGGTCGGAGTTCCTCACGGATCCCGAAAGGATGCTGAGCGCGATCTCGCCATCCTGCATCGCATGAATACGGCTGTACTTGAAATCCATGGCCAGGGGCCAGAGGACGATGTCGACGGCATCGGCCAGGTGCAGAATTGCCTCGTTCAGGTCGATCAGCGCCTCGTCGCACCCTGCACAAGCCCCCAACCCGTAAATGGCAACCTTCGGTTTTCTCATCATCTTGATTCACCTTGGGCCTATACTTGTTTCACCGGACCCAGTTTGACCAGGTCATTTCTCATCTGAGCAACCAGCAGCGGAATTTTCTTCCCCTCCGGATCAATCGCCAGATCCATAATCAATCTCTCCGGTTCGATCCCGAAGGCGTAAAGTACTTTGTGGATCAGGTAGACCTTTTTCCGGGTCTGATAGTTGCCGTCCTGAAAATGGCAATGCCCTTCGGGGCACCCGAGGATCAGCACTCCGTCGGCCCCGGCCCTGAAGGCCTTCAGGATGTGGCAGGTGTCGATCTTGCCACTGCAGGCAACCGGTATCCAGTACAGGGTGGCGGCACCGAGGGTTTCCTCGTCGCTCAGATACCCCCATCCGAAATTGCATGAAAAACAGACGACTTTGGGCTTATACGTTTCCATGGGCGGCTTCCTTGGTTATTGCGCCAGTGAGGCAAATACTGTCTCGATCCGTTTTTCCATCGCGTCTCCCACCAGCCGCCTGGCATTGGAGGGACAGGCAACCACGCACATCCCGCAGGATTTGCACTTGAAGCTGTCCGTCACAGACACACGCTTGTTTTCAACATCCTTGGACTGGGCCGCGCCGTAGTAACACATTGACACGCAGATTCCGCAGCCGCAGCAACGCTCCGGATTCACCTCGACGCCTGGAAGGCTCTTCTGTATCCCGACGGAAATACAAGCCTTGCAGGAGATGCACGGTCCGCAGGTGAGGCAGCGTTTGGCCTCGTCGATGGCCTCGGGGAGGGTGAAGCCCCTTTCGAACAGCCTGAAGTGCATCCGCTTCTCCGGCGGAATCCAGAGGACCTCGGGCTCCGACTCGTAATACCGCCGGCGGGGAATATCCTGCGGCTCCAACAGGCGGCTGCGCCCTTCCCTCAGGCTCAGTTCGCGCAGATAGCGCTCAATGGAATCGGCGGCCGTCAGGCCGTCCTTCATGGCATCCACCATAAACCCGATCCGGCGAACGTCCCCGCCAATGAAGATCCATTCCTTGTTCTGGTTCTGCAGGGTCAGCGGATCGACGACCAGTTTCCCCTGTTCGTTCAGTAGACCGTCCGTCTGCAGTACCAGGATATCCGGCCCCTGTCCCACCGTGATGATGAGCACATCGCCTTCCAGGGTGAGGGTGTCGGCCATATCGAACTTCGGATTGAACCCCTTTGCGTCGAAAACGCTCAGACAGCGCGGGCACTCGACCTTCTGCATCCGTTCGCCCGCGCCGATGATCCGGCTCACGCCTCGTGAATAGATGATCCGGATTCCCTCCTCCCATGCGCCGCGGACCTCTTCCCAGTCGGCCGGTACGCGATCCCTGGAGCTGCGGTCCTCGCACTCTATGCAGACCATGGTGGTCTCACCGGCAAGCCTGCGGACGGTCCTGGCCACATCGAAAGCCACGTTCCCGCCGCCGATGACCAGTACCTTCTTGCCCTTGAAATAATTGGGCTTGATGTTGCCGTGGCTGACCTCGTAAAGGAACGTCTGACCGTACATGACCCCTGACAGATCCTGCCCCTCAACTTCTTTCCCGCCGAAACTCAGGGTCCGCGGAGCAGGCGTTCCCTGCGCCAGGAAGACCGCCTGATAGCCTTCATTCCGGAGTTTCTCGAGGGTCCACTTGCCCTCTCCGATCCGGGTGTTGTATTTCACGTCGATCCCCACCAGCCGCACGAGGGTATCCAGGGTCGAGGCAAGCACCTTCTCCGGCAACCGGTAGCGCGGGATCAGCCACAGGGCGCCGCCCAGGCGGTCCGAAGCCTCGAAGATCGTCACCCGGTAGCCCCGCTTGCTCAGATCGTAGGCGCACATCAGCCCGGCTGGCCCGCCGCCCACCACGGCCACATTTTCCCGGTTCTTGACAAGCGGATATTCATCGCGCTTTTCCATCTGGTAAATATAGGTATCCGCAATGAAGCGCTTCAGGAGCCGCCGCCGGATGGCGCCGCCCTTGCTCTGGTAGTTGCACTCCAATTCGCAGATCCCGCAAACATAGCCGCAAACGGGGAAGAAGGGGTTCTTTTCGTAAAGGTAGTCGCCGATCTGAACAATTCCGTCCGTTGCCAGCTCCGGGTCCTCTGGAAGAAGAGAGATGAGGACGTTGGTTCTCTGGATGTCCTCGTTGATGGGACAGCGCACCTGGCAGGGTGGAAGAAACTGTTTGACGGCGGGTTCGACCCCGGCCCATCCCGTGCTGACCGTTTTCCACATGATCGTTCCTCCCTGACTGAAAGGTTGAGCGAGGCATCAGGCGCAGCATCCGCCTGGAAATGAAGGGAAAATCACGCCATTCCAGGCAGTATATTTGAGGATTCTGTTTCCTATCACGTTGATATTAAGGTTGGATTGGCGCTGGCAACTGAGAGTTCTCTGATCTTCTTCCAGAACAGGAATCAGCACCCCTGGTTTTGAACAGTCGCGAATCCGGGCAGCATCAACTGCCGATAGCAACTGGAGGGAAAACGCATCAGGAAATAGTGATTTACCGTTCATTACATCTGCATTCAGCATGATCGGGCCCTCCATATTCTTCCTGGTGGATGGTTTAATATATCACATCGGCTGTTTGGAAAACAGTTATATTATTTCGTCAGCTGATGTTGCCAAAATCCATTTGATGAATACGATCAAGTATGAAAGAATTCGGAGGAAACAGGAAAATGAAATAATCATTCGGAGGAATTCATGGGAAGGCAGAAAAAGGGCGAAAAAAATATCGAAAAACCCACCGCAGGCGTTTCTGAAAAACAGGGGGTCTCTTATGGCGTTATTGCTATGGCGTTTGTTGCGGGCATTCTGGTCGGCGTGCTGTTGACCCTCTATAAGACCGGAGGCAGTCCGTCTGCGGACCCGCATCAACATGTCGAACAAAATATATCTCCCGACCACTCGGATGCAATTGCCGGGCTGGAATTCAAAACTTCCCAGAACCCCGATGACATTGCAGCATGGATTCAACTGGGGAATTTGTGCTTCGATTCTAACTTTCCGGATAAAGCCATTGCCGCCTATGAAAAGGCACTGGCTCTTAAACCCGAAAACGCGGATGTCCTGACGGATCTGGGCGTGATGTACCGCAAAGTCGGAAAATACGACAAAGCGGTTCAGTCTTTTGACAAAGCCATCGCCGTCGACCCCAAGCATGAAATCGCACGGTTCAACAAAGGGATTGTGCTGATGCATGATTTGAACAATCCGAAAGGTGCCATCCAGGCCTGGGAGGAGCTCCTGGCGGTCAACCCGCTTGCCATGGCGCCAAACGGACAATCCATCGATGAAATGCTCAAGAAAATGAAACAGCGGTGATCGGCCACCGCAGAAGGTGACCATCCGAACAGAAGACCTCCCGGCTGATGCTTTTGAATTGTCAGGTAAAAGTTGATTTTGATAAAAACGTCTCTACTACAATGAAATATCAAGTTTGAGATTTGAACATTTAAGAATTGATATCATATTCGTATGAACTGGATAGAAATTTGTGTAATGGGTTTGGCTGCCGTAGCAGGCGGTGCGGTAAACGCGCTTGCAGGCGGCGGTACGCTTATCACGTTTCCGATGCTGACGGCCATGGGCATTCCTGCCGTACCCGCCAATGTCACCAACACCGTGGCGCTTTGCCCCGGCTATCTGGGAGCAACCTTTGCACAGATGACCGATCTGAAGGGACAAAAGCGCCGCGTTTTGATGCTGCTGCCTGTCGGTGTGTTGGGCGGAATCGCCGGCGGCATCCTGCTGTTGCATACCGGAGAACGAGCGTTTCGGGCGTTGGTTCCCTTTCTGATCCTTCTTGCCTCTGGATTGCTGGCCATACAGGATCCCTTGCGGGGATGGCTCATTCGACGAACCGGCAGCCACCCTTTTTCTGATAAAATCAATGAAGCATGGGTCGTAGTGTTTGTGATTCCAGCCGCCATTTATGGCGGGTATTTCGGAGCAGGGGTCAGTGTCATCGTGCTGGCAGTGCTCGGTCTTATTCTAGATGATACGATGACCCGGCTCAATGCGTTGAAGCAGGTCACGGCATTCAGTATCAATATCGCAACCGCCATTTTCTTCCTGTTTTCGGGACAGGTTGTTTGGCCTGTCATGCTGGTCATGGCCATGGGCTCACTTGTGGGTGGAACCCTGGGAGGCCGTTTGGCGGGGCGTATTCCGCCAGGTGCCCTGCGCAGGATCGTTGTCATCATCGGCATCGTTGTCTCGTTGATATATTTCATAAAGTAGCGTTGGTGAGCCTATCAAAATTTGGAAGGGAGCATCGTCAGACAGTTGCATTTTTCATCTGCTGTCCTAATTTTATATAACGAGACGACCCCTCATAGCCAATACAGCAAGCGCCTGTCAAACAACTGCCGAAAGGACACGAGAAAAAAATGAAGATTATATCCATCGCCATCAGCAAGAAGAAAGGGACCCGCAAAACACCGGTTCAGGAGGCGTTATTAACAGCAGACCACGGTCTCCAGGGGGATGCGCATGCCGGGAAATGGCACCGCCAGGTCAGTTTTCTGGCATCCGAAAGCATCGAAACCGCCCGCAGCCAGGGCCTTAACGTCACCTTCGGGGATTTTGCCGAAAACATCGCCACCACCGGAATCGACTGGGTAAAGATGCCTATTGGCACCCGGGTCCGATTGGGGGAGACGGCGTTGGTAGAAATTACGCAAATCGGCAAGGAATGCCATAAAAAATGCGCGATTTATTACCAGGCCGGTGATTGCATCATGCCGCGGGAAGGCGTGTTTGCCCGCGTGCTGAATCCTGGGAAAATCTGCTGCGGAGATGTCATCGAAGTTGTGACGAAACCTTAAGAAATCCGGGGGTAGCATTATGCAACTGGAAGAACACCCAACGGTCAAGCATTACCGGGAAAAGCAAACAGCCGATCCAACCGCGTCACCCCGAACCTTTCTCGACGCTGCATGGCTGAAAAACATCGCCATTGAAGCCGGTGCAGACGACGTCGCCCTGGTCGAGATCGATCGTCCGGAAATAGCAGTTCACCGAAAGGATATTCTGGAGATTTTCCCGCGCACCAGAAGCCTGATGAGCATTGTCTGCAAACTCCACCCCGAAAATATCCGCTGCGTATCCCGAGATGTATCCGACCTGGAGTTTCTTCAGATCTTTGAAAAAGCGAATTCCGTATCCCGTCAGATAATACAGACTCTTCATGACAATGGCGTGGCCGCGCTCAATCCTTCCTGCGGTTTTCCCATGAACATGGCCAAGTGGCCGGGGAAAATGTGGCCGATCTCCCATAAACCCATTGCCGTTGCCGGTGGCTTGGGGAAATTGGGTCATCACCGCCTGCTGATCCATCCCCGATTCGGTAGCTTCGTTATTTTAAACACCCTGCTCATAGACAAGGAAGCCGCCGCCTATGATCAACCGCTGGATTTCAATCCCTGCATTGAATGCGGGCTCTGCGTCTCCGTTTGCCCGGTCGGGGCCATCGAACCGGACGGCCATTTCAATTTTACCGCCTGCATGACCCACAATTACCGGGATCGCCTGGGCGGATTTATCGATTGGGTGGAAATGATGGTCTCAAGCAAGAACGTAGCGAACTTACCGGAAAAAGGTCAGCGATTCGGATACGGTTTCCATGTGGCAGTCCTTGAGCTATGGCATCTGCAACAAATCCTCCACTTGCATGGCTGTCTGCCCGGCCGGAGAGGAGCTCATCGGCCCTTTTCTGGAGAACCGGAAGGAATACCTGAATGACGTGGTCAAACCTTTCCAGGACAAGGTGGAAACCATCTATGTGGTTCCCGGCTCCGATGCCGAGGCCTATACAGCCAAGCGTTTCCCGCACAAGCATTGCAAAAAGATCGGAAACGGGCTTCGGCCCGATACGGCAGGAAGGTTTCTGGAAAGTTTGCCCATCGTTTTTCAAAGGGGGAAATCAGAGGGGATTAATTCCACTTACCATTTCACGTTTACCGGCCAAGAAGCATTAAAAAGCACGGTGGTCATCAAAAACAAAAGCATCGAAGTCTCCATGGGTCACGTGGGAAACGCCGACCTGCATGTTACCGCCGACAGCCGCACCTGGGTTGGATTTCTGGCCAAGGAAAAAAATCTGCTTTTGGCCCTGATTCAAGGAAAAATTCGTATCAAAGGGTCCCCCAGTCTCATGAAGGCCTTTGCCAGGTGTTTTCCCTCTTAGCCGTTCCGGGGATCAAAAAGGCAATCTGTTGGCACAGTTATCCAGAGACTGCAGACCCCTGATCTTTACCCTTGGAGACGCGCCGCCGCTCTTCATCGCGGATCTCCCTGCGCAGCAGTTTGCCGACCTTGGATTTGGGCAGCATGTCTCTGAATTCGATATATGCGGGAACTTTATAGGGAGCCAGATGTTCGCGGCACCATTTAATCAGGTCCGACCCCCCAACACCCCGCGCGTCTTCTTTCAGCACCACGATGGCTTTTATCCGTTCACCGACCCGCGCGTCGGGTACGCCCACAACGCAGGCACCGATAACCGTGGGATGATCCTGAAGGATGGCCTCCACTTCCGATGCCGAAATCCGGTAGCCTTTATGCTTGATGAGATCGGCACTGCGCTCCACATAATAAAGCTCGCCATCCTCATCTTCAGATACGAAATCGCCCATGCGGCAAAAAACTTTACCGCCGATCGAAACACAGGTCCGCTCGGTTTCATCCGGCTTGTTCCAATAGCCTTTGATGGTGTAGGGTGAAGAGACGAGCAGCTCTCCGCTTTCACCGGCGGAGACCGGCTCAAGCGTCGCGGGGTTTACGACCATGCATTCCCGGCTTCTCAAGGGAAGACCGATGGTTCCGGGTTTCGGCTTCTTGTCGATCCGGCTGTAGCAAACGTGTCCCACCTCGGTGGACCCGTATACCTGATAGATCGGAATATTGAAATGCGCCTCCCAGCGGTTAAATATCTCAACGGGAAGCACATCACCGCCACAGAAGCAATATTGAAGCGAATCGAGTTTATACTGATCAAGCCGGTCATTATCAAGCATCATCCGGTACAGGGCGGGCACACCCAGAATCCACCGGACGCCGAATCGCTGGATACATTCCAGAATTGCGTCGACTTGGGGAACGGGCATCAGCACCGTGGCGTTGCCCTTGTTCAGGCCGATCGCCATAAACAGCCCGAGTGCCATAATGTGAAACAGCGGATTGACCGCGATATAGACATCCCGGCCTTCCAGCAGCCTGTCACCAGCCACATCGTCGGTAACATCGTTGACATACGACGTCATCCCGCTGTGATTGCCGGAAACGCCCTTTGGAAAACCGGTTGTCCCGCCGGTATACAGCAGGTAGGAGAGATCCTGCATGGGATCCATGTGTGACGGCATCTTGAGCGGCGCATGCTGCAAAAGGGACTTGAAGCTGTGAACGCCCGGGCTGTAATCGACTTTGCCGTTGGGAATTTTATCGAAGAGAACACCCAGATACCGTTTCCATGGCGGGAGCAGATCTACAAGATTGGTGACGATCACCCGTTTTAAACCCGCTTTTTCCATCACCTCCTTGACATAGCAAAAATTGGTGTCCAGGCAGATGAGGGTTTCCGCTCCTGAATCTTTGACCATGTAGTCGAGTTCGTGAGAGGTGTAGATCGGCGAAACCGGAACGATCACCGCCCCCAGTTTCTGGATGCCGATAAAAGCGATGACCCATTGGATGCAATTGGAGACATAGATCATCACCCGGTCCCCCTTGCAGACTCCCAGATCCTGAAGGGCGCCCGGCAAAACGCGCGCTCAAGTCATACAGCCGGCGAAAAGGAAAACTTCTCGCCCAGATAGATAATTGCCGTATTCCGCGGGTATTTCTCCGCCATCCTGTCAAACCGTGTATAGGTCAGCTCATTGGCATAGTTCATTGTCAGCGGTTCTTGTCATGCAGGCGACTCCTCGATCCCGAAATAAGCGGAGCGAACGTCCGGGTTGTCCATAAGCTCCTGTCTGCTGCCTTCCATTACCGCCGACCCGTTTTCGAGAATATAGGCGTAATCCACGATCGGCAAAACCGGCCGGGCATATTGTTCGGTAATGATGACCGATAGCTTCATTTCATCACAAATCCCCTTGGTGGCAAGAATCAGCTCGGCCTGCATCAAAGGGCTCAGGCCCATGAGCGGTTCGTCCAGAAGCAGGATTTTGGGCTGCGCCATCAATGCCCGGCCGATCGCCAGCATCTGCTGTTCGCCCCCGCTCAGGAAACCGCCGATGCGCTTTTTAAGCTTTTTAAGGGGCGGAAAGATGTTGAATACATAGTCGAGCGTATTGCGGGCCTCGGAGGATGAAGCCAGGTACCCGCCGATTTTAAGATTTTCAAGAACGCTGCTTTCGTTAAATATGCGCCGCCTTTCCGGGCAGAGCACGATGCCTTTGCGTGCCCGCTGGCTGGGTTTCAGGCTTGAAATATCTTCGCCCATGAACCGGATATCGCCCATCAGCGTGATCCGTTCGCCGCCGGCCATGGCTTCTTTTTTTTGAATATCCTGCATGATGCCGGACAAGGCGTACATCAGTGTCGATTTGCCGGCGCTGTTGGCGCCGAAGACCCCAACGATCTGGTTGACCCCGCAGCGGATATGGATATTGTTGAGCGCCAGCATATTTTCGTAAAACACCATCAGCCCGGTCGCCTCAAGCATGTTTCATAATCTCCTCAACCTTCTGAGACCCGAAATAAGCCGCTTTAACCCGCTCATCGGCCATGACCGCTTCCGCACTGCCTTCCGTAAGCTTTTCCCCGAAATTGAGCACCAGGATCCGGTTGGCTACCCGGAACAGTTCCCTGAGCCGGTGTTCGATCATGATCAGGGTAATGCCGTCCATTTGCAGCCGCTCGATCAGGGGCACCATGCTGGCTATTTCGCTCATGCTTAGGCCGGAAAATACTTCGTCACAAATAATGATCTCGGGTTTTAAAGCCAGGCAGCGGGCCAGTTCCAGGCGCTTGAGATAGCCGGTGGGAAGCGTGGAGGCGGTTTTGTAAGGCACATAGGAATCCCGCTCAAAGCCGATCTCCTCCAGAATATCGATGCTGACGGTGTTTCTGTCCCCCAGCCTCCCGCCGCCGCGCCATCCCCCCGTACGTTTTGCCCGGGGAGAAAAAAGGGGAATCACCAGGTTCTTATAGGCCGGCAGGGTGAAATAGGGCCGCATGATCTGAAATGTGCGGGTAACACCCATGTCGGCAATCTTATGGGGCGGCTGTGTTGGAGATATCCCTGCCCCGGAAGAAAACGCGGCCGGACGTTTTTTTGATGAATCCGGTGATGCAGTTTACCACGGTCGTTTTCCCCGAGCCGTTGGGGCCGATGATCCCTAAAATTTCGCCTTCATGGACATCGAAACTGACGCCGCTTAAAGCCTGTATGCCGCCAAAAGCCTTGCTGACTTTTTCTACCCGGAGAATGGGCTCTTTATCTGCATCCGGTTTCATATCCGGGTCCACCTTTCAAACTGTTGATATTTACGCTGCCCGTAAACCATGATCCCTTCGCTGCGGAAAATGATAAAGGCGACCAGGATCAATGCATAGAAAACAACGCGAAGGGTTCCGAACTCCCGCAACAGCTCTGAGATGGGAACCAGAATCAGGCAACCCAGTACGGGTCCGACAAGGGTTCCTCCACCGCCGATCACCGTGGCGGCAATGGGCAGAATTGAAAAATCGAGTGCAAACTGGGAAATCCCGGACCACATATAGATATGCACCAGACATGCGCCGCTCAGACATCCCATGGACGAGGCGATATATACGGCCATGGCTTTATACAGGGTAACGTTCATTCCGGAGGCCCGGATCGCCTGGTCGTTGTCCTTGACACCGCGCAGAACAAGGCCGATATCGGTGGTAACCAGCCTTCTGACGCCAAACAGGAGCAGGAGCAAAATGCCGATGATAAAGTACTGTTCCACCCAGCGGTTGGAAAAACTGTCAATGCCGGTGATGCCGTCGGTTCCGCCGAGAATATTCAGGGCTTCGATCAGTCGCGCCACAAAAAGGGGATACATGAGACTCACAATGGCAAAGTATACCCCCCTTAACGGCAGGCACGGCAACAGCAGCAACGTGCAGATGCCGCCTCCGGCCAGGGCGGCCAGCGGAACGGTCAGCCACGGAGGCAGGCCGAAGGTTGTATTCATTATGGCGGCCATATAACCGCCGACACCGACGAAAAAAGCCCCTCCCAGTGAAACCAGCCCGACGAAATGGGCCAGAAAGTCGAAGCTGAGCGCCAAAAGGGAGTAGATGCAGGTGATGGTGATGACGCGTTGCCAGTACATGCCCGGCAACAGCAGCGGCAGGGCCAGCAGCCCAATAATAAGGATCAGTCGCGGCAAGGTAAGATATGACAATTCCCTGATGGACATCAGGGCATAGATACCGTCCGAACGCACCTTGATGCCCCGGTCGATTCGCTCCTTGCGGCTCTGGGTATCATTTCCCATTTAGACTCTCTCCTCCAGTTGTTTCTGCCTCCCGAAAAGCCCCGATGGTCTGAGGATGAGTGTTAATATGATTGCCAGCAGCGCCACCACCATCTGGTAATGGGCGCCAAGATACACGACGGTCAGAATCTGGGCAAAACCGATCAGGAAAGCGGCCATCACAGCGCCCATCCAGCTTCCCAGACCCCCTACGATGCAAACGGCAATGGCCAGGATCAATATATTATAGCCGGCCTCAACGACAATGTTGCCCAGTGGCAGCAGCAACACCGCGGCCAAACCCGCCAGCATGGAGCCGAAACCCATGGCCATAACCGCTATCAAATCGGAATCGATACCCAGCATCAGGGCCGCTCGCTCGTCCTGTGCCATGCCTCGCATGGCAAGGCCGATGCGCGTGTAGCGGGTGAACAGCCACAGCAGCCCCACCACGGCAGCCCCGATGCCGACCACCAGAAGGCGCTGGTTATCCACCGATACGCCGGCAATCTCCATGCTGCCCTCGATAAAGGCCGGCAGGGTATAGGTCAGGCCCTTGAAACCGCCCCATCTGAGTCCTTCCAGAATCGCCAACCCGATGGCATAGGAGGCGATGATTTCCGAAATTTCCATGCCCCGAACACGAATGAGCACAAACTGGTATATCAACGCACCGATGATGGCTGTTGAAATCAGCGCCAGAATGATACTGAGCAGGTAGTTCATCCCCAGCAGATTCAAAAAACTCCAGGTAATGAACCCGCTGACCACATATAGGGCGCCGTGGGCGAAATTGGGCAGTCGGCTGACGCCGTAGACCATGGCAAAGCCGATCGCATAAAGTGCCAGCGTCACACTGTTGATGGTTCCGTAGATCAAAATATCCATAATATCGTCATGTCCCGGCGTATTTAAGGATAGCAGAAAGCACCTGTTTCCCGCGCTTTCTGCGTCAGCCGCAAAAAATAATTATTTGCTCTCCTTCATCCACGGAGGCAACAGGATACTTCCCGTTGCGATGCTTTTGGGATAGACCACCACCCGCTTGCCGTTCTGCCACTGCAGGATGGTTCCGACCGCGCCTTCCTTGGGGTCCGTGGCAGGGATGACCTGATGGCTTTTGGGATCGAACCGGAGCCTGCCATAAACCCCCATGATATCCGTCTTTTCAAGCTCTGCCACCACCTTGTCGGAATCCAGGGTGCCCGCGCGCTCGATGGCATCCCGCAGCACATAAACGGCCATGTAGCTGCTGGATGAGCCAAGGCCCTCCGGCTCCACGCCCCATTTTTTGGTATAGGCGTCGTAGAATTTCATGGTCCACGGGGTGGCTTCGGAGGGGGCGTTGCCGGCATTGACCACATTACAAAGTGTGTATTGGCCTTTTCCGTCCGTGGCATCCCAGAAACTGGGCTGCTCTGCAGCCGCCAAAGTCGAGCCGAACGGCAGTGCGGGGATTTGCATTTCATACCACTGTTTCAGCAAAATAGCGCTTTCCGGCATATCCATCCAGATATTGATTATCTGCGAGTCCGTCTTCTTGGCTTTCAGCAGTCCCATGGAAAAATCCGTAGCGCCCGTGGGGTAAATCTCAACGCCGGTGACATTCCAGCCTTTTTTTGTGGCCACGTCCTTCATCACTTCGGCAGCACCCCTGGCATGGGAAACATCCTGGGCGATAATGAACAGGTTATTGAATCCGTATTTTTCTTTCAGTTCGGTGAAGTTGGCGAACATCTCACCCACTAAATTTTTTGCCTCTCCATGGATTCGAAAGCAGTATTTGAATTTGTCGTACTGTTCAGCCACCAGTGCAGTGTACTTTGGGGTCAGCACACCCGTGGTAAGGATGGAAACTTTCTGGTATTTCGATAAAAGCGGCATGGCGGCAAGGGCTGCTTCGGAGCGTACGGGACCGCCCAGAATGAAATCGGCTTTTTTATCAAGGATCAGCTTTTCCACTGCCAAAAGGGCATCACTGACAGGAACCCCCGGCTCCAGATCGCGTGTATCGATCACTTCAACTTCAAAAGGGCGCATTTCCCCTTTTACATTGACCCCGCCTTTGGCATTAATTTCTTCAACCGCCAGTTTAACCCCTCTTTCCGCAGCCCATCCGTAAAGAAAGGCCGTCGAAAGGGGACAGCCCAGGACGATCGGTTTTGCCGCCAGGACCTGCCGGGCAGGCAGGATCATGAATACTGCGGCCAGAAAAAGCACCAACATTCTGAAATACTTTAATTTCATTTCGGGCCCTCCTTTATTGAGTGCAATCGGTTTCAAAATCAATAACTCAGACGATCGAGTATTACAGGCTGAAGATACAATGCCTGTTTATCATAGCAACAATCAGTAAAAACAAATTGATATAAACTTAATTAAAAAAATTTATTTCAGTTTTTTGCTATCAGAAACAATATCATTTGTCCATATTTTTAATGAATTGATTTCAATTGTCGGGCAGGTTGACTCGAGGATTTAAAAAAGCGAGCATCATAGGATAGTGGTTTTGGAACTGCGTCAAAACATTGACTTTAAACATGCTGCCGGAAAGATACCATTAACCATCTGTCCAGGATTACGATCTAATACAACATCATAGTGATAGAGAATGGCTTCGGGGCTTGGGCCAAGTACGCATTATTAATTGGCTGTATTTTTGCATACAACAGGAGAAAGTAGCACTATTAGGGCGTGCAACCCTAAATTTCTTATAATCCGTTACAAGTGTAGTTCCCACAAGGGAGCAGGAGGGCATTCATGTCAATCTCAGGAATTTCATCAAACGGCAGCATATATCAAGCATCGTTCGACGGTCTTACTCAACTCACACAGCAGTTGCAGTCTTTGAGCAAGACCCATCACCCCTGTGACCCATCCATTGGCCAACTGTTTCTGGCTCAATTGCAATCGATCGGGGTGTTGCCTGACAGCCCAACACAAAGCGGCTCGAACTCAAACCAGAGTAACGCAACACCCAACCCAGCCACGACATCGACCGACAGTCTGGCTCAACTCACACAGCAATTGCAGTCTTTGAGCAATACCCATCACCCCTGTGACCCATCCATCGTCCAACAGTTTTTTGATCAATTGCAATCGATCGGAGTGGTGCCTGACAGCCCAACACAAAGCGGCTCGAACTCAAACCAGAGCGGTGGATCAACCGACTATTTCCAGGCGTTGGTACCGTCAGCCTGATCTTTAACAGCAAATATCATATCCTAACCGAAACAGCTGGAGACCATGGCAATCAACCTAACAACGTAACTACTCAGGTTCAAAGGCACTGAGGCATACAGGCACAAAGTTTACTTGTTTTTTCTTCATATGCTGACAATAACTCGAGTTCCCATGCACATATCCTCATCTTATGGGCTTTCAACCATTTCTCTATGTGCCTCTGTGTCTTTGCCACTTTGTGCCTGAGCAGTTACCTGATAACAAGGAATCCCTTATGAAATTGAAAAAATATCTTTTTGTAACGGCCTGTGCATTGTTTTTGATATCAGGCCCGGCAAGCGCTCAGCCACAGCCCCCGGTGTTAAGTGTCACGAATGGGAGTTGGACCTGTCTTTCCTGGACCGAAGTTGCGGGAGCAACGGGGTATTTATTGTCCTATGCTCCAATGCCGTTTACGGGACCGGCATCCATCGTGAGCTTGGATATGGGAACTCGGAAAAGCGTGTCAGGAGAACTGCCGGCCGGCGCCGCTTTCTATTTTGCAGTCCAGTCCCGCGATAATACCGGCGTCAGTCAATACTCCAACATTGTATCGATCAACATGGGATCGTACCCGATTGCGGCAGATGTTTTTACGACCCTCCAGAAGACGGTTATTCCTGTAGCTTTGTCCCCTTACACGCCCCAGATTTCCCCGGCTGATCTTTTTTTATACGATATTTTCGGTTTCGGTACGTGGCAGGAAGGGCCCGGCCTCTCTTTGGCCAAAAATACCGACATTATGCCTGTGGGCTACACAGGGGAATCTGTCACAAAAGCGAGCCACCTTTTGAATTTCTTCACCATAACTGACGTTCATATCGCAGATAAAGAATCTCCGGCTCAGGGGATTTATTACGGTTGGACCGCAACCTTCGGATCGAACGGTCCAGGTGGCTCCGGAGAAGGCATGAACACTTCTTCGGCATATTCACCGGTTATTTGCTATACGACCCAAGTCCTCGATACAGCTATCCAGACGGTCAACGCACTCCACAATCAGAAACCCTTTGATTTCGGCATTTTTCTCGGCGATGCGATCAACAACACGCAGTACAACGAACTCAGATGGTATATCGATGTCATTGACGGCAAGCAAATCACCCCCAGTTCAGGCGATCACGTCGGAGCAAGCTATATCGATTATCAGAAACCCTACCGAGCGGCCGGACTCAACAAATCGATCCCCTGGTATCAGGTGGTCGGCAACCACGATCAGTTTTACATGGGAACCTTCCTTGTGGATGATTACATCCGGAGTCACTATGTCGGCGATACGATCCAAACAGCAAGCAGTAATATGAACCTGCCTCCAGCTGATAACCAGGGCTATTACATGGGGGTTGTCGACGGATCGACACCCGACGGGATCGTCAGAGGCGTTGGCCCGGTCGCGTACTTCGCAACTCCCCCGAAAGTTGCCGCTGATCCGGATCGCCGGTCGCTCAGCGCGGCGACCATCTCGAACAACCCGACAACCGGCTCATCGACCTTGAATTGGATGAATGAATTCTTTAATACCACATCGACCCCGGTGGGTCACGGATTCACGCAGTCCAACATCGATACGGACTTTGCCTGCTACACCTTCGAGCCCAAGACGAATATGCCGATCCGGGTACTTGTGCTCGACGATACTTGCAAGGCAAATGTCAATGCTAAAGTCCCTCCATATTATGCTCAGGGGTGTTTGGATCAGAGACGCTACGACTGGCTTGTAGGTGAACTCGATAGAGGGCAGGCCGATGGGATGCTCATGATCATCGCCGCACACGTGCCGGTTGGACCTCAAACGGGTCTCACCAGCCCGACAACCCAAATGAATATTTTCTACGATCCTCCAAGCCCCGATCCCCATTCCATCAAAACCGACAATGAATTACTTGCCACACTTCACAACTATCCGAATCTTTTGCTGTGGATCGCGGGACATCGTCACATGAACACCATTACCCCACAACCCGACCCCTCCCATCCAGAAACCGGCTTCTGGGAGGTCGAGACCGCATCGCTCAGGGACTTTCCCCAGCAGTTCCGAACGTTTGATATCGTCCGCAACAGCGACAATACGATTTCGATAATTGCGGTAGATGTCGATCCCGCGGCACAGGACGGGTCGATCGCAGCAGTTTCGCGTTCGTATGCAATCGGGACCGAAAGGATATTGGGTGGCCTCTCCACTTTCGCAACTGTCTCATCCAATGCCGTTAGTGCGGAGCTTGTCAAACAATTGACTCCCGAGATGCAGGCCAAGATCGCAAATTACTGATCGCAGTTAAACCAGAGGGCTATTAACGAAAAAACGTCCTTCCAGGGGGTTCTTGCCGGCGGGACGTTTTTGCCTCATGGCTGAAATCGAAAGCAAATCTCCACCCACAGAGCGGCCGCATGAAGCGGGCTTTGGCATGTAGGCCGTCCGCAGTTTCTGAACACTTACCGGCGTTTTCAACTCGCCCTTTCTTCCTGTTGCTTTACACATGTCGCGTTGATCTTGAGCTGAGCCACCTTTCCTTATATTGTTGCCGAACAGGATTTGCACCCGCTGGAAAACAGCACCTTTCCACAGCGTACACGCGATTATTGTCTATATCTCTAATACCCAATTTCCAGTTTTGTGTTGACAACGGGAGTGCCCTCAATTACCTATCATATCAAGCAAGGCTGATAGCGGAAGAACTCGTTTCCATCACTTATTTTTTTCAAAAAGGAGAGATTTTATGCGTATGCGTATGCTTATGGTTGTATTCATCATTGCTGCTTATCTGACCGGGTTTACCGGCATGGCCCTGGCCGAAACCGAGATAAACATTGCCATCGTCACCAACCCGGAATTGGTGCACACCCGGGCGGCGGTCTGGTTCAAGGAAGAGATCGATAAGGCACTTCCCGGAAAATACAAGATAATTGTCCATCACTCGGCCGCGCTGGGAAGCGAAACCCAGGCCCTGCAGCAGATTCAGCTTGGCACCACGCAGATGTCCGTATGCACCACCGGCCCCATCGAGTCTTTCGTCCCTGAGATCAAGGCGCTGGAAATGCCTTTTCTGTTCCCATCCTATGAAGCTGCCGACAAGGCGCTGGACGGACCGATCGGCCAGGATTTTGCCGTACGGTTTGAAAAAGCCGGTTTCGTAGCACTCCATTTTCTGGACAACGGATTTCGAAATGTAACCAACTCCAAACACCCCATCAAAACGCCGGAAGATGCCAAGGGTCTGAAAATCCGCACCATGGAGTCACCCACCCATCTGGCCATCTGGCGCGCAATCGGCGCCAATCCAACCCCCATGGCCTGGCCCATCTTTACCGCACTCCAGCAGGGAGTCATCGACGGGCAGGAAAACCCGATCGCAGTGATTTATGCGGCCAAACTTCTTGAGGCCGGGCAGAAATACCTTTCCCTTACCCGGCATGTATACTCGGCCCTGGTCTTTGTGTCCAACAAGTCCTTCATGGACAATCTGCCCGAAGCGGACCGCAAGATCATCATGGATGCGGCACGCACGGCCTCCCTCAAAGGACGCGATTTTATCCGTGACAACGAAGCAAAGCAACTGGCGGAGCTCAAGGCTGCCGGCATGCAGATCGAGGAGCATCCCGACATCGAAGCCTTCCGGAAGGCAACAGCGCCTGTTGTGGACTCAGCCACCGGAGATACGAAGAAAATTGTCGAAGACATTCGCAAACTGGTCAAGTAAGGCACGGGTTCCACCCCCTACCCGGAGATAGGACAGTAAATCATGACAAAACGGATGCAACAGATAAGCCGGTGGATCAATACCATCGTTGAGAAACTCCTTATGGTGATCGGCGGGAGCATTTGCCTCATTCTCTTTGCGCAGGTGATCTTCCGCTATATTGGTGCTTCTCTCGGCTGGTCCGAGGAAGTAAGCCGTCATCTGCTTGTAGCCATCACCTTTCTCGGCGGGACGGCAGCCTATAAACGGATGAGCTTCATCGGGCTCAAGGGTATCGGGCACAGCCTGGGCCGGTCCGCACAGCAATTAATCGTTGTCTCCCTGCAGGTAGCAACCCTTGGCTGCTTTTGCATCCTTGCCTGGTTTGGAACGGCATATACGATCACGGCATGGGAGCATACCACCGCCTCCTTGCAGATTCCCATGTCGATCCCCTTTGCCGTTATCCCCGTATCTGCCATGGTGTTTATCGTGCATGTGCTGGCAGACATGGCAACGACTTTTGAACGGGGAGCACAATGACGGTTGTTCTACTTTTTGCGCTTCTTTTCCTGCTGATCGCCCTGGGGCTTCCGATCGCTTTATCCATAGGTCTTCCGGCCATTGGCCTCATGCTGACTCCCGGCGTTTTCCCTGCCGGCGTTCAGCTGTCGGCACTGGGGCAGACAATCGTGCAGCTTCTGTTTGCCGGTGTGGATTCATTCGATCTTCTGGCCGTGCCGTTGTTCATGCTGGCAGGCGCCATCATGGAGACCGGGGGAATATCTCGGCAGCTCATTGATTTTTCGGACAGCCTGGTGGGCTGGGTCCCTGGCGGCCTGGCATGCGCCTGCATTGTCGCCTCCATGTTCTTTGCCGGTATTTCCGGATCCGCCGCTGCAGACACCGCTGCCATTGGCGCGGTCGTCATCCCCGCCATGATCCGGCAGGGCTATCCGCCGGCTTTTGCCGCCGCCGTGGTCGCCGCGGGTGGCGCTATCGGCGTCATTATCCCGCCATCCATTCCCATGGTGATTTTCGGCTTTCTGACCAATGTCTCCATCGCCAGGCTTTTTGCCGGCGGGATGATGGTGGGTATTCTCTTTGGGTGTTCCTTCATGGCCGTGTCGATCTGGATATGCTGGCATAAGGATTACGGGCACCGCCAGCATTTTTCGCTGCGTCGGATGTGGATGTCCCTGAAAAATGCGATTTGGGCGCTTGGCGCTCCCGTCATCGTGCTTGGCGGGATTCTGTCGGGGATCGTCACGGTCACCGAGGCTGCCGCGCTGGCCGTCTTCTACGCCCTTCTCGTAAGTATGGTCTTCAACCGCGAGCTGACGTGGCAGGAAATGCCGGATCTCATCGTCCGTTCGCAGATCACCGCAGCCACCATCCTATTTATTATTGCCATGGCAAAGGTCTTTACCTGGCTGGTGGCCATGAAACAGACGACCCAGCTTGTCGGCGCTGCGGTTACCGCGCTGGGCCTGCCGCCCTGGGGACTGCTGCTGCTTGTCATGGCAAGCCTTCTTGTCGTCGGCTGTGTCATGGAAACCACGGCAGCTCTGATACTGCTGGTTCCTGTCCTGGCTGTGCTGACGCCTCAGATGGGCGTTGATCCGGTTCAGTTCGGGGTCCTGATGGTCATCAATTTGGCCATGGGCATGTTGACTCCGCCCGTAGGGATCTGCCTGTTCGTGAGCTGCGGGATCTCCGGTGCGCCGTTGGGGGAAGTGAGCCGTGCCGTCATGCCGCTGGTTGCCGCAGCCGTGGCAGCGCTGCTGATTGCCTGCTTCTGGCCGCCCATGACATTGTGGCTGCCGTCACTGATCTACCACTGATGCGCCCTGCCGGTTCCGAAGCCGGCAATTTATCAAAATAAAGCATGTAACATCTGTGTCAGTTTTATTGTTTTATAACTATTTTCATTTTATTACCCAAATTCTACTGGCCCTCTTTTCCAAAGCGGGGAATTTTAGACCAGTGACTTTGCCGCTATATTGATTACCATAACAAGGATTATGAGAATATGGAAACGTTCACTCCCCGGAATATCGCCGATCTGTCAGCCATTGTTGATTCGGACCGCTTCTCCACCGGACAGTCCAACCGGGAGCTTCACCGCCACGACATTTCATCCCACCCGGGAACGCTTCCGGCCGGAATTATCTGGCCGCTTACAACCGATGAGGTATCCCGCATTTTGTCGTGGGCATATGCCAACGATGTCCCCGTCACCCCCTGGGGGGCCGGCACCAGCACCGAGGGCAACCCTGTTCCCACCCGGGGCGGACTCGTGGTGGATCTGACCCAGATGAACCGTATCCTGCGACATTCGCCCCCAGGACCTTCAAGCCGATGTGGAACCCGGCGTCCTTCGAAAGGAACTGAACCGGCAGGCCGGTAAGCATGGTCTTTTTTTCCCGCCGGATCCGGGGGCCGACGCCACCATCGGCGGCATGATCGCCAATAACGCATCCGGAGTTCAGACCGTAAAATACGGGGCCACCAAGGATTACATCATGCGCCTGACAGTGGTGCTGCCTCAGGGTGGAATCATCCACACGGGCTGCAAAGCGCCCAAATCTTCATCCGGCTACGACCTGACGCGTCTCTTTGTGGGATCCGAGGGAACCCTGGGAATCGTTACCGAGGCAACGCTTCGCCTGACCGGCATTCCCAGTCATTTTCTGGCCGCAACCATTCGATTCAAGGATCTGGAAAGCGCATCCCGGGCCGTAGCCCTAATGATCGGCTCGGGCCTGGGACCTGCCGCCCTGGAGCTGCTGCCGCCCGGCTTGATCCAGTTGATGAACCGGGAAAAACATCTTGGCCTTGCCGAGGAGCCATCCCTTTTCTGCGAATTTCACGGCATCAGCAAAACCGTTCTCCAGGAAACTGCCGATCTTGCCAGGGAAGTATGCGAAGACTGCGGAGCGATCGGCTTTACCTTCGAAACCGAAGAGGGCGCCCGCAAGGACCTGTGGCGCGCGCGCCACGAGGCGTGGGAGACCATCCATCGCGCCCACCCGAAAAAGCAAACCCTGATCGTCGACGCAGCGGTTCCGATCTCCTGCTATCCCGAAATCGTCGTGTTTTCGCAGAAGATTGTGGACGAATACCGCGCCATCGGCTATGTTTTCGGGCACGCAGGCGACGGCAATCTGCATGTCGTGCTTGTGGGGGACCCGGCGGAACCAGTGGAATGGTCAAAGCTGGAGGCCATTAATCATGCCATCGTGGAAAGAGCCGTCCAAGTGGGGGGTACCTGCACGGGCGAGCATGGGGTGGGCATCGGAAAGCGCAAGTTCATGCAGCTCGAACACGGAGAGAGCTATGATCTCATGCGCCAGATCAAGGAGACGATCGACCCCAAGTGGTTGATGAACCCGGGACAAGATTTTTTAGCCTGTCACGGCTTGCCTGGCCCGGGGGGCCAGGCAAGCATTCTGCGGGCGCGACATCAGACCCCTCAGATTTTTTCAATCCATTTTTTCCCGGAAACGAGTGTCCACAGCGCTACGGAAAGATAAAAGACCGTCAGTGCAATATGCAGGATATCTATCGTAATGATCGCATGCTGCGAAAACCAGTACCCGGAAAAATTTTTCACCGCCATCAAAGCACCAGTCACAATCAGGCCGGATAACACCACGCTCCGGATACCGCCGGCAACCGTAATGCGGTAATGCTTTCGAAACATCAGCAGATATCCGGCAGCCCCGTCAAACACCAGGGCCAGCAGCACGGCTGCCGCCAGATAATGCAGATAATGGGTAACGTAGAATTCATCCAGCCATCCCAGACCGGGAATATCGGCAATATAGTAGCGCTTGAATATGGGCATCTGGGCAAAGCCGGTAAGCGTAATGACAAACAGGGTGATCAGATACATGGTTTTTCGGCGGCTGCCGGGATGGATGGCGATTGATTGAGGATTCATGACGGACCTCCCGAGGCATGTTTTTTCACTGAGTTGTAATACCTGCCAATGGCGGATACAAGGCCTGCGATCGGGGCAATCACGAGAGCCGCGGCCAGGGTATTGGCTTCGGACATTTCATCTTTTGCTTTTTTCAGGCCCGGCCTTCCCTGGCCTTTGTCGATGGCCTGGTTCAGCGTTTCAAAGGGAACCGGAGAAACATAGATGGTATTGGTCCCGCCGTTTTCCGTCTCGCCGTAAATAAATCCGTTCTTGGATGATGCCAGTTCATGGGCCTGTTGCAGGATCTCCCTGCGGGGGCCGATGCTTTGTACCTGCTCGGGGCAGGCCTCGATGCAGGCCGGAATCCCACCTTTGGCGATCCTGTCATAACAGCGGTCGCACTTATTCATCACCCCGTTTCCGGCCAGAGACGGCAGAATGTCCAGGTACAACCCGGCTCCTGTCTGGCGTTGAGGGATCTTCCAGGGGCAGACATTCTTGCATTTGGCACCGCCCAGACACAGATCCGGATCCATGCGGGAAATACCGTTTTTCTGCTGAATGGCGGCACCCCAGGGGCAGAGTTTCACGCAGGGAGGATTCACGCAGTGCATGCAGCGGCGCGGAATTGTGATCTCTTTTTCACCACTGTCCGTTTGCACCACCGCATGTTGAATAAAGAGCCAGTTGTAAGGAGTCAGGCGATCCCGGACATCTTTTTGGTTCGACCAGTCTTCAACTTTTACCCGTGCGGGAACCATTTTTGGAAAGGGCTTTACCGGGTCGGGAAATTTGGCTTCATTGCTTTCCTTGCAGGCATCCACACAAGCCTCGCATCCAATGCAGCGGGAAATATCGATCAGGGTGGTCAGCTGCCGGTCTGTTTCCTGCTGCGAGGCCAACACCTGCGGCACATTTGAAACCGCAAGCGTTGCAGCCGCAAGCGCGCCATTTTTGAAAAACTGTCTTCTTGAAATATCCGTCTGCATGCATCCTCCATCAATAAATATTCATGCCGCAAATCATTTACGACTTCAACAGGCTCGAAGCTTATGTTTTTTTGATAATGAATCGGATATGTTAAAAGGGTTACAGAATAAAAGAAGTAACTAATATCATATCCTGAATATGCGCTCTGGCAGAGAAAACAGAAGCGATTCTGGGTAGCAACGAGAAGAGGGATATCGGCATATCAACAACACCGAAAAGGCGGGTTCGGTTTTTCAGAACCCGCCTTTTCGACAAGTTACATTCGATATAGTTTTCCCGGCTGGATGCGCCAATCCTGAACCAGGACTATGATCGGCGGTTAATCTTTCGTAAAAGCCTTTCACCACTTTTTCGTCTTTAATGATAAAATGACGGGTACTTTCCAGCATCGAATCTTTTCCAAATTTTTTGTACACATATTCTTTTTTGCCGCCTTCCAGATCAACAATTTTTCTGGGGTTAGCCGTATTTATCGGTCAACTGTTGAACCGTCATCAGGATGATGTTCAAAATACGATTCACTCCAGCAGTTCATAAAATCATTTGCCCTGCTTTCTTCAGGGGAAAAACAGACAACTCCGACAACCAGCATGATTGACAAAATTCCCAAAGATATGATTCTTTTTCTCATGATCCACTTCCTTTTGCTGAATGGTTAGTGCAATAACTTCAATGCCGATTTTAATGTAAAAGCGCTGTTTCATTACAAGGCGTTGATGCAAATTCTTGTTTTTTACACTTACAGCAATGGCTGTGCCAGACACTTTAATATATTAAATATATTTATTATCAAGTAGTTATATCGTTTATGCAGATATTGGGATTAAATGTTATTTCATATTGATATGTTTCATTTCAAATTGTAATATCGATTCAACAATCGTGCTCAAAATTCTTTAATCAGCGTATGGGGGATAATTGCGAGCCTGCGACCTTGAACGACTGGAACTCATCGGCATCGATCGCTCCACAGGATTTCCGCTGTTCGGCGATTACCGGATGGTCATGTTTGGCATGCCTTCTCTTGCCAGGCTTCAGAAAGATCTGATACAGAGCCTGGGAATAGAGAAAGACGCCATCATATTATCTCGCTTCGGATATGATTCGGGGCTGGGAATCGCGACCGCCATTTCCGAACTCTACGACTTTGATTCTGCGGAAGAATGGCTGAAGGCAGGCGCAGTTCTGCGGACCATGGCAGGCCTTGCGCATGAAGAGATCGTGGAGATGTCAATCGATATCGAGAAAAAAAATCTGAAAATGGCCGGCAGGTGGCGGGATTCCTTTGAATCGGTCAACTGGCTCACCCATTTTAAACCGCAAGATGCCCCCGTCTGCCATATTCTGGCAGGCCTTTCCAGTGGCTTTGCCAGCGCAGTGCTGGGAAGCGAGGTGCTCGTCAGAGAAACTTCCTGCCGGGCTCAGGGCCACGAATACTGCCAGTTCGAAGCCAGGACAGTTTCGGAGTGGGGTCTTCGGCCGGAAGACTTGCAACAACGGTTCGATTTACCCCCCCTGGATGAAAAACTCATTCAGTTGAATGCCGAACTTCGTCAGGCCCGTGAAGATCTGCACCGGCAGAATGCGGAAATTTCCCGCCTGCGCCTGCTGACGGGTCAGGTTGAAACAGACGGCGAAATCATTTTCCGCAGCAGCGCCATGTCCCGGGTGCTAACTCTGGCAAATAAAGTATCTCCTACCCGGTCCAGCGTGCTGATCCAGGGGGAAAGTGGTGTGGGAAAAGAAGTGATGGCCCGGTTTATTCACCGGCACTCGACACATGCCAATGATCCATTTCTGGCAATCAACTGTGCGGCGCTGCCGCCGGGTCTCTTGGAATCCGAACTCTTCGGACATGTCAAGGGCGCATTCACCGGAGCGGACAGTGATAAAAAAGGCCTGTTTGTGGAAGCAGGAGAGGGAACGCTTTTTCTGGATGAAGTGGCGGAACTTACTCCGGAACTCCAGGCCAAGCTCCTGAGAGCGTTACAGGAAAAAGAAGTGAGACCCGTTGGAGGACTGACCGTTTCTCCGATTCGCGCGCGGATCGTTTCCGCATCCAACCGGGACTTGAGGGAAATGATATCACAGGGCAAATTCAGGGAAGATCTTTACTACCGCCTGGCGGTTTTTCCACTGTTTATCAGCCCTCTGCGTGAACGGCGCCAGGATATTCTGATCCTGGCCAGGCATTTTTTATCCAACTTGAATAAAGACAGCCGCGGGTTCTCGCCCGCAGCCCTGCGATGCATGGAAACCCACCTCTGGCCCGGTAATGTCCGGGAACTTTCCAACTGGGTTGAATATGCTGTGATCCTGGCAGGCAGCGAGCAGATTATGCCCGAACACCTGCCCCTTCACATGTCCGCCCACCCGACCGACCCTCTGACGATATTGGGAGCGGATCAGCCTACGCTGGTAGAACTCGAAAATCGCTATATACGCAGGGTTCTTGAAATCACTGGAAACAGGCGAAATGAAGCGGCAAAGAAACTCGGCATCAGTACTGCAACCCTGTGGCGGCGGCTTCAACAGCAGTAGGCTTGGGAAAACTCTGCCTGCAACGAGTCGATCAACTCCTTGACCGAAATGATCTTGTCTACCCGGTAGGCGTTGGCGCCGGCAAAGGCAAATCCATTTTTGAACTTCCCCTTTCGGGCAACGGCAAGGGCCAGCGCAATGCAATAGGGACTTTTTGTGCGATCACAGGTTTTGATACAATGATAGGGGCAAGTGAAGGGCGTCTTGTTGCCGTTTTCCACCTCGGTCAGAAATTGATTCCGCAGAGCGCGGCCAGGCATTCCCACCGGACTCTTGATGATAATCAGATCGTCTTTTTTGGCCTCGATATACGTTTTCTTGAAATCCAAGCTTGCATCGCATTCATGGGTAGCCACAAAACGGGTTCCCATCTGTACCCCGGCAGCTCCCAGCTTTAAAAACCGCCGGATGTCCTCTCCCGTGTAAATGCCGCCGGCGGCAATAACCGGAATTGTGACACCGCGCTCGGCACCAATGGCATCAACAGCTTCGATCACTTCAACGACCAGCCTTTCAATGGCATAGGTCGGATCTTCGATCTGTTCTTTTTTAAAGCCCAGATGCCCACCGGCCATTGGCCCTTCAACCACGAACGCATCCGGAATATAATTGAATCTTGACAGCCATTTCTGGCAGATCAACCTGGCTGCCCGGGCAGATGAAACAATAGGAACCAGCTTAGTCCTGGCACCGTTTGTCAGATATCCGGGAAGATCCATAGGCAGGCCGGCACCGGAAAATATGATGTCAACCCCCTCCTCAATCGCGGCTTTGACTAGCTCCGGATAATGGGTCAGAACGAACATGATATTAACGCCGATTATCCCTGCTGTCTGGGACCTTGCCTTTCGAATCATCTGTTTCAGAGCTCTGACATTGGCCGCAACCGGGTTCTCGGTAATATCGGGCTCGTCGATACCGACCATGGCGCCGGCAATCACGCCGATCCCGCCTTCATTCGCCACAGCCGATGCCAGTCCGGACATGGAGATTCCAACCCCCATGCCTCCCTGAATAATCGGAATGCGGCAGACAAGATCGCCGATTTTAAGTTCAGGAAAATCCATTATCCCCCCATATCGTATATGCAAACATTCTTTAAAAGTCCTCATTATTAATAATCATATAATACGGAGGAATACATTGAAAAGCAAAGCGGATATGAGGAAAGACAATTCTATTACAAACCCTGAATTTGACCCGACCGTCTGATATATTTATTTTTTATACGGCGGCACAAGCGTATCACAAACAACAAAAAAAGCCTGTCATCACGCAAGGTGAAGACAGGCTTTATATAAGATTTTCGGCGGCGTCCTACTCTCCCACCAAGCTTCCCTGGCAGTACCATCGGCGCTGAAGAGCTTAACTTCCGTGTTCGGGATGGGAACGGGTGTGACCTCTTCGCTATAACCACCGAAAAAGGGTATTTTCGGCTTTAAGTCTTTGGGACAATTTAAAAATGCGTACACAAAAAGGATTGTGACAACTGTTTTGTGGCCAAGCCTCACGACCGATTAGTACCGGTTAGCTCAGTACGTTACCGCACTTACACACCCGGCCTATCAACCTTGTAGTCTACAAGGGGTCTTTAGTCGGACCCGAAGGCCCGAAGGGATATCTCATCTTGAGGTTGGTTTCCCGCTTAGATGCTTTCAGCGGTTATCCATTCCGAACGTAGCTACCCAGCTATACCGCTGGCGCGATAACTGGAACACCATTGGTTCGTCCATTCCGGTCCTCTCGTACTAAGAACAGATCCTCTCAAATATCCTGCGCCCACGAAAGATAGGGACCAAACTGTCTCACGACGTTTTAAACCCAGCTCACGTACCACTTTAATCGGCGAACAGCCGAACCCTTGGGACCTGCTCCAGCCCCAGGATGTGATGAGCCGACATCGAGGTGCCAAACCGCCCCGTCGATGTGAACTCTTGGGGGCGATAAGCCTGTTATCCCCGGCGTACCTTTTATCCGTTGAGCGACGACCCTTCCATTCAGAATCGCCGGATCAC
>CAWBKP010000022.1:0-217500 GCA_963789395.1 uncultured delta proteobacterium | reverse complement strand
CTGCAAGAATGCGTTCGTAAAACAGGCGCACCCAACCGTACATCGAGTCTCGAGCAAACTGAATCGCCTCCTGAATATAGTTGCCGCTGGATTTCGACCATCCTGTATTCAACAAATAATAGAGATATTCCAATTCGATCGCGAGATGATCCGCAGGCTCATTTCCAGGCAGGGAAATGGAAAGACCGTGTCGATCGAGGCGATTTTTCATATCCAAGGCGGGAAAGCCCATCAGCCGGGTGTCCGAGGCCAGATAACATGAATGATACAAGGGGGCCGGAATCCCCTTCATGTCGTTGACAAACAGCGCGATGTAGCCATCGGATAGCACCTCACAGAGGGATTCATCATCTTCGTTTTTGTCAATGAGCGTTTCCACGGCCTTGACGTCGAAAGACAAGTCCGTTTTGAAAACATCCGAAACATCCTGCAGCAGCATAACGAAGCTACCATTTTTGATATCCTGACAAAGTGCAAGCTCTGGCCCCCAGAATATTCGGCACAGGGTTTTCAGAGCATCGAGGCAGAGTTTCCGCTTCAAGTCAGTACAGATTGGTTGCATAGTGATAAGGTTCCCCCTGCCGGATACATAATTGAGTTGAAAATCACAATTGGCATGCGTATATATAAACAGAATATTTTTCTGGCACAGGTAATAAATGTCCTGTGGTTATAAATCAAGCGGATATTTCCAGTCTGCCCCCTATCATGTCCATCCTGGCTGTGTGCGGGAAAGCAGATGAAACATTATGTTCACCACTTTATTCCACTCGAGGAGGCAGCATGTATCTACCGAATATTTATCAAAAATTTATCGAAAAATATCCAGCTGTATTCAAAGATTACAAACAACTGGGCATTTCCTGCCGGGACGCAGGCCCCCTGGATGCCAAAACCCAGGATCTGATCAAGCTGGGAATCGCCATGGGCTGTAATTCCCGTGGTGGTGTCATGTCTCATACACGAAAAGCCCTGGCAGCCGGAGCCATCCCTGAGGAAATTTATCATGCCATACTTCTTTCCCTGACGACAATTGGCTTTCCCAACATGATGGCAGCCATGGCCTGGGTCAATGAAGTGATTGAGGAGCAACCGAAAAAATAACTTCTCGCCGGAAAACAGATTGCTTCCCAAAGTGCTCGCCGGTCTAACGGGGGGAAGCTTCATGCGAGAACAAGTTGTTTATGCCCTGCTTCTGATCATTAAATGCTTCAGCAAGGCATGCTACCGATTTGACATTTCATGGATCGGCGACAGCCCCGAAGATCCCTGGAAGGACCTCCGACTGGTAACGTTTTTGAACCATACCAGTCTGTATGAACCCCTTTTTGTCGGATGGTTTCCCAGCTATTTTCTCAAACGTATCGCCCGGTATGGGGTAATGCCGGTGGCGGATAAGGCGCTTCGGCGACCGATCATGGGATATTTTTTTCGAATGGTCGCCGGCAATGTGGTTCCCGTAACCCGACGCAGAGATCACTCCTGGGAGAGATTTTTTGAGCACCTGAAACCCGACTCCATGGTGATTATCATGCCGGAGGGACGCATGAAACGCGCCAACGGCCTGGACAACCGCGGAAATCCCATGACGGTTCGCGGCGGAATCGCCGATATCATCCAAGCGATCCCGAGCGGGCGGATGCTGATTACCCTGAGCGCCGGACTGCATCATGTGCAGACGCCGGGTCAGTTAATCCCCTGTTTCTTTAAAACCCTTCGCATGCGTCTTGAAAATATGGATATTGCAACATATCGTCAGGCGATTCTGGAGCAATGGGGAAAGGAAGATTTCAAAAGAGGTGTTGTCCTGGACCTGGAGGCGCGCAGAGATAAGCATTGTCTGATACAGGCCGGATGAGAAAAAACGATACGAAAACCGCAGGCCAGAATCACACGGTTAAAGATCCGCCCGAAGTCTTTGTTTGCTTTCTTTCCATGTCTTATAGACTTCGATCACAATCGGAAGGACGGATATCACAATAATGGCCATGATGACCAGTGTAAAATTTTTCCTGACCATAGGCAGATTTCCAAAAAAATACCCGCCAGTTATGAATAAGGCAACCCACATAATGGCCCCCGAGATGTTATACACAATGAACCGGCCGTAATTCATGATGCCTATCCCGGCGACAAACGGCGCAAACGTACGGATGATGGGGATGAACCTGGCGATGATAATGGTTACTGCCCCGTGTTTTTCATAAAAGACATGGGTTTTCATCAAATGCTCTTTCTTGAAAAATCGATTGCCCTCCTGTGTGAATACTTTCGGACCCACATATTTTCCGATATGGTAATTGACCGTATCGCCAATTATTGCTGCAAACACCAGCACTCCGCTTATCAGGGCAAGATTCAGTTCTCCGCCAGCGGCCAGCGCTCCCAGCGCAAAAATCAAAGAATCGCCGGGAAGAAACGGAGTGACAACAAGCCCTGTCTCGCAGAATACGATCAGAAAAATGATAAAATAAGTCAATATTCCATAATGCTGGATAATTTCGACCAGATGCCTGTCAATGTGCATGATAAAGCTGATAAGCCAGGTGGCAAATTCCATTCAATTCCTCCATTGTGTGCGGATTGAAACGCCCGAGCAGCCCGGAAACATTACCACAATCCAAAAGTTTATTACACCTTAAACAGTCATTCCCCGCGCTTTTTCAGATGCTGACGCATCGGCCGGACCGTTATCCGCAACTGAAACCATCTTGTACGTTACCTGACTTCAAAATTAACTCGACTATCCCCCGTGTTTGGTTTATGTTTAGAGGAACAGCAATGAGGTCCGGATTCCCGATGGTTAAAGACTCAAAAAAATATGAACGTCTCCGTGAAGAAATGGTCAAAAGGCAGATAGAGGCCCGCGGCATTACCGATGTCCGCGTTCTGAACGCCATGCGAAAAATCCCTCGGCATTTGTTTGTCAGCGAAGCGCTGATGGATCAGGCATATGGGGATTTTCCCCTTCCCATTGGAGAACAGCAGACCATCTCACAGCCATTCATTGTGGCTGAAATGACACAGGCACTGACCTTGAACAAAGACGATCGCGTCCTGGAGATTGGAACCGGCTCCGGATATCAGGCCGCCATACTGGCTGATATTGTCTATCGCGTTTATACAGTCGAGCGGATTTTCGCCCTGTACAAAAAAAGCCGCCAGCTTTTCGACAGCCTGCAGTATCACAATATTGTCACCCGGTACTCGGATGGAACAAACATCTGGCCTGGCGAAAGTCCGTTTGATGCCATCATCGTCACAGCCGGAAGTCCCCGCATCCCGGCGAACCTGGTCAGTCAACTGGCTGTCGGAGGCCGGATGGTCATACCGGTAGGGGACACCCATACACAAGAACTCATCAAGCTGGTCCGGGATGAAAACGGAATCCACCAGTCAACTCTGGGCGGCTGCCGGTTTGTCAAACTGATCGGCGAACAGGGATGGAAAGCATAAAAGGAACCCATGATGGAAAAAATCTATCGCAACTCTCATGCACTTTTTCAAAAAGCAATGCAACTCATTCCCGGCGGCGTCAACAGCCCGGTCCGCGCCTGCAAATCCGTGGGAACGATTCCGGCATTCATCCACCATGCCGACGGCTGCATGATTGTGGATATGGACGGAAACGCCTATATCGATTATGTGGGTTCATGGGGCCCCATGATTCTGGGCCACCGCCATCCTGCGGTGATGGAAGCCATCGGCCGCGTCCTGGAACGGGGAACCAGTTTCGGCGCCCCCACGGATCTGGAAATTGAACTGGCCCAGCTTGTGATTGACGCAGTTCCCTCCATTGAAATGATTCGCATGGTCAATTCCGGCACCGAAGCCACCATGAGCGCCATTCGGCTGGCACGGGGCGTCACAAATCGGGATATTATCATTAAATTCGACGGCTGCTATCACGGTCATGCTGATGCACTGCTGGTTTCCGCAGGCTCCGGTGTTGCCACCCTTGCCATTTCCGGCAGCCCGGGCGTTCCCGACGCCGTCGCTTCCCAAACCCTTTCACTGGTCTACAATGACAGCGTGGGATTTGTCCGTATCATGGAAAGCATAGGAGAGAAAGTGGCGGCAGTCATCGTTGAACCCGTTGCAGGAAACATGGGCATGGTACCGCCGGTTCCAGGGTTTCTGGCCACTCTCAGATCCGAAACCAGCCGGTGTGGCAGCCTTTTGATCTTTGATGAAGTCATGACCGGATTCCGCGTGGCGCATGGCGGCGCGCAGGCCCTGTATGATATTTCTCCAGACTTGACCACGCTTGGGAAAATCATCGGCGGTGGATTGCCGGTTGGCGCTTACGGCGGAAAACGCGACATCATGTCGCAGATCGCCCCTCAAGGTCCGGTATATCAGGCCGGCACCCTTTCCGGAAACCCCCTGGCCATGGCTGCAGGCATCGCCACCCTGAAGCAGATAGGACAGCCCGGTTTTTATGAGTCACTGGACGCTGCATCCGCAATGCTGATTGAAGGCGTTGAAGCCGCCATTCACCGCACCGGCATCAAAGCAAAAGTCGGGCGGGTCGGCTCGATGGCAGGTCTGTTTTTTACCGACCGCGTTGTCCACAATTTCGACGACGCCAAGACCGCGGATCTGGTTATGTTTTCGGCTTTTTATCGCGGCATGCTGGATCAGGGGATTTATCTGGCGCCATCCCAGTTTGAAGCGCTTTTTATATCCGCAGCGCACGACAAAACCCATATCGAGGAGACCGTTCGCGCCGCTGAGTCCGTTTTTAAAGGGCTTAGCGCGTGAGTACCGGTTCAACCCCCATTCCGGAAAATGTCCGGCGGATTTATTTGATCGCCGTGTGCGGAACCGGCATGGGCGCATTGGCCTGTTTATTGAAAGACCTTGGCTATCAGGTTACCGGGTCCGATCAGAACGTGTATCCTCCCATCAGCCTTCTTCTTGAAGACAAAGGCATTCCCGTCCAGGAAGGCTTTGATCCGGACCATATCACAACGGATATTGATCTGGTGGTGGTGGGAAATGCCGTCCGCAAAGAAAATCCAGAGGCTGTCCGCATGCGGGAGCTGAATCTGCCCTTCTGCTCCATGCCCCAGGCCATCAACCATTTTGCAGGTTCGGGAAAAAAATCCCTGGTTGTCACCGGCACCCACGGCAAGACCACCACATCCGCGCTTCTGGCCTGGATTCTCTTCAGTGCGGGGCTTGACCCCACCTATATCATCGGCGGCATTCTGAAAAATTTCGGCGCCAACTACCGGGTGGGCCACGGCGCCTACATGGTGCTGGAAGGGGATGAATACGACACGGCCTATTTTGACAAGGGACCGAAATTTCTACACTATGCTCCGATAGCCGCCATCCTGACCAGCGTTGAATTTGATCATGCTGACATCTTCCGCGATCAGGCCGCCGTCGAAAACGCATTTGATTCCTTCATTTCCGGGATGTCTCCGCAAAGCACGCTGGTTGCCTTCGATCAGGATCCGGTAATCCGCGAAATAATTCAAAACCGCCCGTGCAGGATATTGACTTACGGTATGGACCCCGGTTCTGACTGGAATCTGGGGAATCATTCCGCAACTCCGCCCTGGATTTATTTTGACGTGATGAAAAACGGCAAATTCTGGGGCCGGTTGCAGACCCGAATGATCGGCGAGCACAACCTGTGGAATGCGCTTTCCACCATTGCCGTGGCCGATGCCCTGGGGATTTCGTTGCCGGAAATAGCCACGGCCGTCAAGACATTTGAAGGCGTGAAGCGCCGACAGGAAGTCCGCGGATGTAAAAACGGCATTACCGTTATGGATGATTTTGCCCATCACCCCACGGCTGTCCGGGAAACACTGCGCGCTGTCAAATCATATTATACGGCCGGACGCATCATTGCCGTGTTTGAGCCCCGCACCAATTCCAGCATGAGAAAGGTATTTCAAAACGATTACCCGCTGTCTTTTGACGATGCGGATATGGTGTGCATCCGAAACCCGCCGCTTCTTGACAAAATTCCAGTCCATGAGCGGTTTTCCGCAGAACTGCTTGTCAGCGATCTGAAAAGCCGCGGCATTGACGCCCATTTTTTCCCGGATACCGAAGCCATCATAGATTTTCTGGTTACCGCAGCAAGAGCTGATGATATAATTCTCATAATGTCCAACGGCGGTTTTGACCGGATTCATGAACGTCTGCTGGTTGTATTGTAACAGCCATCCATACCGCTCACGCCATCCAATATACCGAGAATCAAAAAAAGTGGATTTTTCAAAAAACCGATGAAAAAGCCTTTCAGATATCTCATTATGGGACTTTCCATGGTGTTTGGGGTGTGCATCCTGCTGGGGATCGGAACCCTCTGGTATTTGCATACCGATCTGGCTCGAACACAAATCCTGAATGCACTCAATCACCGGATTTCCGGAACTGTTTCCATTCAAAATTTCCGATTTTCCCTGATACCGGGCCGGATTGAAATTTGGAATCTCAGCATCGTTGATTCTGAGAAGAATGAAGCCGCCGCATGCGAGCATCTTTCAATCGATTTTTCCTGGGGCCAGCTGCTCCAGGGAAAGATTCACATCCAATCCGCAACCCTTTCAAAACCAAGGGTCAACGCATCTCTCCATGCCGACGGCACCTTGAATTTTTCACGGATCTTTTCGATCGCAGCTTCTGATCCGGAAACCGCGGATACCGAATCCGGTTTTTTCTTTCCATTTATCCTGGACAAGGCAACCCTTTCGGATGCCTGCATTCACTACCGTGATCACGCGGAGAACCTGTCGGTTTTTATCGAAAACACGGATGCGGATATTTCCGTTGATTTTTTGAATCAGACCGGACGCACCGATATCCGTATCGGCAGCGGCGAGATTTCGAGCCCGTTTTATCACTCATTGATAGGCGCTGTTTCTCTTAAAGGAAGTCTGAAAGACGGAAAAATCCTACCCCTGCATCTCAGTCTGTCAACCCCTGGTGTAGATACTGAAATGTCGGGAAGCATTTCAGAAATATGGCAAGCCCCTGAGCTCAGCTTGCACGTGACCCTGAACAGCGACCTTTCATTGCTTCAGCAAAGCCTGGATCTGGAAACAGCGCTTTCCGGCCAGACCCATATCACCGGAACTATTTCCGGCCCCTTGTTAAACCCGAATGCCGACCTGAGTCTGACCAGCACCCAGGCAAAGATTTCCGAATATTCGCTGGATCGTCTTTGCATGAGTACCAGCCTCAAAGACCGGATCATCGCACTTGATTCCTCTTTTGAACCTGAGGACAAAGGAGCAATTCATATCACCGGTGACGCTGACCTCAAACAGGCATTTGCTTCCGGAATATTCCTTCCTCCGGCCGATTTGTCCGCACTGTCCGCCAATCTGCAAATTTTTCTAAAATCGTTGCATCTGAGCAGCGTTCTCCCGTCCGCAGCCGGCATCGTCAGCGGAACCCTCAGATTACAAAGTAACGGGTATCCGGATCATTTACCGAAGGCGGATATCGGCATTGACCTTCACGCCGCGCAGGTCTCAGTTCATCCGGATGTCATGCCCGTGGATATCCGGATCAATACACACGCCAGATGGGACAGTGATGGCATGCGGGTTCAGCAGTTCCTGGCACAGGCAGGATCCACCCGTCTGACGGCAACCGGCTTCTGGAATGCATCGGACAACCATGTTTCCGGCGATCTGACCTGTGAATCCGACAATCTTTCCAAAAGCCTTGCACCGCTGGGGATTCGCGGCGCATCCGGAAGTCTGGGTATTCAGGCCAGCGTATCCGGCACGCTGGAACGACCGGAATGTACCCTCAAACTAAAAAGCAACCGACTGGGATATGATGAAATTCAGCTTGGCGCACTGCGAGCGGATGCGGCACTGGACGCTTCTGGCATGCTTCGCATCCAGTCCCTGTCCCTGAAAAACCAGAGACTCGGAACTGACGGCAAAGGGCGATTTCCCCTTATATTCAGACTCGACCTTACAGCAAAGACCGTTTGCTTTATCTGCGACCTTCAGCCAGATTCAGCCAGTTGATTTTCTGAGATCTGCTGATATTCGCGGCACCATCGATGGCAGATGCGAACTGGAAGGAAGGATAAATTCACTGTCCGGATCCCTGAAGATTCAGGCAAAAGGTTTGGAAGCCCCGAGCGTTCGGCTGGGAAACGTAACCGGAGAATTCCAGCTTTCCGAAGGCAAGATTCAAATAAAGCGGCTGTTTCTGCAGAACCGGCGCTCACATGCGGATTTTTCCGGTAATATCCAGATTTTTGAACCCGGCGGCCAATCGCTTCATCGCTCCATGCCCTTTCGTTTGAACGGATCCGGAACCGCCTTGTACGCCGAAGATTTCCTCGATTTTATTAAAGGGAAAGTTTCAATGGCCGCAGAACTGGAAGGAACCCCGGGACAGCTCAAGGGAACGGCAACCCTTCAATCCAATCAACTGGATGTGGACCAGAAGGACTTCCGGCAGAAATTTACAGGCGTTGACCTGGCAGCCGATTTCAAGGACAACAGGCTGAATATTGCCAGAGCCCGCGCATCTGTCTCGCCCGGAGAAACCCTGGATGCCTCGGGCTGGATTTCTCTGGACAGAACATTTCAAGTTGCGCTTGCGGCAAACGGTATCTCCCTCAATCATATCGCTGCAGTGGCCGTCAACTGGCCGGCCGGAGAAGGTAAACTGTTTGTAAATCTTACGGGAAACGGGAATCTGGATCATCCCCGGATTCAGGGAGAAATCGTTTTAAACCCATTCCGATTTTATGAAAGCAACTGGGATCATTCCCGTATTCAATTAGAGATAGCCGATGACCGGGCCCGTTTTCAGCTGCAATCCCCGATCCGAGGCGCAGTTTCCTGGCAATTGCAGACCCAGGAGTATACGGCTGAACTGGATTTTTCTCAAATTGCGCTCGCCCCGTTTTTTCAATCCGCAGGACTGAAGGAGATTAGCGGAACAGTTTCAGGCAGCCTCTCGGCTGCCGGCAATTTCAATTCGCTGAAAACCCTGAAGGCCGACGCGGGGTTATCGGAACTTTCACTGACCGCAGCGGGGCATCCCCTGGTTGAAGGACGGCATCTGCGGCTTGGCATACAAAACGAAGCCATTGTCATCCCCCAGAACCGCCTGACCCTTTTGCAGGAAGGATTCGTTGATATCGGCGGCGAAGCCAGGCCAGGCGAAAGCGTATCCCTTCGCCTGAACGCCGATATCCCGATCAATGCCGCAAGACATTTCAATGACGCGCTTTCCGACTTGCGCGGGAGCCTGGCCATCTCCGCTTCGATGAAAGGCCACTGGTACAAGCCGGATATCGAGGCTGTTGTGGATATCCGGCAGGCAGGATTCACCTTTGAAAACAATTCTCAGGATCTTCACGATATCAACGGCCGGATACATATCACCCCCAAAACCATTAGCCGTTGATCAACTGGAAGGTCAACTGGACAGCGGCCGCATTACACTCAGGGGAAAGGCTGAAATCGACACCTTCCGGATACAGACCATGGATTTTCAGCTGGCAGCATTACTGGTTCCCATCAAAATCGATGATACGCTCGATGCCAGGTTGAATGCCGATCTGACGCTTCAGGGCACGGCCGAGGCGCCTGCGATTCAGGGTGAGATCGTCGTGTTGGACGGCCTCTATTATAAAAATGTGACTATCAATCCGCTCAGAACTCTGTTCAATCGTGAACGCAGCTTTCAGGCACGGCAGGAAATTGTTTTCCCCGCAGCGATTCAGAATACGCTTCTGGATATCCGGATTCCGCCCCGCAACCTGTTTGTTGTGGACAATAACATGGCGCAGTTGAAACTGTCTCCGGACATGCGTATCACCGGAACCCTTCAGCGACCCATCATCCAGGGCAGAACCCGGATTGATTCCGGAAGCCTCCAATACCAGAGCACGACATTTACCATCAAAAAAGGGTTTATCGATTTTACCAATCCGTATACACTGGAATCTGTTCTGGATATTCAAAGCCAGGCAGCCATCCAGAGCTGGACCGTCTTTCTGGATATCTCCGGACCGCTGGACAACTTGAATCTGAAACTGTCATCCACTCCGTTTTTAGATGACAATGATCTGTTATCCCTGCTGGTAACGGGAAAAACATCACGGGCCACAATCGCCAATACCTCAAACAGTTCCGGCTCTTCACAAAAAATGCTTGCGGATCTGCTGTCCGCTTCTATCGGCAGCGATCTGAAAAAAGCATCCGGACTGGATATTCTGGAAGTGGATTCGACCGGTGAAAGCCGTTATGTGAATGATGATCCCTTGAAGGTGACATTCGGAAAAATTATTTCTCCGCGAATCACGGTGAAATATTCGGTTGAGAGCAGGGGCGGCGTAACATTTCAGCGCACCATCACTGAATACATGTTCATCGAAAATATTCTTTTCAGCGGATTCCAGGACACCCGGGGGGTAATCGGGGGAGAAGTGAAATTTCGCCATGAATTCCGTTAAAAAGCATGGACAGTTGACAGGTGCCAGACAGCGGAAGATATTGGGCATCGGGAAAGCAGGAAAGAGGATCGCTCCAGCCATGATGATCATCTGCTGCCTGATTTTATCATCTTTTCAAGCAGTCCTTGCCGGTTCATTTCCCGAAGAACCTTCCTGCTTTTCCCAGGATAACGGCGGACGGATAAAAGACATACGGATACACGGCGCATTTCCCCTGTATGAACGGGATATTCTGAGCGCCATGACACTTTATGTCGGCACTGTCCTGGATCAAAACCTCCTGTCCAAACAGCAGTCCCTGCTCGAATCCTATCTGGAGAAAAAGGGGTTTATTCATCCGTCCGTAACGGTTCAGGCGGTTCTGGAACCATCAGATGGAAGCTCTTTGGAGCATTATATTATCCAGGTGAATTTGGACAAAGGTCATTATCTCCATCTTCAACATATTCGGTTCACCGGAATCCATGTGTTTTCTGCCTTCAGGCTTAAAACCCGGATGACCACCTGGAAAAAGGCCTTATTGCCGGGCGTTTCAGGCCGCATTGTCGATGCCGAAATTCAGAAAGACATGCATACTCTTGCGGCGCTATACCGGGAACACGGATATCTGGATGTAAATCTAGCCTATCAAATAAAGACTTTCCCGGAACAGCCCTATCAGGCCGACCTGGATATATCCGTGTCCGAAGGCGCGCATTATCGGTTTGAATGGGAGGGCAATGAGGCGTTTTCAGCTGCCGCGCTGAAAACCGATCTGGTTTTCCTGGAAGATGGAAAAATAAATGACATCAGCATCAAGCGAAGTATCCGCAAAATCAAGTCCCGGTATCAGAAGGCCGGCTATCTGGAACCGCAGATTCATATCCGTGAAAAACCCTTTCCTTCCGCAGAAGCCAACGATGAAAAAGTCTTCATCATCACCATCGATGAAGGGGTAAAAACCCGGATCGACGGCATAAAAATCGTCGGCAACAATGCCCTGCCCACAACCGAAATCGAGAAACAGATCCTTTCTCAGCCCGGAAAAATTTTCCAGCCCGGTGTTCTGGTTCAGGAAACCCTGAATGAGGATGTACAGGCAATTGATGCATTGTACTTCAGCAAGGGATTTCGAAACATCGAAATCACCCCGGATGTTTCACTGACCCCGGATCGGACCCAGGCGGATATTCTATTCACAGTCCATGAGGGGAAGCAGGCCATTGTCTCTGAAATCACGATTACCGGACTGCATTCAATTTCCAAGCAAGCCGCCCTTGACGCGCTCAGTATGAAAACCGGAAGCCCTTTTTTCGAGGGCAATCTTGAAAATGACAAAAACAAACTAACGGAACTGATTTCTGAAACCGGTCACCCCCATGTACAGGTTCAGGCGCAGGTGAATTTTCCGGACGACCCGTTTCAGGCAAATATTGCATACCGGATCGAGGAAGGCAATTATGTGGTGATGGGAGATGTGATCGTATCCGGCAATTTCACCATCCGGGAGGAGATTTTAAAAAATGAAATGGAGATCAAAACCGGAGATCCGTTCTCCCTGAAAAAACTGCTCCAAAGCCAGAAGAACATTCGGAACATGGAGATCATCCGATCCGTACAGTTTCAATCCTGCGGGCTGAAAGAGATGGCGGACCGGGTCAATTTGATCATTGCGGTTGAAGAGGCCAAACCATACGTCCTGGATGCCGGCTTCGGCTATGAAACCGAAAAAGGCGCCTTTGCCCATACCCGCCTGGAAGACCGCAATTTTCAGGGGTCAAACATCAAAGCCTGGGCCGAAACTGAAATCAGCCAGATCGGATACAAGGGCGAGACTGGCTTGACCGAACCCAGGTTTATGGGAAGCCGTATTTCCGCCAATGCACTGGGGTATGCCGAGGATCAGTCTTATTTCAACCAGAGCTTCGGGGTCCGCGTTCTGGGCTCTTCTCTGGCTTTTTCCCGCAAATGGGAAAATTATGTCAGAGCCGGTATTGCGTTCAATGCCGAGCAGCGACACCTTTATGAAAATACCGTTTTATACTATCAGACCTACCCGTCGATTTATTCGGCGACAAACGGACTTGACTCCAGAAGCCTGATGAAGTTAACGCCCATGCTGCAATATGATACCCGGGATTCGTTTGTCAGACCCCGCAAAGGCGTTTTTGCAGCCGGATATGTCGATCTTTCCAGGGGGATTGACGGCGATCTGGATAATTTCATCAGATACCGATTCGATGCCAGATATTATATCACGCCGCTGAACCGCCTCACCCTTGCCTGTTCCGCCAGATGGGGATATATCGATCCGATGAATACGGATCAGGTCATCGCCGATGATCAGCTTTTTTACCTGGGCGGTTCAACCACCGTCAGGGGATTTGATGAAAACATGCTCCGATACGATACCAACAATCAGCCGGTTGGCGGTCTTTCGTCAACATCCGGATCGGTTGAAGCCAGAATTGACCTTGGCAACCAGATCGAGTTATGTATTTTTACGGATGCAGGGAACCTATCTCAATATCAGGCAAGTAACATAGCAAACGGCTTCAGAACTTCCGTGGGTCTTGGCCTCAGGTATGTGACACCCATAGGCCCGGTTGGTCTGCTTTACGGATTCAAACTGGATCGCGAACCGGGTGAGTCTCCGGGGCGATTTCACATTTCTATCGGATACACGTTTTAACCTAGCGCCCGGGAATCGTAAGGACGATGCCTGGTTAATGGTTTATAACCACTCTTATATCCGTCAGCCTGAATACCTTATGCAAATGGGAGGATGCCCATGGAATCTTTTAAAAAAAGTATCGACCTGATCGGCTTTCCCATGGATCTCGGCGCGAACCGGCGGGGCGTGGACATGGGACCGTCCGCCATCCGCATTGCCGGAATGGCGTCAGAGCTGGAAATTCTGGGTTACCATGTTCAGGATCTTGGCGATATTCCCATTCTTTCCAAAGAACGGCAGAAAATCATCAATCCAAAACTGAAATATCAGGATGAAATTGTCAGAACCTCCTGCCTTCTGGCTGAGAAGGTGGAACAATCACTTCAGAATGGGCATTTCCCCTTATGCATCGGCGGGGATCATTCCATGGCAATTGGATCGATAGCCGGGGTTTCCGCGTATTGCCGCAGTATCCACCGGACATGCGGCGTGATATGGATTGACGCTCACACCGATATGAACACCGAAAAAACCACGCCATCCGGAAATATTCACGGCATGGCAATGGCTGTATCTCTGGGGCTCGGAGACAACGCGTTGACGCATATTCTGGGATTTGCCCCCAAAGTTCAGCCGTCCTGCTGTGCGCTGATCGGCATTCGAAAAATTGACCCGCTTGAAAAAGAAATTGTCAAAACACTTCAGCTTTCCGTCCACACCATGAGCGATATTGACCGGAATGGGGCGCATGCGACGATTCGAAATATTCTACAGACCCTTGGCCATATGGATCATATTCATGTCAGCTTTGATCTGGACAGTGTGGATCCTTCCGTAGCCGCAGGTGTCGGAACGCCAGTTGCCGGAGGGTTGACTTACCGGGAAGTCCATCTGATTATGGAAACCATCGCCGAATGCGGCTGCATGTCGTCTCTGGATATCGCCGAGGTCAACCCCATTCTTGACAACCGGAACATCAGCGCCAGGCTCGCCACAGAGCTTGTGGCCTCAAGTATGGGAAGAAGAATTCTATAAGAAATAGACCGCAGATAGCGGGTATTTTTTTCCGCTTCTGTCGTCTGCAATCCGTTTTGTACTTGACCCTGAGCCCTCAGGAAATATATAACCTTAATTAATTCCCGGAGAGCTTGGAATTCATGGCGCGAAAAGCATTCAAGTCAGACTGATCCGCCATATAAAAGGCTTGGCCATCGTTTTTTTTGTGGATCTTCGACGTATTAATCCTTATTCCCATAAACGGATCATCTCAAACGTGAACGATTCTCATCCACCTGCTGACGGAATTCGATTTCGCGCATTTGCCGTTGGGTTATTTCTGGCGATTGTTATCTGCGCTGTCACACCTTATAACAATGCCTATCTTCAGGCGACGCCGCTCGGCGGCGGCCATTTCCCGCTGGCGCCGTTTTTTATTCTGGTGTGGCTGACTTTTTTGATTGCCCTTCTGAATAGGATTTTCCGTAACCGGGCTCTTCTTACCGGAAAAGAGCTGCTGGTTGCCTGGATATTGATGGTGCTGGTATCCGGGATTGCCTATACAGGGCTGATGCGAACATTTTTCATTAATCTGACAGCACCATTTCATTTTGCCACGGTTGAAAACCGGTGGGAGGAAACCCTTCAGCCGTTTCTTCCACAAGCCTGGTATCCCCGGAATTCGGATGCCGTCCAGATGCTTTACGACGGGCTGCCTGGCGGCCGGCAGATGAGCTGGCATGAAGTCATTTCCCGAATTCCATGGAGTGCCTGGGTCAGACCGCTTGCGGTCTGGAGCAGCTTCATACTTCTTTGTTATACAATGATGATCCTTATGGTGAATATCGCCAGCAGGCAGTGGCTCAATCACGAGCGGATGAATCTGCCGCTGCTTCAGGTTCCCCAAATTATCGAAGATGCCCTGGATCAACACCAGCTGGTCAGCTTTTTTTCCAACCGCTATACCCGAGTCGGCATCCTGATTCCCGTTATCCTTCATCTGATGAACGGGCTGAATTTCTACTTCCCGTCCGTCCCCCAGATCCCGACCCTGATACTGGCAGGCCCCTACATTCCATCGCAAGGAATGTTTTCCGGATTTGTCAAACTGAAGATTTATCTGTATCCCGCCTTCATCGGATTTGCCTTTCTGACATCCAAACAGATATCTTTTTCGTTCTGGTTTTTTTACCTTATCGGAGGCCTGTTAATCGGAATACTCGGAATTCTTGGCTACAGTATTCCCGATGCAGCCCTGGGGATTACCTTCGGTCCCACCCTTTCCAGACCTGAAGAAACTCAAATGCTCGGAGCTTACGGCGTTTTTTTCGTTTTTCTTCTCTGGCTGGGCAGGCAACACCTCAGCGAGGTGATCCGGCAGGCATTTGGCCTTTCGGACAGCAACGCTTTGGACCGCACGGAAGACGAGTGGATTTCCTTAAGAATGTCTTTCTGGGGACTGTTGATTGGTTTTTTGTGCCTGGTCGCCTGGTGCCATTATTTCGGCATGCCGGTTTGGATTGCGATTCTCTTTCTTCTGGCCTGTTTCATGATCATGGTCGTTGCCACACGGGTTATCTGCCAGGGCGGAATCGCTTATTTTACACTGACAGCCGCACCGGTTGACGGCCTGGTGGCGTTCTTCGGCCCCAGGCTTTTCAGCGGCGCAAGCATTCTGATGGCAGCCGTTATTCAGAAAGTTCTTTTTCTGGACCTTCGCGAATCCTTGATGCCCTCTTTGCTTCATGCCAGAAAAATAACGAACCGGTTGCGCCATCAACGCCTGATCATCACCGGAATCGTTTTTGTGCTGCTTGCCGGTATCATCGTGTCCTTTCTCTCCATGCTTTTTCTGTGCTATAAATTCGGCATTCGGGAACTCGAACTGGACTGGGCGACCCGAACCACCCTCGGTGTTTACGATAACATCCAGGCATTCATGAGCACCCCTGAAAACCGATCCAACTGGGTTCTCATTTTTGCTCTGGCCGGGGCCGTGGTCATGACCGGTCTGGTTATCTGTTACCACCGCATTTACTGGTGGCCGATCCATCCCATTGGTTACCTGACGGCTTACAGCTCCGCCATGCGAATCCTGTGGTTCAGTTTTTTTATAGGATGGCTGTGTAATGCCCTCTGTATGCGGTACGGCGGCATCTCGCTGTTTAAAAAACTGCGGTATTTTTTTATCGGCCTGATTATCGGTGATTTTCTGATGGGCGGATTCTGGGCGATCATCGGCCTGTGGGGTAACGCCAGCTATCTTGTGCTGCCGGATTGATATGATGAAATTCTCTATCGCCTAACCCGATATGCCCGGAACCGGAAAATAGATGATTTCCAGCTTCTTTCACTTAACCCGCAATCCTGAATGGATCATTCAAATCCATGTACGAAGACAAAGAGCTTAAGGAATACCGGGATCTCCTGAAGACTCCGGATCATTTTGAAGAAGGTTTTGACTGGAAAACCGTCGTCGGCGCGATATTTATCGGTTTTCTCATGATGCCCGGAAGCATGTACCTTCAACTTGTCATCGGAACCGGTATCGGCCCCGCAGCCCGGTGGGTGACAATCATTCTATTTGCTGAAATCGCCCGGCGTGCCTATACCGATCTGAAGCAACAGGAAGTCTTTATCCTCTACTACATGGCCGGAGCGGCCCTGGCGTCACCGTTTCAGGGGCTATTGTGGAGTCAATACATCGTTCAATCCGATGCCGCCAAAATGCTGGGACTGACGGAATACATCCCCTTGTGGGTTGCGCCGGCAAGCGACTCGCTGTCCCTGGTTGAACGCACTTTTTTCCACAGAGACTGGATGATCCCCATTCTGCTGCTGGTCGGCTCTCAGATTATACAGCGAATTGATCATTTCGGCCTCGGGTATGCGCTGTACCGTATCACTTCGGATGTTGAAAAGCTGCCCTTTCCCATGGCTCCTGTCGGCGCTCTGGGAACAATGGCGCTGGCCGAATCCACGGAAGACCGGCAAACAGGCTGGAAATGGCGCGTATTTTCCATTGGCGGGGTCATCGGCCTGGTATTTGGCGGCGTTTACGTGCTGCTGCCCACGGTTTCAGGCCTGATCTTTAACGAGTCCATTCAGCTTATTCCCATTCCCTGGATCGAGTTGACCCGAAGGACCGAGGAAATCCTGCCTGCCGTTGCCACCGGCATCCAGCTCGATCTGGGGCTGCTGTTCGTGGGCATGGTGCTGCCTTTCTGGGCAGTGATCGGCGGGCTGATCGGGCTGATCTTCACGATAATCGCAAATCCGATTCTGTATCATCATGGTATTCTTCAGCGCTGGCACCCGGGTATGGAAACCGTTGATACGGTTTTTGCAAACAATTTTGACTTTTACATGAGCTTTGGCATCGGCCTGGGACTGGCCATCGGTTTTATCGGCGTCTGGCATGTCATCAGTTCTTTTCGCAAAAGCCAGGCTGCCAACAGGGGAAGCTGGAGCAACCTGTTTCATCCACCGGAAGGCAGAGGGGATTTTAATTTCTGGATCGCCATCGGCATTTACGTCTTTTCCACCCTCTCCTATGTCGGCCTCTGCGTCTGGCTTGTTCCCAATTTTCCCTGGATATTCTTCCTGGGATACGGCTTTATCTATACCCCCGTCATCTCATACATTACCGCCCGCATGGAAGGCATTGCCGGCCAGTTTGTCAACCTGCCCATGGTTCGTGAGGCCAGTTTTATCGCCGGTGCAAAATTTTTCGGATATCAGGGAATTGAAATCTGGTACGCACCGATCCCGATCCACAATTATGGTAAGGCAACCGTTGATTTTCGGGAAATCGAATTGACCGGAACCAGCATTCGCGGAATCATCAAAGCGGAACTGGTCGTTTTTCCGGTTGTGATGATCGCCAGTCTGCTTTTCTCTCAGTTCATCTGGCGACTGGCGCCGATCCCCTCCAGCAACTATCCCTATGCCCTGAAGCTGTGGCACCTTCAGGCATTGAATACGCTGTTGATGCAGACATCCACGCTTGAAGGTAATTCTCTTTTCTATCAGGCGCTTAATGGATTATATGTCCTTTCCGGCCTGGGACTCGGCGTGACAATCTATACGATTCTGGCTCTATTGGGGCTTCCAACGCTATTGGTATATGGCATTGTCCGGGGACTTGGCCAGAGTGCTCCGCATGGATTAATTCTTGAGCTCATCGGCGCGTTTCTTGGGCGGTATTATTTCCTGAAACGATACGGGAAAATGTGGCGCCAATATGCCCCCGTGCTTCTGGCGGGTTTTTCCTGCGGAATGGGCTTGACCGGCATGTTCGCCATGGGCTTTGCGCTGATCTTAAAGTCCTTGGGACGGCTGGCGTATTAAATTTGCAATTAAGGAGTTTTTCATGAAAAAAATAGCTGTTTTTTCTGTTTTTTATCATCATCGGAACAGATTCCGCAATCTGTCTGGCTGAAGCACCCAGTCAGATAGGCGGATTTCAACTGGGCGCTGATATTGCCGCTTACAAGGATCGTGTGGATATGAGCACTGCCCTGCCCATCCGGTATGCAGAATCCATCATGGAAGTTGAAATCAAACCAACCGCTTTTTTTACCAGCGGTTTGATTGCGTATGGCACCTGCACCATGCCGGGAAAAGTGGTTCGTGTCAAACTCAAATACGCTGATTCCAGCCGGGACTTCTACGATACCCTTCTGGCCCGGTTTGAGAAAAAATTTGGAAAACCCGATGAATGGCGAGGGGACCCTTTCCACATTGTGATCGCATGGAAATGGTCTTTTGTGGATAAGTCTCATAACCACATCAGCCTTATCCTGCAGCATAACAAGCAAGATACGGATGAAAAAATCGGCAATTCGATCAAGCTGACTCTGACAGACGCCGTGGAAAAAGAACGCCGGTGCTATGAAAAATCCCATCCGGGAACTGATGAGTCTCCGGCTGGAAAACCGCCGGTTCAGATTGAATGGGATCTACTGATTCCCCGTTGACCGACTCCTGAAACCGCTCCCTGGGATGATTTTTCCAAATGCAGCATCTATTTGACGACATATCGGTGAACGACGTGGTCGTTTTGCCTGTTTATTGGATATATGCACTGCTATCGGCAATTGAACGGCTCTGACTTTCTCATGAACAAGGCACAAAACCGGTGGGACGAAATCGCCTGGAATGGCATCTCTTTTTACAAACCCGCCACATGGGAGATTGCAACTATCGGCCGGAATTACATGATGATCGGTACCCATGCGCATCCGCGAATGGAAATCACCTGGGAAAATGCGCAAAAACCGGTTTCGCGGCAACGAAACATCGAGAAACTGCAACTGCAGATCCGCAAACAGCATCTGACTGCTGTTGATTCCTGGACCCCATCCCAGAACTGGCTACAGGCCTTGTCATCCTACGAAACCAGCGGTTTTTCCTGGAAACGTCCGGAAAGGATAAGCCGTGGTTTGATCGTTTCCTGTTTATCCTGCCAGAGAGTTTCCCTGATTCAGTTTTTCAACAATCCCGATGAGCCTGACAATCTTGATGCGGTCGTTCCCAGATTGCTCTCTATCTTTTGTTGACCACGCCAATGGGGACGAACAGCGATGGGCTGTTTTTGATATTCGCGCAACCCTTCCGACGGCTTTTCAGATCAAGCGCTACCAATTCTCTCCCGGGTTCATGGAGATGGTGTTTTTCTCCAGCAGCCAGCAGATCAGCCTGTATCGCTGGAGCCCGGCATCCGTCCTGCTTTCCGGAAGAAAACTGACTGATTTCGCAGAATCGTTACGCCTTTTTCCAGACAGATCCGCCATAACCATACCGGATTGCAACAGACTCGAATGGGAACACTTCCCGTCTCTCAGTCTTTGGAATCGATTTTCAACTTTTGTCTCGGGCAGATACTCCCATCACCGGATTCTCATCCGTCATGATCCGGGGAACAACCGCATTCTGGCGATAAAAGCGGAAAGCAAACAGATGATGGATCTCAGCCGACTCGATCGCATATTCTCCAGCTATGAAATCGCAGCCGCTTAGCCGAACCGATGCACTTGGCTGCATCCCCATCCGCAATCCCACGGGTTGTGGAAAACCATCTGGAATCCGGAGAAATGCTCCTGTCCTATCCCGAAACCATCAGCCCCTGGTTTGCTAGACATCCTTCAGCGAATCAAAAATAACGCCTGAAATACCGCCCCATGCGAAAACTTCAACTGGATATCCTGGGTACCAAGCGTATGGACTTTGGTGGATGACAAGACCACGGTAATGGACATCATCATCATCTTTTGCGGGACTGCATCAACTCTACCCAAGAGAAGCGGAAATCAGCGTGATCCAGTTTTTGCGGGAACTGGGCAGAAGGGGAATTATCGGGATGAAACAGGTTATTGAATAAGCTGGTTCATTTCAAATATCGGCAGACAGATCGACAGCACAATAAACCCCACCATCACGCCCATGATGAGGATCATGATCGGCTCCAGCAGGGAGGCCATGCGCATCAGTGCGGATTCGACCTCGTTTTCAAACAGATCCGCCACTTTTTTCAGCAGGCTTTCCAGAGCCCCGCTTTGCTCTCCAACCTGAATCATCTGAATAAATAATGCTGGAAACTGGCGGGCGGCATCCAGGGACGTGGCCAGTCCCCGGCCCTGCCGAACCTGGATTGACAGCCGCTTCAACAGCATCGGCAATGAGTACATTTCCTGCGATATTTTTAACAATTTCAAGCGCTGAAAGCAGGGAAACCCCGTTTTCCAGAAGCAGCCCCAGGGTCCGTGCAATCCTTGCGGCAGAAAGCTTGCGCAGGAAATCTCCGATGAGCGGCAGGCTGACAGCAGCGTCCTGTCAATGGCATAACGGCCGGAAACCGTGCTTCGAACATGCCTGAAGCCCAGAATCAATATGGTGATGCATATCGGAATCAGCCACCACCAGAGTTTTAGAACATTGCTGGTGCCGATCAGAACCCGTGTAGGCAACGGCAGGACCTGCTTCATGTCGGCAAATAATCCAGCGATCGTCGGAACGATATAGGTGATGAGAAAAAGCAGAATTCCGGCACCGATAAGGGTCATAAAAATCGGATACGTCATGGCGGATGTAATGCGCTGCATCACCTGCTGCTGTTTTTCAATCATCTCGGCCAGACGATCCAGAACCAGCTCCATGGTTCCGGATGACTCTCCGGCCCGGACCATGTTGATGTAAAGTGGCGAAAACGCCCCGGGAATTTCCCCAAGCGCTTCAGACAAACTGCTGCCGCCAACAATTGCATCTTTTATCCGGGTCAGTTGATTTTTTAAATGAGGTGAGTCGGGTCTGGGGAATCAGCGCATCCAGTGCGGCAACCAGGGGGAACCCAGCTGTCATCAGGGTCCCCAGTTGCCGGGTCATCATGGCGATTTCTGAAGGTCTGACTCGCCGGAAGCGCTTGAATAAGAGGGAATCGGCATGTTGCGCGGACGGATTGGCCGCTTCCTTGACAGCCACCGGATAGTTTCCGGCCGCACGAAGTTTTTGTCTGGCAGCGGCCGGGCTGTCCGCATCGACGATACCCGACAGGGTGTTGCCCTTGACATCCAGCGCCGTATATTCATAGACTGGCATGGATAGGAAACATCCATTGAATATCATTTCAGCCTGCAGGTTCGCTGACAACCATGTCACAATGGCGCTTATGCTGCTAATTATTTAACCAAAACGCACTCAGCATAAACCAAATCGTCCCATCCGTCGTAGGGATATATGTCAAGTCAACACGATAGGATACGCCATTGAAAATCATTACCGGAACATGCAGGACATAATTGCCGTTCACCAGGGACAGGGTTGACATGTTGCAGGACCGGTAGTCGTTGAGATTTGCCAGTGCTCCGGCATCTGTCAAGCCTGAACATCAGGCTCGCGGGTTGGAACTCGGATCATACTGCAAATCCGCCCATATATAGGGAGTCGCATTCATGATCGGAACATTCAGTTGATAATCGAAGCTTCCATGGACAAGGTAGCTGCGTTCACCAGTTTATCCTGACTTCCACAGGGTGAATAGAAATTATTGAAAACAGACAAATAATAAGGATCTGACAGCCAATAATCTCCGGTCTTATCACCCAGTCTGGGACAATACACTACAACATAATAGGTGCCCGGAGCAATCACTCCGGTCTCCCATATCCGTTATCAGAAATACAATCAATGTTGTGATGGGACATCAGTTGATCGTTGTTGGCATCCCGGATATCCACCTTCCAGGTACCGACGGTCGTAGTGCCGGCATCACAGCCGGCATCTGCAGGGGCAGCTGTTGTGATGAAATTGATGCCGATCCGGCTGGGTGTTGTAATGGTAAACGTATACCAGTCTTCCTCATAGGGTGAAGTAAGCTGGCCTAAATACACTTTGTCGAAACAGATCGGATCGGCATGCGACATGTCGTTGTTGGGCTCTGTCTCATATTCCAGACTGATAATCGCCACGGAAATGCTTTGTGAGATTGCACCGGCCGTGCAGGTAACCACGGCGGTGGATCCGGCGGATCCATTGACCGCTATCAATTGAACCGAAACCGTGCCCGTATCATCCGTCGTTACAGTCGAATAGGTTTGTTTTCCATTTCCGAAATAAGTCCCTGCCGTAGTGGAAAATCTCACCACCGTTCCCCCTGCAACAGGTTGGCCACTGCTATCCAATATGACAGCCGTAATGGTCGCAGCAGCGGATCCGTCAGCGGGAACCCAGTAAGGCGCTGAGCTTAGGGAAATAAATGCCGGAGGCGGCATCAACTGGGTAATATCCACATAAACAGTTTGCGTTGAAACATCTTCACCGCTACAGGTAACGATGGCTGTTCCCGGAACTGTACCGGAATAGAGAAAGACCTGTGCAATTCCTTCAGTATTTGTATTTAATTCAATTGAACGAGTCTGGGAATTATTAATAAATGTACCCAGTGTTGTATTAAATTTCAATAATACGTTCGGCGTTGGCGTTATCGTTGTATTCGTAGTCGTTTTGCCGGTATCGTCTACCGTGATTTCAGTTACTACAGTTTGATACGTTGCCGTAATTGTGGAATAAGATGTTCCATTGGCTAAAATGGATGTGGGAGATGCCACAAGCGTCATCACGTGCGTCGTCGTCGTCGTCGTTTCGGCCTGAAGAAGACCCGGGGCGTATATTTCAAAAGACAGGATGCAACAAATGACAACCAGTCCATTTATCAATAATTTCCATTTTGTCATCATATTTCCTCCGCCACCTTTGACCCGGAACGATTTACAAAAAATACAGCGAAACGATCACGGTACATATATTTTTGCGCTAAAAAGACATGATTTCAACTTTGACTACGCCAATAGCATCGCCGGAAATGCCGGTTACGGTGGCTGTTCCCGGCGTCAGACCGGCAATCAGCGTAGCCTTTGCCGTACCTATTTCATCAATGGTCGTTGTGCTATAACTTTTCGCGCTGTTAGAAAAAACACCAAGAGTCGTCGAAAACAGCACGGGTGTTCCAATTGGCGGAGGGAAGCCGGTTCCAGCAGTCAATACTGCGGTAATCGTTGAATACGATATGTTGTCCGCAGGAATGGAGATGGGATCGGCCGAAAGCACCACCGTCGCTATACTGGTATTTAATCCTGACGAGGATCCGCCGCCGCATCCGAACCCGCCCAATAAAATCAACACCAGAAAAATCGCCAGACTCAAAACCAAAGAACGCTTCATGTCACTCCTCATCAGAAAATCAGCAGGTTAATATTTCAACACATTACGGGTTGGTGAATTCATAAATATTTCGTTTTTCGACAGGATATTCAATCATAATCTGCCGAATTTAGGAGTATATAAATCCGCATATGACTTTTTCGAGTTTATCTTAGTTAACGCCAAACGGCTTTCAGCTCGCAGGCGACCTGCCTTTATCTGCCCGCTGATCGAGCTGGACAATTCTTGGCGTAATAAAAATCAGAAGCTCTTCCTGGTTCTTAACGTCTCTTTTGATACCGAACAGATACCCCAGGACCGGGATTTTCGACAACCAGGGAACGCCATTGTCATCGCCTGTATCCGTAGATTTGGTAATGCCGCCGATCACCAGGGTGTCGCCGTCATCCACCAGCAGCTCAGTCGTTGCTTTTTTCGTGGTGAGACTCGGTATATCATTAATGTAGCTGAAAACATCCTTCTTTTCGATCACGATCTTCATGGCAACCCGGTTATCCTGGGTAATCTGCGGCGTCACCTTGAGTGTCAGTTTGACATCCTTAAAGCCGACTGTCGCCGCAGCTCCAGCCTGTGTCGGCGGCACCAGATACCCGACTTCCAGCCCCTGTTCGATAAACGCCTCTTTATTGTCCAACGTCAATATCTTGGGCGCGGATATGATTTTCCCTTTTTTATTGTGCTCCATGGCCTGGAGTTGGGCATCGATGACAAGCGGTGTACCTGCAAGCCGCATAAAATTAAACCCGATGGTTCCGGTCCGATCCGACGCCAGCGGAAAATTCACTGACGAAGTCCCCCCATGGGTTCCGCCCCAGGTGCCATATCCCGGCTGAGGACCGACTCCGGCATTGGGATCGCTATTCAGGATTCCCCATGCGGCATTCCATTTAACGCCAAATTCCCGCGAAAAATCCGTAGAGGTCTCAACGATTTTGGCCTCGATCACGACTTGAGGCGTAACCCGGTCCAGCTTCAGAACAACCGATTGAATCAGTTTGACCTTGCGGGCGGTATCCGTAACAATCAACTGATTGGTCCGCTCATCCACGGAAATGGAACAATCCGTGCGGTTCGGGGTGATCAACTTTTCAACCTGCGGCATCATGTCGTCTTTGGCTTTGGCGTAATTCACCGATATATACTCGGTACTACCGGTTCCAGCTCCAGACTTTGCTCTTTGGCTCTTTTTTCCGCTTCAAAGAACTGCTGCTTGGCTTTTTCTTCATCCTCCAGCGTTTTCAGCCTGGCAATACGAATAACCCCTCCCTCATCGATCTTGTCCAGTTGATTCATTCTGAGAACCAGATCCAGAACCTGATCCCAGGGAACTGGTTTTTCAAATGCCAGCGTCACCTTTCCCTGAACATCCTTGTCAATTGCAAAATTCTGGCCGCTAAAATCTGCCAGAAGCCGGAAAACATTGCGGATGTCCGTATCAAAAAAGTCGATTCCCATTTTCTCACCCGAATAGACCTTGGGGATATCGCTTCTGTAAACACCGGATCGACGGGTTTCCGGAGAAACGGTCTTCGTTTCACCGGTCTTTCTCGCACTGCGCTCGTACTGAGCTTCTTCAGTAGCGGCCGGCTGACTTTCTGCAGATTTTCCAACAAACGCCGTCGTCAGCGGCGCATCAGGCTTGGGCGGAATGGAAGAGGCATCAAAACGGATTCGGATCACATCGCCTTCCTGATCAACAAAATAGGGAACCGCTTGCCGAAGATCCATAGCGATGATGGAGTCGGTTTTCATGGCAGGCGTCTGCATGGGAAGAATCCGGTCAACTGCACTTTCAAACCGCGTAGTGATAAGGGGCAGCTTTCGAAACTCCGAAATATTGGTGTGGTAAAGCCTTAATTGAACAGCTGTCGGAGATACCTTTTCCATGCGATACTCAACCGGCTTTGTGGTGCCGACAATTACCGAGGATTTTCCATTTTTATCACTGGAAAAATCAATTCGATTCACCCACGCAACGCCCGTGGATTTTGAAGAAGCTCCTTTTTTCGAAGTATTGACCGGATATGTCCGGCTGAGTGTGGTGTTAGCCGCACTTTCGTTTGTCGAAGTCGGGTTTGATTCCGGTATGGACGTTTCCGTGACAGGCGGAGCGGAAACTTGTGCAGAGGCTTCCGTCGTCTTTCTGGTAAAAGACACTATCAAACTGTCACCTTCACGCTGAACCTGATACGGAACGTCTTTTGTCAAGGCAATTTCAACTTTGGTGGTCTGGGTGTCCCCCACCCGTGAAACCGCTACATCACGAATCATATCGGCATTGACCGGCGTCAACGGCATCACATCGCCGACACCCGTCTCGGGAAAGTATAAAATAACGCTCAATGGAGAGGGCTGTTTGATGGATGTATAAGACAGAATCGTATTCCCCTGGATATTCACCAAATCCGCATCGGATTCTTTTGAAAACTGAACCCCCATGATTTGTTTGGGAATGTCTGTCTGCGGATTGTCTTGCGCGGCTGGCCGGACACCCGTATCCGTGGCGCATCCTATTGCCATGCCAAAAAATAACATCAGCAGAACCGGCAGCTTGATGTATCGGGATATCCAAAAAGAGTTACACTTCATACTACTATTCTCCGGAAGGTTTCTGGAATTTGAGTTCTGAGTTACGACTGGCAATATTGCCCAGGGCATCTTCAACTTCTTCTTCCACAACAATTCGATCTTTAAATATATTAACCACTTTACCGGAATGAATCCCCATATAGGTGCCTATCCCGACGATATACCCCTTGCCGGTAGTTTCCTCCACCATCGCCTTAAAACCCGATGGCGTCCGGATCACGGCTGTCAGCTTCAGCTGACTTAAATCAACCAGTTCAAGGGGCGTGGCCGGCTCACGTTTTTCCCTTTTTGACTTTTCATCCTGCAGCGGCTTTACTGGTTCATCCTTAACCAATGGAGCGAATGGATCAATTTTTCCTGCGGGATTATAAGAAACAGAAATGGATATTGTCGGCCCCGAGTGCGGGTTTCTTGCCCTCTGCAGCAGTTTGTTTGGGGATGGCGTCGGCCTGACTATCATGAGCTTGAAGTTTTTTTGAAGACGCATCAGAAGGCTGGGAAGCATCCGTTCCAGATGTATGCCCGGGCGTTACACTCTCCGGCTTTTCAGAAATTTTCTTGCGGACGATCTCCGGTTTCAGCTGCGGCGTTTCGGGATTGCTGCATCCTGCAATGGAGAAAAACACGCCTGTCAAGAAAAAAACCACTACGATTTTGGATAACTGAATCATATAGGTGTCTTCATTTCAGACTATTTGTTTGTGGCTGGTTTCTTGGCTCCCTTGGCAGCATCTTTTTTTTGATCTGCCACAGGCGTTTCCACAAATTTATAGGTAACTGCCGTACAGGAAGTAATCAGCCGGGTTGCGTCACTGGCGGACGGCGTCATCTTGATGTCCCTGCCAGGCGGGGCCATCTTGATATCCTTGATATTGACAATCCGGTTCAGATTGGAAACCTTGTCGAAAAACACGCCGACTTGATGATAACTTCCCAATACTGTTATTGAAACAGGTATTTCAGCATAAAAATCCTTGATGATTTCCGGCTTGGGTTCAAACAGGATGAATTCCAGCCCCGCATCATGACCAAACTGCGACACACTTGTCAGGAGCAGCGGAATTTCTTCTTTATCCGGCAATGCATTACGAGTGACCCGGAAGTCTTCTTCGGCATCTTTCATTTCCTGCCTGAATTTTCCAATCTGTGCGGCAGCCGTCCTGGCAGTAGCCAGTTGCTGCTCGAGCTGTTTCAGTTGCACGGTCATTTTATCCAGCTGGATATACTGGGGATAATAATAAAAATAACCGAATACACCTGCCAGAAACCCAACCGTCAGCACACATATCATAATCCGTTGAATCGGAGTCAGACCGGCTATTTTTTCTATCGCCGGCTCCAGGGATTCAAGAGAGATGCCGGATAATTTCATTTCTTGGCGGCCTTTTCAGAAGAATCTTTATCGAGTACAATAACTTTCCTGCATGATATTTCGAAATTTTTCAGTATGATATCTTTGATGTTCTGTTGTTTGAGGGTTTTGAGACTGACACTTGAAAAGAGTTTTGAGCCTTCCAACTGAATCATGAAATCCGCCACTGTCTTGTTGTCCAGGGCAAGTCCATTGATTCCCACAGTGTCGTCCATGGCGGACAGGCTGGTAAACCACATACGGCCTGGAATCACCATGCTGGTCATAGTGTCCAGAAGAATAACGGAAGACTTGCGGTTGAGTTCCAGATTTTTAATTACCGCTGTTTTTTTCTTGATGGTGGCAAGTTTGTTTTTGATTTCATCGATTTCTTTGGTCAATACGGTCAACTCGTTCAGTTGCTGCGTGGAAGTTTTAATACGGTTATCCAAAACATGAATCTTCCGTTCGAGAGCTAGCCGCGATATAAGACATGCCCAACGTCAGGAATATCAGCGCAAGAATAAAGACAGAAATCTGCTGCCGCACATTTTCTTTTTTTCGCGCCTTACGAAAAGGCAGTAGATTAATCCGTATCATTTGTCATCAATTCTCCGAATGGCCAATCCCATACATATTGCAGCCTGGGGGGATATCTTTTCGAGAAAAGAAGGATCAAGCCGTTTATCTATGGTAAATTTACCAAAAGGGTTGATGATTTCAACCTCCGATGCAGTCTCCGAAGCCAGAGTATGCCTAAATTCCGTTATGTTTGCGCCCCCGCCGCTTATCAAAATCTTGCTGATCTGATCATCCGGATACGTTGAATAGAAAAAATCAATGGCCCTGCGGATTTCAAGACACCAGTCACCAATCACGGAAGAGACGATGTCTGCAATTTCCAGAGGTGTTATCTTGTCGGACTTGCCTGTGATCTTGATCTCTTCAGCATCTTCCAGAGAGCAGGCCACTTTATCCGAGATTTTATGATTAATTTGATTGCATCCAAGAGACACATCCCGCATGAATAACGTAGCGCTTTCCCTGACAATATTCAGGGATGTCTTGCCTGCACCGATATCAATCAAGGCCACGACATCTTCCTTGGTATCGTAATTCGCTTCGTAAATATTTTGAAGCGCAAAGGCATCGATATCGACAACACATGGCCGCAGACCGGACAATTCAATCAGATTGACATATTCATCGACCAGTTCTTTTTTGGCAGCGACCAGAATCACGTCCAGTTTGTTGGCAACAAGAGGGCTCTCGCCCAGGATCTGGAAATCCAGATTCACATCGTTGATATCAAAAGGGATGTACTGTTCCGCCTCAAAATGTATGGTCTCATGCAGTTCGGCGTCTGTCATGCTCTGTACCTGAATTTTTTTTACAATGACAGAATACCCGCCGATGGAAACAGCCACATTTTTTTCTCTGACCTTCTGGGCTTTGAACAGTTCCCGAATAGCCTGTGAAACGGTTTCTGAATCTTTTATAACACCATCTTCAATCGCCCCATTCGGTATAGAGATCATTCCGAATTTGTTCAGCTCAAATCCACTTTGGCGGGTTTCGAAGACCTCGCACAGCTTAATAGCTTTGGAACCGATATCAAGGCCGACCAGATGATTTTTTTTTGCGAATAGCATTTGTGGGTTAAAGCCTGTTTGGATGTTTACTGTTGTTTTTCATGAATTCATTTCAGTCGGCATTATCCGGTGGATATGTCATGATAAACCAACGCTAACCTCTGTGCAACCTATCAAATACTTGTCAACAGACAAATTGACCCGGTATCGATTTGATTATTCAGCCAATATTTATTTTAAATTTACACTTGCCCTTAAATAATGAAATAGTCAATATTTTTTTCATGATAAAACTTGCTTTCGTTTTTTTTATACTGAGGATTCATTCATTTTTTTTATATTGATACCAACCAATCAATCATAACATACTGATATCAAATAACTCCTTAAAATTACGTGTATTTTATTTGATGAAAAACAAAAGAACAAAAAACGGTATGTTGTCGAAAGTTGATTTAATACAAAAAAAATGATTTCTGCTTAGAGTTGATAATTTGCAAGCAATTAGCATACCGGAATATGCAATAAAATCAATTTATAAACAACAAATCATAACGCATCTGACTGAAAATACGAAAAATCCATTCAAAAAATCATACTGCAAGGGCATTTAGCTGCTGATTGTTATTTTTGTAACGTTGTTTGGTTTGCGCGAATTTTCGTAAAATACTGGATACGATACACGGGCCATTGACAAAAATTGTAAATTTTCAAACGATTTTTTGCAAACCGGTTTTTCAGGGGGGTCGCTTTCTTTCAGAAACGCAGGAGTTCTGGTTTCTTTTATGAGCATATCGAGCCTTCGGTACTACTTCTATCCAATCACACACCATATTTGAATCACGACCGGGTTTTCTGACCGACAAGCACGTTCTCCCGTAATTGCCGTGGACTTTGCCTTGACATTGAAATCCGTGTTGCCTATAACCCTTTAATGAAAAAAACCATTAAACAAGAAGGCATCTTTACCCTTCCATTTCCCACACGCCAATGGCCCTGACAGACTCCGACAAAAGAAAACCCTTCAGACTGGTCAAATTTTTTACGATTATCAGTCTGGTGGTTATTTTTATTGGCGCCCTTGTGCTGAGTTTTTTGAACATTCACTGGGCAAGGGCAATGCAATTAAAAAAAAGCGAGGAATATGCTCTGGTTCTGGTTGAAAATCTGAACCATCAGGTTTTTCTGCAATTCATCATTCCGGTTGTCTTGAAATTTGGGAAAATCGAACTCAGCAATCCGGATCAGTTCGAAAGAATGGACACCATTGTCCGTAGCACGCTCCATAGTTACAAAGTGGATATGGTCAATATCTACGATACCAACAATACCATTTCGTACAGTTTTGACAAACAACTCATCGGCCGGAAAAATATGGGGGGAACCGGCTTTGAATACGCCATTTCCGGAACACCGACTTCCACGTTGGTTCAGCGCGGAAATTTCTTGGAAATTCCCTTGGGGTTCCCCAAGGAAAGCTGGCTGACAACATTTGCGCCGATTCGGGCGGAACGGCAGTTTCTGCGCATTTCCGGACCTGTTCTGGGAGTTGTGGAGATTGTACAGGATATCTCGGAGGATTATCAGACCATACTGCGCTTTCAATTGCTGGTGATTGCAACCTGTATCGCGGTCATGAGCATTCTGATTGGCGTGCTTATTTATGTGGTGCAGCGCGGTGAAGCCATCATTCAGCAGCGGACACTCGAGCAGCTCAGTCTAAAGGAGAAACTGGCGCAGTCGGAGCGGTTGTCCTCACTGGGGGGGATGGTGGCGGGAATCTCCCATGAGATCCGGAATCCTTTGGGCATTATCAGAAGTTCTGCGGAGCTTTTAAAGAAAAAAGTTGCCCAATTCGATCCATCCAACGCCATCCCCGATATTATCGTTGAGGAGTCCAGCCGTCTCAATCTTATCATCACGGATTTTCTTAATTTCGCCAAACCCAGGCTGCCGCAGCTTTCAGCCTGCCGCATCGAAGACATTCTCGAAAAGAACATTCTATTTATCACCCCTCAAATTCAGGGTCAGGGGTATATTATTGTCAAGCAGTTTGCCCATCATCTTCCCGAAATTCAGGCTGATTCGGACATGCTTTACCAGGCTTTTCTAAATATTTTCATGAATGCAATCCAGACTATGCCGGATGGCGGAAAAATTCAGGTCAGTATCCAGTCCGCTATCGGTATTGTCACTGTCTGCATAGAAGATGAAGGACCCGGCGTACCGGAAGATTTGCTTGAAAAAATCTGGGATCCGTTTTTCACCACCAAGGAAAAAGGGACCGGGCTTGGATTGGGTATTGTAAAAAACATCATTGAATCCCATAACGGCTGCATTCGGGTCGAAAACCGGAAGGGAGCATCCGGCGTTCGCGTGATCATTGAATTGCCGATCGCACATAATGCCGCACCGGCGATACAATAAAAACCGTTATTCCAGAAATCGCGTTGGACCATCGCAGGCAGGCTGCGAAATCCCTTTTCGAATCACCAGCGTTTTCCCGATTTCCGTTCCATCCGATACCACCTCGGAATGACAACTCCCGCCTTTTCTCAGAATGGTTCTCAGGCGTGGATACCGTTTCCTGACATACTGTTTCAACTGGATATCGTGAATCGGGACCGGTGAAAGCGACGGCGATTCTCCTCTGATGGCCGACGATTCCTGCTCCAGCCTCATTCTGAATCCGGAAATAATTCCTGTTGAAAAATCTGTTTTTCGATAACGGTTCAATTTGCCGCCCACATTGTATTTGTTCCACGCCGATTCAATAAACTGGCGAATAAAATCATATACGTAACTGGCTATCTGAAGATTCTGCGCAGTTCCGCTGATTTCCAGAACCCTGCCCATTTTTTCTTTTTCAATCACATAGGCCCCGATCCATATACCATTCACAAAATAAAAATCCATCAAGAGCAGGGCAAGGGAATACGCCTCCCGGAAATGCCTGAGGGCCGGCTTTCCAACAAAAATACTGAGATACTCCCTGGGAGCATTGTGAACGATCTGCTTGATCTCATATCCGGCCATAAGCTCGTGGGCCTTGACCATGGCAGCCTCTGCCTCAAAAAGATTGCTGCTTTGAGCCAGCGCCATGAGTTTTTGAATCCGGCGCCGGATTCTATCGCTCTCGGATTCAGCAGCCTGAAAAACCCTTTGGCTGAAGGGAACATATATTCCGGTCGCACTGGGGTCGGCCTTTAAAAGCCGGCAGGCATTCTGAAAACTGGGGCCATGAGGCGGCTCCTGATAGGCATTAAAAGCTTCCGTTGCAACCTGGTGAGCCATTTCATGCAGAAACACCTCGCGGATATCATTCCAGGAATGGTTCATGGCAAACTGCAGGCTGAGACCGATTTCCCGCTTTTCAGATGACCAGTATCCCAACCGGTTTTTGAAATCCCGCAATGCGAACAAAGGCTTTCGCATCCGTTTTCGAAGCGTCTGCAGAGACAGCCTCCAGCGCAGCTTCCCATTCACACGACAAGCCGTGAAGGATGCGCCGCTCCATGTCTTCCATAACCCGGGTGTTTTTCATGAACTGTCAGCCATCGCCTGATACGCCCGATAGGTTTGCTGAAGTCCTTCCTGCAGCGAAATAGCGGGTTTCCACCCCAATCGGTTCAAGACGGAAACATCCAGAAGTTTTTGAGGCGTTCCATCGGGCCGGGAGGGGTCCCAGAGCACCCTGCCCGAATACCCGGTCACGGCCTGCACTTTTTCCGACAGCTCGCCAATGGTTAAATCCTCTCCGGTTCCGATGTTGATATGGGTAATATGTCCGTTTTGCGTTGCCTGGTCATAATGGCTGTCCTCAAGCTGCATGACAAAAACAGTTGCCGATGCCATGTCATCCACATGAAGAAACTCTCGCCGGGCAGTGCCGGTTCCCCACAGCAGTACGTTTGTGAATCCGGGACCTGAAGGTTTCAGGGGCTCCCCTTTTGAGATGTCCATCCCGTTACGCAAGGGGACCCCTAAATGTGTTCGAAATGACTCCGGAATCGTTCCAAAAATAGCTTCGTCTTTCTGAACGGCACGCCAGTCGCCGGTTTCCGCCAGCCTTGCCAGGTGAAATTTTCGAATCAGCGCCGGCAGGACATGGGAATTGTCCAGGTCATAGGAATCGTTCGGGCCATAGAGATTGGTGGGCATGACACACCGATACCGTGTTTGGTACTGGCGGTTATAAGACTGACATAACTCGATACCGGCGATTTTTGCAATGGCATAGGGCTGGTTGGTGGGCTCAAGAACTCCGGAAAGCAGATAGGTCTCTTTCATGGGCTGAGGCGCATGTTTGGGGTAAATACAAGAGCTTCCCAGAAACATCAGGCGCCGGACGCCTGCGCTGAAAGCCTCATGAATTACGTTGCATTCGATCATCAGATTCTGATAGATGAAATCCGCCCGATACGTGTTATTGGCAAGAATCCCGCCGACTTTTGCAGCCGCAAGAACGACATAATCAATGGGTTCGGACTGAAAAAACCGGCGTACGGCTTCTTGATCCAACAAGTCCAGTTCCTGGCGAGTCCGGGTAATCACGTGGTGATAGCCGCCGGCCTTCAGCAGTCGCACAATCGCCGATCCCACCATGCCGCGATGGCCTGCGACAAAAATCCGTGAATCCCGTGTCAAAGGGGGTAAAGGGAGCATCACTCTCTCCTTGGATTATTCGAAATGATTGTAAATTTGAAAGCCTTCCTTCTCAACCAGAAAATCTCTTCGCGCCTCCAGCATATCTTTTTCCACCATGCATCGAATCAGTTCTTCAAAATTCATTTTGGGTTTCCACCCCAGAACATTTTCTGCCTTTGTCGGATCCCCGAGCAGAAACTCCACCTCCGCAGGCCTGAAGTACCGGGGATCGATGCTGACAACTATCTGGCCGGGTTCCGGCGGTTTTTTCAGACTGTTTCTGCAATTTTCAGAAAAGGAGACCGTATCAATCACACCAATTTCTTCGACGCCGGAACCTCTCCAGACAAGATGGATGCCGATGGCATCAAAGGCCTTTTCCACAAACTCACGAACCGAATGGGCCTTTCCGGTAGCAATCACGAAATCCTCCGGAACTTCTTGCTGAAGCATCAGCCACATCGCCTCCACATAGTCTCCGGCAAATCCCCAGTCTCTCTGGGAATTGAGATTGCCGAGATAAAGCCGGTCCTGAAGACCCAGCCGGATTCTGGCAACCGCACGGGTGATTTTACGGGTTACAAACGTCTCACCACGCACCGGGGATTCATGGTTGAACAGAATCCCGTTACAGGCAAACATGCGATAGGCCTCGCGATAGTTTACCGTAATCCAGTACGCATAAACCTTGGCTGCACCATAAGGGCTTCTGGGGTAAAACGGCGTGGACTCTTTCTGAGGAATTTCCTGCACCTTTCCATACATTTCACTGGTTGACGCCTGGTAGAAACGGGTATGGGCTTCCAGACCCAGTATCCGAATGGCCTCCAGAATCCGCAGCGCACCCAGCGCGTCCGAATTGGCCGTATATTCCGGCGTTTCAAACGATACCTGTACATGGCTTTGCGCTGCAAGGTTATAAATTTCATCGGGCTTGACTTCCTGAACAATCCGGATCAGGTTGGTCGCATCCGTGAGATCGCCATAATGCATTATAAAATGCACATCGCTCTCGTGCGGGTCCCGGTAGAGATGATCCACCCGGCGGGTATTGAAAGAAGACGCCCTGCGCTTGATGCCATGGACTTCATACCCCTTGGCCAGCAGAAATTCCGCCAGATAGGCCCCGTCCTGCCCGGTGACACCGGTAATCAATGCACGTTTCATAATAACTCCTGATGTGGTGTTTGCAAATTATCGATCGGATTTCGATCCAACTGCATATCGAACAATGGTTCCCGAATGTTTAGGAAACTTTTCATCAATCGATATTCAGGGATTAAACGAAATTCACGTCGAATCCAGTGTATTATTTCAAATGAATATGACATACTATTTTTATGGCGTCATTGCAAGGCAATGCAACGAGACGGGCCGGTTTATAACATATCAACAAGGACAGTTGTTTTTCAAGAACTCACCAGAACAATCAGGAGATACTCATGAACGTACTCGTTTTAGGGGGATGCGGGATTCAGGGCAAGGGGGCATTGTTTGATCTTTCGAAAAATCCATCCGTGGATCGAATCCTCTGTGCAGACATGGACCCGGAACACATTCATTCCGTGAACTATATCCAGCATGACAAAATCATTCCGGTCAGGCTGAATGCCCAGGATAAACCCGCAATGATTTCATTGATGAAACAGGGGGTCGATATCGTTATTGATCTGTTGCCGTCCCAATTTGTCCGTTCCGTGGCCGAGGCCGCGATAGAAGCCGGCGTGAGCGTGATCAACACCAATTATGGGCATGAGATTCTGGATCTGCATGAAGCCGCCCTGCAGCGCGGCATTGCCATCATGCCGGAATGCGGACTGGATCCGGGGATTGATCTGGTCGTCTATGGTTGCGGATTGCGCCAGTTCGATGAACTCCATGTGCTGAATTCATATTGCGGCGGAATTCCCGAAAAAAAAGCCTGTACCAACCCGTTGAATTATAAAATCAGCTGGAATTGGGATATGGTCCTGAAAACACAGAAACGCAGCGCTTCCCTGATCAAAGACCATCGGCAGGTAAACATTTCCGCGGAAGATCAGCATGACAATCCGTTTATTCATGAAATCGAATTTCCGGGCCTCGGCAGACTGGAAGCCTTCCCGAATGGCAATGCGGTCCGTTTTTCGGATTTGCTGGGGGTTAAACAGAGTCTTCATGAAACCGGGCGATATACCCTGCGCTGGCCTGGCTGGTGCAATTTCTGGCGGCCTTTGAAAAAGCTGGGATTCCTCAGCGACGAACCGGTTCCGGGACTTGCCGGCGACATTACCCCGCATCAGTTCTTAACCCGAATGCTGGAGCCCAAGCTTCAATATCAGGACGATGAAAAAGATCTGGCCGTCATGCAGAATGTCTTTACGGGAATCAAGAACGGGAAAAAGAAAACGATTATCTACAATGTGCTGATAGAACGGGACTTGAACACCGGGCTCATGGGCATGGCGCTTGGCGTCAGTTACCCCGCCTGTATTGTGGCGGAAATGATCGCAACCGGCGTTATACCGGAAAAAGGCGTGCTCTCTCCCATCCTTCACATTCCAAGCGACCCGTTTATGACCGGATTGCAGAACCGGGGTATCGTCATCGCGGAAATTGTTCAGGAATAACGGTTGATTTCCGATAGGCGGCGGCACCATCCTGACAGTAACGGCCCCGGCCATCGACAATGGCTGTCGGACAAGACAACGGAATCGCGGCTTCTTGTTCGATAGCCGATCCGGTTAAAGATTCTGGGCGGGAGACTGGCTTCGGAAAAATCCGTGCGAGTGAATGCTTCTGTCCGAGCGGAGTATCAGCACGGTCGCGGTTGTTGCCTCGGTATGCAGGACAAGAAGCGAGCCGAAATCAACAAAATCAAGTTCAGATCCAATGAGATACTCTTCATAGATGGCATACGTCTGACCCGTTTGAATACCATCCTCGGATCCTTTGTTGATATAGGCGACGGCGTCATCCCCGAACATTTCGGTGCCTTCCTCGGCCATAAGAATCTTGCCGATCATTCCGCCTTTTCCGGGCGTCAGCTTAATTTTTGACGATATCGGCTCATACGGCAGCAGAAGATCATCTACCATAACGGAACGAAAGGCTTTTTCGATTTTTGCGACCGCGTAATCGTTTCGGCTTTCAATTATGCGAATCAACCCCGTCTTGTAATACTGAAATCCGACCGTCTCCTTGGATTCAGGATCTTCCACCGGCACTGGCTGTCGATATACGGCATAGACATCCCCCACCTTCAACTGCGTGTTCCCCACTGGTGTTACATAGATTTTTTCATCCTGGCTCAGCAACGTTTTTTGAACATTCTTATCTCCCTGGAACAGGGCAACCTGGCCCGATGGCTCAACAGGCTTTTGCTTGAGAAATCCGATCGCCTGAATGGGGGAATATACATAGTATCTGGATTCAACGACAGGTGCCAACTGGCGCGTTTCGGTCTGACCCGTCGATTCCGGGGCAATGGAAGCATCCCAGACCTGATGGTAAAGCCTCAGCCGCTCCCCTGGAAAGATGCTGTTGGGATTCATTATCTGCTGGTTTTCGCTCCAGATCTGGGGCCATCTCCAGTGGGTGTTGAAATAGCGGTTGGAAATATCCCAGAGCGTATCTCCTTTTTTGACCGTATAATAAACACCGGACTCCAGTTCGATTGTAGAAGGTTCTTCATTGGAAGCCGCGGCGGGAATGACAAATACAGCTAATGCCAATGCGGCAATAAAACACCCTGCCATCCATCGTAAGGATTTCTTTTTCATATTGGTCTCCGTTACCCCGGTAAGTTTACCCCTGAATTTACACAAAACAGTTCTGTTTTCCGTATCGTGAATGAAATCCATTTGTCAAGCCTTTCATGATACCATTTGATTCATTTTGCGATAATATGCTTTCCTATTCTGTTGATTCGTCATTCGTTATGGGTTATAGATTCTTCAAAAAAAGGAGCATAACTCTCATATAGAACCCCGATACAGCATTTTCCCATGGAGAATTACGTCATGAATCCGCTTGCAGAACAATTGAACCAGGACATTGAAAAAGGCAGCCCCTGTATTATGGGAATGCTCTCCACCATTGGAAAAAACCTTTACTTTCCCAAAGGAATTCTGAGCCAGAGCGCAGAAGCAAAGGAAAAAGCCCATAAACTCAATGCTACCATCGGAATTGCCACTGAAAAAGGCCGGACCATGCATTTCCCATCGGTCATGAACGCCATTCACGGAATTCCGCCGGAAGCCGCTCTGACATACGCCCCGTCTTTCGGGCTGCCGGCACTCAGAAAATTATGGCAGGAATCGCTTTATCAGAAAAACCCCTCCCTCCAGGGAAAGCCCATCAGTCTTCCGGTGGTCACCAACGGGATCACCCATGCCATCAGCGTATTTGCGGATGTATGGATAGAGCCTGGAGATGTGGTGATTTTTCCGGATATGATGTGGGGCAATTACAACCTGATTCTGGACGTTCGAAAAGGTGCCAGGCTGAAAACCTACCCCCTGTTTTCCGAAGCAGGCGGGTTCAATATCGAGGCATTTGAAAATACGGTCAAAGCCGAAGCCGGCCTTCGCAGCAAGCTGATCGTAATGCTGAATTTTCCCAACAATCCGACAGGGTATACGATCACGGAATCCGAGGGGAATCGGATCGTTGAAATTTTAACAAACGCGGCACAAAACGGCGCCCAGGTTCTGTCAGTAATGGATGACGCCTATTTTGGACTGTTTTACGAAGATGACACGCTGAAAGAGTCTTTGTTCGCCCGGCTTTGCGGCAAGCATCCGCGGTTGATGGCCGTCAAGCTGGACGGAGCCACCAAGGAAAGCTTTGTCTGGGGACTTCGCGTGGGCTTTATCACTTACGGCGGAGCCATCGAAGGAGACAGCCGACCGGTTTATGAGGCCCTTGAAAAAAAGACAGCGGGAGCTGTCCGCGGATCCATTTCCAATGCGTCGCATTTAAGCGAAACCCTGGTGCTGAAATCCATGCAGGATCAGAACAATCCCTCTGAAAAACGGGAAAAATTCGAAATCCTCAAAAACAGGGCAAATCGCGTAAAATCGGTACTTCAAAACCCCAAATATCAGGATGCCTGGCAGGTCTATCCCTTTAATTCTGGCTACTTCATGTGCATCCGCCTGAAAACGGTCAATGCCGAAAGCCTGCGGCTCCACCTGCTGAACCACTATGGGGTGGGGCTTATTTCCATCGGAACGGAAAATCTGCGGGTGGCGTTTTCCTGTCTGGAAGAAACCGATATCGAGCTTCTCTTTGATACGGTGCTTCAGGGCGTGAAAGATCTCAGCGCACCCCAAACACAACAATAACACCCTGCGATAAAGAGTTGTCTTTTTTCTATTTTTCGCAAGCCATCATCATGCATACTGGACTTCAACCAGAAAAAGCCCGTGAGCCGGCGCCGTGGCGCCGGCCAGATGCCTGTCCCTTGAAAGCAGAATGCGCTCCATATCCGCAGGAGGCCTTTTTCCCATTCCGATGCGAACCAGCGTTCCGACAATATTTCGGACCATGTACCGCAAAAATCCATCGCCCTGGATGACAATCCGTAAGCGGTCATTTCCGTCAGGGATGATTTCCGCCCGGTGGATCGTTCGCACCGTATGCGTTCGGGGACTTCCGATACCTTCAAATGCTTTGAAGTCGTGCGTTCCCACCAGGCAGCAAAGGGATTCTTTCATGGCCGTAACGTTCAGCGGTTTCTGGATGTGCCATGAAAAATGCCGATCCACGACAGAAGGTATCGGTCGATTCAGGATCTGGTAATGATAGGTTTTAGATAGGACATCATATCGCGCATGAAAGCCGTCCGGCATTTCACGGCAGTCCCGGATGACAATATCCGCCGGAAGAAGGCCGTTTAAAGCCCGGATAAAGGTTTTCGGGGCCAGCCGGGTATTGCAGTGAAAACTGGCCGACTGTCCCAGGGCATGCACCCCGGTGTCCGTTCTGCCGGACCCTTTCAGAATGACGGGCTGCTGGGTGATCTGGCCGAGAACCCGCTCGATTTCCGCCTGAATGGTGGGTTTTTCCCTCTGGCGCTGCCAGCCGAAATACCGGGTGCCGTCATATTCAATAACGAGTTTGAAATTTCTGGACAGGGCCTGCATCACAGCCGATCGCACCGGGTATTTCCCAATGCTTCCTCAAGGGCGTCATCCATGTCCTGAATATATTGATCCAGCGGATATCGTCTGCCGCAGACCCTGCAGCTCAGCACCGCTGACCGTCATGTTTTCTGCAGTACAAGTTTTTCTCCGCAGCCGAGGCAGCGCAGGTTTTCCGTTTTCATTCATTCGTCTTTCTGTTTTGTCTTTGATTGAGATAAAAACAATAGCAGCTGCCGGCCTGTCGATCCGGGCTGACCCGGCAATATTCCCCAGCGCCTTACAAATCATACAGCGTATCATCACGCATCGGCACTTTTTTCATACCCGCCGCAGCCCTTCCTTTTTTTCCGGACAGCAGAAACGGCTCTTCCTCTCCCAGAACCTCCCCCATTTCCGCTTCAATCTGATCCGGGTCTTCACCGCTTTCCATCCGCCTGAGGGCTTCCTGCATTCCCGGTCCCAGCTCCATGCCGGTCATGTCCGTAAGTTTTCGCATCAAATTGGCAGCCTGACGGGGATCGTCCTCACTGATGTTTTCAGCTTCACCTGCCAGCATCTGCATGGCCTGCTCCATTTTGCTCTCATCAAAAGGAAGATCCTCCAAGCCGCTGTCTTCCCTGGCTTTTCCCGTGAAAGCAAACGCCGACATCTGCCGGGATAACGGATGGATACCGCATTTCGGGCATGACGGGGTTTTGGTTGTGTTGATCGTTCTGGAAAAAAAATTAAACAGCGTATTACATCTGTCGCAATAAAACTCATAAATCGGCATAAATGATTACCTCACCCACTGTCTGTCAGGTTTCAGATACGGACGCCATCCATCCCCATGCGGCAGAGGGTAAAATCATACCGGAGCGGATCTTCGGGAATTATCCGGCTAAAAGCCCGGGTGATTTCAAGCGCCGTGCGCATATCCGCCTGCCTGCGCCGGGTAAATCCCAGGCGGACACCGACCCGGTGCATGTGAACATCCAGCGGAATGATCAGCTTTGAAGCCGGAATCTGATCCCATCCGCCCGGATCCACGTCATCTTTTCGAACCATCCACCGCAAAAACAGATTCAAGCGTTTACAGGCGCTTCCCCGCTCCGGCAGCGGAATCAAATGTCCCATTCCCGGTGCGTTTCCGGCGGTAATTGCGGCGACAAATCGCGTCAGAGCAGGCAGCACGGTATCGTCTTCGGCCGTCATGCCCGAAAGAAAGCAGCCGTGGATCGATCCGTAATGATCCAGGGCATCCTTTATCGCCAGCATCAGGCTGACAAGATTCCCGCCAGTGGCAAACCGATGGGCGAATCCGCCGAACATTGCCGTCAGAGACTGGCGCGTCGATCGGTTCAAAAAACTCAGGGGCGATGGCCCCATCTTTTCCAGTACGCAGCACAAACTTTTATAAATCTGCGCAACGCGGCCATATGCCAGTGAAGACGCCAGAAGCCCTGCGATTTCCCGGTCCCGGATATCCGCGTACGGATACAAAAATCCAAGCGGGTCCGGATACACCCGTTCACGACGGTTATACTGGTGGTACAAAACTTCCAGTTCGCACCGGGTAATCGATGGGGATAACATCATAGGAATTTAAAATGGAATGTCATCTTCCCCCACCGGACCTTCGGATCTGGAAAAATTCCCGCCCCCCTTGAATCCGGAATCAAACTCGCCCGAGCTTCTCTTGGCCCCTTCGTCCTTGGGACTCAGCATCTGCATGTCCGAGGCGACAATCTCGGTGGTATAGCGCTTATTCCCGTCTTTGTCATCCCAGGCGCGGGTCTGAATGCGGCCCTCGATATAAACCTGCTTGCCTTTTGAAAGGTACTCGCCGCAGATCTCGCCCAATTTTCTAAAGGCCACAATGCGATGCCACTCCGTGCGCTCTTTTTTCTCTCCGGTCGTCTTGTCTTTCCAATCCTCGGAAGTAGCGACCGAAAAACTGGCCACGGCCGTACCATCCGGCATGTAGCGCATTTCAGGATCTTTTCCCAGTCGACCAACGATGATGGCCTTGTTGATTCCTGCCATATTTTCCCCCTTTACCCCTTTTACTTTGACGAGGTGATAAAATGTGAATGATTTATGATCATAAATCAGTTGCCCTCTGTTTTTTGCACTGCCCTTCGGGCTTCCAGACGGGCCTTTATTTTGGGAAACTGGTTCAAGTCCGTATGCGGCAGAAAGAGCGCCGCCACGTAATTGTCCATGTAGGAATGGGTTTCCGAGAGCTCAAAATTGGTCATTTTCTTTGTCACTTCCACCACATCCCGGCGAATCCGGTTGGTCAGCGCACTCATTTTTGCACCCATCAGAGACCCATTGCCGATAAATGTCACCCGGGCCGGATCCATTTCCGGCAACAGTCCGATGGTCATGGCTTTTTCCAGATCGACATAACTGCCGAATCCCCCTGCCAGGGTGATGCGATCCAGATCCTTCACCGTCAGCCCGACTTCTTCCAGAAGGGTCATGCACCCGCTGTAAATAGCGCCTTTGGCGCGGATCAGGTTGTCAATGTCCGGCTCGGAAAGAACAACATCCCGGTCAATCTGAGTATCCTCGGCCCAAACCACAACATATTCCCAGATGCCATCGGTCTGGCGGATGCGGGGTGTATGCAGGTTTCGGTTGAATTTCCCCAGGTTGTCAATCACTCCCAACTCAAACAAAGTGGCGACCATGATAATCAGACCCGATCCGCAGATTCCCTTGGGCCGAACATTGCCGATGGTAATATTCATGGGCTCAAGGGTGAGGGGATCCATGGAAAAATCTTCGATTGCCCCTTTGGTCGCCCGCATGCCGAAGGTGATGCCGCCGCCTTCAAACGCCGGACCCGCCGAACAGGCGGCGCAGGCCAGCCAGTCCTTGTTGCCGATGACGATCTCGGCATTGGTGCCGATGTCCAGGTACAGGGTAAGTTCATCTGTCAGATACATGCCCGACCCCATAACCCCTGCAACGATATCCCCGCCGACATAACTTGAAACCTGGGGGTAAACCAGGGCGGTCACATGATCCCCCAGCGCCATTCCCAGATGCACAGCCTTTAACGGTGGATAGATGGATGACGTCGGCACATAGGGCGATCTTCGAATACTGCGGGGATTGACCTTCAATAAAAGCTGGGTCATGGTGGTATTGCCGGCAAGGGTAATGGTGGATATTTCATCCATGTCGATCTTGGCTTTTTTGACCATTTTTTGAATCAGCTTATTAATGACGCCGACAACCACCTCCTGCAGCTTTTCGAGCCCCCCGGGTTTTTCAGCATACATGATCCGGCTGATCACGTCTTCGCCATAGCTGATCTGGGCATTAAAATCTCCGAACTGAGCCAGAACATCGCCGGTAATCAGATCGATCAACTGGCCGTATATGGTTGTGGTGCCGATGTCCATGGCGATGGCATAATTGCGTTGTGTCGTATCGCCCGGCTGAATGTTGATGATGTGGGTTTTTCTTCCCGGATGAACCGGTCTTGCAAGGGTTGCGGTAATTTTGAAATCAGCTTCCCTGAGAATTTCAGGAATCTTTTGAATGACCGGCAGATCCACTGCCAGCCGGTGCTCGCCATGTTCGAGTTTCAAAAATCCGACCAGGCGGGACACATCCGGAAGATTATCCTGGACGGTCGGCACCGGCAGTTCCAGGTATTTTTTCTCAACCGGCGGAACAAACAGGCCCTTATCCTTCAGGTCTTCCAGATTCATCTCCTGGATTCTGGCGGTACAACGCGGGGTGCTCTGCATATTCAATATGCTGGCATCGATTGTGGATTCCACGGGAATTCTTACAATCAAATCGCTCCTGACCAGAGACAGGCAGGCCTGCCGATACCCGGCTTCCCGGTCCTTCTGGCTGAGCTTTTCGGTAATACCGCCTTCCACAGTCCCGGACTCGATAATGACGCGGCATTTTCCGCAAACGCCTTCCCCGGCGCAGGAAGCATTGATATGGACACCGGCTTCCATGGCGGCCCGAATCAGGGTTTCCCCTTCTGCGACGACGACTTCCTTGTCGTGAGGAAAAAATCTGATTTTAAATGTATCCTTCATTTACTTTCCTTTGGCTCTGAAAATTTACAACTTAGGACCAGAACATCATCATCAAAAGCAGTCTTGACATTGTACGGCAGGACCTTGAAGAGATTTTTCATGGCCATGTTATCATTGGATGTGTAGGCGATCAGCCCGGAAATACCATTTTCCCTTGCAGCATCGGCAAGTTTCAGAATCAGTATGCGGGCAAGCCCTTTTCCCTGCCAGTCCCTGTTCACCGAAAAAGCCACTTCCGCCATGTTTTTATTTTCATCAAACAGATATTCTCCCACCGCAACCACCTTGCCAAATCCGAATTCGCCGACCACGGCCAGCATGCTCAAATTTTTTATATAATCAATCTGGGAGATGCCCTCAACCTGATTGCGGAGGAAACTGGTTTTTTCATGAAAAAACCGCGAGATAATATCATTTTTATCCAGGTTGTAATAATGCTCTTGAATCCGTCTTTCATCCACCGGCTTGGCCGGGCGAATGGTGACCGTTTCTCCACCAATTTGTCGTACTTCCTCGAGCCTGACCGGATACACGCCATGAATGGATTCCGTCAGGGTCCTTTCAGCACTGAAAAGACCCATTTCTTTGGCTTCGTGAAACAGTTCATCGCGAAAATCCGGGTGCGCAATGCTGATCATGCCCAAGGCCCGCTCCTGAAAGCTCTTTCCAAATAAATTGAAGACTCCGTATTCCGTGGCCACATAATGGACATCCGCCCTGGGTACCACCACGGCCATGTCGCTGAGCAAGGGGACGATCCGGCTTTTCTCCCCCCGGGAATCCGTGGAAGGCAGCATGAGAATGGATTTTCCCCCTTCAGCCTGGGCAGCCCCGTGGATAAAATCCATCATGCCGGTAACGCCGGAAAACTGGTTGTAAGGCAGGGCATCGGCTGCGATCTGTCCGGTCAGATCAATCGCCGTGGCCACATTGAGACACACCATGTTGCGATGCTGTGCAATCACCCTTGGGTCATTCACATATTCCGATGGATGGAACTCAATGGCCGGGTTATCATTAACGAATTCATAGAGATTCGTATCTCCGATAGCACTGCTGGCAACGATTTTCCCATCATTATACCCCTTGTACCGGTTGGTGATGACCCCCATTGCATATAATTTCATGATATCGTTTGTTAAATACTGTGAGTGAATCCCCAGGTCATTTTTCTCAGACAGCGCCAGCATGGTGGCATGCGTGGTCGTACCCGGGCTGATCTGAAGGGTGGAGCCATCATCAATAAGTCTAGTGATCATTCTGCCGATATTGTTGGCGGATTCCAGCTCAGGAGATTTGATAACCGTAAGGAGCGGCTCTTCGTATTCGACGAACACGTCCACATCATTGACATGAATGAAACTTCTGCCAAGGACCCTTGGCATTCGCGGATTCACCTGGGCAATGACGATATCCGCCGATTTGGCCGCAGCCATGGTAATATCCACAGAAATCCCCAGGCTCATCCAGCCGAAATCATCCGGCGGACAAACCTGAATCAGCGCCACATGTATGGGAAGCTTTCTGCTCTTAAAGAGCCTGGGTATGGCCGAAAGGTTCATGGGTGTAATGAACCGCATGTTTCGGGCCAGGCTTTTTGGTTTGGCCGATCCCAGATAAAATGACCGGATATTCAGGATCTGATCCTGGGTTTTGTTGGCTATCAAAGTCAGCGGCGTGCTTTCAAGAGACAGCAGCCTGACAATTTCAATGTCTGTAAAATAGCTGGAAGAATCGGAGAGAACACGAACCAGGTGTTGCGGCTCACCGCAGGATGACCCGATGAACACCCGCTGTCCCGGACGGATCAAGCGAATAGCTTCCTCACCGGTTTTCTGTTTGTCTATATATCGATCAGCCCAGTAATTATTTCTTTGCATCGATTTTCTCCTTTTGCAACGCCATGCATGGCATAGTCTGAAAGATTACCATCTGTTCCAGATTTATCTTATTCACCAATGATTATCAAGAGGAACATCGATATGACTCCCGCATGTGCGCCGGCTTTACAATCTGAAAAATAATTCGACAGATTATTTTTATTCCTGACAACCGGAAACAGCCTCAAGAGACACAATATCCATCACATATCATTGAATTAAACTGAATATTTTACTTCTTAACAATTAGCGGCATACTCTTTGCTATTGTTTTTCCAAGTCATCCTTGCCTCGAAAGGAGTAAACATGAAACCGATTCACAGAATTCTTGTGGCTATCGATTTTTCACAATTTTCAAAATATATTCTGGAATATGCCGCTAACCTTGCAGGGCCGTTGCATGCCGATCTGGTGCTTGCAAATGTCATTAATCAACGGGATATTGATATTGTCAGCAAATTATCCTTCAATATCAATTTAAGTGCTCAAGAATACATTGATCAGACCAGAAACGAAAGACTCCGGGCCATGGATGCGATGATGCAGGATCTGCAGATGACGCACCTGAAATATCAGAATATCATTAAAACCGGAACGCCTTTTGTGGAACTGGTTCAGGCCATCACAGACACACAGGCTGATCTTGCGGTAATGGGCTCAAAGGGCAGAGGCAACATTGCCGGTGTTCTGTTTGGTTCAACCGCAGAAAAGCTTTTCCGCAGATCGCCTGTTCCATTGTTGAGCCTGAGGGTCGATCGTTTTTGATACAAACCGAATGTCACATTTTGTTAAACCAACACCATTCAACCGGAGGTGATTCTTATGCTTGTGAAAAACTGGATGCACAAACCCGCCATTACGATAGATAAACACGGCTCCATGCAGGAAGCCATGAATCTGATGAAAACCCATCATATTTCCCTGCTGCCGGTCCTGGATAAAAATCGTCTTGTCGGTGTCATAACGGACAGGGATCTGAAAAAAGCATCGGCATCAGAAGCCACGACCCTTGAAATGCACGAGCTTCTTTATCTGCTTTCAACCATCAAGGTCAAAGACATCATGTCGGTGAATCCGGTGACCGTTCCGCCGGATTTCACAATCGAAGAAACCGCTGAACTGCTGCTGGCCCACAAGATATCCGGTGTCCCGGTTGTGGACAAAAATGGAATCGTCGTCGGGGTCATTTCCCATACCGATCTGTTCAAGGTGATTATTTCCCTTACGGGCATTGGAAAAAGGGGAATCCAGTTTGCCTTTTGCCTGGAAGACCGACAGGGCTCCATCCAGGATGTCGCCCAGATCATCCGCCGATTCGGTGGCAGAATGGCCAGTATTCTGACATCCTACGAGAAGGCGCCCGAAGGCTACCGGAACGTCTACATCCGCATGTACGGCATTAATCGTCTTAAACTGGAAGAATTAAAAGCAGCGCTGAAGGAAAAAGCAACCCTGCTGTATATGGTGGATCACCGGAACAACAACCGGGAAATCTATCAATAGCCGAGAAGCGCTGCACCGGATCAAGGCAATGATTTTCCGGCACCTGATCTTTTTTCTTTCATAAAAGGCAATTATTATATGGGCATACACAATCTTGACAGAATGTTTAGACCCAAATCCATTGCCGTCATCGGCGCACGCCAGAAACCAGACAGCATTGGCGCCGTCATGATGCGAAATTTAAAGGAAGGCGGGTTTGCCGGTGATATTTTTCCGGTAAATCCGCGACGCAGCCAGATCATGGGCTACAAGGCTTTTTCCAGCATCGACGCAATCCCCTCACCGGTGGATTTGGGTATCATTGCCACCGATATCGCAGAGGCTCCCAGGATCGTCGAAGCATGCGGTGCTGCCGGAATGGGCGGCGTGGTCATTGTATCCGCGGGGGGAAAAGAGTCCGGCAAGGCAGGCAGAGAGATTGAAGCGGATATCCGCAGGAAGGCGGATGCCAGTGGCCTGCGGGTGATCGGTCCCAACTGTATCGGCATTATCAGTTCCCGCACGTTTTTAAATGCCAGCATGTTTCAGCGTATGCCGATTCCGGGCAAAACCGCATTTATCTCCCAGAGCGGCGCTATCTGTTCATCCATCCTCGATCTGTCTAACACGGATCGGATTGGCTTCAGCCATATGATCAGCCTGGGCTCCATGCTGGATATAAATTTCGGGGATATCATCGATTATCTGGGAAGCGATCCGTATGTCGGCAGCATTGTCATGTATGTCGAATGCCTGAGCCACATTAGAAATTTCATGAGTGCGGCGCGAGCGGTCTCACGGGTAAAACCCATCATTGCCCTTAAGGCCGGCAGAACGCAATCCGGAGCCATTGCGGCAGCCTCTCATACCGGTGCCGTTGCAGGAGTTGATGCCATTTACGATGCCGCTTTCAAACGGGCCGGCATTGTCCGGGTAAAAACTTTTGAAGAGCTATTCGATTGTTCCGAAATGCTGGCCAAGCAGCCGCAACCTACCGGAACCGGGCTTGCTATCATCACCAATGCCGGAGGACCGGGCGTCATGGCGGTTGACATGCTGCAGGACTATGGACAGGCGCCCGCAACCCTCAGTCCCGAAACCCTTCAAAAGCTTGACCAGGTACTTCCTGCCTACTGGAGCCGTTCCAACCCGGTGGATATCATGGGAGATGCCAGCCCAGAGCGCTACCTGAAGGCAGTCGACATCAGTCTGAGTGCCCCGGAAGTCAGCGGCGTGCTGGTCCTTTTTTCGCCGCTTGCCATGAGCGAACCCGTTCATATCGCCGAATCGCTCAGCGCTTATCTTCAGGATAAACCCAAGTCCGTCATTACATCCTGGATGGGCGGAGAAAGCGTGGAGCCGGCCCGGCTTATTTTTAATCGCGCCGGGATCCCGACGTTTGACACCCCGGAACGGGCGGTGCGCGCCTTTATGGATTTATACCGCTATGCGCGAAATATCGAGACCCTGCAGCAAATTCCGCCAAAATTTCATCGCAGGCTGGAATTCAACAGGGACAAGGCCAGATGTCTGGTTGATGCGCATATTCACAGTGGGCGGTATGAAATGACTGAAATTGAATCAAAAGAATTGCTGGCTGCATACGGAATTCCTGTCAACCCGGCACTGAACCTGCCCCATCATGAACTGATGATCAGCGCCAAGAAAGATCCGGATTTTGGGCCGGTGCTGATGTTTGGAACCGGTGGTTATCTTACCGACGTTTTCAGGGATCATGCATTTACCCTGCCGCCCATTAACCGTCACCTGGCAAGACTATGCATTGAAGAAACCCGCATCAGCAAACTTTTCGCTGGATTCCGGAATCTGCCTCCTGTAAGCATTGAACTTCTGGAAGAAATCCTCATGCGGGTATCTCAGCTTGTCACCGACATCGAACACATTGAGGAGTTGGATATCAACCCCTTGTTTCTGGGAGACACCTGGGCAAGTGCGGTAAATGCAAGGGTGGTTGTCATGCCGTCATCAACCCCTTCTCCCCTGCATCTGGTCATCAGCCCCTATCCCAATGAATTCGAAAACAAGGTGTTTCGCGAAGGTTTCGGTGAGCTGCTGATTCGGCCCATTCGACCGGAAGATGCGCCGCTGCTGCTTTCGCTGTACGAATCCCTTTCCCCGCGAAGCATCTATATGCGGTTTTTTACGCCGTTAAGAAGTTTTCAAAACAGCATGCTGGTGCGCTTTACCCAGATAGACTATGATCGGGAGATTGCGCTGGTGGCTATTCAGGAAACCGAAGGGGAAGAAAAGATGCTGGGTGTCGCCAGAGTGATCCTGGATATCAAACAGCATCACGGAGAATTTGCCGTTATCGTCAGCGACGCCTGCCAGGGCAAGGGGATTGGCGCGGAGCTTCTCAGCCAATGTCTTTCCATTGCAAAAGACCGCGGCATTGAAAGCGTAATGGGCGTCGTACTGGCCGAAAATACACAAATGCTGGCCCTTGGCAGGAAACTGGGATTCAAAATTGTCCGGATGCCAGGTGCCAGTGAGTATGAACTGACAATCAATTTTATAGGATGCCGGAAAGATGCCGGCTTGAGGCGTTATTTGGCTATGGATTTATCTGTTTTCACCCCTTGCGAGAAAATCTCAAAGGCAATGGCCAGGGTTTTCTTCAAATAATCTTTATCATCATTGATGATTTTTTTACTGGCTTCCCACAGAACGACTCCAGAAAACATCGACCAGAAAATATCCGAAAGGGCAACCGGGTGTTTTTCAATAAAAACGCCTTTCTCGACGCCATCCCGAAAAATGCTTGAAATGGCACCGATGGATTTTCGGGATAGTTCCTCAATCTGGGTCATGAGCCGGGGCGATAGATTTTTCAGCGTTTCGCTGGACTGAAGGTGGAACATGTTGATGATGATCAGCGGGTCAAAATCATAGACATCATACATGGCCTCGATCAACTTCTCCAGTTTTTGTTCCGGAGTCATATCCGTTTCCTTGTTGACATGCTCGACCCGAATATGAAGATACTGCAGAATCCGCAGTGAAAGGGACGCATACAGTTCTTCCTTGTTTTTGAAATACAGGTATAACGTCCCCGGACTGAGTTCGGCTTCGCTGGCAATGTCTTCCATTGTCGACTTGTTGAACCCTTTTTCCGAAAATACCCGCTTGGCCGCGACGATAATCTGCTGCCGCCGCCGCTCTTTTTCTCTTTCTTTTCTTTCCTGAATTCCCATGGCAACTGTTCCTGAATAAAATTTATTTGTAATATTTATTTTTATTTTATATTAATTATTTAGTCAAGATAAAAATTGTCCAATTGATTCTGAAAGTTTGATGTTAAGAAAAAAGATCAAATTGTCAAGATTCAAATACAGTGTTTGACGGCGATTCATTCGACGTTTTTGACCGGAACGATCAAAGCGGCTTGATGGGTGACAAGATCAAATGAAGGTTTGTTTTTGTGACGGACGCCTACGAAATCAGCATATAGTGCTTCCAGATCGCAGCGACGTTTTCCCGCAAGGATCGGAAGCGGTTTTCGGAAACAACCGCCGGTCTTGCCTGGAGGCTCAGCCGATGGACGGCAGCCCGATACGTCAGATAGGCTTCCTTGAGAAAATGGGCATGATAATCCGGCAGAATTCCGGTTTCAATCAGGGTCTGCAGGAGACGGACGTTATCGGTCCACTGTAGCAGCTCGGCATGCTCATGGGATTTTGAAAGCACGAGGTACTGCACCAGAAATTCAATATCAACAATGCCGCCGACATCCTGCTTGATATCAAATTGCCCCGGATACTTACCGGCATGCTCCCTTCGCATTCTCTCGCGCATTTCCCCGACTTCCCGGCAAAGGTCTTCGGGTTCGCGGATTTGCGAGATCACTTTTCGCCGAATGTCCTGGAAGCGTTCAAAGACCCGGATATCCCCGCCAATCGGCCGTGATCTTACCAGTGCCTGGTGTTCCCAGGTCCAGGCTTTCTCGGTTTGGTACTGTTCAAACGCAACCACGTCGCTGACCAGAACGCCGGAACTGCCGCTGGGCCGTAGCCGCATGTCCACTTCATAGAGATAGCCGGCCGAAGTCCGCGCAGTCAGCATGTGGATCACCCGCTGCCCCAGCCGGGCGAAAAACTGGGAATTGTCTATTGGCGTGTTCCCCCGGGTTTCACCGGGGTCTCCGGCGTGCAGAAATACCAGGTCCAGGTCAGAGCCGTACCCCAGTTCGATTCCGCCAAGCTTTCCGTAAGCAATCACCGCAAAGCCTCTGTTGCAGGCAATACCGTCAAGTGAACTGGAAGGGGCGCCGTGTTTTGCAACCAGATGATCCCAGCTCAGCTCCAACACCTGATGCAACACCGTTTCAGCGATCTCCGTCAAATGATCGCTGGTTCGCATGAGCGGCAGCACGCCGGTCACATCCGCCGCCGCCACGCGAAGCACATTAACCTGTTTAAAGATACAGAGCTGCTCGATCTGGTATTCAAGGTCATGGGAAGGAATCAGTCTCATTTTTTCCGCAATTTCAGCCTCTATTTCCGCCTTTCCGGGAGGCGTGTACAGGGTGCGGGTGTCCAGAAGTTCATCCAGAAGGGCCGGATGCCGGGACAGTAACACGGCAATCATCGGGCTGGCATGAGCCAGCTTCACCAAATGGATCCGGGCATGCGGGTTTTCCAGCAACAGCGCCAGATAGCTTGTGCGACGCTCTATTGCCTTAATTATGTCCATGATCCGGTTAAGGGCCAGATCCGGATGATCCAGGGGAAGGATTTCCTTTAACAGAAAGGGTATCAGGCGATCCAGCCGCTGCCTGCCTTCCCTGCTGAGCGCCCGGGTTGCTGAATCCGTGCGAAGACTGTCCAGCATATCCAGCACTGTATCAGAATGTGAAAATCCCAGATTCCGGAGTGTTTTCTGGTCCTGTTCCCGATCCGCCGGCGCCAGCCAGACAGCGCTCAGAACGCTCTCTACGGAAGGATCGGAAGCAGCGGCGGCGTTTGGTTGCGGATTCTCAAGAAGGGTATTGAAATAGCGATGGACCTGATCCATCTGCCTGGATAATTCATTCAAAAAAGACTGCCTGTCTGAAAAGCCCATTGCAGCGCTAAGACGCTCACACGCCTCTGCATCTGCTGGAATCCGATGCGTCTGCTGATCGGAGAATTCCTGTATCCGGTGTTCGGTCCGACGTAAAAAAATATATGCCTGAAGCAGATGATCATACACTTTTGGGGATATCATCTGCTTTCCGGCAAGAAGGCCCAGCACCGTTAATATCGAACGATCCTGAAGCTCGGGATTGATGCCTCCGCGTGTCAGCTGAAAAATCTGTCCGAAAAATTCAATTTCCCGAATGCCGCCGGGTCCGAGCTTGATATTTCCCTGCATCGATTTTCGGCTGACTTCACGGGATATTTTTAATTTCATTTCCCGAAGCGCGTCAAAAACGCCGAAATCCAGGTACCGGCGAAACACAAAAGGCTTCAGGCTCAACAGGAGCCGGGTGCCGGCCTCAATGTCACCCGCAGCTACCCGCGCCTTGATCCAGGCATACCGCTCCCATTCCCGGCCCTGTCGAAGGTAGTAATCCTCCATGTTGTCAAAGCTCATCACCAGAGGGCCATTTTCGCCAAAAGGCCTTAAATTACAGTCCACCCGGAACACAAACCCATCCGAATCCGGTTTGGATAAGACGGCAATCAGCCGCCTGCAAAGATGACTGAAAAAAGCCTCATTGCTTATTTCCACGGGCCCGTTCACCGTATTGCCGGAATCCGGAAAAGCAAATATCACGTCAATATCCGAGGAAAAATTCAGTTCGCCGGCACCTAACTTTCCCATCGCCAGCACCACCAGCCGTTGCGTGCGCGCCTTCGGCATTCACGGGCGTTCCGTATTCCCGGCAAAGATTTTCGTACAAAAGCCTTTCCGCGAAATACAAGCAGGCATCCGCCAGGAAAGTCAGACAATCCATGGTTTCCTGAAGATCCGCCCATCCGGCCAGGTCCCGCCAGGCGATACGGACCATTTCCCTTCGCCGAAAATGCCGCAGACATGTCCCAAGGGAGGCGTCATTCTGTTCGTCCGGCAGGCCCTGTTGAAGCCTGGCAGCATACGTTTCTTTGGGATACACCCGGAAAAGGTCTCCGCTCTGAACCAGATCCTGAAGCATCAGCGGATAGCGGATGCAGCTTTGCGACACAAAGTCGCTGAACGCAAACACCGGCCGAAGCGATCCGCAAAAAACGTCTTCTGAAAAAACAACCCCCAGTTCCCGGGCGGCGTCTTGCAGGGCCTCCCATTTCTGTCCGGCTTCTGTTGCCAGTTTTTCTGAAAGTTCAATGAACGATTTCATACCGTTGTGGCGACTTTCATAAAAAAAGGGCACCTTTTTTCAAAAGATGCCCTTCGAGTGGTAATGCGGGGAATAATCAGGACCGGACTTCTTCCTTCACACCGACCGCCATCTTGTAGAGAATGGTCAGCACCAGAAACCCAGCGCCGTAAACACCCAGCGTTATGAGGAGCTCGGGAACCGTTGGCGAATACTCCGTGACAATATGAAGCGGAGAGGGAACAAATCCGCCGGAGATCATGCCAAGCCCCTTGTCGATCCAGGTGCCGGCAAAAACCGTCAGGCAGGCGACCGCCAGAACACTTTCATTTTTGCGGGTGACGGGGTTGACCAGAAGAATGATACTGAGGACCATCAGGGCCATGGACGTCCACATCCATGGAACAAGGGATGCCTTTCCCTGCAGCCCGAAAAACAAGTACTTCAAATGATCCATGTGCTCGGGAATCTGGCTGTAAAACACCACAAAGACTTCGCAGAGAAAGAAAAAGACATTCAGGCAGATGGCGTAAGCAACGATTTTCGCCAGAGACTGAATCTGCTCTTTGCCCGGATCGAAATTGGTGACTTTTCGGATAATCATGCACAGCAGAATCAGAAGGGCCGGGCCCGCGGCAAACGCCGAGGAAAGAAACCGGGGGGCCAGAATGGCCGTGAGCCAGAATCCCCTTCCCGGAAGACCGCAGTACAGAAATGCCGTAACAGTATGAATGCCCACTGCCCAGGGAATGGAAATGTAGATCAGGGGTTTAAGCCACATCGGGTAATGCACGTTGTTTCTTTCCGCCTCAAGAACATTCCAGCCGATCACGATATTCAAAAAGAGATAGCCGTTCAAGACGATCATGTCCCAGAACAGAACGGAATTGGGCGTTGGATACAAGATGACATTAAACATGCGCATGGGCTGCCCGAGATCCACCAGAATAAAGAGCAGGCACATGGTAATGGCGGCAATGGCCAGGAATTCACCCAGAATGGTGACCTTGGCAAAGGCCTTGTAGTTGTGTAGATAATACGGGAGTACCACCATCACCCCTCCGGCTGCAACCCCGACCAGAAACGTGAACTGGGCAATGTAAAATCCCCAGGATACATCCCGACTCATGCCGGTGATTCCCAGACCGAATCCAAGCTGATGCAGGTACGTTCCGAATCCGATCCCGACAAGAACCAGAAGGGCTGTTATCCAGCCGAAATATTTCTTATTTCCTTTTAAGGCTAATTCAAGCATAACCACCTCACACGATATAGTAAACTGAAGGCTCTGTTCCCAGGCTCTGTTTCCGTCGAATGGTGAAATTGGATTTTAACAATTCCCGGACCGCAGACTTGGGATCAAATAGATCCCCGAACGTCAGGATGCCGTTGGACGCCTCGACGCAGGCCGGCAGCTTGCCGACAGCAAGCCGTTCCGCGCAGAAATTGCATTTTTCGACGACACCTTTCATGCGGGTCGGATATTCCTTGTTGATCTCCTTGATAAACGGCCGGGGATCCCTGAAATTGAAACTTCTGGCACCGAACGGACAGGCGGCCATACAGAAGCGGCATCCGATGCAGCGGTGAAAATCCATCATGACGATGCCGTCGAGTTCCCGTTTGAATGTGGCCTGTGTGGGGCAGGCCCGCACGCATGGCGGGTTTTCACAGTGGTTGCAGAGCACCAGAAACGGAATATGCTCGGCATGCTCGCTCAGGAATTTGTTGGTTTCCGTCGGAAACGCGTTATGATATTCCGTTTCCCAGATCCATTTGATTTCGTGGTTTTTGTTTTCCATCCTGGGAACGTTGTGAATCTTGTGGCAGGCGCTGATCATGGGCTCCAGATCAGAGGCGTTCTTCACCTTGCGCGTATCAATGACCATAGCCCACTGTTTGGCCTTGAGCGCGCCTTCTCCTCTTTTGATTTCAACCTGGCCCGCAACCTCTCCCTGCCCGGATGCCAGAACATCCAGAACCGGTTTGGCGCCGATGCCCAGAACAGCAACCCCGGCCATTGTCAAGAAGCGTCTTCTGCTGCTTTCCATCACTTTGTCTCCTTCGGGTTATCAATATGGCAGTCAAAGCAGTAAGGTCTCACCGAAGCATAGTCATGGCATTTGTCACAGAATTCAGCCTTGTTCGAGTGACAATCCAGGCAGGTGTTGGAAAGACTCATGGTAAATGCCTTACCACTGGGATTGACATAGATATTGTCGGCATTTCTAACGACCGAATGCCGCCAGACATCCAGAAGCTGCATGTGTTCAGCCCGCATATAAGCGGTCGGCATCACGCATTCTTTTGCCGCTTTGGCCTTTTCGGTCAGTTTAAGCTCCGGCGCGGGCGCGGCCTTTCCCGAATTGTACCAGAAAGGGAAGGTTGCCAATGCGATAAAAATGACCAATCCCGCAATGATATATTTCTTGTCTTTAAGAAATATTTTCTTGTCATTCATTATTCATCCTCCATTCCTGGCAGCGGCTCTCCGCGCAGGTTCGTCGTTCTTTCCCCTTCTCCGGGAAGGATCAGCGCATTGGCCACCATTTCCGTAACCCCCGTCACACCGACACCCGGAACCCAGTAATCCATGAGCGTCGGCAGCGCGGCCCGGTCAATGGCGCAGATCGTGGCCAGCATGTTGACCCCGTATTTTTCATGGACATGTTTGACGGCATTGGCTCTGGGAAGACCGCCGGTCAGCCGCAGCTCCATATTTTCACCGGCATTCAACCCTGAACCGCTGCCGCAGCAGAATGTCTGCTCCCGGATGGTGTTGGCCGGCATGTCGTAGAAATTGTTGGCCACGCTCTGAATGACATATCGGGGTTCATCAAACATTCCCATGCCCCGCGCAGGATTGCAGGAATCGTGATATGTCAGAATGAGGTTGTCGTTGCGGCTGGGGTCCAGATTCAGCTTGCCGTGCTTGATCAGGTCCGCCGTGAATTCCGAGATATGAATCATTTTGGTGGCTTTGGCGTTTTCAAATTTTGTACCGGTGATGGGGGATACGGGTGCTTCCAGAAAATCCGCAGGCCCGTTCATGGTATCCATGTACTGGTTGATGACCCGCCACATGTGGCCGCATTCGCCGCCGATGATCCATTTGACCCCCAGGCGCTTTGCCTCGGCATACATCTTGGCATTGAGCCGCTTCATCATTTCATGGGAGGTAAAGGAGCCGAAATTGCCGCCTTCGGATGCATAGGTGCTCCAGGTGACATCCAGGCCGTATTCTTCCTTCAGATAATGGAAGAGAAGCAGATAGCCCATGCAGGTATAGGTGCCCGGATCGGCGAAAACATCTCCGGAAGGCGTGATAAAGAGAATTTCCGCGCCTTTTTTATTGAAATTGGGCTCAACGCGAACCCCTGTGATTTCCTCAATGTCATCCATGAAGAATTCGAGCATGTCCTTGAAGGCATGGGGCTGAATCCCCAGATGGTTGCCGGTGCGATAGCAATTGGCGACAGGCGTTGCAATCCAGTCGATGTTCAGGCCGATCAGATTGAAGAGCTCTCTGGCCATCATGGTTATTTCCGCCGTGTCGATGCCGTAGGGGCAGAAAATCGAACACCGCCGGCATTCCGTGCACTGGAAGAAATAATACCACAATTCCTTCAACACTTCCATGGTCAGGGGCCTGGCGCCGGCCAGTCTTCCCAGAATCTTCCCCGCGGCGGTAAAATCATTTCGGTAAATGGAGCGAAGCAGTTCGGCCCGCAAAACCGGCATGTTTTTGGGATCACCGGTGCCGATGAAAAAATGGCATTTGTCGGCGCAGGCGCCGCAGCGCACGCAGATATCCATAAACAGCTTGAAAGAGCGGAACCGCTCCAGCCTTACCTTGAATCCTTCATGGAGGATTTCCTTCCAGTTTTCCGGAAGCTTCCAGTCCTCATCCGTCGGATTCCACTGGTGCGGGAAAGGAAGGTGGGTGTATTCGACGCTTTTGGGATTTGCCGCATAACAGTACATTCCCTTTCGAATATTCACCGGAGTGTCCATCCAGTCCGTCTGGGGCGGCGTTCGATCTATATCGGACAACAATTGATCTGGTTTTGGAAAGTCTGACATTTACTTACTCCTTTTCCACTGGCAGTCCAGCCTCTATCATTTTTTCCCTGAATTCGTCTTCATACTCTTCGTAGGTATGAACTTCAACAGGATAGTTCCATGGATTGACATGTCTGACTGCACGGGTGTTACACGGAAGATTCCGCGTGGGGCTCAGGAAAACACCGCCCATATGCATCAGCTTGCTGAAGGGGAAATAGGCCAACAGGATACAGACAAAAAACAGATGGACATAAAATACCGCACCGATCCCCTGGGGAATGGTCGGATGAAACGACACCAGACCCAGCGTCAACTCTTTTGCCGCCCGAATGTTCACTTTTGTAAAATACCGCATCAGAATGCCGGTAAAGGCGATTCCGAAAATGAGAAACAGGGGAAAAAGTCTGCCGGCAGGGAAATGTATTTGACCTGGGGAATCACGATCCGCCGCACAAACAGAAATGTCACCGCCGCCAGAAGCACCAGGCCCGACATGTAGACGCCGGGAACCCCGATTGTCACGACATCGGTCAGGACTTCAAAGCGGAAGAAGCTGTCCACGGTTTCAACCAGTTTAATCAAGGCGGGAACCGGTTCCGTAAACAGGCGCATGTGCCGGACAATCACGGTCAGAAATGCATAGTGAAACGCAAGGGCCGCCAGCCACAGCCAGATCTCCAACTGAAAGGCTATCTTTCCGTCCTGAATGAAATTGCGGGTATTGCGGAAAAGTGACCGGAAACAGCATACCTCCAGGATCATGCGCACCACCACCGCCCCCGGCGTGAAGGGATTGTCAAACTTGCTGGGCTTGATCCAGGGAAGCGATTGCTGCTGGCCGCAGGTTGAAGGAATGGCAAACGGCACTGCGGAACGCGCCCATCCCATCACCCGGTAAACAACGCCGGCAAGAAAGACAGCCACCGCAACATAGGGTATGACGATCCCGAACAGAAGTTCGAGCCCTGCGGCCTCCACACCCAGATAGGCCAGCAGAAATAACGCAATCACTGCCAACAGGGAATACATGTACTTTACATTCATTGACCATCACCTCGCTCTGTGGCCCCGCTCATCAGCGTGCATGTAGCGGGGACTAAAAAAATATATTGAACGCTATGGCTTTCCAGGAACGACGCCCCTTTGATACCTTTAAGCCACTGACCCGAATACCCGTCACTTGTTGCAGTTGCCGTTTTTTGGCGGCGTTACCAGTCGCAGCCCCGGAGAATCCTCATCCGGCAACATCCTTTACCAGTCCGGCCCGCTGAAACGCCCGAAACGTCGTGTTGCGCATTTCAGTGGCCTGAATCTGGTAAAGCGTTTCTCTGCACTTCACATAAATGTCAAATGCCATCAGGCATAGATCATCGATTCTGGATTCAAATTCCATGAAAGCTGTCATCACCTGCGGATCCTGAAATTCTTTACCGAGGGTTTCCCGGATGATCTGCTTGAGGAACAAAATAAAAGAGGTGGCCTTTGAAGGGGTAAAGTCCTGAATCGCGCGAATACGGATAATGGGATCCAGAAAAGAATTGAGTGCCTCCCTGTCCAGTCCGGTTGCCAGAACATCAAACAAGGCTTCAAGGCCCTTGAGCGTGGTTCTTCCCACGGGATTGGCGAAAGGATCTTTCTGCTGCTGTAAAAACTTGGCGGTATCAACTGGATATGTCCTCACAACTTCATCAAACCAGCGTTTGACCAGGGCGGTTTTATGTTGGGACAACAATTTTTCCAGTTTCATATAAAAAAGGCACTCCTCATTCCGTTAACCTGTGATCGGTTTTTTCAAAATGAAACGCGGTCAGGGGCACTTTTCCGGGCGCCGCATCAGCGAAACATTTAAGACTTTGCCTATAGTCAACTTGGCATTTCCTGTCAACAAGAAATGACAGGTTTCAAACAAACCCTGTACCATCATAAATCTCATCGCTTTTCGATTGTATAATGGTGAATATCGTGTTTTCTTAAATCATTACCCTTTCAAGCTTCCGGATTTTCCACGATTTCGTGCCACAACGCAAAATTCAATCCAGTTTCCGGATTTCAGACACCTGATCCCTGTTTATTCTGACTTCACCGCCATTTCGATAAAAAAACACCGCATCGTCCGCTTCCCGACAAGAATCCGTGATTATTTCCTTCCCGTTCGTCAAGATGATCAGATATCTCCGGGCAGGGACAACCGGCGATACAGAATCCGATATGCCATCATTTAGTGCTGAATTATCCAGTGGCTGCGAGACACTCGGGCTCTTGCCATGACCTGAGTGAACATCAACAGCGCCTGAATCATCTTTTTGCCTGCTATTCTTCGAAACGGATTTTTTGTGTTCAGGTTTAGCCGGAATCCCCTTTTTGGCCTCTTGTTTCTTAACCCCGGTTACTTTGAATCGAAATTTTGCCGGCACTTCGCAACTGCGCATTTTTTTCCGGAAAATATAGCCTTTACCGCTGTTATAAAAAGGATCCACAATATCAATCTTTACCATTTCTTTCCATAAAGAATGGTCAAAATAATCATAGGCATAAACCGTAACCGAAATATCTTCCTGGACAATTTTCGTTTTGTTTAAAATTTCGCCCTCAAGATAACACCCGCCACGTTTGGTTTTCAGAATTTCAACCCGCAGGGATCGATACGAAAAATCATCATCAATTTTGCCATCGCTGAAAAATGCCGACGCACTGCTTGCACAAAGCAGCATGATGAAAAAAATCAGGGAATACGAGGTTCTCCTACCAAAAGAGAACCGACAAATAACAGCCGGAAATTTCAAACGGAAGTCAGTTGAGGATATCATTCGTCAATCTCACTTGAAAACTTGGTGGATTCATATCAAAAAAAACTTGATGATGGATTGGCACAGATCCCGAAACAACCATTTGCCTTGTCAACCAACCGAAGTGTTTATTGAATATGCTTTCTCTCAATCCAGGTCAAGGGATAATCGCAGGCGGAAATCTGTTGTCGTTTCTGATATTATTTTATATGATCTTGGAAAATAATTTATTATTTTCATTTCATGTTACACCCCATTATCAAGAAATCAGGAGGATTTCACATGGCAGAACATCCCAACAGCTTTGGCACCCGATCCATACTGAAAACGGATGAAGGCCAGTTAACCTGCTACAGCCTGAGCTTGCTCGAAAAGGCCGGCTTTTCGGGTATCGACCGGCTTCCTTACAGCATTCGAATTCTTCTGGAAAACCTGCTGCGCCATGAAGACGGCCTGCTGGTCACCTCCCGGGATATCGAAAATATGGCGTTGTGGGGACAGTCCGCCCAGTCCGCCGGCGAGGTGCCGTTCATGCCGGCAAGGGTCCTGCTTCAGGACTTTACGGGTGTGCCGGCCATTGTGGATCTTGCTGCCATGCGGGATGCAGCCCAGCGGCTTTACGGAAACTGCTCGAAAATCAACCCGTTGATCCCCGCCGAACTCGTGATTGACCACTCGGTTCAGGTGGATGTTTTTGGATCATCGGATGCTGCCTCCCGGAACACGGAATTCGACTACCGCCGAAATTCCGAACGGTATGCGTTTCTGCGTTGGGGGCAAAAAAGCTTTCAGAATTTCAGCGTGGTACCCCCTGCCACCGGCATCTGCCACCAGGTCAATCTCGAATACCTGGCAAGGGGGGTCTGCGTGGCAGACAGCCCCCTGGGACCGGTGGCATATCCGGATACGCTTGTCGGCCTGGACTCTCACACCACCATGATAAACGGCCTGGGGGTTCTGGGATGGGGGGTCGGCGGCATCGAGGCCGAGGCCGTCATGCTGGGAAGGCCATATTATCTGCTGACGCCTCAGGTGATCGGTTTTAAACTGGAGGGAAAACCCGCCAGAGGAACCACGGCAACCGATCTGGTGCTGACGATCACGCAGATGCTGAGAAAAAAAGGCGTTGTGGGAAAATTTGTCGAGTTTTTCGGCCCCGGTGTTCTGGAACTGAGTCTCGAGGACCGGGCAACCATCGCCAATATGTCCCCTGAATACGGCGCCACCATGGGCTTTTTCCCCGTGGATGAAAAAACCCTTCGCTATCTTCGGCTGACCGGAAGACCTGAAAAGACGCTTCGGATAGTCGAAAGTTACTGCAAAACCCAGGGGCTTTTCCGCTCCGATGCTTCGCCGGTCCCGGTTTACAGCGACACCGTCAGTCTGAATCTGGAGATCCGTCGAACCCTGCCTGGCCGGCCCCAAGCGCCCTCAGGACCGGGTGCTTCTCAAAGAAATGAAACCGGTTTTTGATCAATTTCTTATTGAGTCGTGCGGCGTAGAGCCGAAACCGCATGGAATGATGGCATTATGGGAGCATGAAGGCGGCAGGCCGTCGTTGGAAGAGCCTGATGCAGCAAGCGATGACGCCTGTTTGCTTCCGCATAAAAACGGCAAGCAAATCACCCTTGACGGCGTACCGGTGAATATCGATCATGGGGCCGTGGTGATTGCGGCCATCACAAGCTGCACCAACACCTCCAACCCGTCCGTCCTGATGGCTGCAGGGCTTCTGGCCAAACGGGCCGTGGAGCTGGGGCTGTCCGTCAAGCCCTGGGTCAAAACGAGCCTTGCACCCGGCTCCAAAGTGGCCATTGACTATCTGGCATCCGCCGGACTCCTGCCGTATCTGGAACGCCTGGGTTTTTATCTGGTCGCCTTCGGATGCACCACGTGTATCGGAAACAGCGGACCGCTTGACGATGCCATTTCGCAGGCCATCAAGGAGCATGATCTGGTCGTGGCATCCGTGCTGAGCGGAAACCGCAATTTCGAGGGCAGAATCAATCCCCTGACCCGGATCAATTTCCTGGCCTCCCCTCCCCTTGTCGTTGCGTATGCCATTGCCGGTACCGTGGATATCCAATTTGAAACCGAGCCGCTGGGATCGGGCGTCGATGGCGCCCCGGTCTATCTCAAGGATATCTGGCCTTCTTTTGCAGAAATCCAGGAAAAAGTCGCGTCCTTCAACACCCCGGACCGCTATCAAAGCGCTTATGCGACTGTTTTTGACGGAGACGCCAGCTGGCAGGCCCTTCCCACCCCCGAATATGCCCTTTACCCGTGGGACGAGGCATCCACCTACATCAAGGAGCCGCCATTTTTCCGCCACACCACCCCTGTGCCTGAACCCATCCTGGACATTCAGGACGCACGGGTTCTGGCCCTGCTGGGCGACAGCGTCACCACCGATCACATTTCGCCTGCCGGCGCCATTCCCACCAATAGCCCTGCTGGAAAGTACCTGATCGCCCAGAACATATCGCCGCCGGATTTTAATTCCTACGGCGCCCGGCGCGGCAACCACGAGGTAATGATGCGGGGAACCTTTGCCAATATCCGCCTGAAAAACAGACTGGTTCCGGGCGTGGATGGCGGATGGACCCTGTGGCTGCCGGATGGCGAAAAAATGACCATTTACGATGCGGCCATGAAATACCGGGACGCGTGCACGCCGCTGCTGGTTCTGGCCGGAAAAGAATACGGCACCGGAAGCTCCCGGGACTGGGCCGCCAAAGGCACGCTGCTTCTGGGGATCCGGGCGGTTATCGCGGAGAGCTTTGAGCGGATTCACCGAAGCAATCTGGTCTGCATGGGGGTTCTGCCGCTTCAGTTCAAACCCGGCGACAGCCATGAATCCCTTGGCCTGACCGGAACCGAAACCTACCGGATCACGGGGATCGCATCGGATCTTTCTCCCGGAAAAGAACTGCCGGTCATTGCGGAACACCCGGATGGAACCCAAGTCCGTTTCCAGGTCATTGCCCGCCTGGATTCCCCGGTTGAAGTCACGTATTACCAGCATGGCGGCATCCTCAATTACGTGCTTCGCGGCATGGCGTAACCCAGCGAATGAAGGACCTTCTTCTGGCAATTGACTGCGGAACCCAGAGCCTGAAAGCCCTGGTGTTTGATTTAAACGGCAATCTCCTCGACAGGGAACAGGTTCTGTTTACCCCTTATTTTTCCGAGCACCCCGGGTGGGCCGAGCAGGACCCGGAGATTTTCTGGAAGTCACTGTGCCGGGCCTGCCGGAAAATCTGGGATAATGGCATTATTCAAAAAGAACGCATCGCGGGAATTTCGCTCACCAGCCAGCGGGGAACGGTCGTCAACGTGGATGCATCCGGAAAGCCCCTTCGTCCGGCCATGCTCTGGCTGGATCAGCGTAAAACCCTTGGCCAGCTTCCCCTACGGGGACCCTGGGGCCTGATTTTCAAAGCAGCACGCCTGGGCGACACCATCGCTTATTTTCAGGCCGAAGCAGAAGCCAACTGGATCCGGACCTACCAGCCGGACATCTGGCGGGCAACGCACAAATACCTGCTGCTTTCCGGGTTTTTGACGTTCCGGCTGACAGGAGAATTTGTGGACGCCATCGGATGTCAGGTGGGCTATCTTCCCTTTGATTACCGGAATCATTGCTGGGCCAGAAGCTGGGACTGGAAATGGCTTTGCGTTCCCATGGACCCGGCGGTTCTTCCCGAACTCGTTCCCGCCACACAGCAGCTTGGCAAAATCACCCCCGCTGCTGCGGATGCCACAGGCATTCCCGCCGGCCTTCCGGTCATTGCCGCAGCCGCCGACAAGGCCTGTGAGGTCATCGGCTCGGGAAGTCTGGATCCTTGCGTCGGCTGCCTCAGTTATGGCACCACCGCAACCATCAACGTCACCCACAAAAAATACGTGGAAGCCATTCCCCTGCTACCCCCCTACCCGGCGGCTGTTCCGGGGTTTCATACCCTGGAAGTCCAGATTTACCGGGGATACTGGATGGTGAGCTGGTTCAAGGAGGAATTCGGATACCCGGAACTGCAGCAGGCCGCCCAGCAGGGTCTTGCGCCAGAGGCCCTGTTTGAAAAGCTTGTTGAAGCCGTGCCTCCCGGCGCCATGGGGCTGATTTTACAGCCATACTGGACCCCGGGAGTCAAGCTGCCCGGCCCGGAAGCCAAAGGCGCCATTATCGGCTTTGGCGATGTCCACTCCCGGGCTCATCTTTACCGCTCGATCCTGGAAGGCCTGGCCTATGCGCTGCGGGAAGGAAAGGAGCGGATCGAGAAAAAAACCCACATCCCCATCACCAGCCTTCGCGTCTCCGGCGGCGGCTCCCAGAGCCGGTGCGCCATGCAGATCACGGCGGATATCTTCGGCCTGCCGGCTGCCAGACCCAGGCTCTATGAAACCTCTGGCCTGGGTGCTGCCATCGACGCGGCGGTCGGATTGGAGCTTCACAGCGATTTTTCATCGGCGGTAAAGGCCATGACCCATATCGGGGATGTCTTTGAGCCGGACATGAATGTGCACCAGCTGTATGAGGACCTTTACCGGGATATCTACAAGAAAATGTACCGCAAACTCAAACCCTTTTACAAACGGATCCGGGAAATCACCGGTTATCCCAGATAAAACAGGCCAGAGGCAATAGGCTATGGGCGATAGAACCATCATCTATCACCCCATAGCCTATCGCCCATTGTCTATTTACATGAACATTTACAGAAAGTTTGTCCATGATCAGTGTTGAAAATCTTACCAAGAGTTTTGGAAAATATATTCTTTTTGACGGCATCAGCTTTAAACTCAATTCCCGGGAACGGATCGGCCTGGTGGGCCGGAACGGGCACGGGAAAACCACCCTGTTCCGGCTGGTTGCCGGCATGGATCAGCCGGATTCCGGAAACATTCTGATGCCGAAGGGCTACCGCATCGGCTATGTTCAGCAGCATATCGATTTTTCAATGAAAACGGTTCTGAAAGAAGCCATGACCGGTCTGATGGAAAGCGAGAAGGATCATTCCTGGAAAGCGGAGAAAATTCTGGCTGGTCTGGGATTTTCCAATGACGACATGCAGCAGCCTCCGGAAACATTTTCCGGAGGATTTCAGGTCCGCCTGAATCTGGCAAAGGCCCTGGTCTCGGAACCCGATCTGCTGCTTCTGGACGAGCCCACCAACTACCTGGACATCACCTCCATACGCTGGATCGAACGGTTTCTGATCAACTGGCCCCATGAACTGATGCTCATCACCCATGACCGCAGTTTCATGGACAAGATCGTGACCCACACCCTGGGAATCCACCGCCGGAAAGTCCGGAAGATCGCCGGAGACACCGGAAAATACTATGCCCAGATTGCCCTGGACGAGGAAGTGTATGAAAAAACCCGCCTGAATGACGAAAAACGCCGCAAGGAAATCGAGCTCTTCATTTCGCGGTTCCGCGCCAAGGCCAGGCTGGCCAACATGGTGCAGTCCCGCATCAAAACGCTTTCCAAGATGACCCGGCAGGAAAAACTGGACAAGGCCAAAAACCTTGAATTTTCATTTCAGACCCAGCCCTTTTCCGCCAAGCATGTGGTGACGGTCCGCGATCTCAACTTTGGTTTCGACCCCGATACGCCCCTTATCCAGGACCTTGATTTTTCGATACAGTCCGGAGACCGGATCTGTGTGATCGGAAAAAACGGCAAAGGCAAAACCACCCTGCTCAAGCTTCTGGCCGGCTCCCTGACTCCCCAAAAAGGCGATATCGTCTTTCATCCGGCGATTACTGCCGGCGTTTTTGAGCAAACCAATATCCAGTCGCTGGTGGACAGCCGGACCGTCGAGGAAGAAATTCTCTATTCCCATCCCCATGTGGACCGACAACTGGCCCGAAACATCTGCGGAGCCATGATGTTCGGCGGCGAAACCGCATTAAAGAAAATCGCTGTTCTGTCCGGCGGCGAGAAAAGCCGGGTCATGCTGGGAAAAATTCTGGTCACGCCCGTCAATCTGCTGCTACTGGACGAACCCACCAACCACCTGGACATGGAGTCCTGCGACGCGCTGCTGGAAGCCATCGACAGCTTTGACGGTACCGTGATCATGGTAACGCACAATGAACTTTTCCTGCATGCTCTGGCTGAGCGGCTTATTGTCTTTAACCAAGACGGGGTATCCATGTTTGAAGGCGGATATCAGCGGTTTCTGGATAAAAACGGATGGGAGGATGAAACTCCGGAAAAAGCGCAACTTGCCGAATCCCCTCCTGTTGACCGGCTGTCTTCCAAACAGATCCGCAAACTGCGCTCTGAAATCATCACCCGCAGGTCCAAAAGCCTGAAGCCCATGGAAAAACGTCTTTCCGCCATTGAAAACGATATCGAACACCATGAAGCCCGGATCGCGGATTCCAGCCATGCCATGACGGCTGCAACCCAGGAGAATGACGGCCCCAGAATCGTCAAACTGTCTCAGGAAATTCATCATTCCCAGCAGCGGATTGAATCCCTGTTCGGTGAGCTGGAAACCCTCACTGCTGCTTACGAGGAAGGAAAAAAACAGTTTGATCAGCAGCTTGCCGATCTTGAATCGGTTTGATCCAAGGACAGCCGCAAGGACATGAAATGACGTACAGGCGAATGGACCCGACTGCGGACTGCGGCATTCAGGTGTTTGGAAAGGATTTGAAAGCGCTTTTTGAAAACGCCGGGATGGCCCTTTTCGACCTGATCGCCGATATCAGTCTTGTGAAATCCGGCTTCGAACATTCGGTTCAGGTATCCGGTTCGGACTGGCCGGATCTTATGGTCAACTGGCTGCGGGAACTGCTTTATTTGTGGACCGGCAAGGAACTGCTGGTCAAGGAAATCGAGGTATTGGAAATCTCAGAATTCATGGTGAGTGCCAATATTCGCGGTGAGCGCATTTAATACCACTCTGCATCGCCTGAATCATGAAATCAAGGCTGTCACCTATCATCGCATACAGGTGACCCAATCTCCCGCGGGATGGGAAGCCAGCGTTATTTTCGATGTTTAATCAATTGAAAGGGTAATTTTGTGACCACCACGGAACACCAGTTCATGTTTTGCAATGCCAAAAAAATCTCCAAAATTCCGGATCAATCCATTGATCTGGTGGTGACATCGCCGCCCTATCCGATGATTCAGATGTGGGATGAGCTGTTTAAATCTCTTTCCAGTCCCATCAAAGAGGCGCTTGACCGCGAAAAGGGGAATGCGGCGTTTTCCCTGATGCACGAAGAACTGGATGCCGTATGGAAGGAGATGTACCGCGTGCTGAAGAACGGCGCGTTTCTCTGCATCAACATCGGGGATGCCGTCCGGACCATTGATGAGAAGTTTCAGCTTTTTTCAAACCACTCCCGGATACTTTCTTTTTGTACAAGCATCGGCTTTGATGCCCTGCCCGTGATATTGTGGCGCAAGCAGACCAATGCCCCGAATAAATTCATGGGCTCAGGGATGCTTCCTGCAGGGGCCTATATCACCCTGGAGCACGAATTTGTATTGGTGTTTCGAAAAGGCGGCAAACGCCGCTTTGATTCCGAAGCGGATAAACTGGCCCGCCAGGAAAGCGCCTATTTCTGGGAAGAGCGGAACAAATGGTTTTCGGATATCTGGGACTTCAAGGGAACGACCCAGAAGCTGAACAGCGACAACGTACGCAAGCGAAGCGGGGCTTTCCCCCTGGAGCTGGCGTACCGGATGATTCACATGTACTCTGTAAAGGGAGACACGGTTCTGGATCCGTTTCTGGGAACCGGAACCACCATCCTGGCTGCCATGGCTGCCTGCCGGAACAGTATCGGGGTTGAACTGGACAAAGCGTTCAAGGATGTGATCACGGATCAGATCCGGAACTCCTGTTCATTTCTCAACGCCCGGATCTCCGAGCGGGTCGCTGCGCACCATGCGTTTATCGCAGAATGCCGGGAACGGGATAAACCGCTGAAATATGTGAGCAGCCATCATGGATTTCCGGTAATGACCCGGCAGGAAATCAACATGACACTTTATGAAATCCAGGAAATTCTGATGGAGCCCAAGGACAGGATACGGGTATCGTACCGGAAGATATCTGAAAACGCTACCCTGCCGCCAGCCGAAACACCGCCGAGAGTTCGGCGTTCGGCCATTCCCAAACAGCAATCTCTGGGGTTTTAGCAATAAGGACAGCCATGACGATCGCACTCAAGCAGCTTGACGACTACCGGTGGGAAATCCCCCGAACCGGGGATATGCGGGTTCCGGGCAGGGTGTATGCCAGCGCTTCCCTGCTGACGGCCGCAGACAGCCAGGAAGCCTTTTCGCAGGTGGCCAACGTGGCCACCCTTCCCGGAATCATCGAAGCGTCTCTTGCCATGCCGGACATGCACTGGGGATATGGGTTTCCCATCGGCGGGGTTGCGGCCTTTGACTGGGAGACCGGCATCATTTCTCCGGGAGGGGTCGGCTACGACATCAACTGCGGGGTTCGCCTGGCCGGCACATCCCTAACGGAACCGGAGGTTCGGCCCAGGCTCGAAGCGCTGGTGAACGCCCTGTACCAGAACATCCCCTGCGGGGTCGGATCGACCGGCTCGGTCAAGCTGTCCGCTTCCGATGAAAAACAGGTCCTGAAAACCGGCAGCCAGTGGGCCGTTCGCCAGGGCCTCGGGGAAGCGGCCGACCTGGATCACACCGAAGACGGCGGATGCCTGCCCGATGCCGACCCTTCCGAGCTGAGCGAACGCGCCCTGGACAGGGGAAAAAACAGCTTGGAACCCTTGGCTCCGGCAATCATTTTCTTGAGATCGGCGTCGTGGATGCTGTTTTTGACCCGGATACCGCAAGGGGGTTCGGCCTGTTTGAAGGCCAGGTCACCGTGATGCTGCATTCAGGCTCCCGGGGCCTGGGGTATCAGGTCTGCGATGATTACCTGGCACTGATGAACAAGCTGTCCCATAAACGCGATTTCAAACTGGTTGACCGGCAGCTGGCCTGCGCCATGATCGGTTCCGAGGAAGGCAAGCGCTATTTCCGGGCCATGGCCTGCGCCGCCAACTACGCCTGGGCAAACCGACAGGTTCTGATGCACCACAGCCGAAGAATCATTGAAAATGTGCTGCAAATCGGGCCGAAAAACCTGGGATTTCGCCTGATCTATGATGTCTGCCACAATATCGCAAAAAAAGAAGTGCATGAGATCGGCGGTAAAGCCCTGACAGTCTGCGTTCACCGCAAAGGCGCCACCCGCTCTTTTCCGCCGGGACATCCGTCCCTTCGCGGGAATTATCGCCACATCGGCCAGCCCGTCATCGTCCCCGGAGATATGGGAACCGCTTCCTATGTTCTGGTGGGAACAGACAAAGCCATGAGCGAAACCTTCGGATCCACCTGCCACGGCGCAGGCCGGGTCCTGAGCCGATCCGCAGCCCAGAAGGCCAGCAAAGGCAGATCCATTCACCGGGAGCTGGAAGACAAGGGCATTCTGGTGCGATGGACCGGAAGGTCCACGCTGTCCGAGGAAATGCCGGATGCCTACAAAAACGTCTCACAGGTGGTGGAAGCGGTTCACGGGGCCGGCATTTCCCGAAAAGTGGCAAGACTTCGCCCCATCGCGGTTGTCAAAGGATAATGTCCCTTTTTTTTCAGAAAGGAATCTGAACGGAAAGCCCAAGGCCGCCTTTTGCGCCTGAAACGCCGATTCGGGCATTTTCTTTCAACGATTCGATAAAGCTGCGCGTTTTTTGGTCATTGTATTTATGGGCGCTGGCAATGCCGCCGTAAATATTTCCCGCATAAAATCCGAATTCAACCGCAGCGATGACACCGCCCAGCGCCGGATTCCCCTGATCAAAAGCCTCCCAGGAGGCCAGGATCAGGGCGCCATTCAGCAGAAACGCCACCAAAGCGTCCTGATAGCGCTCGCAGTAAAAATACCCGCCTCCGGGCAGAATGGATAAAACCCCCGCCACCTGGGGATCTTTCCGGGGAATCAACACGTCTTTTTCCAGCTCGCTTGAAAGCATATCCACGGCATACCGGGATTGGTTTTTGAGGCTGATTTTCTGAAAAACCGATCTTGCCGTTTCAAATTCACCGCGTTCGATATACATCCAGGCCATTCTATCGTAGGCTTCATCCCGGACATCGGTATCATCGGTTTGCGCCAGCAGGTTGTGAAGGGTGATAATCGCATTTCCCATGTCCTTCAGCCGCAGGTAGCACTCGGAAATCATGAAGGCGGCCCGGATGGACAATGGCGTATTCGGGAAACGGCCTTCGGATTCGGTGAAGCCCGCGATGGCTTCCTGAAAACGTTCCCTGTGGTAATCGGACATTGCGATGGCAAACAAGGCTTTTTCCACCCGCACATCCTCCGGGAAAAAATGCACAAACCGTTTGAATTCAGCGGTTGCGGCTTCATAGTCCCCGCGGCTAAAACAGCTTTCCGCATACTGGTACTGCTGGTCCGCATCCAGGACCACCTGATTTCCCGCATGGGCATACTCCCATGAACAGGAGGAAGATAAGGGGAACCAGTCCTGAAGATAAAACGCGGCAATGGTTTTGGGTCATCACGACATACCTTCGGAAGACGATGTTTATCGGTTCGTTTGAAATAAAACGGGTTGGCAACCACTCAATATTGATGAATTTGCAACCAGTCAAAATTCGGACGGTTTGGTAAAAAGTTCGCAGGCAAGGCGCGCAAATCCTGAGGAATGAGGCGAGCTTATCGTACGTCGCAATGACGAAGGATGCAGCGCAACGCAGCATCCGGACTTTTTACAATGCCGTCTAAATTGCCTTATTATCAATAATATGTTAAGGATACCATACTTATTTTGAATTTTTGGCATTTTTGATGATGTGTCGCCATGATTCTACAAGGCAGGATTTATTTTTATTCAGGAGGAAGGACGTGGAGAAACTGATTGTTACCGTAGCGCTTACCGGAAATGTGCCGACCCGTGAAATGAATGCGAATCTGCCGGTGACCCCCGAAGAAATTGCAAGGGATGTCAGCCGCTGCGCCGATGCCGGCGCCAGCCTGTTTCATGTTCATGCAAGGGACAATTTGGAAAAACCCACGTTAAGCCCTGCTGTTTTCATGGATATTGTTCAGCACATCAAGGCGGTTGCACCGGATGTTATCGTTCAACTGTCCACGGGAGGACGGGCCGGCAAAAAATGGGAAGACCGCACCAATCCGGTCAAACTGCTGCCGGAAATGGGATCTTTCACCACCGGATCCAATAACCTGCCGGGCATGATATATGAAAATTCTCCCCAGTTCATTGAATTTCTGGCAACCGTTTATCACCAGACCCGAGTAAAGCCGGAAATCGAGGTGTTTGAGGCAGGCATGATCAGCAATGCCTTGTTCCTGCAGAAAAAAGGACTTTTGACGCCGCCCCTGCATTTTAATTTCGTGCTGGGCGCGCCCGGCTCCATGTCCGGATCCGCCCGTAATCTCGTGTTTCTGGTCGACAGCATTCCACCCGGATCCACCTGGACGGCAACCGGAATCGGAAAAGCGGAAATTCCCCTTGCAGCCATGGCCATTGCCATGGGCGGACATGTTCGGGTAGGGCTTGAAGACAATCTCTTCATGCCGGACGGCCAGCCGGCCTCAAATGTCCGGCTGGTGGAAAAAGTGACGGCCATCGCCCGGGAAATCGGCAGGGAGATCGCCTCCCCGGATGAGGCCCGTGCCATGCTGTCACTGAATCCGGCCTGGAAAAACCGCATCATCGACCCGGATGAAAATCAGAACAGGAAACAGCCATGACCCCCAACAGCTTCACCCCGCCTGTTGAACAGCGGTATTTCGAGGACTACATCCCCGGAGAAAGTCACGAATTCGGCGCCATAACCGTGGAAGCCGATGAGGTGATCACCTTTGCAAAGCGGTTTGACCCCCAGCCCTTTCACACGGATCCGGAAGCCGGAAAGCGTTCGATCTATGGCGGAATGATCGCCAGCGGCTGGCATACGTCGGCCTTGATGATGCGCCTTTTTGTCGATCATTACCTGTCCCACGTGGCGAGTCTTGGCTCCCCGGGGGTGGATGAATTGCGCTGGCTGAAACCCGTATACCCGGGCGATGTGCTGTCGATCCGCGTGACAGTCATCGAAGCCAACCGCTCCCGTTCCAAGCCGGATCGGGGGATCATCCGTTCCGAAATCCAGGTGCTGAATCAGCATCGCGATGTCGTCATGACCATGAAGGCCCTCAATTTTTTAAGCTGCCGGGAAATACATGGAAAGAACGGTAACGATTCGAACAAAGCACAAGAATAAGATCCCATCAGTGAAAAGTGGCGCTGGGCATGCGATCCGGAAATCGATGATGTATTTGCCGCTTCGTTTTTTGCGATCGGCTGTTTCCGTCTGATTATTTCATCCAGGAATCGTTGGCGGAAAGGGGATCTAAAGTCAGGCGGCCTTCAGGAGTCAGTATTCCGGGAGACAAATGGGTTTCATCCCGGCCGCAGCGCATCAGGCGGTCGCAGGTCATGATCCAGCCCAGGAAAAAGCCGTGGGTCTGAAACGCTTCCTTGCTGTAGGCCGAGCACGAGGGACTCATCTGGCAGCGGTTCCCGTCCGCGGGAGAAATGAATTTCTGGTAAAACGCAATGGGAGAAACAGAACAAAGACTCCTCACGGAGTAGTCACATCTTCGCCAGCTCCGGATCCTGTGGCAAGATCAGCCGGCCGAGCGGTCAAGAACCAGGCAGAAGACAACCAGGCATAACAGACACAGTAAATTAACTCGTCTTCATAAGATGCATGTTTCAGGCAATGCTCTGGGTGACGCGAAGCACTTCCTCAAAGGTTGTGATGCCGCCGAGCACTTTTTCAACACCGTCTTCACCCAGGGTCACCATGTGTTTTCTGAGGGCTTCCTGCTTGATGCGGCTGGAATCATAGGTTTTAAGGATCAGATTTTTCAGCCCGCTGTCCATCACCATCATCTCGAAAATGCTGGTCCTTCCCCGGTATCCGGTATGAAAACAGGCAGGACACCCTTTTGCCTGGTAAACAGGCCCCTGAAGCTGGTCCAGCGTCAGCCCCATGCTGTTTAAAACCGTTTCCGTGGGAATATAAGGCGCCTTGCAGTGCTCGCACAGAACCCGGATCAGCCGCTGGGCCGCCACGGCAATCACCGATGAGGAAATCAGAAAAGGCTCCACACCGATATCCACCAGCCGGGTAATGGCGCTGGCCGCATCGTTGGTGTGCAGGGTTGAAAACACCAGATGCCCGGTCAGAGCGGATTGAACCGCGATATCCGCGGTTTCCTTGTCCCGGATCTCGCCCACCAGAATCACGTCCGGATCCTGACGGACAATGGAGCGCAGCCCCCTTGCAAACGTCAGATCGATTTTGGGATTGACCTGAATCTGGCTGATGCCCTTCAGCTGGTACTCCACCGGATCTTCAATGGTGATGATATTGATGGCCGGCTTGTTGATCGCTGACAGGATGGCGTAAAGAGTCGTTGTTTTTCCGCTTCCCGTTGGCCCGGTAATCAGAAAAATGCCGTTGGGAAAGGCCGTCACTTTTTCCAGAAGCTCCCGCTGCGGCGGCGAAATGCCCAGCTCGGTCAATGTCAGCAGGGATCCGGACTTGTTCAGGAGCCGCAGCACCACCCGCTCCCCGAAGGCCGTGGGAATGGTTGACACCCGGATATCGATTTCCTGGTTGCCGATTCGAATGTTCAGGCGGCCGTCCTGGGGAAGGCGCTTTTCCGCAATATCGAGCCTGGACATCACCTTGATGCGGGAGATGAGCGCGGGCTGCATCCACTTTGGCGGCGTGAGCAGGTCGTAGAGAATGCCGTCCACCCGGTACCTGATTTTCAGGCTGTCCTGGTATGGCTCGATATGGATATCGCTGGCCCGGGCGCGAATGGACCGGGTAATGATCTGGTTCACCAGCCGGATAATGGGCGCCTCGCTGGTGTCATCCAGAAGATCCGCAGTCACTTCCAGATCCTGGATCTGCGCACCGGGAATCGTCTTCCAGGGTCTGAACCAGATCTTCATCGGAATCCAGGTTCCGGTCGTAACTGAGGGTAATGGCCGACAGAATCACGTCCCGCGGGGACAGAACCAGTTTGAATTCGCGGATTTCCAGAATCTTGATCAAATCGTCAACCGGCTGAAAAGCGGATGGATCATGGACCGCGATCACTACCTGATGATCGGAGCCCTCTGCATCCAGGTCTTCTGCGCCGCTTCCGCGCCTGAACTTCAGCGGCACCAGAACATGGTTTTTCAGAAACTGGATGGGAATCCTTCGGGAAAGGGCTTCGCCGCCAAAGATCGTATCCTGGGAAATGGGAAGATCCGCCCATACCGGAATATCATAACACTCGCCGGCGCATTCCAGAAACTGGAGTTCGGAAACCAGTTTTTTCTGAACGAGAATTTCGCAGACGCCGATGCCCCGGGTGTCGGCAAGTCTTTCGGCTTCCTGCCAGGCAGCCTCGGTGATGCCACAGCGATGAATGCATTATTCGCTTAAGGGATTGGTTCATGGGCATTTTCAATCCTTGACGGACTCGGGACTGTCGCTCTCGGCCTTTTTCCGGATCTGGTCCATCTGCTCCTGTTTGGAATGGTAAATGGCTTCGCTTTCATGCGGATGGTTGATCACATGGGGCGTCATAAACACGATATAGATTGGTTTTTTCCCGGTTTTTCGCCCGGGATTTAAAAAGCCATCCCAATAACTGGCACATCCCCGATACAGGGCACCTTGTATTCGGTCACGGACAGGCTGTCATCGATCAACCCGCCGATCACCACCGTATTGTTGTCCAGAACCAGAACGGTTGTGGTAATGGTTCGCTTCAGTGTGGTCGGCCGATCGTTGATATTCGACCTGACAGAATTGACCTGTCTCATCCAGTTTGGTCACTTCCTGAGCGATATTCAGGCGGACCAGCCGGTCTCTGCTGATCTGAGGGGTGATTTTCAGTGTGATGCCGACATCCCGGTATTCATAAGTGTTGAAGGATTCAAAGGTTCCGGTGGAGCCGGATTTGGTCTGATAGGGAACGTTTTTTCCGACCATAATCGCGGCCTCTTCATTATCCGTGGTCAGAATCTGGGGCGTTGACAGGATGTTGACATCCTTGTCTTTTTTATAGGCATGTACGACAGCGGCAAGGCCCGGAAACTGAATGCCGCCGATATTCAGGGTTTCGCTCAGTATTCCCATTGAAAACCCGGCCGGCAAGGTTCCGACGCCGCCGTTATCGGGGAGATCATCCCCTTGACATTGGGATAGGCTCCGGCCCCGCTGAATCCGCCGCCGAAAGCAGCGGCTCTTCCGTCGATACTGGTTGTCCCCATGGCTACCCATTCGGTCCCGATATTAAAATCCTTGTTCACATTCACTTCCATGATCAGGCATTCAATATAGACCATGGCTCTGGGGATATCGAGCAGCCGGATGATTTCTTCCAGCGCTGCATATTCGCTCTTTTCAGCCATGATGACCAGACTGTTGGTGGCCTTGTCCGCCGTAATCTTCACTTTTTCGGACAGAATGGACGGTTTATCCGCCTTGTCTTTTTCAGGTGCACCGTCGGATTTTCTGGGCATGTCCTGAAGCACCTTGACCAAGTCCTCGGCCTTGGCATTCTCCAGATAATAGACCCGCATTTTTTCGTTTCCCTTGGGTGTTTCCTTGTCCAGTTCCTGAATCAGGCTCCTGATTTTCTGGGTATGCTCATCACCGGCCATGACCACCAGAGCATTGGTCCTGTCATCGGCAAATACCCGGATCCCGGCATCGGAATCCTCTTTACCGGCCCTGGCAGCGGTCTGAAAAATGGAATCCAGGAGCTTGACCACCTGGGATGCCGCGGCATAACGCAGCACAAATACCGAGATTTCCTGCCCGGAACTGGACACATCAATGGCCTTGATCATACGTAGCAGCCGCTGAATATTGGAATGCATATCCGTGACAATCAGCGTGTTTGTGGGCGGATAGGCCATCAGTACGCTGCTCTTGGAAATGAGCGGGACAAAGAGACGGGAAATCAATACGGCATTGGCATATTTCAGGGGAATCACCTGGGTGACGACCCGATCGTCCGAAGACCCGGATGACTCCCGAATCAGGGTTTCGATGCTTCGGGACCGGGCTTCGGAAAGGGGCACGATTTTGACGATACCCCCGGATTCGATAGCCGTATATCCATACACTTCCAGAACCGATTCAAACACCTTATAGGCTTCGGCCACGGTGATTTTATCCGGAGAGATGATCGTGACCTTGCCCGTGACGCGCTGATCCACCACCATGTTTTTTCCGGTCAGATCGCTGATGAACTTGATCAGTACGGCGATATCCACGTTGTTGAAATCAATGGATATCAGCCCATTCGAAACCACGGCGCTTTCAGATGGCTTCTGGGGCGGGAAGCATCTTTTTTCCTTTGCAGCAGCCGGCATTTCAGAAAACAGCAACAGCATCAAAAAGATCACTACCCAGCAGTTACCGGCCGGAATACGTAAACCCCGAATATTTTATCACCTGATCAATTTCCTGTTATTAATAAAGTACTCTGCGGCCAACAGGTCAGCATAGCGCCGACAGGGAATCTCCAGCTTTCCGGCTTTGATTCTTAACCTGTCATGAATCGTCAATCCTGAGACATCATTCAATGGCATAATCAATGACTTCCTCCTTGCCGCCCCGCTTCAGCTGCACCTTGAGACGGGAAGCGGATTTCATGCCGGTATAAAGCTTCAGGGCGTCATCCACGGATTCTATGGCTTTTCCATCCACACCGGAGAGGATGTCCCCACTTCTTAAGCCGATCTGGCTGAAAAACGAATCCTGAGGAATACCGCTGATCATCAGCCCGTCGGGCTTTCCCTGATTGAAATTCGGAATGATCCGCACCTGTTTCATCAGACTATTAATGTCCTTGATGGCATCATCAATCTGAGACCGTTTGATGCTGATCACCTGCTGCCGGTCATCTACCTGGGCGGACGTCTGGGAGCCTGAAGGCGACGAAGGAGACAGCCCGCTGGTCCACTGGTCCATCTCCAGAAGTTCTTCGCGGCCGCCGACCTGAAGCACGATTTTTCCTTTCAGGATCATTACCACGACTGCATCCTGAATCGCATCGCCGACTCTAACCAGAAACTGGCCTTTCCCCGGAAGCATCCTCAATGACCGCACAGGCAATGTCTTCCGGCCCGGAAATGGTACCCAGAAGCTTTAGTTTCAACCGGGTTTGCCGCAGTCTTTCGATATCGGATGAAATGCGCTGCCGGTCCGAGGGTTCCAGGGTTCAAAAAGATTCCGGCGGGAAATGACCCCATATTCTGAAAAAGGATGAATGGCGGTTGGCAGCGATTTTCCGGAGCTCTCTTTCAGATGGGCGAACATATACCGCAGGGAGCAAACTCTCCAAGGAGCAGCCGATATCCGGCTTTCACGCCGAAAAATACCGCGCCCGCCATCAGCATGGCCTGCAGCAGCACAAGAGTCCGGTTGATCCAGTCGGTCGTGTTTATCAAATATATCATCAAAAAGAAATTATTCTGACGCACCTATTTATGAGACCATTAAAATGCAACAAGCCCATAATTAACGCATTGCCATGCGCCATTTCTCCGATGCTTTCACTTGCCGGAACGCTTATTTCAAAGAAAACAGTGGGCTTTGACTGTTCCGGTTATCTGAAAGGGAATTCCGGTGCCATCCGTTTTCTGATCGGGGATACCCGCCCCCAGAAAACTGCCTTTCAAACGTGTCAAAAACTCCGGTTTCAGGCGAACAACGCCGGTCATCTGCAGGCGGCTGTTTTCAAACGGCGTTTTTACCTGAATTTGCCCGCTCAGGGTCCCGTCCATCTGAACGCCCGCTGCTGCCAGGGAGGTGATCTCCAGTTTTTCACCCTGCCAGCCGATATCAGCCTGAATCTGCTTGAAACTGAAAGCTGCTGATCACCGGAAGCGGAAGCTCCATGCGGACTTCGGCAAGCACCAGGCGGGCAGACAGGGGATGCCGGTTTCTGTCCTGAAGCAGGGAAACCAGTTTTGGCAGCATACGGATCTGGTCTGCCTGAACTGAGGACTTGTTCTGTAACGACACGGCAATGTTGTCCATTACCAGACCCGGCGGCAGCGTCAGTCCCAGGCGGCCGATCGACAGCGCTGCATCTGGCGACATCTGGCTGAGACCACACCGTAGCATACTGAATGAGTTCATCGGACGGGAAGAGCAAAACGCCCCATATTCCGGTCATCACCAGAAAGAAGCGCGGCATAAGCCGCAATTTTTCGATATCCTATGGCGCAATGGTTTCCACCCAGAGGACCGCATCGATCCCTTCAGCAGACTGGCCAGTTTTGGCGATTGAAGCCTTTTTTACCCGTATCAGGCTGTCTGCTGTTTCAACGCCATAGAGAAAGGCGGAGAGCTGATGCAGGGAAATGGCCTGAAGTTTCATCTCCACCTGAAAAACCTTGAAATCGCTGCTCTGGATATCGCTCCCGGAAGGCTTCATGTATGCGATGTGTTCCTTGACCCCTGCACTTGCCGCGGAACGGTCCAGGTACGAAAACAGCGTAAAGCCTTTTTCCCGGGATGCCAGGCGAGTTCGGACTCCCTTCTGCGTTTTGTTTCAGCAATGCATGGATTTTCTCCAGCCCCTGAATCTCCTCAAGCTCCATCGACCTGGCACGTATGGCCTGATCCAGCGATTTCCTGTGCTGGAGAACCGGGAATACGCCCCACTCCAACCCGATTAAAACACCGACCAACAGCAGTCACTGACCAGACAGCAATTTTTTCCCGGTTACTTAATTGAACTGGCAGTCTCATATCGCGATATTCAGGTGAAACTGAATACGGTTTCCCGTATTGTCCAGATTAGCCGACACGATCGTGACATGAGAAAACCCGCCGTTCGGGCTTTCCAGTCGCCGTTTGATTTCTTCAACGGAATTGAAGGAATCGGTATGGCCGGTGAGCTGGATGGTACCGTCTTCATAGACAAACCGAACCAGCTCAACCGGAACATTTTCCGGTATGCGGCTGCTGATGATGCCAAGCAGATCGACGAGCCGCCGATCTGTCTTTCTATCTGAACCCGGAATCCGGGCCTTGCGCATTCTGAACATGGGTCCGCATCTGGTGCAGCGGCTCAACAATAGTCGTTATCTCCGGAAAAGTGCCCGTAACCACCTGATTGATCCGGCGGTCCAGAAAGTCCAATCTCTTTTCCAGAATTCGCAAATCGATTTGAACATACGCGAAAGCCGCCAGAATCGCAACCCCTGCCATAACGGCGGTCCTCAGAAGGCCCTGCCGGCAGGCCGCCCAGGAAGTTCTCAGGGCAAATCCCCCTTTTCGCAGGTTCAGACCGGCATAGCCGTTCATTCTCGCAAGCGCAACTCCCAGGGCAGAATCGCCAGTTTCCGGAAGCCAGCTTGAAGGAAGATCGGATTTCAGACGGACCCCGGCATCGGCACTCAGGTTCACCGGATGAACCGGAATCGCGCATTTTTCGGAAAGCAGGGAAGCTATCTCCGATGCATTCGCGGAAGCATCTGAAAGCGCGCCGCCAAGAAATATCTTGTCAATCCGGATCATCCTTTCCAGAACTCAGAAGGGTCTGCTGAATCAGGGGAAAAAGGAACTCCGCCGAAGGAGATACGCCGGCCACGGGAAATGCGCGAATGACCGTCAAGGTCCGGGAAAGGACAAGAAACAACGCGGTATGGGTATGATCGGCATCCACCAGCAGCCAGTTCGAAGGGCTGTCTGTCCGCATGCATCAGGCAAAGGGAAAGGGCGTAGCCTCCGGGCACGATGCGTTCCGGTTCAACACCGGACTGCTTCAGCCAAGACAGATATTCGGCCAGGCGCGACTTTTCGATCGCAGCGGCCAGTATCCGGGTGGAAAGCGCCCTGGATGTGATGCCAATCAGTTGCCATAGCCTGTGAATGATTTTTTTTCTCAGTCATCTCGTGGCCGACCGGAACAAAATCTATCATCAGATCATCTACGGGAACCGGCAAGCTCTGCTCAAGTTCATAGGGCAGCATTTGATCGATTTTTCCCGGATCCGTAAACGGCGATGCGATATTGCGGTAAAAGAACTGGTCGGATGGCAGCGACACAACACAGACCGCATGCGATATATCCGCCTGCCCGGAAACAATTTCAAGACAGGAAGCCAGCCCTTTTTCCATATCTTCCGGCTGATCGAGGAAAACATGGGCATGGGCATCCATCCATACCCCTTTATAACTGCCGCGTATCAGAACCGCGGAGACCGAATCTTTCCGAAAATCCACACCCAGAATTTTTATGGCCATAAATATTCACAAACCCGAGACAGGCTCGGGCTATTGATTATGGTTATTCAACCAGCCAGGTCAGAATCCTGCAGGTATACTTGCCGGTGGCCGGATCCGTCTCCCTGTGAACCAGGGCTGTTGCCGTCACGGAAAGCGTATCCATGCGCGCAGATGAGCGAATCCGGAACAGATCGCTTGATAGGGTGATCAGCCGCGGATCTATGACGACGCCCTGAAGATCTGGAACCTGCTTATACCATGAAGGAGAAGAAAGATCATGAATATAGTGCGAGTCCGACATCTCAATCCGATAATCCACCAGGGCCTGGGCCAGATCCTCTTTTCCGGAAGGCAGAATCGCTGCAAGAACCGGGAGCTCCGCTGTATTGATATTGATCCTGCCAAATGATCCCACGGGCAGCGACAGCGCATCTTCCCCGCGGTACGCCGTGATATAGTCCGATATGCCCCTTTCATTTGGCAATCCGTAAAATAGATCCGCCGTAATTCCTTTAATGCGCATCAGTTCGCCGATATGGGGAACAGGGCCGTTACGGCAGGGATACGGCGGCGTCAGCCCTAAATAGTAATCGGATTCCGCGCCGTTCAGGCAGGAAAGGGCATCATCATCTTCGGAATCCATCCAGTCTTTCAGCGCACAGATGACGGCATCCGGCTCAAAGGGTTCATCCGGTGAAAGCCGGGCATGCATGGCCCTTAAGAACCGGTCCCACAGCAGGCGCTGTCCTTCATTATACTGCCGGCCGGCCGGGCCCTGGACAAGGGCATTAACCTGGATTTTTGCCTGTTCATCCTGGATGGTAACGGAAAGCTCGCCGGTTTCAAAAGCCAGTTCCGCTACAACGGCCTGAACGATGTCGGGATTCGCCCACGCTTCCTGAAGGCTGTCAATTTCGCTGTCGGCCTTGTCCCGGATCAGAATGGCCATCGCCACCTGGACACCGGACGACGCCATTGCGGACAGCGTGGTCCGGTTTTGCTCGATAACCGCCCGTGTCGCGGTAGATCGGCCCCTGCGGTTCATTTCCAGGGAGACTGCCACCGCCACACTGAGAATGGCCACCGTTACCAGAAGGGCTATCCCCCTGGAATTCAGTCGTTTTTTTTTATTGTGCATCACGGGCAACGACGCATTTTCAGGGGCCAAAATATCAGTTCCCGCGCATCACGTTCATCAGGTCATCGCGGGTAATAATAACCGAGATATCCGAAACATGTTTTCGAATGTTCTCCAGCCCCCCTTCCTGCCTGTCCACAAGAATGACGACTTTGACCACGTTCATGCCTTCTGACTGGGCCCGTTCAATGGCCTTGATGGTGGAGCCGCCGGTAGTTGCCACATCATCAATGATGGCCACCCGGTCTCCCGGCTGAATATCCCCCTCGATCCACCGGATCATGCCGTGATCCTTGCGGGTTTTGCGAATGGAAAAGGCCTGAACCGGACCTCCCTGGAGTTCGGAAACGAATGCCGCTGCAACCGCGATGGGATCTGCGCCGAAAGTAAGTCCGCCGATGCCGGCGACCCGGGCATCCCGGATAGCCTCATATACAAGATGCCCGGTCAAAAACATGCCCCTGGGGCTGAGGGTCGTGGGTTTGCAGTTGACATAAAACTGGCTCATCTGACCGGAAACCAGCTTGAAAATGGGCTCTTCGCTGAACTGGAATGATTTTTTACATAGGATATGGATCAGTTCTTGTTTCATATAATGGCTCTTTCTGATGTTTTCCACCGGATTCTGCATACTCGGTTCGGCTTTTCGGTGATTCAGCAGTATGATTCACTAATCACGTTCATTAAGTGGACTTCGGATGGCTTCCGACAGCGGTCTTCCAAAAATAAAGTCGAGCATATCTGCCTTGACACCCGCTTTTTCGACCACAAGCAGCCGGATCGACCGGTCGTATTCCACCATCTCCTGAACCGCTTGTGTTCCGCCTGCGCCGGAATTGGACCCGAGAAGCTTTCGCAGTGTCAGATGACTGCAGCGCAGGTCATGGTCCGCAATCAGACTCCAAAGGGCCGGTATGCCGGAGAATAAGTCCTTTCGCATCAGCCGGTTCCGTGAATACGCAGCCTCGATGTCCCGCGTGTCCCAGCATTTGAGAATCCGGCATTCCAGGGGGCGGTGCTCGTAAATGCGACAGGTTGGTCCTGTTTTATCAAAAAAAAGACAGGTCCAGGCCTTGTTTTGCCCCTTTATTTTGATCATTTCAGATTCCAAAGGAAGCACACGGCCCTTTATGGAATCATTCACCAGCTCCCCTTTTCGAAGGGTATACAGGTGACTTGCCGGAATCAGACCGGAATCAATCAGCATCCGGTCTTCGATGTGAAAGGTCGGGCCGCCTTTTTCACAGCAGATCCCGCAGCGTCTGCATTCTGTGAATGAAGACAGGCTCATGGGCATTCAGTCAACGGCTCTTCGCCCTTGTCCCCTGCAGTGCTCCAGCTGGAAAAGCGCAGCAGGATCAGCAACCCGGGAACAGCTGCCAGCACGCAGACGGCAAAAAACCAGTTCCAACCCATGCTCTTTGCCAGAAAGCCGGTGGGCGCAGACGCCAGAACACGGGGGACGCCCATCAGGCTCGTTAGCAGGGCGTACTGGGTGGCGGTAAACCGCTTGTGGGTCATGCTGGCCATAAATGCGGAAAAAGCCGACGTTCCCATGCCGCCCGTAAAATTTTCAAAGGCAATGACAGCGGACAGGGCTGAAACGCTGGGGCCCGTATATGTCAGCAGCATGAAGCCGGCAGTTGAAACCGCTTGAAGGATTCCGAATATCCACAGGCTTCTGCCGATGCCGATACGAATCATCCAGATTCCGCCGATCAGGCTGCCGGCAATCGTTGCCCAAAAACCGAAGAGTTTGACCACGGCGCCGATTTCGGTCTTGGAAAAACCGATATCCAGGTAAAACGGCGTGGTCATGGCGCTGGCCATGCTGTCTCCGATTTTATAGAAGAGGATAAATGCCAGAATCCACCAGGCCCCGTTGCGGGCGAAATATTCCCTGAGCGGCGCAACCACCGCTTCGGCAAGGGTTCCGGGTACGCCGAAGGGCTGTTCGGGCTCTTTTGAACAAAAAGTGGTCACCATTCCCGGAATCATGCAGGCCGCCATGATGAGATAAACCCTGGAAAATGGCAGGTGATCCGCCAGAATCAGGCCGCCGCCGGATGCCAGGAGCATTCCCACCCGGTAGCCGTTGACATAGAGGGATGAGCCCAGGCCCAGCTCGGCATCGCTTAAAGTTTCCCTGCGGTACGCATCGACGACGATATCCTGGCTGGCGCTGAAAAATGTCACCAGAAATGCAGCCCCGGCCAGCATCACTGGATGGGCTTTTGGATTCGACAGGCCCAGAACTGCAATGGCTGCCATCAGACTCAACTGAGCGACAAAAAGCCATCCGCGCCGCCTTCCCAGAAAGGGAAGATTCACGCGGTCCAGTAGCGGCGCCCACAGAAACTTGACCGTATAGGGAATTCCCACAAGAGACATCAGGCCGATCACGGACAGATCCACCCCTTCTTCCTTCATCCATGCCTGAAGCACGGACAGGGTCAACAGAAGGGGAAGTCCGCATGAAAATCCCATTAGAAAGGTCACTGCCATCCGGCTGCTGAAAATAACCTTTACCAGGGTCATGTTCAGAAAAATCTTCGATTCCGGGGGCGACATGTTAGCTGTTCTGCAAGGTTACGAGTGCATCAAAACTCATTAATACATATCGATATAAATTATTGTGCATTAAATAGTGGAACCCGGAAGGCAACATCGCTGACGGCTGTCCGAAACCGAGATAGCCACCTCCGTTTAGTAATTATTAAGTAAGGATTCTCCACACTATTCAGTTTTGACTGCAAAAAAGGCACGGCGGCCCGGAGTGGCAGGGTATCGCCCTTGACCCAGCGTTGATAAATCATAAAAAGATGATAATTACTCGCAGTTCAGTTGCCTCTTTCGGGATATTCCGTGGCAGAACCATTATAAAGAAAAGTGTAACGTAGCAGTTAAGAATATTAGAATCCGAAGAAACAATACTACGACAGCACCCATGTGCCGGGTTAAGGCGTCAGCGTTGGCCTAGTATCGATCACATGAACCTGAACCTGATCGTAATAGACTGGTGAATCCACAAAACCATTGGGGCTCATGTCCACAACGATATAAAAGGTGTAGTCTCCAACAGGTGGATATCCGTTAATAATTTCCACCGGGGGTATGTTAAACAATGGCGTAGTTGCCAACAAGTTGATCCCCGGAGCCCATCCATTTGAAGTCAGTGAATACCAACAACCCGTAGGCGTACTCAAGGCAAGCCACCAGTCAGCGGATTTTCCATCTTTATTACCTGGCACAAGGCTGGCTGTTATGGAAACAGGCGTGTTGACTGAGACGGTAACCGAACCTTCTTGGCCATTGGCTTTGATATTGGGAACGGGCTCCAGTGCCGGGATAAAAACAGTTACGCCCATATGTTGCAGTTCAGATGTCCCATATGTCCCTCCCCACGTCATTGAATGGGTGGAATAATCCCATGTATCATGCAGATAAACAAGCGACCCCGAATCACTGTAGCCAAATCCCAGCATGGTATGACCCGTCAAGTGAATCAAAACGGGGCGCCCTGCATCAATTTCCTGCTTGAAATCTTCAAATGTAAACCCGTTTGTATTGCCATTATATCCTTTAATTAATTGATTATAATTGCTGAGTACGGAATATCCCCTGGACTCAAAGAAAAGCTTCATGCCGTGACAGCCATCCCTTTTTCCAGGCTCCATTCCCGCATAATCATACAACGGACTTCCGTCAATATAATAGAGAAACTGGGTACTGCCATCGGCATTTGATTTTGAAGATTGATTGGACGCCATATAATCACCCGTGCACTCCCCCTGGACATGTTCCGTCCAGTGACCGATAAACGGGTCCGGCTGCGTACTGCCATATTCAATCCAATAATCGTCCACATGCCCTTTGATCGTTCGACCGTCAATTCCCTGATGTGTGGCGCTTAACGGGCACTCCCCATGTGAGCCGCCTATCCCAATACCCCATACGGCATTGGTCATCGGACATATCCCTCCGTTGGCCGGTCCGGTATAAAGATTCGGGTATCCGGTATTGTCGTAGTAGCCAAACATCATGGCCGCAGCCGTGGGAGCACAGCCGTAACTCCAGTCAAATGCCGGAACGCTGGAAAGAGATTTGGTCTCAGCGGTTGAACTTGACTCCGCAATGATGGCCTGAGATGCTCGATAGATTTCAGGCGGACGCCCCGGAACGATCACTACATCAATTAATTTTCCATCCTCGACACACTGGTCAACAACATATGGATTGTCGGACTGAATCCCATAAGGGTTCAATTCGCCGGCAGCCATAACGGAACCACTCTGAAAAACGGAAAAATATAAAATAACCAATGGAAGGCAGTACTGCCAATTTCTTTTCATTCTTATGTCTATTCCCCTTTGATTGCAGTGATAAAATTTAAAAATTCGACCTCAGATCTTGCATATCTGTCCACGGCATCGTCAAAACGATACCTGTCGGACTTCACACCATCTGGGGTTATCTGAAACACACCAAGATACGCATCGTAATTCCCGGACCCCAAAGGGCGATATTGATTTAGTCCGTCCATGGCCTTCAGAAGAACGAGAATCCGTTCCCCCTCCCGATATCTTCCAACCGGAGGAGCAGGACCGGAGATCTGGACTGTCACGGATTTATCGGTTGCACCACGGACAGCAGAGGCATCCGTGTCTACGGCATATTGCTGATAGGACTCCACAATCGCAATGCGATCCATCAGCCTGTCACCTTTCAGGATTTTCTCCGGTGTCACGGTCACATGAACCATCACCGTTTCCAGGGGCGGCTGCAGGGTTTTTGACTGGGTCACACAGGTGACGGTTCCCGTGGCAATCACATCGGCATCGGCTATCATTTTTTTAAATTGTTCGCGATTCAATGGGGTGAGCGGCGGTCTCACAGCCTCTGCCTCCATATATAAAGCAATAAAGAATAATGTTAAACATAATACGCTGATGATACGGTTTATTTTCATTGGGAGTCACCGCCTTTCAGAACAATATGGGAAACGCCCCATACTTCGGACTTGCATTCTTCATGCCACAGAACCGTAAGCTCCAATCAGCATTATCAGGAGCATATGAATGGTTCGCATATCATAATTGAATGGACGCGATTCCTCTCGATAAAATCGATGTTTTTGAATTCATGAATATTCCATATCAGTTGCAACGAAGAAGGCTCATTCCGCAGCAACACCGTCCAGTTGCTCCGGTAAAACAACCGGCCCGAAAGAATCTTTTAGAGACAGCAACGCATTTCGCTGGCGATTCAAAATATCAAAGAGCTTCTGCGGAAGATTTGCTTCCTTGCCATAGGCGCTTAGCTGAAGATCTATTCTGGAAACAATGTTGTCCACATACAGGGAAAACTGTTTAACATAGAGATCTTCTGGATAGTCCTTATCGATGATCGACTTAAACATGTCTTTCAGATCGCCATACCGGGGGATGAATCCGATCGGGGTTTCAATGGCATCCACTTCCCGATTGGCCCTGCGTTCCAACCATGACAGCCAGACCTTGACATCCCGCTTTTCGCCAAGAAGTTTTTTCCCCTCTCCGCCCCTTGCCTCATGGGTCAGAAAGTAATTCAACCCTGCCATTACGGGTTTTTTATCCGCCGCGATCCGGGGATTTCCAAAAAACTGAAACTGTGCGTCCATATAGTCGCCAAGAGCACCTGGAATAAAGGGTGCATTGGCCCAGGGCGCGCGTTTGACACCGGTTGCACCAACCTCGGTTGCCGTTGCCGCCGAAACGATGCAGGCGCCGATGACCACCCCCTCATCTGAAGTACGGGCTGCCCAGACCGGCGGCATGGTGTTGCTATCCCTGCCGCTGTAAGTAATGACGAGGGTTTCGACGCCTTCGGGATTTTCAGCCTGTTCTGAGTAATTGTCCAGGGCTTTCGAAGAAAGCGTGCACCTTGAATTGGAGTGGGAAATCGGAACGGGCTTTCCGTTTTCATCCACCATTCCCCGGCTCCCAGTGCCCCTGGAAGTTAATCCCTTTGGGCGGCGTCTCTTCGCCATTTCCAGCCCAGTGCGGAATACCGGCTTCATCCACCAGGACATTGGACCAGATGACCTCGGTTCCAGGGTTTCGAAGCAGGCGCACGAGTTTGGGATCGCCTTCATGGTTCACATCTTCGAGGATGCCGAATATGCCGCATTCCGGGTTGACGGATCGGATCGCGCCATGATCATCGATCCACATCTGAGCCAGATCATCGCCGATAAAATAGGTGCCTGCCATGGCCGTCGTGGTTTTTCCGCAACCGCTGGGGGCCGCCCCCGCGCACCAGGTAACGCGGCCGCCGGGGCCTTCGATTCCGGTAATGAACATGTGTTCGGAAAGTTCATTGCCCCGGTTTTCATAGACAGCCTTATCAACAGAGAAGCGGTGGTTGCCTTTTTTCATCAGCAGCGTGTTTCCGGCATAGGTACAGTTGAAGCTGTAGGTCGTCTGATAACTGCGATCCATGAATACCCGTGCATTGGGCAGATCTTCGGATCGGTTCCGTCCTTCGCTGTGAATATTGGTATAAAAATGTCCCAGACGATCGACTTCTTCATCAAATCGGGAATATAAATTTCTGTAAAGGAGTTCTGCGCTGTGGGTGACATAGGCGGAGCTGGTGATTTCCAGCGCGGGATTGGATACGGGAGATCCGGCGGGTCCTCGGATGTAAAACCCCACCATCATGATCTTGCCGGCCATGATGCCCGCCATCTTCTCCCGGATATCACAAAGCGCATCCTGGCGGAGCATTTTATTGGCCAGGGAACTGACCAGATCGCCTTCGTTAGCGATATAGAATGTCCGGTCCAGGATCCTTCCCTGCTCTTCCTTCAGATCGAAATGGATGGTATGGTTTTCCATGGCCAGCCGGGTTTCTTCACCTTTTTCCAAGGGCCAGGTTTCGTATAAACTGCCTGTCCGGCTCAGAGCCCGTATTGACAAAGACCGCATCCGGTTCGCACATGGAAATGGCATTGGCAATTTTCAATAAAGCCGCCGCATTTTGAATCTTATTGATTTTCGAGAGGTTAGCGGTATCCATCTTTTTTTCAAAAAGCGCCCGCGCCATCTCCAAGGTTGATATCCCGCCAATCTCCAAGGCAATATCGACTCCCTGGTTTTTAACGACCATGATGTAAACTCCTTGTTGTTTGAAAGAAAATCGAAAATAACAAACCCGAAAAAATCATCGTTCCGGATTTCGACAGATTCTTGTGATTATGCCACTTTCATACGCCCATTTCACCCTTTTTCTGCGCGCATCAACCATAGGATTCTAAAACGATGTCCGTAAGGCTTCGCTTGGGAACATGATGAACCCCCCTGCCGTCCCGCCAATAGCGGATACTGCCGTCTGCCCCGAGCGGCTCCACAACGATTTCTTCACGCGGCGCCCCGAGAGCCAGAACCAGTAGAATTTTAAACTGGCTGGAAAGGTTCAAGACATCCCGGAGCTTTTCCCGGTTCACAGCTCCCAGCATACATCCGGCAAGCCCTTTTTCTCTGGCACCCAGCAGAATACTCTGGCTGGCAATGCCGTGATCGCATCCAAAATCCTGAGAAATGGCCGTATCCCCCAAAACGACAATATACCCGGATGGCCGCTCCCCTTCCACAGGACCCGGCCAGTCCTTGAGATACGCAGCCCATGCCAGACAGGAGAATATCTCGGCATTCTTGTCCGGATTGCAGCAAAGAATGTATTTTAACGGCTGCAAATTGGCTCCGGATGCGGACAGGCGGGCCAGATTCACCAGTTCGTTCAGTGTATTCTTATCCATTGAACGGCTTTGAATGAATCTTCGGCAGGAGCGGTTTTTTCGAATCAAGTCCTCTAACATGCCACACCTCCATGACAGGAAAATTTTTCCAGCACAGGCATCTGCTGCTCAAGCCAAAGCAGCACCTTGTCAAATTCGTCCTGTAGTTGTTTCAGGGCTTTGCCGCGATGGCTGACCCGGCTCTTTTCCAGAGGCGACATTTCCGCAAAGGTCTTGTTCAGGGGCGGATAATAAAATATCGGATCATATCCAAATCCGTTCGTACCGGAAGCGGCATCAGCAATCAGCCCTTCACATCGGGCCTCATAGGTCAGGGCCGCACCTGTGGGGGTGGCAACGGAGATTACACAGGAAAAGGATGCCTTGCGGTCAGCCTTCCCCTTCAGGTTTTGAAGCAGCAAATCACATCGCTGGGCATCAGTCAGGCCGTCACCGCCATACCGCGCCGAATGGATTCCGGGTTTGCCATCCAGAGCCGGGACAACGAGTCCGGAATCGTCGGCCAGGGCAGGCAGGCCCAGTACCCTTGCAGTAAAAGCAGCTTTTTTATAGGCATTGTCATCAAAGGTGGCGCCATCCTCCGCAACAGGCGGGATGGGCCCGAAATCCGAAAGGGTTTTCAATGTCACCGGATAGTTTTTTAACAACGCATCGATTTCAATGAGCTTGCCGTTATTTTTTGTGGCAATCACCAGGGTAACCGCTGTCACGGCATCCTCCTCATAAAGGTTAATGCAGAAATTAAGATGTCTGAATGCTTAATCCATCTGTTTCTATAGTTCATGGCCTGGTCTTTGTAAAGCATTTTGATAGGTTCGCAATCATCCTCTTAACCGGCTGCAGCCACTTCGACCCGTCAAATGCCGTCTTTTTATAGATATAACCGCTCAACCCTGGATGCTACAGATGTTACGATTTCATAATGGATCGTGTTGAGGGCTTTTGCCATTTCCTCGACCGGAATACATTCCTGCCCCTGACGGCCAAAGATCACCACTTCATCCCCGATACCAACATCCGGAATATGTCCCACATCCAACAGGGTCAAATCCATGCAGATCCGCCCGATGATGCGTGCCCGGCTTCCCCGGACCAGCATCTGCCCCTGCGACGACAGCAGACGGTTCAATCCATCCGCATAACCGGCAGAAACAGTTGCGATGACCGTTGGATTTTCAGTCTGATATGTCAACCCATAACTGACGTGAAACCCGGCAGGCACCATTTTAACATGAATGACCCGGGTTTTAAGCATCATCGCCGGCACCAGGGCAATGCGTTCTTTCTTGACCTCAGCGGACGGATAAAACCCATAGAGCGAAATGCCTGGCCGGACCATATCCAGATGGGCTTCTGGCAGATCGATAAGTGCGGCGCTGTTGGCCGCATGTCGGATGGGAAAATCCAGACCATGCAGTTTCAGCTTGTCCAGAAATTCCAGGAAACGCTCCAGTTGCTGAAGGGAGTATGTCTTATCCTGGCTGTCTGCTGTCGCAAAATGGGTAAAAACGCCTTCAATCTCGACATGAGGGAGTCTGGATATGGACTCAATCACCCGCTGGGCATTTCCCGGCAGATGTTTTCCCAGCAAGGAAATCCGGGGGCTGTCCGGAAGAAGCCCCAACCGGCCCATACCGGTATCCACCTTGATATGAACTTTTGCCTTTGTATGAAGCCTTGCTGCTGCTTCTGACAAGGATTCAGCAGCCTCAAACGTATAAACGGCCTGGGTGAGGTGTTGATGGACAACTGTCGCACTGTGTTCCGGCGGGGTATACCCCATAATCAGTATGGGAGAAGTGATTCCAGCGTCTCGCAACTGAATCCCTTCATCCATTCGGGCCACTCCCAGGCAGTCCGCCCCGTTTTTGAGAGCCGCCTGCGCAACTTCAATGGCGCCATGACCATAGCCATTGGCCTTGACCACGGCCATCAATTGGGAACCGGGACTGGTGATGCGGCGAAGCTCCCGCACATTACGGGAAACGGCGTTTAAATCAATTTCAGACCATATCAGATTAGGATTCATCATCATATCCTCCGAGGATCTCTTCCTTCAGCAGACAGCAGGCAATGCGGTATTCCGGCGATCCATCCGGCAAGTAACGGATATTGCCCGGCTGGATGATCCGATTCATGACACAGCCTTCGGGAATATCGAGTTTAAAGAGATCCGCCTCATTGATACCCGGCGTTGCAATCAGACAATTATTCATAAAAATTCTGCTGTGAAGGGGATAATCCTCACAAAGCGGACATTGGTAAACACGGCCATTGGGGAAAATAAAATAATTGTCCGCCACCCTGCCTGCGCACTCAAAAAGTTCACCCGGCTTGAGAAAAACCCTGGGATATGTGACCGATATTCCCATCATCGCCGCTTTTTGCGCTATTGCCGGCACTTTTTGCAACCACTGTTCCGGAGAAACCTGATTGATTCTGTCCGGTTCAGATGCCGCGATCTGCGCGGGTTTTCCCCGAATACCCACAACCTGAATAAAAAAACGGCGGATTCCCAGACTTGCCAGAAGTTCGGGCATTTTATCAAGTTCATGGAGATTGGCGCTGCTGACCGTATAAATCAGGCTGGCATGAAACCCCCTGGAAATTGCCTGTCGAATGCCATTCAGGCAGGCATGATAGGCGCCTTCTCCCCGAAGGCTGTCGTTAACCTCGGGCGTGGCCCCATCCAGACTGAAACTGAAAAAATCCACTTCATCGGGATTCAGACGATGGAGAATATCATGAAACAGGTATCCATTCGTATCGATGGTAATCGATTGATACCCCAATCGTCTGGCCTGTTTTACGGCAAGGGGAAGATCCGGATGAAGCGTTGGCTCTCCGCCCAGAAAAATCACATTGGGCCGGTTTTCTTTTCCGGCAAACGCATTCAGCCAGGCAGTAATCGTTTCAATATCCAGGGATTCAGCGCCATGCTGGGAAGGGTTGATATAGCAGTGGCGGCATCGGAGATTGCAGGATGTCAGAATATGAAAAAAAACATTGGTCGCGTGTTTTGAAAATGCAACCGTTCGGGGAGGATTCATCGTCGATATAAATCCTGGAAAAGGATATCAGACTGAGGGCCAAAACATTGTCACCCAAGGAATCAAGCTGTAAATCCGGTATTGACAAATCGATGCGATCGCGCCGGTTCCAAATCCGGAGTTCGGGAACCGGCCAAAACGGCATATGATCGATGATGATTTACCAAAAATCCCTTTAGCCGTCAGTCTTCTATATTCTGTCTCTCTTTACACCATGCCTTTAAAGGCAAAAAAAGACAGAGACAGAAGCCCTGCAGTGACAAGACCGATCGATGTATCCTGAAGGGGCTTGGGAACCCTTGCAAGCAGTATCCGCTCCCGGACCCCGGCAAACAGGATCAGTGCAAAACCGAAACCCGTTGAATACCCGAAAGAGGCAACCAGTGTCTTGATGAAATTGTATTCTTCATTGATATTGATCAGGCAAACTCCCAACACCGCACAGTTGGTGGTAATCAGGGGAAGATAAATTCCAAGACCCGCGTAAAGCGCCGGAATGCTTTTTCTGAGAAACATTTCCACGAACTGGACCAGGGAGGCGATCACCACGATAAAGGACATGGTCCGGAGATATTCCAGCCCCAGGGGCCTGAGGACGTACATCTCCACCAACCAGGTAATGGCCCCTGCCAGAACCAGAACAAAGATAACGGCCATTGCCATGCCGACGGCGGTTTCCATTTTCTTGGAAGTTCCCAGAAACGGGCAGTTTCCCAGATACTGGGCCAGCAGAATATTGTTGACCAGAACGCAACTGACCACAAGCAGAACATAATCACCCATGCATCACCTCTTATTTTTTCCCCAGAACGTTCATGATACAGAGCATCAGTCCCAGACAGACAAATGCGCCGGGCGCCTCCACCATAAAGGAAAACGGCTGAAAAGACGGGCCGAAAACCGCTTTTCCCAGAAATGTTCCGCTTCCGAGCACTTCTCTGAAAGTAGACAGCACCGTCAGGGACAGTGCATATCCGAGGCCCATTCCCAGTCCGTCCGCACAGGAAGCCAGCAAACCGTTTTTATAGGCAAACGCCTCGGCCCTGCCCAGCGGAATGCAGTTGACCACGATCAGGGGAATAAATATTCCCAGCTTCAGAAAAAGCGGATACGTGTAGGCCTGCATGAGTAGCTCGACAACCGTAACAAATGTTGCGATGACGATAATGAAACAGGCAATTCTCACCTTTCCCGGAATGATTTTTCTAAGGGCCGACACCAGAACGTTTGAGCAGACCAGAACAAATATTACGGCAATCCCCATTCCGACCGCATTTTCCACGGACTTGGTCACAGCCAGTGTCGGACACAAGCCCAGCACCAGCCGAAAGGGAGGAATTTCCGCCCACAGCCCTTTTGTAAATTCCTGAGTAATCGTTTTTGCCATATTCCCCCCTATTTAATCGCCTTGGTTTTTTCCGCCAACTGGGGCTTGAGCTTATCATAGATTTTCGCTGCATCGCTAACTGCTACCGCAACCCCGCGCGAGGTAACGGTTGCACCGGAGAGTGCATCGACTTTTCCACCGTCGGGCTTGACTTTGAACTCGTCCTTGAGAACCATGCCTTTAAACTGCTTGGCAAATGCCGGATCGGTCTGGGCTTTGGCTCCGACCCCGGGGGTTTCGCTGTGTGTGGTCACAGCGATGCCGACAATTTTATCATCCGCGAGATTGACGCCGACCATCAGGCCGATCGTACCCCCAAAGCCTTTTCCGGCGCTTTCAAAGACCACGGCATCCGGTTTGCCGTTGACCACACCCACAAAAAAACTTCTTTCCACATCCCCGTCCTTGATCTTGAACCGGTCCTTGATGGGATCATTGGATGCGCCTTCCAGGATCTTGCGTATGGCCGGGCCTTTGACAAATTCCAGCTGCTGATTTTCAATCTGATCTTTGGTGCTGTCCCGCAAAGAGGCCAGAAGCCCCCCGGACATACAGCTTAATGCGGTGAGAACCACAACCATTTTTATCATTTCACGCATGATGATCAACCTTTCCCAATGCTTTTGGCATGATTTTATCCAGAAGTGGATTGGCAATATTAAACATCAGGATCGCGAAAACCACGCCGTCAGCATAAGCGCCGATATTTCGGATCAAAACCGTCAAAACTCCGGCCCCGGCACCATACAGGATCATGGGCAGAAAATTCACCGGAGAGGAAGAGTCTTCGGTGACCAGGAAAAATGCGCCAATCAGGGTATAACCGGTCACCAGATGAAACTCGGCCGGGGCAAAGCGGATGGGGTTGACCAGGTTGAAAACAAGGGCCGTGAAAAAGACTCCGGCAAGGTAGGAAAGCGAAATTTCCCAGCGGATAACGCCTTTAAGGATTAAATACAGACCGCCAAGTATCAATCCCAGGCCGAATGTTGCACCGATGCCGCCGGTTTGCTGCCCCATCAGCAGCCCTGTCAGGGAATAAGTTCCGGCTGCGGATGCGCCGTGATGCTTGATGGCTGCCAGCGGATACACCATGTTGAATCCGAAATCGTAGTTCACCAGGGCTTCATTGAAATCGAATATCCCTTTCCAGGACAACAAAACAATGGCCAGTCCGATCAGAACCGGATTAAAGGGATTTCCGCCGATGCCGCCATAAATCTGCTTTCCCACGAAAATCGCAACGAATGTTCCGATCACCACCGCCCACCAGGGTGTGGTTGCCGGCAGGAGCATGGCAAAGAGCAGTCCGATGACAGCCGCATTCCCGTCTCCGATGCTGTAAGGGCGCTTTGTCATCCGGTTGGCGGCAAGCTCCCATATCATGGCCATGGAAACGCTGAGAGCGATTACCCTCACGGCCATGATGCCGTACTGATAAACGCCCAGCAGAAGGGCCGGAACCGTTGCCAGCATCAACTGGCAACTGCGTTCCGCAATACTGTTTCCGTTGTGCCAGAAAGGGGCATGGGATACAATAAATTTTTTCGGATTAACCATTGGCTGCCTCCGCTGCCTGCTTCAAGGCAAGTTCGTGTTTTGCCAGTTTGATATATTGGAAGATCGGAATCTGCGATACGCATACAAACGAACACAGGCCGCATTCAATGCAGGAGTTCAGATCATACATATCGACGGCTTCCTGGTAATGCCCGGCCTCAAGGAAGCGGATCATCATGTTGACCGGAACATTTACCGGACAGATGCGAATGCAGTCGCCGCAGTTGATGCAGGGATAATCCGAGTACAGCGGAATGGTGTCGCCGTCCTGAACCAGAAGGGCGTCTGTTCCGGGCTGGACCGGATAATCTTCCGAATAAATGGCCGAGCCGGTCATTGGCCCGCCGGCTATAATCCGGTCTCCGGTTTTAATTGTCATGCCAAGTGTGTTAAAAATCTGCCGGACCGGGGTGCCGACTCGTGCGGAAACCAGGATGCCGCGTCCGTCTTTGCCGACGACAGTCAGAAGCTTTTTTTCTGGAATTCGGCCGGTTTCAAACGCCTCTCCCAGCGACACGACGGCTTCGGCGTTCATGCAGCATACACCGATGTCTTCACAGGTTTTTCCGGCGGGAATCACCCGGCCCAGAAGCGCACTGGACAGAAGCACCGGATGGGCCGAGGGATACGCCGTATCCACAAATTTCACCACAGCCCCGATATGTCCGTATCCCTGTATGAATTCTCTGGACACGGCCAGTATGACATTTTCGATGCCGGTTATTTTTTTCAGGACATGGATGCCACGGGCAAGTCTGTCAAAATCCGAGCGCACCACATATTGCTGCGTGGTTACCAGAAGATCGCCGTCCATTCCCGTAATAATCAGGGTGTGAACCGGCTCCCGTGAATCCGTCAGGAGATGAAACGGCAAATCCCCCGGCATTCCCCGAAGAAAAGACGATGCCGTCTGAAGCGACCAGTCTCCCCGCACCGTCTCGAACTCAGCATCCCGTTCTTCATTCTGTGAAATTTGAATGGCAACCGCCGTATAGCGTCTGCCAAAATCACCGGTGAATTGGGACAGGGAGGAAATGGTTCCGGCAACTGTTGACAGCGTGAACGCCGTATCGCCTTCTTTCAAATAGAGCCGCTGGCCGGACCTGACCTCCTGGCCCTTTTTCAGTTGAATCTCATTCAGGTATTGATAGCTGCCTTCCAGAAACAAAATGGCTTCATCGGCATCGGGGACGTTCACAGGTTCCTGCGGACTTTTCCCCAGAACTTCATATTTGATCCAGGGTTTTGTCAATCCGACAAATGATCTTTTTAGCATGGTTCAAACCTTTACGTGATAACAGCATGAGGTTGACAAAAAGCAATCACTGGTCCCGAAAGCGTTACAAGACATGGCATGCCGAACATTCCTGAGGTCCGGCCCCGATCTGCTTGTGGCAATTAATACACTGGTCGTGAAATGCTTCGGTTTTCTTTAAAATTTCAACACCTTCATAATCACCGGGGTCATGGCAATCCTTACAGACCTCAGGCTTTGCATCGGTGCTGCTCTCAGCAGGCAGATGACAGTCACCACAGGCCCTGTATCCGGAATCCTGTCCGGCCGGATGATGATGGCAGTCATTGCATGACGCACCGTAACCTGCACCGGACGCATGGGTTTTGTGATCGAACAGGACTTTTCCGGCAATCGCTTTAAACATGATCCTGACAGGCTGTTCGGGTTTTTTTGCGGAAAAAGCAGCATAGCTGAATGCGCCAATAACAAAAAGAATGATGGCCGCGCTGTAGGCTATTTGCAGGTGTTTCTTTGAGGCCATGGCCGGTTCCTTTCACATCCGGATGCGCACCTGAATTTGAGCACGCACACGGGACAAAGTGGTTAATCAGAAAACGTAAAGCGCCCAGCGGTCAGGGGCGCGAAAGATCAGTTCACAATGACCACGGAGATGTCCTTCACACCATGAATGACTTTTTGAGAAACGCTTCCCAGCATAAACTCCTTAACTCCGGAAAGGCCTCTTTTGCCCATAACGACAATGGCATATCCGGAATGGGCCTCTTCGATGATATCCCTGGCGATTCCCCGCTTCTTCACCTGAATTTTCAGGTGAATACGGTCAGGACTGAACCCGGCGCTTGCCAGAATATCCTTTGCCTTTTTCAAGGCTTCTTGGATCAGCAGTTTTTTTTGCTCTTCAAGCTGACAAAAACTGTTTTGCTGAGAAATAAAATAAGGGGTCAATTCAGGGCTGTTCATGTCGCAAAGCGTGGCGGTATCGGGAAGAACGCTGAAAAGGGTAAGGTCGTTTTCAGATTGAGAAAAAGTTTTGGCAATAAATTCAATTGTCCGCATTGCATTGCTGGAATCATCCAGAGCAACCAGAATCTTCTGTCCCATTTCTACCTCCTTATCCGGATTATGCCAATAAGGCGTTAAATCAAACCTTATGCTTCATATTCGAACATGACCGGTTTTTCAAGATTTTATTTTAGTCTTCCGCCAATATAAATATCATTTATGCGGAAAATGCCGGTTGTGTCACTCGCGGGCCTATACAAATTTTATCTCTTTCAGATGGGAACAATCTCCATTACGGATTTATTTAGAATTTTGATTGCACTCTTGATAATTTTGTTATATGAAATCTCATGGAGAATATGGAGAAGTGTAATTTATTTATTTTTTTAATGATTCAATAAAAGGAGGAAAACAAATGAAAAAAATGGTTTTGATCATTGCATTGGGAATGTTTCTGGCAGGGTGCGCAGGAATCAAAGAATCAGAATACATGGAGCACGGTTCCCACTACAAAACCTGGAGCCATCTGGGATTCAGCTGGTGGGGATTTAAAAATGTGACGGAAAAAGCCGCTAACGATTCCGCACAGGAAAAATGGTGGGGAATTTCTTACGCAAGACACTAATATATCTTTTCTGACTAAACACGCCGCTTATTTTTACCGATGATGTATTAAAAATAAGCCAGTTTCGAGGGGGTAGCCTGAGATTTCCGGTTGCCCCTTTTTTTGATATGTGTGATGCCTATTTTTCATGCGCACCCAATAATAATTGAGCCTGACATGACGTGTAAAAACCAGCTGCGGCAAGAAAATAAGGCCGAATTCTTTCCCGGCGGTACTCAAGCAACCGCCCTTTCGGTTTCTATCATCGAATTCCAACCCGCCGACCTTCTATTTTACTCCAACGTCTTTCATACAGGTCATTCAGGATGGTAACGCGTGCCAGTATTTTTTGATTTGACGTTATGGCTGGCGCTTTTGTCCATTGTCCTGCTCGTTCTGTATCACATTGTATCAAAACGGTCTTCCAGACTCCCCGAACTTCCCCTTACGCTATTAATTATTTATTTTTGCATTTTATTTTTGTCGCGTTTGACCCAATCCCTTGTATCATCCACGGACTTGGAAATCTGGCTCACGGTAACCAAATCCATTGTACTGTCCTGGGCAATTGCGCGACTGGTTTTTGCCGGTACCCTGGAAATTCCGCTGAAAGTCCGCGGAAAAAAGCCCATTCCCAGGATCACCCGTGATTTTATACTGTTTCTGTGTTATGCGATTCTGGTTTTCATCGTCCTGCGCCTGCAGAGCAATATCAATCTGATCAGCCTGGTCACCACATCTGCCGCTCTCACCGTTGTTCTGGGATTTGCCGCCCAGTCGATCCTCAGCAATTTTTTCCTTGGCCTTGTCCTTCAGCTTGAACGGCCATTCGACATCGGTGACTGGATTCAGGTAGGCGATCATATCGGCATGGTTACCAGCATCAACTGGAAATCCACCAAACTCCTCACACGGGATCAGGTTCTCGTCTACATTCCCAATTCGGAAATCACCGCCCGCGTATTTTTGAACTTTTCCAAACCGGAGCGGAAGGTGCGATCCAGGATGTCGATTGGCCTGGAGTATGACACACCGCCGGATCAGGTGAAAAAAGTGATTCTTGAAGTATTACACCGGCATCAGAAAGTGCTTAAGCGCCCTGCCCCGGATGTCATTCTGACCGCGTTTGGTGATTCGGCTATTCTTTATGAGTTTCGTTTCTGGCACGAAAATTTCTCAAACGAGCCCACAATCAAATCTGAAATCAACAGCCTTGTCTGGTATGCCCTCAAACGGCACAACATCGTCATTCCATTTCCGATCCGAACCATCTACCATGCCAACGAGGAGCGCGCCTACCAGGCGGCAACTCGCGAGAATCGCTGTAATGACTTGGTCCGGATGTTTGAGAAGGTGCCGGTGCTTTCGCCCCTTTCTCCGGAAGAACGCAACCAGTTAGCCCATCAGGTTAAATTCGAACCGTTTGGCGATGGCGAAATCATTGTCCGGCAGCAAGAGGCCGGAGACTCCCTTTATATCATCGCCAAAGGGACGTGCGAGGTGCTTCTGGAAAGCCGTTCCCAGCCATCCAAGCAGGTGGCCGTTCTGAATAAAGGTGATTTTTTTGGTGAAATGAGCCTGTTAACCGGCGAGCCCCGGAGTGCAACCGTTCGCGCCATAGAAGACACCGAAGTCATCATGATTCATAAAGATGTTTTTTCACAGATTCTCTCAGCCAATTCCGGGATATCCGAATACCTGGGTCAGGTACTGGCTGAACGCCAGCAACAACTTGCCAGGCAGGCTGGAGATACTATCGCCCTGGCGGCTGCCACACCCGGAGGGTTCATAAAAAAAATCAAATCTTTTTTTGCAATTTCATAGCCCCGCCATCTACCTGCTACTGCATCGCTACTTCATTCATACGGTTTGGTTCTCTTTCCTTGACATCGCTTGATTGTTACCATAATATCCCAGCTTTATTAATGACAACAGGTTGAAACCGATGAAAAAACAAAAAATCAATTCCATCCGCAATATCGGCATCATCGCCCATATCGACGCTGGAAAGACGACCGTTACCGAACGGATACTCTATTACACCGGCAAATCCCATAAAATCGGCGAAGTCCATGACGGCGAGGCCATCATGGACTGGATGCCCGATGAACAGGAACGGGGGATTACCATCACATCTGCGGTAACCACCTGTCACTGGAAAGACAGCGATATTCAACTGATCGATACACCGGGACATGTGGATTTTACCATAGAAGTCGAGCGGTCCCTGCGGGTTCTGGATGGAGCAATCGGGGTTTTCTGCGCGGTCGGCGGTGTGGAACCTCAGTCTGAAACCGTATGGCGCCAGGCAGATAAATACCACGTCCCCAAAATCGCTTTCGTGAACAAACTGGATCGCATCGGCGCTGATTTTTTCAGAACCGTTGACATGATGCGTTCAAGACTTCACGCCACCCCCTTGATGCTACAGCTGCCGGTCGGGGAAGAGGAGTCATTTGCCGGTGTGATCGATCTCGTCCATCAGAAACAGATCGTCTGGGATGATGACTCTCTGGGCGCCACATTTACCCTTGAGGATATTGCTGCGGACAGACTGGAATCTGCGCGCATTTACCGGGACAAACTGATCGAAATGCTTGCCGAAGTGGATGACCAGCTCATGGAAGCGTATCTTGCAGAAATCCCGATAGAACCCGACATGCTGATGGAAGCCATTCGAAATGCCACTATCAGCCTGAAAGCAGTGCCGGTTCTATGCGGATCCGCGCTGAAAAACAAAGGGATTCAGCCACTTCTGGACGCCATTGTCCGATTTCTGCCAAGTCCTGCCGATGTACCGCCGATCAAGGGTGTTCATCCGCAGACGGGAGAGAGTATCGAATGCCCGTCAACAGACAAGGCGCCGCTTGCTGCCCTGATCTTCAAGGTTTCCATGGCGGAAGGCAGGAAGCTGTCCTTTATCCGGATTTACAGCGGAAAGATCAAGGCAGGCGACGATGTGTTCAATCCTTTCCGGAACAAAAAGGAAAAACTGTCCCGAATCCTGCAGATGCATGCCAACAAGCGGGAACGGATTGATGAAGCCGGGGCCGGAAGCATTGTCGGCGTGATCGGCCTGAAAGACTCTTCAACCGGAGAAACGCTTTGTCAGTCGGACCATCCTATTCTTCTTGAAAAGATGGAGTTTTATGAGCCGGTCATCTCACTGGCGATCGAGCCCAAAACCAGGGCGGATCAGGAAAAGCTGGATCAGGTGCTGGAAAAATTTCTGGCCGAAGACCCTACCCTTCGGGTCAAGGAGGATCCGGACACCGGGCAAAAAATTCTTTCCGGCATGGGCGAACTCCACCTTGAAGTCATCGTCAGCCGAATGACAAGAGAGTTCAACACGGGCGTCAATGTAGGAAAACCCCAGGTGGTTTACCGGGAAACCATTGAAAAGAAATCAGATGCAACTGCTGTGTTCGATAAGGAAGTGGCCGGACAGCGTCATTACGCCGAGGTCCGCATAAACCTTAAGCCTCTATCCAGGGGCACCGGCAACCAATTCGTCCTGGATATCCCCGATGGCAGTATCCCCCCCCCAGTTCATGAAAGCCATTGAAAAAGGCGTTATTGAATCGCTGGAAAGCGGAACCCTCATGGGATATCCGGCAGTGGATATCGAGGCCAGCCTGACTGGCGGATCCTACCGTGATTCCCAGGGAACAGATCTGGCTTACAAGGTCAGCGCTTCGATGGCCTGCAAGGATGCACTGTCCAAGGCAGGGCCTTTTCTGCTGGATCCGATCATGGACGTTGAGATTTTTGTTCCGGAGGCATTCACGGGCGATGTAATCGGCGACTTGAACAGCCGCGGCGGAAAGATCGAAGCCATTGAACCCAAAATCGGGTTTCAGGCCATTCGGGCTATTGTTCCCCTGGCCAAAATGTTTGGTTATTCAACCGCGATACGCTCCGCAACTCAGGGCCGGGGAACCTTTACCATGCAGTTTTCTCACTTTGACCGGATCTGAGAATATTCCGGCAATATCCGGAATCCAGTTTGATTATAGCGTAAAGCAAGGTCTGGGCGCAGGATCACGTCCGGCAAGACGGGAAGCCTTTGGACCGGATATTCAGACATCATAGAGGAAAACCATGAAACGATGGACCGTATTTTTGTTGTTATGGGTCATCATGTGGATTGCGGGCTGTTCCACGGCGTATGTGGCCAAGCCCTTATCCTTCAGAACGCCTTCATCCTATGGCAACGCCGTTGATGTCGGCGGCGCACAAATTGCCGCCAAGGCATACGCCAACCCAGAAGAAGCCAGGCAGATATTCGGTTTTGATGTGATAGGCGCCGGCATGCTGCCGGTTCAGGTCGTTTTCGATAACCAGGGGCCACATGAAATTGAAGTCATCGGCAATCAATGCTTTCTCGAAGATCTGGACGGCAATCTCTGGCCGATTCTGACCACCCGGGTTGCAAATGAAAGAGCCACCAAATATGCACAGACCAAGGAAGTCTTTAAGGAAGGCGCACAAAAAGGATTTCTGGGTGCGGCTGCCGGCGCTGTTATAGGCGCAGCCATCGGCATTGTCTCCGGAGGGGGAATCGGCGAAGCCATCGGCAAGGGCGCGGCAGTCGGCGCAGCAGCCGGCGCTGTAATCGGCGGGGTCGGGGGGGCTGCATCAAATGAACCCAATAGGGCCATTATCAATGACATGCGGGATAAATCCCTTCAAAATGCCCCCATAGAACCTGGAACCCTTGCACATGGATTCCTGTTTTTCCCGGGGGAAGCCGCCTCAGCTTTGAGTCTTCGTATTCAAATCATTGAAAACGACACCCGGAAAGTTTATGCTGTTACATTCAGCCTCTGATGCTGTTTTTCAAAGACCTTGCCAAGTCAGGTGGAGACAACGGGTATCTGCCTGACGCGGCACGGGAAGCTTTCGGTCAGCCCCTTCCCCCGCCGATTCGTCTGAACTTTCTTATTCTTTAGCGCAACAGCTACAGCCGCACATACCGCTGGCCTTTTCAAAAGCTTCCCGGCCCTCCCTGAAAGACAGCCAGGCAATAATAATTGAGCCAAGGGAATCCACCCCCCCAAACCCGGTCACCTCATAAATGAGGCTGGCTGCCAGCAAAACTCCAGACAGGATCAAGCAGGTCCGGGTACATCCGGCATCTGCCAGAATGGCCTGAGAATTCAAGGCGGTTCCCACTTTCACCTTGAAATAAACAAGGGCCCACATGGTTCCGATTGAAATCAGAGAAATAACGATCCCCCAGAAAGTTGTCTCCGGACGATGTCCTGAATAGATATTGTAAATCGCTGTCGCCGTCAGTCCCGCTGTCAGAAGGTAAAATGCCGAGCCCGTTATTTTCAATGCCCGCTGCTCGAAACGATCCGGATTTGCTTCGGTTGATTGCCGAAGCCGGCAAATCATGTGCCAGACACCGATTCCCGATATCACTTCGACAAACGAATCCAATCCGAAACCAAACAGGGACAGGGTTTCATCCTGAAAGCCGAAAAAGACTGAAATCGCGCCTTCAATCAGATTATAATAAATGGTGACCAAGGCCAGCCAATTGGCCTGTTGGTAGAAACGGCTAATCGATGCGTCATGTGAATCCAGCATGAAATCTCCAGAGTCAGTCCCCTGATTTGAAGTCATCGCATCCACTTGCGATCATTTTCTCAGGTGTCATATTTTATGGAAAGAAAGAAAAGCAGCGCACCGGCAACAAAAAAAACCAGAATCGACCCGATTCCCCAGCGCGAGGCCAATTGGCCGACGTGATTGCAGATGTTCGGATGTCGGAGTTACCGGCATCAGGATTTTGCGCACCAACAAACCGACCATTCCAACAAAAGCCGGGCCCATGACCGCTGAAAATTTCCCCATCATGTTGAACAGCCCGAAATACTCGGCAGACTGATCTGCCGGAATAAAACGCGTATAATATGACCGGCTCAGGGCCTGAATCCCTCCCTGAAACAATCCGATAACAACAGCCAGAATGTAAAAATCCATCCGCTGCGCCATGAATGCCCCCCAGAGGGTGGCGGCCGCGTATCCGGCAATAGCCACGAAAATACAGTTGCGAGGCCCCCACAGACTGCTGAGATATCCGAATGCCAGGGCAGAAGGAAACCCGACGAACTGAACAACCAGAAGGGCGAGCATCAGGTCTTTTCCGGTAAACCCGATGGACAGCCCATAATCCACAGCCATGCGGATGATGGTATCCACGCCGTCCATATAGCACCAGTAAGATAATAGAAACAGCCCGGCCGACTTCATACTGAAAATCCGCCGGACCGTATTTCTGATTTGCAGGACACCTTGTTTCAGGAAATCGAAGGAACTTGCAGGCGGCAGCACGTTTTTTTCTTCATGGACCCACAGCATTAAAAATATCGTAAAACCCGCCCACCACAGTGCAACCGAAAGAAACGCATACTGGACCGCCTGCCCCGAATTCTCCAGCCCAAACCACCTGGGTTGCTGGACCATGAGGACATTGAGCACAAAAAGCAGGCCGCCTCCCAGATATCCCATCGCATAACCCAGGCTGGATATCCGATCCCGATCCGGAGCCGGAGCGACAACAACCAGCAACGCATCATAAAAAACGTTGGCGCCTGCAAAACAGATCAGCCCCATGCCGTAACAGATAATGGCCCAGAGCCATTCCCCTTTTGGAACAGCCCATAACAGAGCCGTGGCCAATGAACCTGAGCAGGCCAGACAGATCAGAAAGGTCTTTCGGTTTCTTCCCCGATCCGCCAAAATCCCTAATACCGGCGCACAAAGCGCCACCAGCAGGCTGGCAGCGGAATTTCCAAAACCCAGAATCGCGGTGCTGGTGTTGACATCCGTCCCCATGCTCCAGTATTGTTTAAAAAACAGCGGAAAAAAGCCGGCCATCACGGTAGTGGCAAATGCCGAATTGGCCCAGTCATACATGGCCCAGCCCCATACGGCTTTCGAATATGGTTTCACAGCCATTTCTCCCGCCCCATTTCCCGTAGAGGCTAACTCCTTTCAGCCTGTTTTTCTATTTTTCAGCAATCACCACATAGCTCTTCCCCCGTGAATGGATGGAATTGAACGATCGCCCATTCAAGCAGTTGCAGGCACCGAGCCCAGAGTCTAACATGAAAAGGTTCATTAACAGCCCATGGCATAGCCTCCCTTGTTTTGAATGGATCGGCTGGCAATCATCATCCAGCCTGCATCTACGAATACTGGATCGCATGTAAATTTTGCTGAAACCGGCTTGATGAAGCAACCGGAGAAGGGAGGTTCGGTTAAACACAAATAAATGTCGAGGCGGCTCCAGCCCTCTCCAATTTTCCCGATATCGGGAATGTCCCCAGCTTTCATGATTGGGCGTTGCCAGAATCATGCGGCCGCCAGGCTTTAAAATGCGATAACATTCCTGAATCGTTGCTGCCGGGTCACGAACATGTTCAATCACGTGGCAAAGGACAATGGCATCCATGTCGTTTGATGAAAAATGGCTGTCTTCAAGGTTTCCGCACAATACCGGCAGCCCCCTGGAAGTGGCTTTTTGAACCGCAACCGGATCCGTATCCACCCCGGTTACCGTCCACCCTTTTTGTCTCATGAATGCAATCAGGTTCCCGCTGCCGCATCCGACTTCCAGCAGTCGGCCCCGGAATGATGACGGAAGATACATCACCTTGAAATCCAAGTCCTCACGGAATCCCGGCTGAAACCGAATCAGGGAAGACAGCCATTTCTGGAATCCGCCTGTTTTTTCTGAATCATATCCAAACCGGTTTGCCAGATATCCCTGAAGAAACCATTGATAAAGACGCCCCCAATAGCCGGACTTACTGGATTCGGAATCGCAATGGGTGTAATAGTTTGAATAGGCCTTATTGAGGTCATCAGGAGTCGGGTGGGGGTCTATCCAGATCACCCCGCAATCCGCCCCATTGCATTTTCGCAAATTCCAGCTGCCTGGCGAATCGAATAATCGGTCATTCAATCCCTGGTAAATGAATTCTCCGGGAAATCCGCACAGCGGACAAGAATGAAGATTCATAACAATCATCGGGCATCACTCCAAACATAATCGGTACGCCATACCAAACAGCAGTCCGGCATCCAGCATGGATCTGGCACACCAGGCCATTGCCGCCCCATTTATCCCCATCTTGGAGACGAGAAGCCACAGCGCCAGCAGATAACAGGGCAGCTCGATCAGGTGGATCTTTGCCGAAATATCCGGCCGTCCGGCCCCATGCAGCAGCACAAAGGGAATCTGTGCAAGGCTGTTGAACAACACCCCGACTGCAAGCCACTGCAAGACATGCGTGCTGTTTTGTGCAAACTCTGCATTCAGCCACCATCTAAGTCCTTTGCCGGCAAAGAGGACAATCAACGTTACAATGGGAAAAACAGCTGCAATAACGTATCGAATGCCTTTGACGAAAAGGGCCCTGGCGTGATCCCGATCCTGCGTCAAATTCATGGAAAACGCCGGATACAAAACGCCGGCAATGGCACCCGGAATGATCAACAATCGCGTCACCACTTCAAACGGCGTGGTGTAATAGGCAACAGCCGCCACTGAAATTGCGGCACTGATCCAAAACCGGTCGAGGTAATATCATCATCGGTCCGATCATGTTGGAGATGGTCATCCAGGAACCAAATCGCATGAGTGACATAAATATATCCTTTCGAAACCCGACTCCGGTCTTCAACTGGGGTACAAGGTGAATACAGAAAAGAAGCAGAACGGCTCCGGCAACCATTCTTCCTGCCATCAGAATACCGATGACACAGGAAAGATCCCTTGTAAAAAACAGACCGACCAGCGGCGCAGCGAATGTATAAATCCCCAGAGAAGACCGCACGGCGCTGGTCAGATCAAAACGATGGTATGCCTCTAAAATTCCGAACAGCCCGGTTGAAGCAATGACCAGCGGAATGGACGCAAGAAGCACATAGAAGGCATTCAAGGTTTCGGGTTGCATGGCTGGCGGAATTTGAAGCCCGCTATGAACCACCCATGGCACAAACGGAATCCCCAGAAGCATTCCCGCAAGACCCATCCCGATCATGGAAATCAGGCCCGTCCATATCAGCGTCGGAATCTCGGCATGCTTGCCCGCTCCCAGTTTTTCCGCCACCAGTCTCGTTAAAGCCCGCCCCAGTCCCAGATCGAACAGGCTGAAGTATCCAATGACCATCCATGCCAATGACAGCACACCAAAGCGTTCTGTTCCCAATCCGGCAATGAGTCTTGGAATCGAAAAAAAAGCAACCAGCAACGGAAACACCTGACCGGAAAGATTAAGCAGGATGTTCCGGGTAAAACGGGTTTTGGAAATAACACTTTCGATTTTCAGCTCCCTGTCAGATCAGCATATATCCGAAACCTCATTGATATAATTTCTCAATAAAGCGCCCAGGTCTTTTCTATTCCCGTTTCAAGGGAAACCGACGGCATCCAGGAAAGTTCCTGTCTTGCTCTGCAAATATCCAGATAAATGCTTGGGATATCAAAAGATCGCTTTGGTTTGTACGCAACATCGATTTCCCTGCCCGTCACTTTCCGAATCACGTCAAGGATTTCATTCAGTGAATGGCCGATTCCACTGCCAAGATTATAAACCCTTGAAAGCGCATTAACGGAAGCCGCCTTGTAAATCCCGTCTATAAGATCGTCAATGAAAATATAATCCCGCACGACCCGGCCGTCTCCCCATATTTCAAGTGTCTTTCCCTGCGCGATCCTGCCGAGAAAAACAGAAATGGCCCCTGAATACCATCCGGGTTCTGGCGGCTGCCGTAAGGGTTGGAAGGCCGCAAGACGACATAGTCCAGTCCGTGAAGATGATTAAACAGGGCCAGATATTTTTCAACGGCAAGTTTTGTAATACCATAGGAGCATTCCGGTTCGGTCGGACTGTTCTCGGAAATGGGCAAGGATAGCGGATTTCCGTATATTGCCCCGCCGGAAGAAATGAAAATCACTTTCCGGATTTTTTTGGCGACACATTGTTCCAGCAGGAATATCGACTCAACGATATTGGACTGAACATCAAACACGGGATCATCGTTCGATGTCTTGGGAAGCGTTGTACTGATCAGATGAAACACCATATCGATGCCGGCCAGAGCCTCCGACAGCAGCCCCCGATTCCCGAAATCGCCGACACAGTAATCTACACCGGCCACTGGCTTTCGATAATGTTCCTCATATTTGTCAAAGACCCTTACCTTGTGGCCTTCTGCAAGGAGCCTGTCAACAAGATGGGAACCGATAAAACCATTTCCGCCAAGAATCAGCATGTTCATCTGTTGTACAACCTTTTTTCTGATGGTGTTCCCAAAATTACTTCAAAACACGTTTCAAAACGATCCGGATTCAGTCCCGTTGTCGGCAAATGGTCTTGAATAGCTGGCCTACCAACATTGAGTCCGGCGATCAGTGCAACGTTTTGTTTTTTCCGGCGCAGGCATTGCTTGTGAAGTGGCGGGACCGCAAGCGATTTGCGTTTTGGAGCAGCGGGTAATACCGTTAACCACAGCAAGCATGCAAAACCGTGCAGCCAGACCGGCCATCACCATGATTTTGATTAACCAGGGGGTTTGGGGACTGTATTTTTCAAACAATAGATAGACGCTTTTATGAAACGCAAATCTGGATTTCAAAAGAAGCTGACTGCTGCTGACGCCAACATGATGCACGATACCGGCCAACGGATAATACACCACTTTCCAGCCGCCATCCCACATTCTTTTGCACCAATCCGCATCTTCCCAATACATAAAAAAACGTTCATCAAAGCAACCAACCCTATTGATTGCTTTTCTGCGAATCACCATACAGGCGCCCGATACCCAGTCCACTTCCAGGGGATGAATGCCATCGGAACGATTTGTCAATATATTGGAGCCGGAGATCGGGTTATTGGGGAAAAGCCGGGTAAACAGCGATGATCGACCGAATAAGGCTGTCAGCGGCGTCGGGAAAGCCCTTGCGGACCCCTGGATGGCACCATCCTCGTCCAGTATCCTCGGCCCAGCAATGGCGATCTGAGGATTTTGTTCCATAAAAGAAAGGATTTTTGAAAAAAACCCTTCCAGTATCCTGGAATCCGGATTCAACAAAACCACATAAGGAGCGATACCTTTTTCCAGCGCCCGATTCACCGCCGCCCCAAAGCCCAGATTTATTTTATTGCGGGAAAGAACCACATCCGGAAACTGATCGCTGATTCGATTTACCCCGTCGGCAGAGTTATTATCCTCGATCCAGACAGTCGCGGGAAATCCATCCAGATCCGCATAAACGGATTGCAGACATTTCAGGATATAATCCGTACTATTGTAGTTTACGATAACAATATCAATCACAGGTTTCCCTTTTGCGTCTTATTTTTTCAGCCGATGGGATAAACGGGAAAAACTCCGTTCCGCCTCAAGCAGGCTCCAGATATACGCATCTTTAACCCTGCGCTGAGCCTGATTTTTCTTGCGTTTATCCAAAACAGTCTTCCATGATTTAAAGCTGTCCCTTTTCGCCCGGATATAGGCCGGTAAAAGACCTTTTGCGGCAAAATAGCCAAATGCGGCAATTGTGTACATCAGATGACGCATCGCGGTTCGGGCCAACAGTGAGCCGGGCATGTTCTGAAGATACACCCATTCCAGATTCCGGTGTCCATAATATACGGAAGTCATCGAATCATATCCAATGGTCCGGCTTGCCTGATGATACACAAGCGCATCCGGAACATAACGGCATTTATACCCTCTGAGCTGTGCCCTGAAGCTCAAATCCACATCTTCATAAAGCAGAAAAAAATCCTCATCAAACAGCCCGATTTCCTGAAGCATGGCCATTCGTATAAAGCCGCACCGGCACAGGCACCGAAAATCCATTCTTCCCGGCAGAACGTATCGGCGGGCTGGCCGCGCCCCCGCAAACTGCCGGCACCGGCGGTAGTATAGCCGTCTCCGGCACGATCGATGATATGGGGCATATTCTGATACAGCATTTTCGATGCAGCAAATCCGGCCTCCGGATTTCTGCGCAAAGCGTCAATCAGGGTTTCCAGCCACAAGGAATGAGCAATGGCGTCATTATTCAGCAAGGCGACATAGTCTGTCTGAACGCTTCGAATCGCGATGTTATTGGCTGCCGAAAATCCGAGGTTTTCTGTCAGTGCGATGCGGGAAACTTCAGGAAATTGGCGTTTGACAGCCTCCATTGATCCATCAACAGATCCATTGTCCACAACAATGGTAACCAGATCCTGAAATGACTGCTGACGAAGCGCATCCAGGCATTGCATGAGACATGCCTTGCCGTTCCAGTTGACCACAATCACCGTAACCTGCTGTTTCATTCGATGCAACCCGCCTTTTTCCCGATGGTATCCGAATGGAGGAAAACTTTCATGTAAAGCCCTACCCACCCGGCGGATTTTCCCTGAAGCCTTCTTCGCCTCACGACGCATGCCATGACATCGATTTCGGAGCACGTAACTGTCTTCCAGAAATGGCTGTCTGGAATCGTTTTGCGGATGTTCCACTGACGGCGTTTCTTCAGCATTGATGGCATGCAACGCAGTGCCTCTCGAATTCCTTTAAGATAGGCTGAAAAATTTCGGCTAAACAGCATCAGCACGAACCATCCGAAATGATGCATAACAATAACAGGCCATTGGCGGATCAAAATGGATAATGGATAATTATGGATCACCACCCGGATCATGTTATAGGTCGTATGTGAAACCGTAAATGTATTCAGCCGGCTTCCCGAAGTCTGGCTGCCCATGTGATAGACCCTTGCGCCGGGTACGGACAAACACCGAAGCCCCAGACGCACCGCCCGGAAGTTGATATCCACATCCTCAAGATATGCAAAAAAATCCTCATCAAACATGCCTGCATTTTCAAAAAAAGACCTGCGATAGAGCGCTGCACCCGCGCATGCGCCAAAAACACGCATCGGATGTTCCCACAGCATGCCATCCGGTTCCCGGTTGCCAAGCCGGTATCCGCCGCCACCCCTGAAAACCCCGTCCCCTAAGCCATCCAGCACATTCCGGTCGGAATAGCGGATCATTTTTGGGGCAAAGCTAGCATACCCCTCATCGCCATCCGCTGTTTGAACCAGAGACTCCAAACAGCGGCGTTCCAGTTCCGTATCATTATTCAATAAAAAAACATAGCGCGAAGCGGATCGGCGGATGCCTTCATTCACCGCGGCACTGAATCCTTTGTTGACGGTGAACCGGACAATCTTTACAGCAGGATAATGGCATTCGAGCCATTCCGCAGTTCCATCACAGGATCCATTGTCCACCAGGATGACTTCAAATGCGCGAAATGTTTGATTGTAAATCGACTGAAGGCAGGTTTCCAGCAGATGCAATCCATTCAAACTCGGGATAATTATGGCTACTTCAGGCATCAACACAATCACAACGTCCTTGCTGTTTCACTCTCACATCAACACCCCTGCACTTCCAGATATGCCTCAACCTGTTGAACCATTGTCTGAAAAGTGAATTCCCGTGACGCTTTTCTGGCCGCAACCGCCAACGCCTGGCGAAGGGTCGGTTTGCCTGCCAGATCCAGAACTGCCTTGGCAAGGCTTAAAGCGTCACCCCTGGAGAATAAGAGCCCGGTTCGACCCGGGAATACGATCTCTTTGTTACCGCCCACATCCGATGCCACCACGGGAATACCGGATGCCAGGGCATGTATCAAGGTCAGGGAAAAAGGCTCATAAAGGGAAGGAAAAAGAAAGATATCATGGGCATGAAACACTCCAAACAGGTCGGATTCTTGAACCGCCGGATGGAATTCAACCACGCCGGCCAGGTCCATCCCCTGAATCATATCATCTAACTTTTTCCTATACTCCCGGTCTCTGGCCTCCCCCAACACCATCAACCGGACCTTGCTACCCGGCAGCCCCCGGATGATTTCCGGCAGGGCTTCCAGGATCGTGTGCACTCCCTTCATCTCAACGATCCTGCCGGCAAAAAGGAGTCGAATCCAACCGTTCTCAACCAGTTTCCTCCGATCCCGGTACTCACCTTCCTCATGCAGCGTGAGCCTGACCCCATGGGGGATTACAGCGGTTCTTTGGATTACGAATCCTGCCTGCTCGTAAAACGCCTGCATGAAAAAGCTCGGGAATATCGCCTCGGCATGGATAGGCAGTTTTTTTAGGCGGATACGGGTCAGCAGCCGTCCAAGCGCCACACGAATTGAAGCTGTCCAGGAACGGGAAGAAAGAACGTCCCCGATATAATATCTATACCAGAACCCGGGCCTTAAAAACAAGATCAGCCAGTTGTCCGTTAAAAGAAAGACGGTTCGGCAACCCGCGGCCTGGATGGCATGAAGGAAAGAAGGATCCAAAAAAAACAGATTCCAGACAAAGAGGACATCCGGACGAATCTCTGCCAACTTTTGCTCCAGAACCGCTATATTATGTGCATTTATGTCATTTCTTTGAGATTCAGTAGGTGAATACGCACTGTAAATATTGCTTGCATCAGCCAGAAGCCGTAACGTGCGATAAACTTCCTGACCGGGATATTCTGCCGACTGGCATCCGAAGTTGCTTGTCAGAACGGATATTCTATGGTTTCTGACAGATAGAGCGGATGCCATATCATAGCACAGCCGCTCATATCCCCCCACCACATTTGGGGGATAGAGATTGCTTACGAAAAGGATGTTCATCGGGCCACTTGTCGAATGAATTGTATAATTTCAACCCCCCATCAAATGATCTTACACGGAGACGACAACAGAAAACGTCGAAATGCCGATAGTCAATTTTCCACCTCAGGCCCTGGAGAAAAAAACAAACTGATCTCCGCCCAGGTATCCATATTCCCGCGACCAGTAAAAATAACCGGCAGCATCAGAAAATCCATCAGCCTTCAATTCATCCAGGCACTCCCATCCGAAATGACGAAAACACAGACAACCACTTTCCTGCAGCGGATCTCCATGGAACTCCGGCGGCAGGAGATGGTGTGTGGATCCGTCAGGCTGTATTTCGGCCCGGATGACGTTTCCGGCTGAATTCAGATCAAACGGTATGGTGAAGAACAAGACTCCGCCTTTTTTTAGCACCCGCCGGCATTCGCGAAAAGCCTTCCTGTAATCAGGAATATGTTCAAAGACATCGAAGGAAAGTACAAAATCGAATTGTGCATCCGCAAAGGAAAGCCTGGTCAGGTCTTCATGTCGGATTCCCTTTATATATTTAGATCCGATAGAACAGTTCGCTGTTAAAAATTCACTGCCCACAACATTGGAAAAAGTTCTTTTGAACCACCTGTACATTGGTGTTGTCTGCTCCGTGATATAAAGCGCGCAATCGGGTTGAGGACGACACAGTTCATGGAAGAGGTGAATCGCGGCCCGCATTCGGTTGTTTAACCGGCATCCCGGACAAATCAGGCATTCACGCCAATTAGGTATCCGGCGGCCATCCGCATTCTCGAATCCATTGCTGTAATCCGCCAGAAATGAAACCGGTTGGCCGCACACAAAACAGAACCCTGGTACAAAAAAAAATTCCTGCCGCTCCAGTAATGCCATCTCCTTAAGATTTCGGCTTTCATATTCACCGGCCATGGATCGAACATAACAGAGATATTCGCCAAATGATGCAATCCTGGTATTTATTATCGGAGCAGGCTGGCCCGATATGATGTTTTCAGCTCTGAAAAAGCGATAAAAAGCACGATGCTTCCAATGACAAACAAACTTCTTCAGACACTGCATGGAAGAAACCATCCTTTCAGCGCGGAGCAATTTTGAAGCATGTGATGGCGTCAAGACAACAAAACGCCTTGCAGAAAAAAGGATGTCTTGGTGAAGCTTGCGCTGAAACCAAACGGTCCGCCAGAATGGGGAACCGCGACCATCGCAGCCACGGGGTAAGTTGATTCAACTTAACGGGTGTAGAATTCATGGCAACCAAAATGTTTTCTGATGAAGGGTCAAAAAAATCTTTACCCACGCGCCGCCGATCGGATGAATATTGCTGTTATCTCAGCTTGATGATCAGCCTTCGGACCATACCCATCAAGCGACGGCGACTGCGAAGCAGCACTGCCCCAATGCGTGTTGAACCTGCAAAGGATAACGATCTCTCCAACAAATTATGCAGAAAGCCGAATGCAAGAGGCTTCCCGCCAGGTCCGGTCCACTGACACCAAAGAAAGTCTACCATCTCGTTCAGCCGAGTGTATTCAACGGCGAGTGTCGCCAATTCCTGCGCGAATCCCCGGGGTACCAATATGCGCGGCTGAGTATCGGCCAGCTTGTGCGCCAGTTCGAGCGCAGCCAGTAAACCTGTCGTACTCGCATCCAGGCTGAACTTTTCTAAAACCCACTCACGGGCAGCCCTTCCCATGCCTTGCCGCAGCGGGATATCGTTTACCAGACGGGACACGGCATCCACATACGCATCCAGTTCACTATCGCTGCAGGGAATCAGAAATCCGCAATCCGCATCAAATAATTCGTTCTGTCCTCCCACGGCAGCGGTGACGGGCACCACTCCCATTCCCATGGCTTCCAACAATGCCACAGATATGCCTTCATACCGGGAGGGTAACAGGAAAACATCGGAAGCCGCCAAGGCCTGCAGCCAGTCTTTATGTCCAACAGTTCCCATCATGCGCACCCTGGACATCAGCTTTGCTTCATTAAGCCTGTTTTCGAGTGCCGGCCGCATTTCGCCATCTCCGATGACCAACGCTTGGAATTTCGCCCTGCGGGAGGCAAGTCCCTGCAGGATGTCCGCCAATAGCAGCGGCCGTTTCTGCTCACATATTCGACCCGCAAACACAACAACCGGAATGTCTGCAGAAAGCCCCAGCGCATCACGTGCCTGTTCTTTTGCCAAAGAACTGTTATCAAGTTTTGAAATATCAATTCCGCTATAACACACCTGGATTCGTCCCGGATCGGCTCCGCGACTTACCATCGAATCCCGCAGTTTCGAGGTCGTAACGATGTTCAGATCCAGCATCTCCTGGTATCCTACCCCGAAGCGCGGATGACCACCGTTCAGCCAGTGCGGCTCTTCGACATGGCACAGATCGACAAATGTCGTCTCCGGGAACTGTGCCCGTAAAAACGGCAAGAGCAGGTAACCGAAGGTGCTGGCGGTAACCAAAACCGTTTCGATCCTGCGAGAATGGATCAGATAACGCAGGAATCGTGGATAGTCTGCACAGCGTAAAAAATTCGGCAGGATAAAAATGTCAGGCGTCAGTCTCGCAAATTCGGAATACCAATTATGATCTGCCTTCAGCGTCGCGCAGACTGTTACCTGATAACCATTACGGGACAATGCCGCAATCCAATCCAGGTTGACCCTGTCGGCTCCACCCGTAACCATCCAGGGCACCAGAAAGAGTATCCTTCGAATATTTTCCGGCCTGGCGAGCTGATTTTTAAAAGGGATTTCGCAAGGCACGTTCTCATAAGGTTGCAAAGGCTTGATGGCGGGTACCGGGAAATTGGATTGCAGTGTCGCGTATTTCCGCGCGATTAATGACTCGAAATCCCGATGCACTGAATTCGAATTCATCACCTGATGGAAGCGCCCACTGGAGCGTTTTCTGTACCACTCCTGAAACTCCGGCAGCGTATGCCCCCAGTATCCGGCCTTAGCCAGCGACAGCCAAAAATCCCAGTCCTCATGGCCAAAGCGTATCGACTCGTCGAAGCCGCCTCCAGCTTCGAAAGCCTCCCTGCGCACAACCGAAATGGGAGGGCCGCTGTTGGCCCGAAGGTGCGCACTTGCTTGTTCGAAACCGACACGCCAGAGAAATTCATTATCCCCGAAATTCACCGACCAGGTATTGCAAAATCCAAAGCCGGGGTTAGACTCGAGAAACCACACGCATTTTTCAATGAAAGTCGGCTCTACCATATCGTCACTGTCGAGCAGGCAGATATAACGCCCCGAGCAATGTCTGAACGCCGTATTGCGAGCTGCTGCAGGACCGCCATTTTCTTGAACGATTACCGTGATGCGGACATCACACTCCCGCGTAGCCTGCAGCCTGGCCAATGAATCATTGTCATTGCTGCCGTCATCGACAATAATCCACTCGAAATCCTGGAAAGACTGGCCGAGAAGAGACTCGGCAGTTTCCAGAAAGACCCGGTCTGTGTTGTAGTAAGGCGTAATAACCGAAACCGTCGGCGTCGGGGTTACCTCGGCAGAACGATACGGAAACCTCGGTCGCCCCGGCGCGACCGGTGTATTCGCGTAATCAGGTTGCTCAGGATTGATCATGCTATGACCTTGTCGCAGTGATCCAAGCACGTGCGCCGGCAGGATGGCCTTCTATTGTCACGCGGGGATTGGCAGGGTTGCGGCTGTCGCAATCCGCTTTCAATATCAATTTCACTTCCTTGAATCCGCTCGAACGCAACATTCCCATCAGACACTCGTCCCCGAAAATCCACCAATACGTAACATCTCCCCAGAACGCATCCTCAATGAAATAAGCCTGAAGCGAGGATTCAGAAAGAACATGGGTTTCCATCAACAGCCTGGAACCCGGACACATTACAGACGCGATCTTTTCCAGCAGGTGCATGGGCTCCCGGATGTGATAGATCAAACCCAGACAGCTGACCCAATCGAAATCCCCGAGACAGGTTCGATGCAGATCTTCCCAACCCGCATTGAAAAAAGATACTCCAGGGCGGTCATAAACGGCATCTAGAAACATTGCATGCAGGTAAAACGGATTGGGTTCTATGCCAACCGACTCGGCTGCTCCAAGCGCATTCATGTAAAAGGTGTCATAACCGGCATTGCAGCCGATATCGAGTGTGCGCTTGCCACCAACGCTTTTGGCGTCGATACCGCAGATCCGATAGGCGGCCGATTTGCCGCGGCAGTCCCAGGCACTGCGGGTGGTACGACGACCAGGCAACGGGAATGGCCCTTGCAGGAACATACCAAGCTGAGGCAGAAATTCGTCAATGAACGCCTCGGATTCCGCAGCTTCTTTTACAAAAGCCTGAAAAAGAGGATCGGTTTGGGAATAACGGATTCCTGCAGTTTCTAAAGGACGGTCCGGATTGATGCCCTCATAGTGACTTCGGAATTCTCTGAAACTCTCTGGCTGAAATAACCTTCGAAACCGTTGTTGGCGAAATGTCATCAGCTGCTCCTTTCAGAACAGAATATAAGGATAATGAATTCAATCAGCTGGAGTGGAGTTTGAAGGAACGTAATCTATCTTCAGTATTTTTACAAAGTTCAACAACCTGTAAATCCGGCTTCGCTGCAGACGTTGTAAAGCGGTTAAGCATTTTACAAACTCAGCACTTAATGTTTTTGCTTCTCTTTCCCAGGCATCGCACTGCCGGGTCAACCAGGCGTTGCCAACACGCATTTCCGCAATCTCATGATTCAACGTTTTGCAATGCTCCTCATGATTCTCCGCCGTTTTCTTCCAGGAGTCGCATTGCTCGGTAAGCCACTGTATATTCGCCTTTAATTCGGAAACAAGCTTTGGATCACCGCCGGCGATTGCCTTTCGTTGAAAATAAGCATTTCTTTCCGAGACGAACTGATCCCAAAAAAGGCCATTGGCATCATGCATCACCAAGTCCGCCCCAAGCCGGGATAGAAAATTCAGAAAATCCGACGGCAGGGAATCGGTAACAGCGCCATTCTTTCTATGATATCGTCCTTCAAGAATTGCAAGGAACTTCTCAACCATCTCCAGGAGCTCCTGCTGCCCCAAAACCTCTACATAAGGTTCTAACCAGAGACCAGACGTTTCATCCGTTCCGATTGCAAGTCCTTGTCGATGAAGGAAAAAAGCCAATATCGCAGCACACTCGACGTCCACTTTGGCTTTATTTTCAACTATCGTATTGGCTTCATGCAACCGATAAAACAAAAGCGGGCGATCCAGAAAATGGATATGCCTTTTCCCCAAGATAAGCCGTAAGCAAAACTCCAGATCATGAGCGTACCGCAACGGAGAAAAGCAACCTATCCAATCAAATACGGATCGTCTGATAAAGAGATTTGAAGTCGTCACAATAAAGTTCGCATGGAAAAGCCCCAGAGATAAATCCCCCACCTGCTTAAAGAATGACAATGCGTTCTCGTACCAGGGGTTTTCCACATCGTTGCCCTGACCATCCAAAAACGACATCCCCGTCACTACGATATCAATGGATGGGTCGGACTGAACAACGGCCAAACAGGCAGCCAGGCGTTGCGGGTGGTAGCAATCGTCCGAGTTCAGAATGGCCACAAAATCCCCAGTCGCCCGAAGAATCGCTGCATTCAAGGTGTGGTGAGCACCTTGATTGGGCCATGACCAGAAAATGATTTCAGGATGATCTTTGCATAATCGGCGCACTTTTCCCGCTGAACCATCGACTGAGCCATCGTCAATGATAATGATTTCAGCCGGACGCAGTGTTTGCGACAGGACACTCTCTATCGCGGCTTCAATATATTTCTCGTGGTTGTATAATGGAATCACTACCGACACCCGAAAATCAGCTTCCGCCTTCTGAATGGCGTTATCTGAATTCACAGACATTGGTGTGACTGACTCTTGGGATTCCATTGGGGACAAGACTGGCACATCTTGAGGTATCTGCATGGTCTCGGATTTTCGCTTTTATAACCGCCTGGCAAATTATGAATTTAATTGGGTGGTGACGAAATGAAATCGCTTTTTGAGCGTTTTTGTTTAACAACAGTCGCGGATGCTGTCAAGGACATAAGCCCAATGCGGCCTATTTTGCAATGGCAAGCAGTGAAAGCAATCATCCTTTCAGCACGCCAAGTTCCCGCAGCAACCTTTCAAGCCTCTTCCGGCCGGCTGCATAAGAAAAATGCTGTTTCATGAAGTCAAGCCCATTATCGGACAACCTGTTCCACAGGGCTTCATTCCCATAGAGACGAATTACGGCCGCAGCAAATTCCTCAGGTTTGTCAGCCACCAGGATATCTTCTCCCGGTTTGAGGCCGAAGCCTTCTACTGCAACGGAAGATGCCACGCAAGGCAGACCGTAACTGAAGCTGGTAGCGACCTTTCCCTTCAAGCCGGCCCCGTATCGAAGCGGCGCCACGGAAAGCCGGCAGTCATTGAAATAGGACGAAATATCAGAAAGATACCCCGTAACAATCACATCCTCTCCGGCCAGATCCAATATTTCTTGTGGCGGTTTACTTCCGACGATATAGAATACAATATTCGGCAGGCTTTTCTTGATCAACGGCCAGACAAGGCGGACAAAAGAGAGCACGGCATCCACATTGGCACGGTGCTCGAACCCCCCCACGAACAATATGTCCTTTCTGGCAGAAAAAGAATTTCCCCGTCCCGGAATCTTTCGGATCAGGGGTATTACAGCAATTTTTTCACCAGCGACATCGGGCTCCTTAAGAAGAATCTCTCGTTCCGCAGCACTTAGTACGATGGTGCAGTCGGTCTTCCGGATTACCGACAACTCCAGAAGTTTTGTTTTTTCTGCATTTTCCTGAAGTTCCTGAGAGCCTTCAATCACAGCCTGCCTCTGCTCTCGAACAAAATGGAGATCCACCGTATCAAAAATGATCTTGGCTTTTGGACAGTATCGCCTGACCAAGTCCAAAATACATGCGGCACAATGCACCTTATAAAGTAGAACCAGATCATATTCCCGACCATGAGACTTAAGATAACCGGAAATCCCGCGAACAAACGGCGCATAAAGACATCGCACTCCCATCCGCTGCAAATCGGGAGTATATTTTTCCAAAAATTGAAGATCCGCTGCCGGAATAAACGTAATCTCAAGGCCAAGGGTTTGAAAGATATTGAAATAGGAAACAATATCCAGCGAACCGGAATCCTGGTCCGGCGTGGGCGTTCTGACATCAATAAACAGCACTTTACCGGCTGAAACGAAATCCTGGCAACTTGATTGGGCTGTTTGTACACTCTTTTGATCGACATGCTGTCGGTTGACCCGGCAATGCCCTCTGATATTTATCCAAGGATTTTCTTCAGGCCTGGAAAAAATAACGGTTTTCGACAAGGGATTATAGAGAACTTTCCGGCCTGCCAAGCGGACTGCCGCAGATAAAAGCACTCCGGCCTGAATCAAATTTCCACGGGCATTGTTTGAAATTCCCCCAACCTGCACAAAAAGATCTCTCGGAATCATAAAAGACAACGCCGAACAAAAACCCACCTCCCGCAGATAGCTGAACTCGGGATCAAATGAATTCACACCACTTCCAAAATGCCAGCACGCCCCCCCCTCGCCCACGCCTCCTCCCGCCTCCCAGATAATTCCATCAGGGAGATTGATCTGAGATCCGACCAAGCCGACGTCAGCATGCTCTCCGAAGGCTCGGACCATCTCATCCAGCCAGCCGGACAAAGGCAAGAGACCCCCAGCCAGAAAAGCAACATATTTGCCCCTTGCCATGTCTGCCCCGAGATTCCACAAGTCAGTCATGGACATGCCCTGACCTGCCGGAACCACTCTGGCCCCCTTGATCCTGGCCAGAAGCGCCCGGCTTTCCAATTCCGGCAGAGAATCCAGCAGGAGGACCTCATATTCATATTCAGTGCAAATACTGCAAAGAGACTTAAGGCATGTGAGCTGACTGTCCGTTCGGTGATAGAGAGGAACGACAACTGAAATATCCGGGTTCCGGGGTTGCGGGAAGCATAGCACCTCTTCCGGATCAATGGTCTGGATACCGCCGGACAGGCTCATAAATGACGGGAGTTGACGCACTTCACCTCTGGCATTCCGCCATATCTGATAGGATATGGTGCTTTGAAACAGGAATCCAACCCACTGATAAAAAAAAGATTTCACGCCGTAACTGGCGGATTCTGTCAAAGGAAGCCGGTGATAAAGCCATCGCAATCCACTTAAACAAATTTGTTTTGAGAAAAAAACACCTGAAGCAATACCCTTTATTATCCACCGCAGCGGTTCAATGTCCAGACGTTGTTTCATATCCCGGTACCGGGTAAGCCAGCACCACCCTTTTGAAGCAAAAATTTCCTGTAGAAAACATTCCTTCTCCGACAGAATCTGTTCGATAGAAGTAATTTTTCGTTCAGATTCCTGCAACTGCATATCCTTCTGATGGATTTGAGTTTTTAAAGCGATCTCCTGTTCTTCTTTCATCATCAGGTCTTTTTCCTGTTTTTCACACTGTCTTTGAAGATCCATCTTATTATTTGTTAACTCTTCGATCAGGCAATGAAGCATCAGACCGTTCAACAGAAATGAACTGCCGCGGATATAGGTATGAATCCGGCTGTAAGCCTGCTCCCATATCTCGGGATTATCCTTTACGATTTTGTTTCCATCGGAAATGATCCGGTGTTCTGAAAGGGTATCCATGATGGCATCGAAGCGAAAGCCATTCTGAAGCAATTGCAGCATAAAATGCCAGTCTTCAACGACATCCAGAGATTCATCGAAAAAGACCGGGGTTTTTACTAACGCCGCCAGCCGGATGATAAAACTGTTAATGGGGATAAAATTCCGAACAAAGAGATTCAGAAACGAAATCGGCCGATACCCTTTTTCCACTGCCTGACCCGGAACGCTGCGGTTACTGGCTGCACAGATTACGTCCGCACCGGTTTCCCTCATGGCTTGGATCATCCTGGCGGAAAAATCTGAATACAGAATGTCATCATCGTCGAGAAAAGCAATAGCCTCGAATCCGCAGGAAGCAGTGCGGGCGTATTGCAATCCGACATTCAGGGGGTATCCTCGCTTGTTTTCAATCCGGTCTGCATGAATCAGCGCATAGGAGAGGCCGTGAATCTCGCGGCATACCGATTCAACCGGTTCCAGCATATCGGTTCCGGCATGAACCACCACTACCGCCAGACAGGAATCCGATTGACGGGATATCGATGTCAGTGCTTCTTTCAGCATTGTCTGTCGAATTCCCTGGGTCCGGACAATCACAGCAAGTGCGTATCCGGAACAATCCATCGGAGATGTTGCAACCGGTTCAGCCGACCATGCAGCCATGTTCCGGATGCCGACGCTTGGAATGGGAGGTTTATATCTCGATAAACCCCTCCGCGTGCGTCACCTTATCGGGCAATGTCAGGCTTCTGAAACGGTTCAAGGCCATCGCCACTTCATCATAAGGACGTTCTTCCAACTGGCTCCGGTATTGCTGCATCGCCTGTCTTTTTTTGCCCAGAACACCGGTAATGTCCACCAGAACATCGACCTGCAACGGCTGACCAACTTCATAAAACAGGACTTCAGCATCTGTCCGGCAATATTTTAACGCTGCCTGGATAAAATCCGCCGCTGACCGATGATCCGGATGGAATTCCAGCGGTGAGGGTGCATAAATCAAGTCCGGACCATAGGTATTGATCAGTGCGACCATATCCGGGACAACAGTTCCGGCATCGGCCAGTCCCCTGTCTTCATAAGACCAGAAGATCACATCGGAAATCCCCAGGCAGGCACATGCCGCGCGGGTTTCCCGTCGGCGAACGGCAATATAGTCATCCTTTACAAATCTTCCGAAAACATCCCCTTTTGCCCCATTGGTCAAAATGACAACCCGGGCAGGGTCACCAGCCTCCGCATGGAGGGCAAGGGCTCCTCCGCAGCCGATGGTTTCATCATCGGGATGGGGCGCCAGAACCAAAACCCGATTTCCGGTCAAATCAGTACAGTGAAACGGTACTATTTGGTCTTCTGTTTTCAAGGTTTGTCCCCATTTTAAAACTATCGCTATCACCCATTATATAGTAAAGGCTTTTCCTGAAATCATCGGCTGGAAAATCAAGGCTGAACATTCTGATTTTTATGATGTTTATAGCATCGGATTTCCCCATTATGAAGCTTTATTTTCTCCGTGACCTGCATTGAGATACGGTATTTTATTCATAGTATGACCTCATATTTCAAGGAAACGTCTCCGAAATAGCTACTATCAACAAGCTTTGATCCACATCCTGTTTCATATTCATCCCCGGACGATCAGGATTGCTTCTCATACCATATTATCTGCCCTGAACCAACAACCTACCAACTTTTTTCTGAATATTAACGACTATGGCCATTTCCCAAACCCAAATAAGGCAATTTGAGAATTGAGGAAACAAATCCATAGAAGAGTGCTGTAGGGTGATAAGTTGCGACGATGGCTATGTTTTCAATAGGAGACTGTATCCATAAGCATTATTACCGGACGTTATAAATGAAGATATTCAAACGTCTTGATTTCATCCACTGGAATTGTTAATGGTTAACATGAAACAATCATCTGTTATAATTTCCTTTCCAATCAATTAAAGGATTTCTTGTGTGAGCGATGCGATAGAAGTCTCCATTGTTATCCCCTGCCTGAATGAATCAGAGACTATCAAAGAATGCGTTATGGAAGCATTTCAAGCAATTCACGAGACCGGCTTTCCCGGTGAAGTGATTGTAGCAGACAATGGCAGCACCGACAACTCTGTTGACATCGCACGGAAAGCAGGCGCCAGAATCGTCCAGATCCTCTCAAAAGGTTACGGGCACGCCCTGCAGGGAGGAATTCTAGGCTGCTCAAGGAAAATATGTTTTGATGGGAGATGCTGATGGAAGTTATAATTTCAGAGAGCTTCCCAATTTTTTAAACAAGCTGGCCGAAGGATATGACCTTGTCATCGGATGCAGATTCCCGAAATGCGGCGGACGCATAGAAGCCGGCGCCATGCCATGGAAACACCGATGGATTGGCAACCCCATTTTATCAGCACTGGGAAAATTATTTTTTTCCTCACAGGTTGACGATTTTCACTGTGGATTAAGGGCGTTTCGACGGGAATCCGTGTTATCTCTCGGATTGAAAACCCACGGAATGGAGTTCGCCTCTGAAATGGTCGTTAAGGCATCGCTGAAAAACCTGAGAATCACTCAAGTCCCAATCACGCTCAGAAAAGACGGCCGCTCCGGCCCGCCCCATTTACGAAGCTGGCGTGACGGATGGCGCCATCTTCGGTTCATGCTGCTGTACAGCCCTTTATGGCTGTTTATATTCCCCGGTTGTTTCCTGACAGTATTCGGCCTCATCGGTTTTATTATTCTAATATCCGCTCCGGTCAAAGTGGGTTTTATCACCTTTGACCTCAATTCCCTGCTGGTGGTCAGCACGGCAATGGTCGTCGGATTTCAGGTGCTCGGCCTGGGAATATTTATTAAAGCCTATGCGGTTAATTCCGGGCTTCTTCCAGGGAAAAACTTCTGGCTCCAGGTTGTTAAAGGACGACCGGTAGAATGGGGAATCTGTATCGGCCTGCTCTTTGCCCTTGCCGGCGCAGGGGTTTTATTTCAGGAAGTATTGACGTGGAAGTCGGTAGGATTCGGAGCCCTGTCGTATCAAAGCAGCCTGCGGGCAGTGATAACGGCAGTAACAGGAATCGGCCTGGGCATACAGACAATGGTCTACGGGTTTGCGCTTGCGATAATCGGCCTGGAACGATAAGCGGCGATGGCTATCGATTATTTCTCCATGGATCACCCGCTTCGCATGCTGGCTTCAAGGATTTCATTTTATGTCAGGCGGAAGGTATTTGCGTCATTCATGGATATCATGAAACCTGACGCAAACGCCTTGATCCTGGATATCGGCGTTACCCCGGACCAACGGCTGCCGGAATCCAATTTTTTTGAATCGCTTTATCCTTACAAAAACCGCATCGTCGCCACCAGCATCGAAAATGCTTCTTTTCTCGAAGAAGCATACCCCGGCCTGACATTTATCCAAACTGAAAAAGACCGTCTGCCATTCAAAGACCAATCCTTCGATATTGTTTTTTGTTCCGCAGTATTGGAACACGTGGGAAGCATAGACCACCAACGCCGTTTTATCCGGGAAGTGTTAAGGGTATCCAGGAATTTTTTTGTTATAACGCCGAACCGTCAGTTCCCGGTTGAATTCCATACGTTTCTACCACTCATACACTGGTTGCCGCAACCACAGCACCAGGCAATTCTGAAAAAACTCCGAATGGATTTCTGGTCACGTACCCAAAACCTCAATTTACATACTCCCCATTCCCTGCACTCTCTTTTCCCATCTCATACGGATGTTTATCTTCAGCACGTTTCGCTTCTCGGATTTCCGTCCAACCTGATTGCTTACGGTAATTCTCTGTATGAATCCGGCAACAATCAAATCCGACTGCAATGTCGGTCTGATCGTTAGAGCAAATCCCGGGTCATCGCGTTTTATGAAATTGCCGGAAGTTGCCGCTGGCTGGATTTATGTTATCAGGCAGCAAAAGGCAGATCAGGGTTATCAGCGCAGGAGAAACGACAAGTAAATATCGAAGCTGTGCGTAAAAACTCATCGCATCGATGTATGCAACAATGGCAACGCGGCTGATGATAAACACCAGGAGACAACCCGTAACCCATGAATGTATGTGCACGTATCCCCACGAAGTTTCTTGCGGTTTGTTCAACCATTGCCGGATTTTTTTCCCCAAAGCAATCAGCATCCAGATGCCACCCGCTATCTGAAAAACCTGAAGCAGATGGATCGCTGCTCCGGTAAACAGCTTGGAAAAATTTTTATGCGGCGGAGACTGGTCATGGGTAATGCGTTCATATCTTGCCACCAACTCAGCCGGTGGTTGTAACGGCGGAGCATCCCGAATCGCCTCCGACAGCTTTCCGAAAGTGAACGACAGAATCGTCATTTTGACAAAGGAGCGGAATATTCGAGGCAAATCCTTCCATGCCAGAGGCGGCGCCAGCATATTCCCGGTCGGGATTGGCAGTGCACCTGACCCTGCCCTCTTTGCAGGCTGTTTTAATCTCCCTTGCCACCTCTCCGAAAAAACGGCTTGCTGATGTCGCGCTCTGATAAACGCCGATAGACGCCGCCGCATCACGCACAGCCCATAATATCCAGCCGCCCGGCAGTTCATCGCAAATCCCCATCCACTCACAACCGAATTTTGCCCATCCCCGGCCTTCGGTCTGCTGAGACAAAAAGGGTTTTAACATCGCAAAATGCGCGCTGATTTCATACGCCTGGTTCAATGCAGCTCGGGAAACCGGAACATAGGCAGGATGCGTTCCACCCTCCAGTCTGGTCAGCCACTGGAATGCAGATACAAAATTGGGCTCATTCAATTCATGGGATACGCCAACGCCATAATATTTCTTGTTTTCATTTCGAAGAAAATCCGTCAACAAATAGACACAGAGGCAGGGAAACAGCATTACAAAGCATATGACCATCCGGTTTTTTCTGTAGCGATGCCTGAACTCCCACAGGATATAAACAAACATAACCTATTCCCAATGGCAGTATCCACAGACTCTCTGATCGGATATGCCAGAAAAGCGCAAGAGAAACAGAGAGAAGAATCCCCCAGAAATAAGCACGGGGCTTTTTTTTGTTGATTGACCCCATGACGCCGATACAGCCGGCCAGCACAATTGTTGCAACAGAAGTGTACATGGCTTCAGTTGCCAGATACATGGAGGGAAAAATTCCCGCGGGATGAAAGGCGCACAGAACACAGATGGCTGCAATGCGCCAACGGGCTACATCCACGGAACGTAACGCCGCCATCAGGAAACCGATACTTGCCAGATACAGCAGCATCTGTGAACGTTGAAGCGGCCAATCCATCGAACTGTTCAGGGCCAGAAACAGGGGATAAATCGGCAGACGAATCAATGTCATCTGATTATAGTCACCCATCCATTTGCCATTGAGCAGGGTTTCGGTCATTCCGAGATATTTCAGACTGTCATGATCGCCGCCGATTGCCTGGATTTGACCGTTCCACTGTAGCAACACCGATAATCCCAAAGATGCCGCACATATCAGCAACCAAAGGCAATGCTTTCCCGGCGGAACAGACTTTAGTGCCTTATGTATTTTTGAGCATATTGGCATGCGTTCGCGATTTGGAAGGATTTTCATGGAAAAATCAGAACAGATCGCTATCCCCCATCGTATAATAGAATTTCTTTTCAAAAAGATCGCGTGAAAAATCCGGATCAAATAAAATGACGCACGGAGATAAATTATTCGGCTCGTTTTGAACGAAAAATCCCATTTTTGTCAATTCGGCGTTCCACCATTCGGGGGTTGGCGAAAACCATCCGGCAATTTGGGTCACAGGGACACCCATTTTCTCAATAACGTGACACAATAAAAAATTCATGTCCCGGGCATAAAGGGGATCACACAGTGCATCCCCCCAAATCAGTGTATTCCCGCGGATTGAGAAAATGCCCCATCCGGTAAGTTTTCCCCTGCGCCTGACCGCAAAAACATGATGCAGGTTATCCGGACAATCCAGATACCGCCATTTGATATAGGCGGCATCCCGTTTGACTAAAATTGCGTAGGCATTGCATACGTTATCAAAAAAACGGTCAAATTCGATGCCGGCGGTAAAAACCCGATCAGCCGACAACCCTTTTATCATGCGGACGAACCTTCCCGCTGGTACCGGCAAGCCCTGGCCGACTTCCATGACATGGTAGGGAATCGGCTGAATATATTCGAATCGAAGAAACCGCTCGCCGAATTTTCGAATGTTTCCGGTATTGAATCCATAAAAGAAGGGAACAACCCCGTCGCAGAATTTGCTGTAAAAATAGGCTGCGGTCCGCCCTAAAACACTGGTTTTACCGAGTCCCGAGCTTCTGAATTCCGGATTGGTCATGGTATCGCCGCCCTGATATGCGATAAAAACTTTATCTTTCATATCACCGAAATAGAAGGGAACGGGATAACCTGAAAAATGGGCTGCCAGATCGCCATTTTCGGTAAAAGCTGTCGCAATCCGAAAATTGCCGTAAGGGTTATCCCTGTACTTCCAGTTCCAGTGGGCTGTTGTTCGGGGATTGTGAAATACCTGACGAAATAACGGCAAAATAGCCTGCTCATCCCCTTTGCCATAGGCTCGAACAAAAACATCCGTTTTTTGAACCGAAAAGATTTCATAACCCATCTGACTCCGGGTGTACCACTGAAGCCGGGATTTCCACCCATTCAGATAGAGCTGAAGCCGATCCGCAGTGTCCGGTGAATCGACTTGCCGGACCACATGATCAAAATGGGTTGCAAATCGATTGATCACCTCATTACAGGTTTGAAGCACATTTTCCCGAACCGATTGTTGGGAAGATATGCGAAACCCGCTTTCACTCAGCGCGGTGATGATATCACTCCGATGGTGTGCGGCGGTCTGGTTTTGAATCGAACGATCCAGGCAGACCTCGTCTCCAAAAACGATTTTTCCTTTTGGAGCAAGCCGGCGCCTGGCCTTTTGGAACACGTTTCCAACGGGCTGCAGGGTCTGCAGGGATTCCTGAAAGAATATGACATCATAAATATCCGCGGCAAATCCCTGCTCGGATTCATCCAGAAATCCGGCATTCTGATAATCGACTTTTTCTGAGCCGTATTTTTTTTTGGCATAGCTTATCAGTTCTTCCGAAGGCGCGATTGCCGTTACCCGATACCCTTTTTCAGCCAGAATGGCGGCTGAAACCCCAAGTCCGCAACCCACATCCAGGACCTTGGCCGGCGGCTCCGGAAAATATGACAGCAGAAGGTTGAACATCTTTTCCTGGGCTTCTTCCAGAGACAGGCCGGACAAATTGTCCGGCCAAAACCCGAAATGCACGTGACCTTCTTTAAACACCGATTGGCTGAAATTAAACGGTTCGGGCAGTTTTGCCCCAAATTCAACCAATTGCCGGTCGCAAATCCTCATACCCTCAGTATTCTCATTTTCCATTTTCTGATTCATCGATTACCCATGTAATATTATGAAAACAACTATCCATCCCGCCACGATCACCGATCCTGCCATAATATTTGCCAGGGGCAAGCATTTGCCACACTTTATTTGAAAATACCATCTCCGGCCCTGTTCCGAATTTCCCGATTGAAGGAATGAAATCTGAATTCGGGCTCCATTCGAAAAGCCAGCCTTTGCAGAGATGGGTTGGAATTTTCAAAGAGAACGGGGCGCGATAGCAGTGCACCGCTTCCGGCAGTGGCCCGCCGTTTATTTTGTCGGTCATCCGGCGTATCAGATGAGATAGGATTTTTTTCCATCCCTTGCAGTGTTTTCGGATATAAATGTGATGGGAATCGACCATCTGTTGCCGTTTGCCTTTCCAGTTCTTCTGGTCGCATTGGTCATAATAGTGAATCGCCTTTGCCCCGGGTATCACCCGGAGGGAATATCCCGCCTGCCGGATCCGGACAAACAGGTCCGTATCTTCATAATATAAAAAGAATGCTGGATCAAACAACCCTCCGGCGTCAATTGCCGCCTGTCGGCGAATCAGTACATTCCCGCCGGACAAATTCAATACCCTTACGGAACGTCTGGCTTTCCATACCCTCAACGAAAAAAATCGCCAGCATACGTATGGCAACCGACTTTTCAAACTGGAAAACAGGGGATGAATCCACAAAAAGAGATCCGGATAAGACGGCGGAAGATAGTATTCAAGATCGTCATCCCAGAAAACCTGAGGACCGACGGCTCCAACACCGTCGTATCGAACCAGTGCCTGCTGCAGATGCAGCAGGCATCCGGGCAGCAGTATGGCATCCGGATTCAACAGCAGCAAATAATCGCTGTCATATGCTTCGAATGCCTGGTTGCAGGCCCGTCCGAAACCCATGTTTTCAGGGTTCACCCAAAGCGTGACTTCCGGGGGAAGAATCTCTCGCAAACAGCTTGCCTCTGATTCATCACAGCTATTGTCCACCACGACGATTTGAAGCGATCCAACATGATCGGACGCCAGAATGGAGGTCACGGCCTTCTTGGTCAGATGCGCCGAACGATAATTTATGATGACGGCAAGTGTTTTCATTCTATCAGGGGCCGTTGAATGCTTTATTAAGAGATAGTTAATTACTTCAACATATTACTTTTGCTTCACCTGGAACCGCGATGATTACGGATCGATCCTATGAACGCTTTTATTTTGGACATCACGGGTGATTTTGAAATTGCGGCAAAATTAAACATCTTCATCTTCCCAATCGCCCCGAAACACATTTTTAACAGGATAAATCCATGATAGAATCGACGGATCTGGGTCTCTCCATAGATTCTGGCACCATACCGGATGGGAATTTCAATGATCTTAAGATTTTGCCTGGATGCACCGAACAAAAGATCAAAATCACCGAATGGATCGATTTGCCCGAAATAATCCCGATTCGCCGCTATCAATTCGTAATTCTTGCGCAGCAGCACTTTTGTACCGCACAACGTATCCTTTATCCGCTGATTTAACAACCAGGAGAAAAACAGACTGAAGAATTTGTTCCCCAACATATTCAAAAAGCGCATGGCTTCATTTTCCATGGTATAAACAAGGCGACACCCATTAATCATATCTCCTTTATCCAAAACAACCGCATCGTAAAACTTGGGCAGGTCTTCCGGGGAAACCGTCAGGTCGGCATCCAGAATCATGACCACTTCCCCGCTGGCTTCTTGAAATCCCTTTCGAACCGCATCTCCCTTGCCTGTTCCATCCTGTACCAGGCATCTGATGCTTTTTTCCGGGAAGTTGTCGATGACCCTGCAAATTTCTTCATGGGTGCCATCCACGGACTCTCCCACCACAAAAATGATTTCGGTATGAAGCCCGATTGACGGCATTCTGGTCACGGCCGCCTCAATATTTCCCTTTTCATTCTTACAGGGGATCACCACTGAAACGCTTTTTGGCAAAACAGGGGTTGGTTTAATTTTGGGCTTGGCGACCAGGTAATTGGTGATGCACATCCGGTTGACTACCGGAAGGCATCCGATAAACTCGATCAGGGGATAAATCACCGGTATTTTCTTGGGCATCAGTAGTCTTCTCTCTTTTTTGATGGTTTCAAAGTCCGACAAAAAGAGAAGATTTTCCAGATCCTCCGGAGACAACCAGTTTCCAATGCCTGTGGGTGTTTTCAGTTTGAACCGCTCCGCCATCTTCAGGACCGGCTCCCACATGTGGTTATAATAGGATATGATCAACCGGGTTGATGGATCACAAAATTCATGCAGTCTATCAAGGGCTGTCTGGATATCCTGAAAATAGCCGACAACATCCGCCATGATAATAAAATCAAATTTATCTTTTATCCCCCAGGTGAGCGGGTCTTCGGCATCTCCTTCCAGAAAATGAAAAGAGGGATAGTTTGCACTTGCCAGTGCAATCATCCGCGCGCTCAGATCAACCCCCACCCCATACGCCGGTTTCAAGGCAGCGAGCAGGTCACCGGTACCGCAGCCCAGCTCAAGGATTTTCTTTCCGGGCGGGACCAGAAACTGAAAAACGGACAATTGTGTCTCATAATAATATGAATTTTTCTCCCGCCACAGATGTTTATCAGGGGCCAGCGCATCAAAATGTTGTCTTATTTTGTCAGAGGATCGTTGCATAATAATATTTCTTCAGCAGAATGTAATAGGTTGCCGTATGGATTACGGTAAAAAAAAACAGAACGATCATTGGCGTCAGTCTTTTGGGTCCGCTCATCGTCGTAACCGGCTTGATCAATATCACCGCAACGCATAATGCCGCGGCAATGGGGTGAAAATACCGTCCCTGAAGATATACCAAAGGGGCTTCAACCGGCATCCATACCAAGTAAACAGCGATGGAAACGCACAAAAAAGCCAGTATTGCGGCAATACCTGAAGTAATTCCCCATCCGAGAGAAACCGCATATGAAATATAATCGGGCCTGTCGGAGATGTACAGGGCGAACAGGGCCGCAAAGCACCATATCATGACAACCCATCCGGGGACAGGCGTATTCTGCCATCCCAGCACCCCCACGAATTCGTGAAACATCGTACCGCCTTGCAACGACAGGGTATTGTAAACAACGCGGCAGAAATTCAAAGGGGATTGCAACAGCAGCGCGAATTGGCGTTGTGGATCAATTGCCGGTGAGTTGTATTTCAGAATAGCATTCATCATCAGCTCATGTATCCCGCAGGTTTTTACAAAATAGGCCCAGGAAAGCATTGAAACAGCGGAGATAACCACTGCAACCACCAGCCAAATGAGTTTGGGCACAGCAATCCGGTGATCCCGGAACAGTGAGACCAAGGAGACCAGCAGCAGGGGAGCATACGGGGGTTTTATCGATATCAATAAAAAAACAGCCGCCGTCATCCATGTTGCATAACACAAATCGCTCACATCATGAATTGAAACCAGCAGCACGATGGCCGCCGCACAGAAAACGACGCCGTCCGGGGTGACGATGCCGGCCTGTGATAATGCCATGGGGGTCACGGCGATCCAGAAAAAAGGCCAGGCCATCTTTCGGGATACTCCTAAAATGACATACATCAGGCCGGAATAAAGCAGAATCGATACCATTCTGGCGGCATATAAAGAAAGCCGAATGTCCAACGGTGTTGAACACAGCATCAAAATCTTCAGCACAGCCGCATGAAACACATATGACACCGGTGAATACTGCGATGAATTGTAGGCGATATTCGGAATCCGGTCTTGATGTTGTTTCAAAAGCTGCCGAATCGACGATAGTATCGGAATATCCTGTCCGGGATATCGCTGTTGCATTTCATCGACAATATACTGCACCAATTGACGCGGGTGATCCTTTAAAACAAACTGGCCCTCGGCAATCCCGTAAGCCCTTGCAAAATGCGCCGGCTCATCGGGAGCTTCAAAAGGTGGGATGAGAAAGGCATAGATCATCCCGAATCCAAAAATCATCAGCGTGCAGAGATATCTATCAATTCGGGTCATGAACTTATCCGGTGACGCGGCATCTTTCTCACAATCATTTATTACCGGCAGATCTCACTCTGGCACCACATCGCCGCCATTGCACGAACAATAAATATTCCTGGATGATCCGCCGGGAATCAACGCGTGAAGGGCGTATGCATTCCCGGGCAGCCGCCGCAATGAATTGGCGTCCTGGAATCGATACCCGAGTCCCGTCAATATATCCACCATGTCGCAAAACTCCTCTAACTTGAACAAGTAGGGTGCAAATTCCATCATGATGGACGGCCTGTGAATTTTCAAAGTTTGCAATCCCCCTTTCAGCACTTCATATTCATACCCATCCACATCGATCTTGAGAAAATCGATTCTGGAAAGCCCCAGGCGCTCGACCGCATCGTCAAGCGTCATAGCCGATGCCCCGGTAGTTTCCATCAATCGCCCCTTGTGTTCAGCATGCAGATCGCTGCTGTTATCAAGCGGCCAGCTCGAAAACAATGCAGGCTCCAGTCCGGCCTGGCTGCCCGCGACCAGCATCGCCTGGCTTGGTATAATGATCTGTGCCAGCTCAGGGTTTAAATCGATATTGGCGATAAGCTTGCCGTAGGCAAAGGCTGTCGGCTCGAAGGCCGCAACCCTTCCGCTGTTTCCCACAAGCCTGGCAAGCGGCAAGGTATGGGAGCCGACATTGGCGCCGATATCCAGCACCGTCTGGCCGGGTTTGATTATTTTCCGGTACAGCCTGAGGGTTCTGGGTTCAAAACCACCCATCAGGTATATCGACAAATCGATTCCCTCATTCAAGTCAAGGCTCCACCGGATGCCACCGCGTTTCACCGTTGCCGGATCGGTTTTGCCGAGTAAGGTTCGAATCGCCTTGACGCCGGCAGACAACAGTCTGGCAAAGAATATTTTATCGGATGTTTTAAGCATGTTGAATGTCATGCTGCGGATAGGATTTCCAGGTTGTGCATGCTTGCTGACGGGTCAGCTCAAATCGGCGCATATTAACGTTTCTCCAGTACAACCATCAACCGGAATGCAAGCATGGCCGATAATGGCTTCAATATCGACTCAATCTGATGCAGTGCACAGATGCATTTATCCGGAATCAAGCCGGTGGAGCCAAACCCGCCTGTTGCAGGATAGGCGAAAAAAGCAAATCGCTTTTGCATGATCGGCAGAAAATCGTTGAATTGTTTTCGGAACGCCTTCCTGTGTCTGTAAAACAACAGGGTGGCGATTGCCTGATTGGAGCCCAGCGGGTCGATTGAGCAAAGGGCGGAGGTCGATTTGAAAGGATTATGCTTCAAGCTGAAGGGCTCGGGATGAAACAATCCGTACATCAACCCTGAAAAAGGCGATATATAAGGGTCGACGATGATCAGTCTGCCGCCTGAGCGCAGCGCACGAAAGGCTTCTGATAAAAATGTCAAGGGGAAGGGAAGATGATGCAGCACATCAAATAGAATCAGATTGGATATGCTGTTGTTCTTGACCGCAAGCTGGTGTGCATCCCCAACGATGTCCGTCCAGGGTGTCTTGACAAGGTCCATCGAATACAGCTCCGGAATAACGGTTTTCATCCGTCCGATGCCGCAGCCGATTTCAACCGAAACGCCCGGGCAGAGATAAGCGGCGATTTCCTTGAACCACTCCGTATAGACAAATCGTAACGCAGGTTTGGCATTCCAGGCTGCAAGCTGCGTCTTCAGCATGTTGAGCCAGGCTGCAGCCGGTTTTTCTACACCAGTCATTTTAACGAAGCCACCTGTTTTTTGGCGAGGCTTCTATTGTCGGGAACCGCGGCCACGCGATAGCGAAGGGTTTCAAGACTTTGCACATCGAATTCAACCGGCGGAACTTTCAGCATTTCCGTCCAGTTCGGAGGGGTGGGCAAGGTTTCCGACTCCCAGGTATGTATCTGCCAGCCGGCTTGTTTAAACCACCGGTTCCAGGTGTTTCGCGTGCCAAAGCGAAGATGGGTAAGACAAAAAATTCCAGATGGCGTTTCATCCCATCTGCCGGCCAGAAGATCTTCGATCACGGACCAGTGCCCGATATTCGGAAACGACGCCACCAGGATCCCTTCCGGCGATATCAAGGCCCGAAGCTGGGCCAGAAGATCACAGGGATATGCCAGATGCTCCAGAACGTCTCCACAGACAATGCGATCGAATTTTTCCCCTGTGCCAAAAGGAAGTGTCCGGGTCAGGTCCGCCTGAACAGCCATCCGGACATGGGCCCGGGCCGTCTCCAGAGCGGATCTGTTGATGTCCAGGCCCACCCACGATACGTCCAGCCCCTTGTCCCTGATGTTTGCGGCCATCAGTCCCTGATCGCAGCCCAGCTCCAGGACATTTCCCTGCCAGTCGCACATGGCCGCCAGGTCTTCCCGCCGTCCTGAATCCGGAATGGCGTTAAAGGCATGGAGCCATCCTTTGCAGAATATCCGCAGATGCCGGCGGGTATTGACCCAGTATTCCGGAAGATCTTTCAGAAGCAGGGTTTCCGGCAAACTGCGCAGCATGGCGACAGGGGCGACACAGACGGCGAAATCATTTGAATGGTCTGCGATCGCGGATCGCCACAAGTCCGGCGCTTCAAATGCGGCTGCGTTTTCAAGCTGCCTCAGCGTCGCATACAGCGGCACACTCAGCCCGTTTCGCCACGACGGATTCTGGTTGCCCAGCGGAACGTCCACCCCGGCATCCGGCGGCTGCGCCTGAACCTGATCTATCCAGTGATTCCAGCAGACGCTGTCATACCAGAATTCCGGATCAAAGATCATTCCGACATATGCCGAATCCAGGGATTGCGCCCATGTGCCGGCAGCCACCAGACCATCTGCCTTCTGCACCGGCCAGGGCGGTTTTCCCATTTCCCTGGCCAGCCGCTTTTCAGGCGTTGTCTGGTTTGCAAAACAATCGGAGTCGATTTGAAAGAAAGGGATCATTGCATTCCGGAATACGTGGGCAACAGATCTGCGGCAACCCATCTTTCCGGCAGCCGCCGGATATGTTTTTCCAGAAAGGCGTATATGGGCCGGAGGGTATGCAGGGGGCTATTCGGGTCGATTTCAGCCGGCGGCAGGCAGATCACCCGATATCGTCCGACACCTTCATGAATGCAGACAGTTGCGCTGATAAGGCTATGGGTTTTAGCGGCCAGATGCCAGGCCCCGAGCGGCGCTTTGAACCTGGCGTTTAAAAACGGAATAAACACGCTGGATTTGGATCCGGGAACATCTCCGAACAACACAACGGTTTCTCCGCGCGCCAGCGCTTTTTGGAAAAACGGCATATTGTCTTCTTTATAAACGATTTGACCATTCATCCGACTTTCCAGTCTCCGGTATTTCTTATTCAGATAACGCCGGACCGCAGGGTGTATGCGGGGATCTTCATTCCCGGCAGCCGTTGTGAGCGCATTGACGCAAAGCCCCTTCATACCCAGCAGCGCCATTCCCATAAAACCGTCAAAATGGCAGGACACCATGGCTATCCCCCGCCCTTTTGCCTGCTGCTCCAGCAGCGCATCGATGCCTTCAACGGAACTCTGCCGGCAGATTTTCTCCATGACCGGAAGGTCATACAGGCAGGCCTGCCATTCGTCCCGGGAGTTATGGATGAATCGCCGGATGGCCGCCTGCTTCCAGTAGTTTTCCCCGGCATCGGGCCGCATCATTTTCATGGCCTGATACGTTCTTTCCCGGATATAATTGCAGTGAATCGCCAGAGACCGCCATTCATAGTCCGTTGCCGCATTCAGCAATCCTCTGGCTGTGGAAAGCGCCTGACCGACGGGCAGCGGCAGTCTGGCCATAAGGGGAAGCACATACCCGAAATCAAGGGTCTGAAGCCAGTCGGCCGCTTTTTCCGATAACTGCATCAAAACATCCTTTTAAAATATAATAAATTGCGGCATACGGATACCGGCCATAAGCATGGAGCCGGCCCATATGCCGGTACAGCTCCCGCCAGAACATCAGCATGGACGTCCAGCCGCCGATTCTGCGATGGCCTTCGGTCATATTGCGGGCCATATAATAGTACCGGAAGGGTTCATGCTCGATCCACAGCCCGCTGTCCGTCATCCGCTGAATGGCGCCGAGCTGATGAAACATCTCCGCCCTTTTTTCCCACCACAGGGTATAGCCGGCCTGTTTCAAACGAAGATGGCAGTCATGATCCACAAAATCGATAAAATAGGATTCGTTAAATCCGCCGATCGCCTCAAGTGCCGCCACCCGGTACAGGGTGCCCGAGCTGATGGGAGAATCCACCTGAACGGCTTTGCTCCCCATGCTTTCGGTCCCGTGAAATTCCGGCAGCAGCTGTTTGCCATTCCATTTCAGGGGATAGTGGATAATTTCCGGAAAAGCCCTGCAGCGAACCGTGGGCGAAATTGCAGAAACGGTCGGGGACTGTTTCAGCAGGTCCCTGGCTGTCTGAAATAGTTTCTCCAGACAGCCCGCGGCAAGCACGCTGTCCTGATCCAGAATATACAGCCATGTTGCCCCCGTGTTGCGGGCAGCACGCAAGCCGGCATTGAAGGCGGCACCCAGGCCTGAATTATAGCCCATCGACATCGTCTGAAACCGGCTGTCCCGGACGGATCTTAACAGCGGCAGCGTTTGATCCGTTGAACCGTTATCCACGGCAAGCACGCGGCAATAATCCGCTGCGGCGGCCAGCGCGCTTTGAACCGTTCTTAAAACCGTACCGGCGCCATTGTAACAGACGATCAGTATCAGCACTTCCACTCGTGAGCCATCCATATCATGCCGAATTCGGGATGTTCGCTCTCGATCAGGAGCGGTTCACTGTAACGTTCATCGATCACCCGAAGCACATTTTCATCGGTAACCCCGGCTTTGGCCCGACAGGAGCCTTTCAAAAAAGGAAAGGACGGAATGTACAGTTCAAACTGCTTTTCACCGGAAAATCGAATGGGCGGCACCCCCTGGCTTTTGGTGGTGGTGACAAACAGCATCTGCCCGTCCGCTCTTTCAATACCGATGGCCAGGTGGCCGATAAAATCCGCGGCCGTGCACCGGGTGCTGAATGAAATCGTCATCGGCTGGCACATTCTGGCATACGTCATCTCATGGTGCGCAGCGTCAAGAAATCGAACATCGTTAATGAGCACCTCGGGTATCAGGCCTCCGGCAGCAGCCGGCTGATTCAGTTTCGGCGCTTCGCGCGCCTCCAGATACCCCAGATATTCGGAGACGACCGTAGATGTTTTGCCGCTGCCGCTGATTTCTCCCTGATTCAGCCACAGGGTTTTTTCACACAGCTCATTAATCATGAACATGCTGTGGCTGCAGACGATAATGGTTTTGCCGGCGGTTCGAAACCCCACCATCCTGTCCACGCATTTCCGGGCAAAGTGCTGGTCCCCGACACTCAGCGCTTCGTCCACGATCAGCACATCCGGATCCACGCTGGTGGCGATTGAAAAGGCCAGTCTCACATACATGCCGGATGAATACGTCTTTACCGGCCGGTCAATCACCGCCTGCCAGTTCGGAAAATGCGATAATGGATTCCTCCCTGTCCCGGATCTCCTTCTCCGTAAGCCCCATAAGCGCCGCATTCAAATGAATGTTCGTCCGTCCCGAAAACTCGGGGTGAAATCCGGAGCCCAGTTCCAGCAGCGCTGCCACCCGTCCCGAGCGCGTCAACGTGCCGGAGCTGGGCTGAGTGGTTCCGGCCAGAATCTTCAGCAGGGTCGACTTTCCGGCCCCGTTTTCACCGATAATGCCCAGTGTTTCACCGCGCTTCACACTGAAGGAGACATCCTTCAGGGAGGTTACCAGACTGTGGCAGGGACGCCTCAACAATGCTTCCTTCAGCCGGTCAAACGGTTTGATGTAAATCCGGTAGTATTTTGACAGGCCCTCGGCGCAGATCAGGTTCATAACACGTCCGCAAACGCATGTCTGGATTTATTGTAAAACCACGCGCCGGTAAAAAATGACAGCATGGCAAACCCGATGGCCTGCCCCAGCAGGGGGACCGACACGGCTGGCTGCAGCAGGCTCTGATGATAGAGTTCGATAAAGGGGAAGACGGGATTGATTTGAAAGAAAATCCGCAAGGACTCCGGGACCATCTGAATCGGGTAAAGAATCGGGGTCAGGTAGAGCCATAAGGACAGGAAGCTGGCCATGATCTGCTGAATATCCCTGACAAAGACGCTGATGCTGGCGATCAGCACGACAAGGCCGAGGGTGAATACCATGAAGACCGCGGTGATGACCGGCAGAAACAGCCAGGTGATATGGCAATAGCCTTCAAAAGCCAGATAAATGAGAAAAAGCGCAAATCCCAGGCCGTTCAGAATAAAGGTGACCAGTATGCCCGCGGTCGGGACCAGCTCCAGCGGAAACGCCACTTTTGTTATCAGATTGGCCTTTGACACAAACATCCCCGTGCTTGCGGAAACCGCCTCGCTGAATGCAATCCATGGCAGGAGGCCGGCCAGCAGATACATCACGAAACTGTCCGTTCCGGTTTCGATTGGTTTCATCCGGATTTTGAAAACGACCGAGAAGACAAAAATGTAAATCAGCATATTCGCCAGCGGGGTAATGACGCTCCACAGGAGGCCGCCCATGGATCCGGCATATCTGGATTTGATTTCCTGGTTTACAAATCCCCAGAACAAGGTTTTTGTGTAAAAATGGGGTCTTGATCCACTTGGTAAACAGGTGCACCTGAACCGTTCCCTCCGGTCAATTCGCGTCCGGTTACAAGCTCAACGACATTTGTAAAAATAAAAGGCGCGAGTCATTTTAATAAAAATGGCTCACGCCTTCTATAATCTAAACAACCTGTTGTTTCAACGACGTATTAACATCTTTTTACGTCAGTAACATGTTTTACCTTTTTTAATACAGGTCGGGCTGTACTGATAAAAAGGTATATAATCACCAAAGTAATAGTCGTAAACAGCCCCATCACTCCATGCGCCATAGCCGCTTGAAAGTCCGCTTGGTCCATTGTACAGCCAGGTTACAATCGCCGGTGCGCCTTCATAGTAAAGCTCATCACCGTAGAGGTTGTAATCATATGTATACAAGCTATACACATCTCCATCCATGTATGTAAACAGATAATTTGACCAGCCTTCAGGAAATTCGTTTGGCGCCAAGAAGTTCACTTCGTTGCAGAGCCAATCCGTGCGATCATCACCGGAGACAGGCGTGGAATTATAGTTTTCCTTCAGGTCGAAGTTTGTCGTTTGAAACATCAGGCAATAATCTTTATGTCGGAATCTGCATTCTGCATAAAAAAACGGGCTTGCGACACCGTCGATCGCGCAATGAGCTCTGGATTTTGGAATGCTTCTCTTGGTTGGAAAAGTAATCAAATGAATCGCATTATCAACACCACTGACATAAGGCATGGCGATATCATTTTTTGCAAGGGCAGCTTCGATTTCAGCCAGCGTGTTGTTGCAATTTTCGCCAAAAACGGTTTCGACATTGGGCTTCAGTCTGTAATAATTCAGATATTGGACAAACGTCGTTGCGCTGTACGCGGTCGTTAAGCCATTGAGGGGACTGCCAAACTCAATGAATCCTGCCAGCACATTCGGATTATAGCCATTGGTGAAGAATACGTTAGGCGTGTAAAGCGGAGCGGCAATTTCAGGATTGTACTTGGCATAGATAGCACTTTTTGCAAGACCGGGCGAAGCACTGTGGGTAGCGCTTGTAACCGGGCCGATTGCCGCCTCGATCACCTCAAGATATCCGATGGATGTCGCGTCTGTGACGCACAGGACCGGAAACATCGGGAAATTGAAAGGTGCTTCCGGAGTGGCGAATGTCCCGTTAGCGTCGGTGACGATACTGTCATCATCGCTGTAGAAACCGGTTATCCCGCCCACGGAGTAAATGATTCCCTTCCACACATCCCCCGGGGAAAGATAAATCAGGAAATCCAGCAATTCTTCGCTGTTTTTATAACTTCTGGCCACCACTTTGGCAACAACGGAGTTCGTCTGGTCTGTATTGATTATGGTTACAGTGCTCCAGAAGCCCCCGTCAGCGGCAAGAAACCAAGGGAATATCATCGCATCGCCCTTGTTGTTCGGAGACTGTGCAATGTGGTTGTAAGCATCGTACGACCATGCGGAACCGCTAACCATTAATACTGCTACGATAAGGGCAGCGTACTTTAAAAATCTTTTCATTTTTTCCTCCTTTAATGTTTATGACCTAAACCAAAACCATATTTTTTACATTCAGTATCAAGGACAGCCTTTTCTGTTCTTCACCTCCTTTCCTTCATTTCAGTTACATGATATTTTATTCATGGCTAATAACTTCTTCTGAATTACAACGACAACAATATTTCATCTTTTAAGACATGATACCAATTTTTGTCAATAAACACCCATTTGTCGATGATCCGCGTATCAAACGGTTTTCCGCCGCTCGCAGGCTGTGTCCGCATCACGCAGGCGATGCCGATCAGGAAATCCGTTTCTTTGGTTATTTTCTGGATTTCCACATTCACCAGCTTGTTTATGACAGCATGCCTTGACATAATTATTGTATCTTTCGAAACCGATCACTTCCCGGAAATAAGGGGTTTCGATGCGGTAGTTATCCTCTACGCGCCCTGCAAACCGATTGAACCAGTATTCCTGAAAACGTTTCTCTAAATTTTTATCCGGCCACCCGCCGAATTCAGTGTTTTGAGGATACACAATCGGCACGTGTTTATTCATGGATGCCGCACATCCGTACAAAATCATTATTGCAATTGTGATGGCTATAACAGATTTATAATCAGATTTCAAGAAAAACATGATATCCTTAAACACACATTAAAAATATTCGGTTATGATTCTGATGTGATATTTAGCCATCAGATTTTGAACCGTATCTTCGATAATCGCTTTTTTTTCTTCTCGACAATCGAAAAATATTATTTCTTTTTTAAGTTTGTCATCCAGAGGCAACACCGACTTGCCACCGCCGGACGAATTTCCGGCCTTGAATCTTTCCGGATAGGAGAGGTAGTATGACTCGATTACTTGCTCCGGCAGTATATAATCATGCAATATCTGCTGGGTATATATTGATGCCGCCTGAACCTTCATTGCAATCGTGGCGGATCCTTGCGAATACGGCACGCCGCCCAGCTCTTTATGATTTTCTGCATATTCCCTGCTGAACAGCTCGTATTTTATAATAGCATCAAGCAAGTTTTTATTGTCTGCCTGCCCTGTTTTCGGCGCGATAGCAGATCGATATTCTTCGAATTGTTTTCGTGTCAGACTGAAGCCATCGCCTTCTGCAATCACCTTTTCGCCGCCGGCTTCCTGGCCGAAAGCCGTTATCGCAAAAAGAAAAACCAGCAAGCACGTAACGCAGCCATTTCTAATACAATAATTCATCCCATGCCGCAATGAGCAACTCTCCTCTATTTTGCAGATCAAGCATCTGCAAGGCATTCACCTGCGTATAATATTTCTTGTTTTGGATCTATAATCCAAATTATTTAGGCATTGCAAGTAAAATCTGCATTTATTTACTATCGACAACAGGTTTCTGAAACCTTGATTGACGTCCCTGCTCACTGACTTATGGGCAAATTATTGAAAGGGTTCGCTGGAACGGCATTCGGTTTTCGACCCGGAGCGACTTGTTGAACATATCCGCAAAGGGATTTGCCCGAGGCTCACCGTTTGTATTCGGTGCCGTTTTTCCTTTTTAATCGCCGGCTGGCGGACCTTGCTGCTCTTTTTCCGCTGCGGGCGGGGACTGAGCATCCGGGGTTTTTTCCGCCTCCGGCGCAGCCTGGGGCGGCATGCGGCTCATTGGCTCCGGCAGCTGGTTCGGGCCTGGTCTCGACAGGGGCCGGAGCAGGCCGAACTTTGGCGCCTTTATACAGATTCATTTTTACCGTCTCATTTTCCTTGCCGGCCAGCAACACGAAATTGGAACCGATTTCCTGAATCATCATGCCTTTAATCTGGTCACCCACTTTCAGCATATGTTTAATATCGGTTTTACCTGTACCTTTATCTTTAGTTTTATCTTTACCTCTATCTTTACTCTTTTTTATGTTACTTCATACTCTTTTGTCCACTCTCTGTTATCATCACATATCTGCCTTTCGGCGATATTACAACCCCGGTAAAGAGAATTTCTTTTTCCAGTGCCCCGCTGATTAATCCGGGCGCCGCAGTCACTTCTTCTTTGGATTCGCCGAGATTTTCCGGCATAAATATATGTTTTTCCACCATGGGGGACGTATCAGCCAGTACAGAACTGGGTGAAAACATCAAAGTCAGCCCTATAAATAACATTATCAGGATCATGATATGGCATCCCCGTGGTGTTGCAGTGGACAATCCGCTTTTGGCGTCTTTCTCTATATTTTGATCAGAAATACACTGTCATGGACATGAGGAAATTCCCTATAGCGCCGGAAATATTTTGTCCAATGATACGGTTTGCATGAAAATGATCACATTGATTCTTTGTTTTGCCCGATCCGGTCAAGGGGATTATTCGGAACTGTTGTTCGGGTCTGCCCGTATCGTATTGATGATCTTGAGCGATTTTATTTCTGATTTCTTCGGAATCCGGTTTTAAACGGAGGGCTGCACCCAGTTGTTGCAGTGCCTCGGCAGTTTTTCCCTGGGAATACAGCGCCAAGCCCAGATTGGCAGTTGCCTCGACAGAAACAGGATCGATTTTCAGCGCTTCCCGAATTGATTAACCGCCGCTTCTTTGTTCCCGATCCGCAAATATGCCGCCCCCAGATTCGTGTGTCCTTTCGCGGATCCGGGAACTAACCGAAGGGATTCCCGGTATAAATTCAACCGCCTCCGGATATTTTCCCGATGCAGACTGTAAATCCGCCTTTTTCATGAGGGCGATGCTCAAATTCTTCATGGCCAGCCATATAGTCCGGTTTCAGGTCAAGCGCCTTTCGGAATAACACGATGGCTTCATCGGTTTTCCCCATTTTTGCCAGCAGCACACCTTTATTGGATATCGCAATGCAATGATCCGGCTTTAAACGTATCGCGCTGTCATAATTCACCATTGCGGCATTTAAGTCGCCACGGCGCATCAAATCATACCCCAGATTGTTAAACGCCCTGAAATTCAGCGGGTCTTTGGATACCACATCCGACCACAGCGTGACGTCATCTCGCCACACCGCGTTGCGCGAATAGGTGCGTTATGGATAAAAACAGGACGATCCCCAGGGGCATATGCCCACAACCGGCGTTTTGAAAACAGCCACTCACAGGCTCGGGCCGCCACCAGCTGAAAAACCGAACATGGGCAGATACAGCCGATGTTCAAACATGGCATCCTGAATGGGAAAAATGCTGGATTCAACCGACAGGGTAATAAAAAACCACAAAATCCCGATAAAAACGATCGGGTGTTTTTTTCTGCAGCGCCATCCGGCAATACATATCCCCGCCAGAAAAACAAATGCATACGGCGTTGCCCCGTCAAAGAAACCGCTTTTGAACGGATACGCATAATCCAGATTCTGGTAACGGGGATCAGCAGAAGCCGGATGTAAATAGAAATCACATTGAACTGGGTGCATAAATATTGCCATCTGCCGACTTTCCGGGTTTCCTGCGTGATTTCCGAGACATCTTCCAGAAGCCTGGCAAATTGAATGTCCTGGCGGAACAATCCCATATTGTATGCATAAAAGAGTCCGAACAGCAACACCCCGGGAAGGATGATCCATATTTTTTTCTTCCATCCCTTCCAGGTCCGATCATAACAGGCATATTCGACAAGCAGAATCGCCAGCGGCAGGCTGGCGGAATTCTGTTTGCTTAAAAACGCAAACACGCCGCACAAAAACGCTATCAGAAAAAAATCCATAACGCAGCAATCGGTCTCCCGGCTGAATGCGCGTCCCGTGCAATGATATAACTGAAAACCGACGCCAGATAAAAAAAAGCGGCCATCGAGGCATATCGCTGCGAAATATAGGTCACAGCCTGTGTCTGAAGGGGATGGGCGGTAAATATCAGCGCAGCGAAAAGCGCCGCAAGATATGCGTGTTCGCTGTCCGCATGCGGACAGTTTTCGAAACAGCAGCCGGGACAGGAAAAAAACCAGAATGCCGTTTGCAATATGAATCAGAAGATTGACCAAATGATAGCCGAAAACATGAAGTTTGCCGAAATGGTAATTCAGGGCAAATGTATAATCCACCAGGGGTCTTGGCGATCGCAACACATCGAGAAGATAAAAATTATCCAGGTTTCTGATTTTCTCGTTTTCCTGGATGGTATGCTGATCATCAAAGACGAACGGCGCCTGAAACGTATTGCTGTAAATCACTCCCGAAACAATGCAGATCAGAAATACAGCCGTGCCCATAGCGCATACCATCGGAGATTTAAGCATGATAAACACCTGCATTCATATTTGATGATGATTTCATGAATGATTAACCGCCAGCACAACAGGTCTATTTTTTTTGGTCGCCACCGGACTGCAGGTCCGCGACCTTCTGGGAAAACTCCCGGGTGATTTGATCCGCCTCGCTTCTGTTTTTGATGACATGGGGCGTAATCATGAAGATCAGCTCGGTTTTTTTGGTCTCTTTCGATCACGCCGCCGAATAAATATCCCAGAACGGGAATGTCCTTCAGAAAGGGAATCCCGGACTGGCTGTTCTTTTTATTGGTTTGCATCAGACCGGCCATGACCACGGTCTGTTCGTCCTCCACGACCAGAGAGGTATCCGCTCTTCGCGTCAGAAAAATATAATTATTGAGTTCCTTGTTGAAATCGCCGAGATCGCTGACTTCCTGGACCAGCTCCATTTTGACCAGTCCATTGGAATTGATGTGGGGCGTTACGGTCAGAATAATGCCGGTTTTCCGGAATTGAACCGTGTTGGTGACGCTGTTGGTGTTTATGGTGCTGGTCGTTGTTCCGGTAGACCGTCGGAACATCGGCGCCCACTTCGATGGTGGCTTCCTTGTTGTCCAGCGCCAGGATATTGGGCGATGACAGAATATTGACATCCGAGTCGCTTCCCAGCGCAAACACCAGTCCCCTTAAAAAATCCACGGGATCATAGACGGTAAAAAAAAAGCCATTGGTGGCGCCCAGAGGCGTGTTGATGGGTTTGGGAATGTTACTGCCCAGAGCGCCCTGGGCGGTGTAGTCGCCGCTGCTGCCGCCAAGCGATCCGATATTTTTGTTCAGAAACCATTCGATGCCGTACTGAACGGACCCGCTCAGGGTGATTTCCGCCACCAGCACGTTGATCAGAACCTGCCGGGGCTGAATATCCAGCTGCTTCAGGATGGTCAGAACCTGTTTATAGTCCCGGTTGCTGGCCTTGAAGACAATGGCGTTATTGGCTTCATCCGGAATGATTTCAACGGTGCCGGCAAAATCATCGTCTCCGGCGGTTCTGCCGGCGCCTGCAGCCGTCGGCCTGACGATGGTTTGCTTGGACTGGGATGGCGTGGCCGTCCTTTGCTGGGAAGATGCGGACGCCCTGCATCCCCAGGCCGCCACTGGCGGACAATGGAGGATCCGGTCATGGATCTGCTCATCGAGGATTTGCTGCGTTGTGGATTTGCCGGTTGAGGATTTGCCCGGCTGCGGTTCTGGAAGATCGCGCCGTGCCGCTTGCCCCCAGAAAAACCTGCTGAAGCACATCCGCAAGATCCAGTGCCGACGCATTTTCAGCAAAATACACGAACACATTGGTATCGGAATCGGTCACGTGATCCATGGCCGCGAGCCAGTCCTGAACCAGCGTCAGGATGGAAGGCCATCGGGTGACAACCAGAATGGCATTCATGCTCTTGATGGGAAATATTTCAAAGCTTCCCTCAGCCGCGCCCTGGCGTTTGTACAGTCCTCCGGCCTGAAGCACGCTGTCCAGGTCCGCGGCAATGATCGTCCGCATCCACTTCCTTGACCGGAAAGATCTGCCAGGAAAGATCCGCAAAATATTCAATGTCGATCACTCCCAGAATGGCCACGGCCCGGGAAATGTTTTCAGCAGTATCGGTGATCAGAAGGGCGTTGTTCACCGTATCCTGAACAATCTGAGCCCCTTTGGACAGAAAGGGCGTCACATTGGTTGCGGCCGCTGCCGCAGACACATAGCGAAGCCGGATCAACCGGGTAACATCCCCGACCAGACCCGTTTCATCCGAAACGATCACCGGCGCATTGGCGGATCCCGCGCTGTTGGCTCTGGGAAGAATCTTGTAGATATTGCCCGAACCGCGGACAATCGACAGATTGTTCAGCTGAAGGGCCTGATTGAAAGCGTTGATAAACTGGTCTCGGGTAAAATCGCCGGTGATATGAAAGGAAACCGTCGATTTGAGGGTCGGATCCACCATATAACTGAGGCCGAAGAGATCATAGAGCGTCAAATCCAGCACCTCATAGAGGTCTGCATTGTCAAAAGCCAGTTCAACATGAACCGCCTGCGCCGTATCTTTTTTGTCTTTGGTTGACTTTTGCCCGAAGACCGGCTGCTGGGGGGGACTCTGGGTGGAGATATGTTTTGCAGGTCCTGCCGTTTTGGTTTCCGTAACTGCCGGCGTTTCCTTCTTGTCGGCTTTTTTATCTTCCGGGCTGCCGGGTGGTTTTTCCTCCGGGATCTTGACGCGGAGAAAGGGATTCTCCCCTTCGGACACTTCCGGAGAATTGTAAGGCTTTTGCCACAGCGTTCCCGAACTGCAGCCGGCAGTTCCCAGGGCCAGCAGCACCAGGCAGGCCACTGTCCAAACCCTTTTCCCACGGACGGTGGTTTGATCTGTCATAAGCATGTATTCCTCATTGTTATTGTCATGGTTTGATGCCTTCCATTTGAAGCGTTGCGATCTGAAGGGATATCTGCAGATCGCTGTCCTTTTTTCGGCGGTAAGACACCGAGAACCGTTCGACACGGATCACCTTGTTCAATGTTTCCAGATATTCCAGCAAATCCGAAACGCCCTGCATTCCGGTTTCAATCTGCAATTCCATCCGGCTGATGGGATGTTCCCGCCATTTGGAGGCCGGCAGGTCTTTGTAAGCCTTGATCGGTATCGCGTTTTTATCCAGAAACTGCTGAAGAATCGCCTGGGTGCTGGCACTGAGTTCTTCCAGCGTTTTGCCGTCAATTTTCAAAGCATCAAACCGGGCTCATCTCCTTTTCAACGGCTTTATGGGTCTCGATAAATTCGGTAAGTTTTTTCAGTTTCTCGATCGACTGATCGCGTTCCTGGGTCAGTCTTTCCAGTTCAGTCGAAAGATCCTTTTTCTGTTCCATGAAGGGGATCAAAGATCTGTGCCCACCAGATCAGCATTCCGCAGATCACAGCTGCCAAACCAAAAATCACCCGGCGCTTTCGTTTTTGTCCCAGATAAAGCTTCATGGATTGGCTTCCACATCTTTCAGGCGGATGGTCAGACTGAACTGCTCTGTTCCGGAGGGCTGCGGCTGACCGATCCCACCAGCTTGACCTGATCAAACAGTGGCGATGTCCGCAAGGACTCCATTACTTTTAACGCATCCCTACTCTGGCCCTGAAGGGTCAACTCCGCCCCCTGAAAGTTGGATCGGGAAAACCAGGTTCCCTCCGGGATAAGCCTGGCAATTTCATTGAAGCAGGAAAACAGGCGGGGCCGCAGCCGAATGAAATCGTCGATATCTCCGGAAAGCGATTTGGCTTTTTTCAGGGCATCGCGGGTTTTTTCAAGCGGCCGAATCCGTTGCTGCAACTGCTGGGTCTCGGCCTTCATTGCAGAAACCGACACGCTTTCCCGCTCAATGGAATGATTCATCTTAACTGTCCACAACAGACAAAATGACAGACAGAACCAGGACAACCGGAACAAACAGTTTCCAGAGATGAAACACCTTTATCCGGGGAGCGCCGCCATTCAGAAGAATCAGCTGCTGGCTTGACAGGGCCGCCGCCAGCGCCGCAACCCCCGGATTCTCGCGGATTGACGGAAGCCATGGCAGTTTGTTCTGCAGCGGATCCGGCAAAGGCAAACAGCCGTCTGAATGATCAAGATCATAGACATTATCAGCAGGCAGATGAAATTTGGCACACGCCGATTCCATTAGCGCCTTATCCTCACCGGCGGTGGACGCATTCTGCCAGGATATCGAATACACGCAGCCTGACTGCTGGTAAACCGCCAGTTCACTGGCCGAACTTTCCTGGGAAATCACCAGGCCCATCGGCATGGCATATTGCTGAAGGCTGAGCCATGCGCCGATTCCCAGGGAAACGGGAAATAGCCCCGCCAAGGATTTTTCATGCCCGATTTCCCGGAAAATTTCCAGAATCGGCTGAATTTCTTTTCGAAGGGCATAGATCACCAGGGCATTTACCCTTCCATCCGGCATCCTGCAAAGATAAACATCGTGGTAAATATCATCCAGCGGCAGATGGCAGGTCACCGGCAGCACACTTTGAACCGACACCAGCGCATCTTCCATCGGAACCGGCGGCAATTGAATGTCCCGCATGAAAAACCGGTTTCGGGGAAGCGCCAGAAAAATCCGCCGGCCCGATTTTGGGGGAAACCGCTGAAGAAATTCCCGAAGCGTTGCCGGAGCCGGACCATGGATAACTCCGGACGGGTCCATGGCAGAACCCGGAATCGCCATTTGCCACGATGGAATGGTTCTGACGGCACCGCAGTAGTGCAGCGCATCTTTTTCCAGATAAATTCCGATATGTTCTTTGATAACCATAGTGTTAAATCGACCGGCGTTCTAAGACCGCTTTTTCCTCCCTGGCCTCAAGCCCTCGGACCTCGGTCTCCAGTTCGATCAGCCTGTCAAATCCCTGTTCGGCCACCCCCAGAAATTGCTGGCTGTCCACCACTGCAAGACGGCCGGATTCCTTTGCCATAATGATATTCATATACAAATAACCGTTTTCATTTCCGGGCACCAGCAGGCTGATGCGCTTGCTTTCACCCGAATAAATCGTAAACCCCTCGCTAAGCGCCTTCGGAATTCTTTCTTTCTCAGTCTGAACATAGATAGCTGCTCAGATCCGCTGCGATCGATTCCAGGGGATTTCCCCAGAACATATCCGAAGTTACCCCAATAACCAGAAGAAGCTCGGACATCACATTAAACGGCCCGTTTGCCGGTCTATACGTCAGCCCCTTGGCTTCATAGTCTTTTTCTTCCGCGCCCTGCATCCGCGGTCAAACTGTCCGCATCCCGCCAGTCCAGAATGCAATCTGAAACCGCATCCGCCTCTACGCTGAAAATTCATCGCCCATCATCAGCGCCAATTTTTGTTTGATTTCACCGTCACTGGCCGTATTCAGGTTGGTGCGCAGAGATTCCTTGTCCACCCGGACCCATAGCGCGATATCGTCCGGAAACAGCCGGAACCAGCGGCCATCCGCTCCTGTTCCATCCGGAATGGGCCAGGCATCGGTGGAAAAAAGCTGAACGACCGAAGAAACCGCCTGTCGCTGCCGAAAAGCTGTCCAGGCATTCTGCGCGATGTCCGCCTTTTCCCGGTTATGGGCCAGGTACTGCCCTGCCAGAAAACTGACCAGAACCAGTATCCAGAGCACCATGACCAGAACGCTGCCGTGCAGAATCCGACGTGGCTTGACGTCACCGGCGACCGCCAGAAGAGCTTGCGGCTGCCACGCCCGATAGGCGCTGCCTGCCGTCTTCGCCCGCTGACGTCTGCGTCTGTTGCCTCCCGAAGGGCTTTGTGGCTCGCTGGCCGCCCGAAAGGGCTTTGTGGCTGTTGATCGCCAATCCGATAAATCCATGTGAAACTCCGGGATCTTGCACCTTCCCCAATTGTCATCTTCAGCATCAGGCCGAAAGGAACGCCGTCAGATTCCGCACCACAATCCCAATTGTTCTGCCACTGCCTCGGATCATCCGGATCATACAGTGATTCAGCGGTATAAGCCAGCCTGAAATCGGAAATCCCCTGAATCTGACTGACCAGGAGCCCTTCTTCTGCATTTTTTGACCCCAAACCACTCTCGGCAATGTCCAGGTCCTCCAGGCGGGTCACAGAGACTGCTGATAGATAAAAAGCATTTTCTGCCCGGGGTCAAACCGATATTTGACCCATAACATGCCCTGCAGCACGGATCCCTGGGGCGCATAGGCCGTAATAAACGATAGGAAATTTTCCCCGCCGCAGAAATATATCGCCGGGTTCACCTTTGCCTGGCCAAACATCGGCATGACCACCCGCGCCGCCAGCTGTTTTTCCAAAAGCGCCGGCAGCGCAGACAGAATCTGCCGGGATTCCCCTTCCTCAGATCCGCGTTCCCATGCCTGAACCGTCAATCTGAAGGCCGTTGCCGCGATCACCGTGACCAGAGCCACAAGCGTCATGGCAACCAGAAGCTCCAGAAGGGTAAAGCCTCTGGAAGACTGCACTGAAGGAGGCTGACGGCTGAAGCATTTTTTGCAATCCAGTTGGATAAAGTCGTTCCATGAATCGCCCGGATGTGTGCATGATCAAACATGATGTATTCCTGAATCCCTTCTGTCATCGGTCTTCAGTCTTTTATCCTGATTATTTACTGCCGATGCCACTGTTTCATGCAAAATGATTTTTCCCGGCGATCTGTTTCATGAAAAAGGCACACCGTCAACTCAAACATGGCAGGAACCTGCAAAGCATCTCGGGTGTTGCCGACGTCAATCTCTAAAGGCAGGGCAGAAAATGTATAGCGCCAGCCGGCTTCTCCCTCGATTCGAGAGGCAACTCCCCTGCCCTTCAACGCTGTATCTATCAACGCCGGATTTGCCAGAAGATTTTGCGCCAGGCGAACTGCTGTCAGGGTTTCATCAGCCTTTAGCGAAATCCTTCTGGAACTGGAAAGCGCCTGAAAAATGGCGCCAAGAGATATCCCCAGAATGATCAGGGCCACCAGCACCTCTATCAGGGTAAATCCCCGCTGACTGGTTTTCATGGGATTATCCAGGAGTTACCAGGCCGGTCAGGATATCCACACGAAAGACAAAAAAAGGCTCCCCATTTGCTGAAAGCGTTAATTCTCCCCCGCTTGAGCTTCCATCCGGATAAAAATAGACCCCGTAAACATCCGCATCGACATGGGCGATCCCTTGTGCCTGAATCAGCACTTTTTCCGGAATTTTCAGGCTGGCCTCGCTGCCTTCCACCCAGCAGAGACGATCCGCCGATGAGATATAGAACGCAACCGGCCGGCTGGATGCCAGAGACGAGCGCCTGGCCTTTTTAACAAAGCCGACCATTTCCTGTGCAAACAGTTTTCCCTGCTTTTGTCCGGCAGAGCGGCCCACACTCAGATAGACCAGAGAGCCGGAAACGGCTATCAGAACCATGACCACCAGAATTTCAATGAGTGTAAAGCCGCGGGAGTTCATCAAAATTCGATGTCGTTGATGCCGAATATCGCTGTCAGCATGGAAATGACCACCCCGCCGATGATCAAGCCCATCAGCAGGATGGCCACAGGCTCCAGCAGCGAGAGCAGGGATTTGATTTTCGACTGGACCCGGGCGTCCAGATCATCCGAAACCGAAATCAGCATTTCTCCGATCTTTCCGGTTTCCTCTCCGAGTGCGACCATCTGTACCGCCATGGCCGGAAAAATTCCCTGATCCTTCATCAGCGTGCTGACCCGCTTGCCTTCCTTGACCTGACGAAAAATCTGTTCCGCCGCCTTCTTGACCACCACATTGTTTACGACTTCCCGAACGATCGAAAGGCCTTTTAACAGCGGCACCCCGCTTTGAACCAGGGTCCCCAGCGTCCGGGTAAAGCGGCCTACCTGAATATCCATGATCAGGCTGCCCAGCATCGGCAGTTTGATCCATATCCGGTCCAGGCGATCCTTGCCGGAGGGCGTGACTGAAAATCGCCATAATCCTAAAGCAATCACCCCCGCTACCAGAATCATCACCCACCACCAGGAGCGCAAAAACTGACTTGCCTGAATCAGCAGTTGCGTGCTGGCCGGAATTTTCTGCCCCAGATCCGTAAATATCGCCGCAAAACGGGGAACCACGACCCCCATGATGACGCCAACGGAAACCATACCGATCATCATCAGAATCGCCGGATAAATGGAACTGGAAATAATGAATTTCTTGATTTCTTCGGTTCGCTCCATAAAGCCGGCCAGTTTTTCCATCACCTGAGGCAGAATGCCGCCCATTTCGCCGACCCGGACCATATTGATATACAGATCGCTGAAATCTTCGGTTTTGGCAGCCATGGCATCGGAAAGGCTTTTACCCCCCTGAAGGGATTCCTTCAGATACTGGGCCATGGCCAGAAGCGCTTTGGCCTCGCTGGTCTGGATAATGATGGTCAGGGACCGGTCCATCGGAAGGCCCGGATTTCATCAGATGCGCCATCTCGCGGGTAATCATCAGCAGTTCCTTGCTGTTTAGACTGCGGCCGGATCGCTTCAGCAGGGATTTCCGGGCGGTCCGGCATCGATCCATCTGACCAGCATCAGCCCTTTTGCCTGAAGGGACAGGATCAGATCATCGTCGGGTTGCCGCTTCGCTGCTGTCGATGATCCGTTCGCCGTCGGCATTCATGGCTTCATAGGAAAAACGCGGCATCAGCGGGTTACCCTCAACACTTCCTCATATGTGGTGATGCCGTTTCTGACTTTATCCATGCCGTCCATTCTCAGGGAAATCATGCCATTCTGCATCGCAGCCCGGAAAATATCATTTCGATCCGATCCCCGGACGATTTCCCGCTGAATGGCTTCATCCACCGGTAAAAACTCATAAATCCCCAGCCGTCCCCGGTATCCGGAGCCGGCGCATTCCTTGCAGCCCATTCCCCGGGCATAGGTTGAGGCGAATTTCATCCGGAAGCAGATCCAGTTCGCGTGCCAGCAGCAACCGTTCTTCATCGGCAAGCTGAAATGTTTTCTTGCACTGCGGACAGACCCTTCGAACCAGCCGCTGGGCCAGAACAGCCACCACGGAAGATGCGATCAGAAAGCGTTCAACGCCCATATCTTCCAGCCGGGTGATGGCGCCAGCAGCATCGTTGGTATGAAGCGTGGAAAACACCACATGGCCGGTAAGGGCTGCCTGAATCGCAATTTCAGCCGTTTCCAGATCCCGGATTTCGCCGATCAGCATGACATCCGGGTCCTGGCGCAGAAAAGTTCTCAGGCTGTGGGCAAAAGTCAGGCCGATATTGGGCTGCACCTGAACCTGATTGACACCGTCCATCTGATATTCCACCGGATCTTCGACCGTCACGATTTTTTTATCCGGCGAGTTGATGGTATTCAGGGCTGAATAGAGCGTTGTCGTCTTGCCGGAACCTGTCGGCCCCGTAACCAGGATCATGCCGTACGGCAGGGATATCGTGGATCTGAATTTATCCCGAATCGACTGCCGGAAATCCCAGGGTATCCATATCCAGCTCGACATTTTCCTTGTGAAGCAGCCTGAGCACCAGGCTTTCGCCAAAATGGGTCGGAAGCGAGGACACCCGGATATCGATCTCTTCGCGACCTGCCTTGAACTTGATTCGGCCATCCTGAGGCAGCCGCATTTCCGCAATATCCATTTTGGCCATGAGTTTGACCCGGGAATTGATGGCGGCCTTGAGTTTGATGGCAATGGCATTCTGATCGATCAATACCCCGTCAACCCGATACCGGACCTGCACATGCAGCTTTCGAGGCTCGATATGAATATCGGAGGCCCCGACTTCAAGGGCTTTTGCGATCAGATGGTTCACCAGGCGAATGACCGGCGCCTCCGAGGCCATGTCCTTCAAATGTTCCGGACTGTCCCAGAGCTGGTCCTCCAGGCTCATGTCCAGGTCATCGGTGCGTTCACCCGATGTCATATCCACTTCCGCTTCGTACCAGCGATAGACGAACTGGGAAATCGTCTCTTCCGAAGACCGGCGGATATTCAACGGCTTGTCGTAAGCCCTTTCGATGACCTCGCGGGTGATAAAATCCAGCGGATCCGCCATTGCCACCAGCACCTGGCCATTGGCATCATCCAGGGGAATAAACCGGAAGCGCTTCATGTAATGGGATTTAAAGGGATTTATCGCCGGCGGATTTTCCGGAAAACCGCTTTCTGCAAGTTCCGGAAAATCCGCAGACACCGGCGGTTCACGCACAAACGAACTCAGGGATATCCGGTTCCGGAAGGAAGCCTTCGGAACCGTTTGACGAGCGCCTGCTTGAAATTATCAAAGGAAATATTCAACACTATTCCCAGCTTACGATGTCTTTATCGTTATTGTCACCGCCCGCTGCGCCGTCCGCGCCATAGCTGATCAGATCATAAGGACCGTGTTCCCCGGGACTCGTGTACACATAAGGCCGCCCCCAGGGATCCATGGGAATCTGTTTGGGCAGATAGGGACCATCCCAGTTGGCCAGTGCGCCGGGTTTGGTTCTTAATGCTTCAAGGCCTTCCGCGGTTGTGGGATAACGGCCATTGTCCAGGCGAAACTCATCCAGAGCCGATCCAAAGAGTTCAATCTGGGTTTTGGCGGTTTTCAGCTTGGCCTTGTCCACTTTTCCGAAAAATTTCGGCGCCACCAGGGCGGAAAAAAGCCCCAGAATAATAATCACCACCAGAAGTTCGATCAAGGTAAAGCCGTCCTGTTTCCGGCGTCGATTGTTGTTCATTATTCCCTCCGAATCATTTATTGCTTCAGGATTGAAGCATTGTTTTGAAATAGGCGATGGTCCGCTTCAGACCTTCTTCCAGATTCACCGCCGGAACCCACTCCAGTTTTTCCGCAGCCAGCGAAATATCGGGTTTGCGCTGAAGCGGGTCATCCTGAGGAAGGGGCTGAAATATGATTCTGGAGCGCGACCCTGTCAAATGAATGATTTTTTCAGCCAGCTCCAGAATGGTGAATTCACCGGGATTGCCCAAATTTACCGGTCCGATAAAATCATTCGGTGCATGCATCATTCGTACCATCCCTGAAATCAGATCATCCACGTAACAAAAACTTCGGGTTTGGGACCCATCTCCGAACACCGTGATGTCCTGCTGCAGAAGCGCCTGAACAATAAAATTGCTCACAACCCTGCCGTCATTGGGGTGCATTCGCGGACCATAGGTGTTAAAAATTCGGACCACCCGGATATTGACCCGTTCTGCCGGTAATAATCAAAAAACAGGGTTTCGGCGCAGCGTTTTCCTTCATCATAACAGGAACGCAGGCCGATGGGGTTGACATTTCCCCAGTAGGCCTCGGACTGCGGATGCACGGCAGGATCGCCGTACACCTCGCTGGTTGAGGCCTGAAGGATTTTGGCTTTTACCCGCTTGGCCAGACCCAGCATGTGAATGGCGCCCATGATGCAGGTTTTGACGGTTTTCACCGGATTGTACTGGTAATGAACCGGAGATGCCGGACAGGCCAGATTGTAAATTTCATCCACTTCAAGAAAAATAGGCTGGGTCAAATCATGGCGAATCAGCTCAAAATTGGATTTTCCCAAAAGGTGGGCAATATTGATCCGGGTGCCTGTATAAAAATTATCCAGGCACAGGACATCGTGGCCGTCCTCAACCAGACGATCACAAAGGTGAGAGCCTAAAAAACCGGCCCCGCCGGTAACCAGAATACGTTTGGCTTGATGCAGGTTCAAGTGTCATTCTCCTGAGCGGTAGATACTATCGGTCACTCAGCCGCAGCTGTCCCAATTACAGCAACAAATTATTGGATAAAATAATTTGTTGCGTAAGGCTATGGGGGGCATGTTTCTATATCTATCGCCTATTGCCCATTGTCCATGGTCTGTTTATTACAGGTGCGTCAGCGCCGGCTTTCCAATGGGATACACGTTAAATCCCAACTTGATAAGTTTCTGGTGATCCACGATATTTCTGCCGTCAAAAATAAAGGCCGGTTTTGCCATGGATCGATAGATTCTTTCATAATCCAGTTCCCGGAACTGGCGCCATTCCGTCAGGATGGCAATGGCATGGCTTCCGGCTGCTGCTTCATAGGGATCTTCGACGAACTGAACCTTTCCTTCAACCCCTTTAAGATCGGCTTTGGCATTGACCAGGGCTTTGGGATCGGTGATCACCAGTTCGGCCTGCTCCTCGATCAGGCGCTTGGCGATATGAATCGCCGGGCTCTCCCGCGTATCGCCGGTATCGGCCTTGAATGCAAAACCGAACAGATGCAGATGCGTTTGCCCGAAAGCGTGTTGAACATGGCGTTCAGCATGGTCATGACAAAATGCGTTTTCTGGTATTCATTGATTTCAATGACGCTCTGCCAGTATCTGGCCACTTCATTCAATCCATAATACTGGCAGATGTAAACCAGATTCAAAATGTCTTTTTTAAAACAGGACCCGCCGAATCCCACGCTGGCATTCAGAAATTTCGGACCGATCCTGGAGTCCATGCCAACGGCTCTGGCCACCTGGGACACATCGGCCTCGGTTTTCTCACAAAGCGCGGCAATGGCGTTGATAGAGGATATCCGCTGGGCCAGAAATGCATTGGCAACCAGCTTGGACAGCTCGCTGCTCCAGATATCCGTGGTCAGAATCCGCTCCCGGGGAACCCAATTGGCGTAGATTTCCGCCAGCGTGTTTCTGGCCTTTAGACCGCTTTCGGTTTGCCTGGAGCCGATCAGCACCCGGTCCGGTTGCTCCAGATCCTGGATGGCCGTTCCTTCCGCCAGAAACTCCGGATTTGATAAGGACTTCAAAGCGAACGCCGTTGTGAGTTGATAACAGAATCCGCTCCATGGCCTGGGCGGTTCGGACCGGAAGGGTGCTCTTTTCCACAACGATCTTGTCGGAAGTGGCGGATTCCAGAATCTGCCGGGCGGTTTTTTCCCAGTACTGAAGATCGGCTGCCATGCCGGCCCCGACCCCGAAAGTTTTGGTCGGCGTGTTGACGCTGACAAAAATAATGTCCGATTCCCGGATTCCCTTTTCAATATCCGTACTGAAGAACAGATTCCGGCCGCGGGCAGCTTGGACAATTTCATCCAGGCCCGGCTCGTAAATCGGCAAATGATCCGAATTCCACTGGGCAATCCGATCGGGATTGATATCCACAATGGTCACCCGATACTGGGGACATTTATGGGCAATCATCGCCATGGTCGGTCCGCCCACATAGCCGGCGCCGATGCACAGGATGTTTTTAGTGAATTGCGTTTTCATATGCATATAGCTCCGCTTGGTCGGTTACATAAATCAATGGCCCCTGATCAGATATGGATCATTCGAAAATGAACTGGTTTTCTATAAATAGTCCAATTCAAGATTGCCGTAAACCATCTTATAAAATCCTGGAAATTATAAAATGACCATCTTGTGACGTATTCTCAAAAATCATTGTGTCTGACAACAATCGGCCTGGAAGCAAAATTTTCATTCATTCCGGTCGGCATTTGTCGATTCTATCCGCTCTTTGATCGAAGATTCCAAAGGGTTTACCGGAGAGCCTGAATTCACAACAGAATTTTGATGGGACTCGACATGCGGATACATTTCACTTTCCAGAATGGCCAGCCGCTGGGTCAGTGCGCGAATATTTCGTTCCTGCTCGGAGCGTTTCAAATCCATGGTTAACATTTTAATCAGGATGAGACCCAGCCCGATAACAATCAGCAAGATCGGCGGATAATGAATCCCCAACACCGCCCCGATCCGGTCGATCAACCACGGATAGGCGCCGAACGTGATGCTTGCAACCGCAACCATCAACCACCAGACGGCATGGCTGACCATCAAATGGTTTTTTCGAACCAGAACGAGGATGGCAAGCGCAATCGCAATCCCTATTCCAAGTGAAGTCAAGTGAGCAGATAGAAATACCATATTATCCAATCACGGATCGATATCCGGACACAGCCGGCATATCCACTTTCGACAGGCATAAAATAAGGGTGATCACCAGATACCGGAACACATCCCACCAGGAAGAAAATACCCGTGAATGTCCGGATGATCGGGGACACATCCTGACCGGAACTTCAAGAATGCGAAATCCGGCTTTATTGAGCGCCAGCAACACCCCGATATCCTGATAATCCAGAAGCGCCGTATCGGCTGTCATCACCGCTGCCATGGCAGCGGCGTTATAAGCGCGAAACCCGGATGTCAGGTCCTGAACATCCAGTCCCGTAATCTTGCGAAAAAAAAACCATGACAATTTCCTGGGAACACTGCCGCGTTCCGTACAGGAGCCGATAACGACATCGGCCTGATTCAACAGGATGGGGTCTATGAGTGCAGCGATGGAATCGGGCAGATGCTGCCCGTCCGCATCCATGGTAACGGCAATTTCAAATCGATGCTGATCGGCATAACGGATTCCGGTGCGCGTCGCCCCCCATGCCCCCAGACGCAGCAAAAGCGGCAGCACTTTTGCGCCTTCTTTGCGCGCAACCATTGCCGTTGAATCCGAACTGGCGTCATCAATCACCACGATTTCACCGGTTATGGCTTTCCTGACGCCCTGAATCACTTCCCGAATATTTTTTTCTTCATTTAATGCGGGGATCAGAACCGCCAGTTTATTTTTCATTCATTTGCCACCTGGATGCAATCGCATATCCTTTGGCTGTTTACTTCAATGAACTTCAGCATTTGATGATATAACAAAATAATCTCCTGCGCAATATGATCGATTTGAAAAACCTTCGCGAAACCGTTCCGATCGCGGATCGCCCCATTTGCGATTTCAACTCCGGCCGATCAAAAAGCTTTCTTAATGACTCTGCAAGCAGAACCGGATCACCCGGCGGAACCAGAAACCCCGTGACGCCGTCTTCGACCACCCATCCGATACCGGAACCGGGGATGTTGCTGGCAACAACCGGTTTTCCGTACCGCATCGCTTCCAGAAGCACCAGTCCCGAAAGCCTCGGTCCGTTCAACTGACGGCAAACACAGGCAGTCACAGGAAGAAATGAGGGTGTGAAGTTCCGATTCCGGCAAAGACCCCAGCAGCGAAACATTATTTGATAGGCCGAGGGTGTGAATTCGCCTTTTAAGACTGGATTCGCGCTCGCCATTGCCGACAATCAGAATCCGCGCATCCGGCAAGGCTGTTGCAGCATCCAGCATGACTTCGTGTCCTTTATAATAAGTCAGCCGGCCGATGACCAGGATTCTTCCCTCAGGCTGCCCCCACACGGTTTCAGCCCAGCGCAGCCCGGCGTCATCCGGCTTTTTCAGGCGATCCGGATCCAGCCCCAGCGGAATAATATGACATTTGTCCTTAAAGCCGGCCAGCGCATTGCTGGTATTCAGATAGGCATTGGACGTGGCGATAATGGACTGCGCACGCCGCAGAAACAGTTTTTCGATGGGACGGTAGAACTGATAGGCCAATGCCATTCTTCGATCAATCGCGGAAGGAACGACATCCGCATGCCAGTGAACCACCCAGGGCAATTCTCCGGCAATGGACAGGAGCAGTGCCCAGAATGCGGAGGTGTTCGGGACATGAAAATGCAGGATGTCCGGCCGGAAATCCTGAATGGCCTTTCTCATGGTAAAAGGAAACGCCGGGCTGATGGGAGCATACAACAGCGTTCCATAACAGGGTACCCGATAAATTTTTGTTTTTCCATGACACGCCGGCCCTTGTTTTTGATGAATATCGTCATGAACCAGCGCGGCCGTCGTTACCCCGCCTCTTTCAAGGGCTGGAAGCAAGTCGCCAAGAAAACTCTCGATTCCACCGGTTACCGGAGGGAAAAATTTCCCGATATGCAGGATGCGCATTCTGGTCAAACTATTTTCCTTGAAATATCAACAATTGCCGAACGGGGATGCTCCACAAACTTCTTATGGCCGCCAGGATCTCTCTCATTTCAAGACCTTGATTCAAAAATAGAAGCATGTAGTCGCCCATCAGACATTTCCACTGGCAGCAGCTGAAAACAGCCGAGGGTCCCCAGCAGCGTCCCGCTAAAGGCATACCATCCATAAAAATAAAAAGTCAGCATGCCCTTATTTACCGAGTTCAGCGCAACGGCTATCAGAATCGGAGCAATCACCGCAGCCCCGCAGGAAATAAAAAGGTCACTGTGGCTTTTGGACCACAGACCGAAAAAGATACCGATTATTACAGGAATCGCTATCATGACAGTATCCGCATGCGGCAGCAAGGGAAGAAAATCGTTAAACCGCTGCTGGATATGGATGGGAGAAAACCCATCGGGATTTGCAAGCCAGAATGGCAGGGTGACGGCTGCAAAACTCACACAAGCGGCAAGTCCGGTGACAAGAAGTTTATTCACCTCTTTGTTTTTTAAATGATATACCACAATTGGCACAACGACCAACAGAAAGTGAGCGCGCCACGAAAGCGCAATCCCCAGCATGGCACCGGAGATAATCCATTTCTTGATTGAAGCTGCGCGTAAAGCCATCACTATGGCGGAGGTTACCGCAAGGGAATTGGAAAGAAGATCTCCGCCAGTTAAGATTTCAGCAATTATAACAGGAGAAAAAAACAGCAGCGTCGTCAGGTAGAGTGCCGGAAATTGGTTGTCGTCAAAAAACCATCTCAGCAAAAAATAAAAGGCAATTAACCAGCCGAAATTTTGCAACGCACTCCCACCCAACATGACAAAGGGGGTGGCGAACAGAAGGGCGCCTGGAAGTGGCGCAATGGGGTTGCCAATTGTTGAGCAGCCGTCATGAATCCCGGAAATTACCTTGCAGACATAGGGATAGTTCCCCGATAGAATTTGTTTGACGGCAACATCAATTGCCTCGTCCCGGTCGCTTGAAAAACCGAGTTGTCCGGAATCCGCAAGGGGGTATACAACCATGAACGCAGTGAAAAGCAGGACCAGCAGCAGGAAGAACAGTGACGTTGCTTTCCCAGAACGTAACGCGAAAAAAGGACGAAAGCACTGTTTGGCTCCGAAAAAAAGCGCAAACATATAACTTCCCTGGACAAGGATCATGACTGTTTTCATTGATGTAATCGGAAAACGCTGCAACACGACTTCCAGCAACCGTTCCATCATTGCAAGCGAAGGTATCGCTGCAAAAAAACAATATATCGTCAACCGTGACATCCGCAACAAAGGCTTCGACCGGTATGAATTGCCAGATAATTCTTTATAATTCATAAAAAAAAAGCTTTATAATATGCCTTACGTAATTCATCTGTTCCTTTAGAGACATTTTTGACTCACCGGACTTTCTTGCTTTAAAATGGTAGGGGAGTTCGGTAACGTTGGAATAATTCCCTTTTACCAGCACTTCTATCAGGATCTTCCAACCGACGGGTTCAAGCTTGACACCTTCAATCACTTCTTTTTTAAGAATAAAAAACCCACTCGTCGGATCGGCTATCCGTCTCAGCGGTTTCAACAGGATCTTTCCCATATACCGGGCAGTTCCGGAAATCATTTTCCTGAAAAGGTTCAGACCTCCGTCATCCCCCCCTTTAACGAATCTGCTGGGAATTACGATGTCCGCATTCAAATCGATCGTCTTCAGCATCATCGGCAAAAGTTCCGGTGGATGCTGTAAATCTGCATCCATCACGGCAATGATTTGCCCCCGGCATACCTCAAAGCCTTTTACAACTGCTGTACCCAGACCCCTTTCATTCGTTCGACGCACATACCTCACCCTTGGGTTTGACGATGCCAATTTATCCAATATGAAAGGCGTATCATCCGTACTGTCGTCAACATAAATCAACTCATACGATCTGTCTTTCATTACATCGCCCAAACATCCGGCCAATCGGACAACATTTTCTCCTTCATTATACGTTGGCACAACGATGCTGAGAAGATTCGGGGCCGCTGGAATAATCATACCATTCTCCATCCGCACACTGCCAATGTCATGATGAGAAATTGACGCCCAGACAGCTACATAATTTCTCCAGAAATATTTCTTGCGTAAACAGCTCGGCCCGCCTTTCACAGGCCGATCGCATTTCCAGTGCCCGATTCGGAGTCATTTCGTGAATGGCCGCTATTATTGCTTCAACTGTCGGCGGCGGCCGAAGCAGAAACCCGGTCTCGTTCGGCACAACCGTTTCCAGCAATCCGCCCTCGGCAACACCGATTACCGGCTTTCCAGCAGCCATTGACTCCACCGGTGACATACCAAAATCTTCATCTATCGGAATGTAAATTGAAGCAATGGCATTTCCGATCCACCTCCGCAACTGTTCTTCCGTCTGCCAGCCGGTAAAGTGAATGTTAGGTGCATCCGAAGCAAGCCTTTTCAATCGCTCCATTTCCGATCCGCTGGATGTCACCACCAATTTCTTCTCGGGCATTCGTTTAAAGGCCTTGACGATGAGATCCACCCGTTTGAAATTTTCCAGCCTGGCCAGAGACACATAATAGTCTTTCTGCCCCTTCCAGCGAAATTGTTTTGTATCCACCGGCGGATGAATCACGGTTGCCGTTAAACCCAAATAGGTTTCCAACCGTCTTTTCACGTTATGGGAATTGGCAATAATGATATTCATGCGGCTCAATGCCCATTCATAGCGATACCGCATGAGCAGAACCAGTCCGAAAAAGGCCGGTCTGAGGAAAAACGGCAACCGTGACATGTAGAAGTCTTTTAAATCATAGGCAAACCGGGGAATAGTATGGCAATATAGGAAATTGGTACCGCGGATATGATTCCTTACTGCAAGCGGCGCAAATATTCCGCTGAACAGAACCCAGTCATAATCGTTTAAAAACAATGTCTGTCTTTCAAATGCAACCATCACCTTCAAAATCCGCCATACAGGGATATTCGAAGCTGCCTTTAAATCGATAAATCCGGACGTTGGCAGCATTTTGTCCGGAAAAGCGGCTGTATTCCGAAATGCACAGCACAAGGGCACATCGGGCAGCGAATCCAGCAAGGTGAACGTCAGTTTTTCCGCACCACCCGGAACAGCCAGAAAATCATACAGCATGATGCCTTTTCGCACGTACCTCTCCAATTCGTTTTCTATGTGTTCAACTCCTTGAAAACAATATTTTTCTTTCATGATCGGATATACAGCCCCAAAAAAACCATCCGGCAGCAATGGCAGCTATTGCTCCGAGTAATGCAAGCACCGGCCCGATTTGCTGCAATAGAGAGAATATTCCAAACGCCACACCCAGTGCTCCTAATGGTCGGATTACTGAAAAACCAAGATTCAGATTTCCATGTTCAGATACCGCTTTGAGGAGGCACAGTGACGTAATGAGCATTCCGAGGGCAGAGGCTGCGATGGGTCCGTGCATTCCCCAGATCAAAACAGCCGGCTGTGCAGTAAGTACAAAAATACCTGCTCCCAGCAACATGAACACCATGCTCGAAAAGTTGCACCCTTTGGCCAACTGAACTTTCAGCAGCACAATCAATACAGTCCAGGGGATCAACATCCAGAGGACGGAGCCAATCAATGATCCAGCTCCCGCATACTGCGCACCGAACACCTTGACGACAAGTGAGGCACCCAGTGTCATTCCTACAAAAGCTGTTATCCCTCCTATCAGGAATGTGTACCGCATGACTGTTGACGCAAAAAAGAGTTCTTTGCCGTCACCACGTGCAACAGTCCTGCTCAACACCGGAAACGCGGCATTGGTGGCTATTATCGGCAATTGAGAGAGAATTGAGAATATCTGCATTGCCAGAGCCAAATCGCCCATGGGTACCCCGGAATCATCGATATGCTTGAAAACAACCAGAGGACCTTGAGTCATCCATGAGGACAATGCAAAAATGGCCCCCAGAAGAATTGCCTGGGGCAGCATTTGCTTGCTGGCAGATAGATTCCACTGCGCGACCGGGAGAGATAATTTTTTTCGGGCCAACCTTGTGCCGAACAGAACTTCCAGCCACCAGGTCAAGGCATGGGCCATTACAACGGAAAGGGGGGTTTTCCACATCGCAAAGGCGCAAAGCCCGATGGCAACCTCAAGAGGGCGAAAAATCGACTGCAGGCGAAAGGAATACTCGTTGACTTCATAGGCTGTGAATAGGGCCATATTCCAGTATGCAAATGACCGCCCCAGCATGGCAAAAGCAAACCACAACAAAAGCGCCCGCATTTCGGCATTTGGTTCCAAAAGAATTACCGCGACGGCAAAGAAGCCTGTAACCAGACAGGCACTAAGCCTTCGGATGGGCAGAGCAAATCCAAGCATCTGTCTGCCGCGAATCTTGTCCCTGCCGATTTCCCGCATCATGACCTGCTCAATACCCAATCTTGTCAAGGGTAAAACTGCCAGGTAGAGAGACATGCCGTACGTGAACAGACCATAATCCTGCGGACCCAATGCCCGGGCCAGAATTATGGCATAGAAAAAACGCACGCCAAACTGAATTCCCTGCCCGCTGAACAGATAAAAAAAGTTCCTGAGGATTGAAATAATCCCGGGGCTAAAAGGCGGTGGGACTGAAGGAGCAATTGCATGCTCTTTTGCGGATTTTATGTGTTTTTCAGAAGTTTCGGTTGCCATCAATTTCGGTCTGAAAAAAGCTCATTACAATGGGGAGAGGTTGAATCCCGGCTGCCAACAAGTATTCGGCTATAATCATCCCAGTTAAAGCGTTGGCGATATGTGTTAACTTGAGAGGGTTGTATGGGTCTTTGAAAAAAAAATTTCATTTTATTCGCCAAATCTGTCGGATCTCCGGGTCGGAACAAATAGCCGCTTTCCCCCTGCGCAACAATTTCCCTGAAAGCAGGAATATCGCTTGCTATAACGGGTTTGTCAAAGGCGTAGGCAATTTGAAGGGGACCCGACTGGCTAGCGTCATGGTATGGGACAACAACAACGTCCGCAACACTGAAATAGCGCCCGACTTCCTCATTGGGCACATAGCGGTTGATCCACACCACCTGTCTGAGAATCGGGTCCGCCAGAGATAGACCCAAAGGCCCGGGAGCCTTTTCGGGATAAGAGACCGTAACGCCACGTTCCATTTTTGCTTTGGGGTAAAAATATTCCCCAACGACCAGAAGTGACATGTCCTGATGTGTGGGGGCAATTCGGCGAAAGGCTTCCAGAAGGCAGTCAAGACCCTTATAGGGCCTGATGAAGCCGAAAAAAAGAAAAACCTTGCTGCGCAGGCCCAGTTCAATACGAATTGATTCACGGGATTCCACCGGGAGGATGAACTGGTCATAAACGGGGTGAAAAGCGTTGTGTATCTTCCGGTGAAAAATATTGCAAGATCTGGCTTTTTGCGCTTCGCTTCTACCGTGCAGCATAACCTTGTGTGCCATGTTTATAATTGATCGAATCATAATCTTGGCTCCGGGCAGATGTTCATGCGGCAGGAAATTATGCACAATCAGACAAATTTGTGTTCTCGTGAGAAGGCGTATGGCCATGAAGATGATGCTAAATACTGGAAAATGGACAGGATGCACCCAGTGCGTGATGAACATATCATAACGCCCTTTTTTCAACAGACGCACCAGCATGAACCAGCTCAGCGGATTCGTATAGCTGAGGATGTTCAGCCCCGGCTGGTGAAAAGTCATCGTACTTTGCTCGTCCTGCCGGTTTTTCACCGATTTGGGTAACAGACTTTCCGGATAGGGCTTGGACCAATAGTATAGGGCAATGTCCAGATCCGGCCTGGTGCGCAACGCTTCGGCCAGACGACTGTTGAAATGGACAATGCCGCCGCGAAAGGGATGGGCCGGTCCAAGTTGCGCGATCTTCATCACTAGAATTCTCCTGGTCTTTATTCAGGGCATTTGTGCCGCAGGGGTGATTGCTCCTGAAATGACCACTGCAGCCCATTATCTCCGGATAAAGAAACGGTTGACCATAGCCGTTGAGCTGAAATCGACGGGTGCCCATGGAGAGGGGCTGGCCCGCCGAAAATTCTGCTGTCTTGCGGGATACCAAACACTGCATGCGATTTGGACATCAGGCGACTGGAGAGCATAAAGACCCCTTTGGTTTTGCCGGCAGGCAATATCCGAGCCCTCTGGCTGTATGCAGTGCAAGAATGAGTATCGGAACAAGGATCACCAGAGAAATTCGTCTTGTTTTCAGTGCGCTTCCTATTCCTGTCAAAAGCAGGGCCGTGACGTATATTCCGGTCAGCAGGAAGAAAACAGATTTGAGAGCCGGAGCTGACATTGCCACGATTCCGAATAGAAGCAAGCCAGGAACAACAACGGTCAAAGCCAAATGAGCTTGCCGATGAAGGCCCAATACACGGCAGACTCGGGCCATAAGGAAGTTGCGAAAAAAAAGGAGCTGAAATTCGTATCCCGGAAATGACCCACCACGATTTCCGGCGCATGGACAACCTGCCCGCCCTGCCTGATGATGCGCTCAACAAGATCCACATCTTCGTGTACCGGCAGCATCGGATTAAAAATCATCGATTTGACGGCCGCCTGTCGTGCCGCATCGGCTCGAACCGTCATATTCCAAAGTTTGGGATAGTATCGCCCGACCTTGCTTCCTGAATTTCGTCGTATTCCACCCGTCCCGGCAAACGAGTTCAATGTCTGGTCGAGTGCAAGATCAAACGTTCCAGCAGTTTGGGGCAGTTCGTCCCGCCCGCCTATCACCACAGCATCCGGATTAACAGCCAGATGTTCTTTCGATTCGCAGCAACCAGTCTTGTGGAAAGATACAATCATCGTCGGCGAAAACCCAGATACATCCCCGTGCGGCAGCGCATGCAGCATTCAACGCAGCAGCCCGGTTTCCCGCAGTGCTTTTTAATCAACGAATTTCCAGATGTGAAGAGAGGTATGTTTTTTGTAATCTCCAGCATGTCTCCGACCAGTACGACCTCAAATCCTTTCTCCGGAACCGCGATATTTGACAACGTGGATAGGGCATTGGCCAGAAATGATCCGCCGTGACAAACGGGGATCAGGATACTATACGTTGGCTGCATTTACGATCCCTTGTAAGTCAACAGCCAGCGAATTGCCCTCCAGCACCATACAACAACTTTGGTGGCAAAATTGAACGGAACAGTAAGGGGAAATTATTTTGGCAAACCCGTACCGGCAGTAACAATCCGAATCGTTATCATCATAATAATAGGCAGAGAACAGAATAAAACCATTTCTGGGGATAGGATAAAATTCGGTGTATACAGCAATAGTTGTGATTTGATCCATCTTCAAAATAAACTTATTTCCTCTAATTGAATACCATCAACTGTTGCGCGTCACTACGTCTCATGGTTTAAAAGGCGCTGTGGCATCGATGATATCGGAATTGCTTAGGATTCGAACCACTCAGCCACCCCGCTTTGGATCCAACCAGTGTGAAAGATCGCGACCGATCAAACTCTGCAATTTAATAATATCATCACGGTACTCCTCGGTCAATTGGCGGTGGAGTTCGGGATCCAGAGGCGGGGGGTTGGTGAGAGATTGCAAGATGGTAAGTATGCTTCGCCGCATGACCCTTGGCAACAAGGGCTTGAGTACATTCTTGAGTGGATGCGGATTATTAAGAATCGCCTGGAAAGTGTGGCGCCGGGGTTGAAACGTGTCGTCAACTTCCAGAAACCGAAAAATATCCCTCAGCACAGCCTGGAGATTGAAGGCCCATTCTTCGTACAGATAAATCCGGATCTGTTCCCGCGGGAAACAATCAAAGTAGGATCTCAAATGAGCGTAATAAAAGCCTCGGGCTTTGTAACGAAAATGATATGCCCAATTCATCTGCCGGCGAGCCTCTTCCGCAGAAAGCGCTTGGGGGAAGCTCAGAGATTCATGACCCCGATAAAGCCACATCTGATGGGCCAAATACGCGCGTTCTGCAGGTTGCCGCAAAATGGCAATTAGCTTGGCATTCGGCACGTGGCGTTGAATGCACCGCACGGCCTTCTCACTGAAAGTTAGATACACCGGGCGAAGCTTCGCCGATGGCAATTTGATTCGTGACTGCCATGAACAATTTGAGGTAATCATCTATCGTGGTAACAATGTCACTGCTAAATCTGGCACCCTGAGGTCCAGAAAAGTGCGGTGTCTCACCCTCGAATGCAAAAAAGCGCGGTTCTTTGACTGGACTCATAAAAATTTGCGGATGCTGCCGGAGATAGTTATACATGGCGTTGGTGCCGCTTTTTGCAGCGCCAATAATTAGAAAATTTGGCAGGGGCATTTTGTCGATCTCATTTCGTAAAGCATCGAACGGGCTATTTCATTCAACATTTAACGCATGAAATGAAGATCGCACACTGGTTGACAGGCCTTGAGCCGCCCCCCAGCACCATGCCAGCTTGATCAGAAATACCAGTGGCGCGAGCGGCAGGAAAGGCTTCAATTGGCGATTGGAAAGATAAATCTGCGCGGTTTTCATGCCAGCGATCATTGGCGCCATGCTAAACAACAGAACGGGAACCTTAAGGAAAAGGGGAGTCTGCAAGAGCTGTTGATACTTCAGTCGCAGTCGGATGGAATGAAAGGCATGGGCGGCCCCGTAATGCAGAACCTTGCGCAAGCTTGAACGCGCCGGGGCATGAATCACCACCGCTTCAGGCGCAAAAATAATAGGGTATTTTTTTTGACGGGCGCGCAGGATAAATTCCATGTCCGGAATCAAGCAATCGTCCCGGAATGGGCACAGATTGCGAAAAATCTCCCGGCGAAACCCCATATTGGCGCCTGCGATAAAATCCACGGATCCCGATGACCTGCCGGGGAAAAAGGGATGAAACTGGGCCAGGTTATGCCCAAGGATCAACCAATTGGAACGGGAACTGGTAACACACCCTGCCGCAATGGGGGCCGTTTGCAACGCGCCGACCATTGCGGTCACCCAGCGAGGCATCAGCAATGCAGTCATCGTCGATAAAGAGCAGATATTGCCCCTTCGCCGCAGCCACGCCCTGATTGCCGGCCACGCTTAACCCGGAATTACAGCTTAGGGCAACCCATTTCAAATTGGGCAAACGCGCGGCCCAGTATTCACAGACGGCTGCCGTTGAATCAGTGGAACCATCGTTGACAACTATGATCTCAAAAGCCGACGCAGATTCCGTCTGAACAGCCAGGGATTCCAGGAGACGTTGCAACAATCCCGCCCGATTATAAGTGCAGACAATCACACTGCAATCACCGCAGAGCCCCTTTGTCCGACAAAGACGCAACCGGCTTCGCGTAGAGAATGCAATCCTCCCCGATCATATTCTTGTATGTGCAATCCTTGCAATGATAATAGTCGTTATGACCGCGCTGAAAATGCCGGCGGAAAGCCCGGCTCGCCACGCTTTTCCAGACCGAAAGCGCGGATTGTCCCCCCAGGATGGATCCAAACGACAACTGATTTTTATAATCATATTCGCAGGAAATTACTTCCCCCAGCGCATCCAGGGTAATCCGCTTCCAGGGCCGCATGCACTGAAAAGATCGCTGCTGACGAATATATGTTCCGGGCAGATATTCATAACGCCGATATTTAGTTTGCTCCGGTCGATAGATTTGATCGAGCCGGGAACCTTGTGGCTCTGGCATATCCACCGATTTGACGGAAAAAAAATCAACCCCGAGTTCCCGAGCCATTTTTTTCACCAGAGGTAATTCCGCCTCGTTCTGCTTCATGGCCACAAATCGTACAGTCAACTGCGGATAAGGCACCGATAGGCGCTTTTTTGCCGCAACCAATGCCCTTATGTTGTCTTGCACCCGCTGCAAGTCCCCCCCCGGCGATAGGTGCTGTATGTCTCCTGCGTTGCCCCATCCACGGCAAATATCAGGCTGGTCAACCCGCTGGTAACGATGCGCTCGGCCGTCTGAGCGTCAAATCGCACGTTGCCGTTGGTGCTGGAATGCACAAGGATGCCCCGGCTCGTCGCATAAGCGATCATATCGCAAATTTCCGGATTCAGGAAGGGCTCACCCCAATTCCAGAGCACAATCAGGAGAAGGTAGTCGCCGACTTCATCAATAAAGCGCTTGAAAACTTCCAGCGGCAGCCGGGCAGCAGGCCGTGAGTCATTTTGCGAAGCGGTCAGACAGAGAGAGCATTTCAGATTGCAAACGTTGATCGGCTCCACCTGAGCTATCACCGGATACCCCCACGGTCTCGCCGGCAGAAAAAACTGATTCAGACCCGCCACGAAAAAATTCCATCTTTTTTTTCCAGCTCAAATCCCGGGCCTCAAACGGCAAATGCTCAAAATTGAATTTCAGGCGGCTCCGAAAAAGCAGATCAGGCATCTGCGGCACAACCGCGCTGAAATTAAAAATTTTCATATTTGGTATCCTTTTCCTGAAAATTACATGAACACATGGGCCGAGGTGTTACGATTCACGCCAGCCAATGACTGATATCACGCTCGATTAGATCCTGCAACCGCATCAGATCTTCCCGGAATACCTGTTGCAGATATAACCGCGTTTCCGGTTTCATTTCCGACTTGACGAACAAGCGGGCGCGGACAGACTCGCGAAACCTGGCCCAACCTGCTTCGGTCAACAACCGGCTGCCCAACATGCGAATACCGAGTTGCAGACTGTTTCGCATTAGAAAAATGCTATTCAAGCGTCTGGACCAGGGAAAACCGGAGGCATTATAGCGAAAATTGATATCCGGCGGCTGATAATCGGCGGCTACCTCCAGAAATTCGCAGGTCTGTTTAACGACGTCCAGCGCCGCACACTTTAAGTCATCATGTAGAAAAACGCGGACCCGATCCCGGCCGAAAGCCTCCAGGAAGTCTTGGACCTGACGGAAGTACAGACCCCTGTTGCGGTAATGCCACATAGAAAGCCAATTTTGACGGATACGATCTTCTTCCTGCACCAAGCCTTCTTCAAATGACAGGGTTTCCCGGGCATCCCGTACCAGGTGCAGATAAGCGGAATAGGCCCGATCGACCGGATTGCGCAATAACATGATGATCCGTGGCATGCCCAAGACCTGCTTGAGCAGTGGAATGACAGCAGAAGAATAATACAAGGTGTCAGCGCTGGCCTCCCCAATCGCCTTCTGGCTGCCGGCTTTTGCGAACAACGCGCTGTAGGCTTCGAATGTCCGGATAAAAGGCTTGCGCTCGTCGCCAACGCCCTGATGGGGCAAATTCAGCACCTGGGCGGAAAAAAAACAGGGTTCTTTGATTGGGCAAAGAAAAATATCCGGATGCCCCTTCAAATAATAGTAAAGGGACGAGGTGCCGGATTTGGCCGCCCCGGCAATTAAAAAATTGGGCAAATGAATGCTCATAGAGCCATCCTGTTTAGAAACCAGTCTATCAGTAATGAAAGGCTTTCGCCGGTCCGGCGATAAATGAAAAGCGACTGCGCAATGTTTCAGAACGACATGCAGCCCGGATCAATCATGGCGACACATAGCATGCCCCCCTGAAGATCTCTGTAAATAAAACATCGCCATCCAGATAGGCCCATGATCCGGCGTATTATGGCAAACAACGCATGCCACCAAGTCATCGGATCAAGCACACGGTTTTTCCGTCTTTAGATCAAATTCAGCATCCCGACTCATGTTGGACCTGCGCAATGTGTAATAAAGGCAGATCGGACCGATCACAAAGGTCAACGCCATCAAGACCGAACGGTCCAGGGTACCGGCGAACACTCCGTTCTGGAAGTCCATACCGGTGATCCCGGCAAGTCCTCCAATTATCCACTCCCTCACCCCGAGGTTCCCCGGAGTGATATTAACAAAAGTGACCATCGTGGCGGCAGGACCCAACAGTAGCAAAGACCAAACAGACAACTCAAGACCGAACACCTGGAACGAAATATAAAGCCGCATCCCCAATATCGCGAACTGAGCCAGCATAACTGAGAACAGGAGACAAAAGGCTTTCGGATTGTTCCGTAGCGCGGAATGGCCGGCAGATAGTTGCCACAGAAGGCGCCCCCAGTATGTGCCATTTTGGTCGGGGGGCTTCAGCGGTACGAACAGGATAAGCAGGGAAACGAGCGCCATCACAGTAAAAGCGATCGGGGCTGGTGCAGACACATTCTGCCCCATAATTGCCAAGCCGACCAGGCCGATGCAACCCAGTATCCCGGTAAAGGCGGCCAACAGAATGGTTCGCACGCCCATGATCCCAATGAAGGCCGTGTACTCAAGGTCATGCACCTTCTTGAAAAAACGCATGCGTATTATTGTCCCCATACGCATCGGCAGATAATTGCCCAACATGCCAGCTACCAGAACGGCAAAATTCTCCCAGAATCCGATCCGCCTGTGCATGAGGCGAGCTAAGATCAACATCGGCAGGGAATTGAGTATCCAAGTCACAAGAATCAGCATGGCCAGGAAGCTTAACTTACCGGCTGAAAGAACCATGCCGGCTTCGACATCTCCCCAATGCTTCCATATGTAGACGACCAACCCGACAACCACCAGGGCCGAAAATAAATGCATGGCCCATGACCGGATTCGAGCGACATTCATGACCGTTTTTTGACGAACCCTTTGCATTGCCGATTATTGAAGGCTGCATAGGTGACGAGCAATGCCGGTGCCTTCAATACAAAACTCCCTGCTGAGAATTTCCTGCGAAAAAGATTCTCTGCAAACTTTGAATCCAGCAAGTTGCGGACATAAAACGCATCATAAACAAAGGGAAGTGAGTCCATTTGCAACAGGATAAATTCCTTCATCGGACCCATATACCAATAATCAGCCATACCCGCAACGGGGGTATCTTTCTTCTGGTATATTATTTTTCTTGGCAGCAGACCTTTTTTCTCAGCCACCCGCATAAGGAGCCATTTACCCAAATTGAGATCCCCGCGCTTAACCTTTGGCCGTCGCAACATCGCCTCTGGCAGACTTTGCACAAAAGATACCAGAGCGGGATGTTGGTAAGGTGACAATAAGGTCAGGCCAGAAGCGGTCGTTGCTCCCATATTCTTGGCACGGTTCAGTCCCGGCATGGATTTCCCGTGATACGCCAACCTGAGTGGCGACATCCCTTCAAGTCCAATGGAAAGCGATGCCAATACTGCTTCAGGATCCATCGCCTGACGAGGAAAATCCTTGCGCAAAAACATTAGTGAATGCTCGTCCAGAATTCTGTTCGAAATATGCCCTCGTCTGGGCATTGGTCGTCCGGCAATATTGAGGAAATTGCGAAGAAACCGCACCAAATGTCCCAACAGGGTCTCGACCAGGCGTTGGCGCAATATCCAGGAAGCGCCCGAAGCAATCCAACCCGGGACTGAACGATATTTCAGAAAAAAACGCGCCCGCTTAAAAACATTGGGATACCCAAGAAATAGCTCGTCGCAACCGTCCCCAGACAGGCAATAATTATGGCCATCGGCTCTCATCTGCCGAAGAACATGTGCCGTTTCCACCAGATAGTGGAACATCCCGGACGGCTGGTTGAAAAGCAGGGGATACTCCGAGAGACCGTCCTGCAGCACTTGAGGGCAGATGTCAACCCAATGGTGCTTTGCTCCGCAAAACTGCGCCAGATCCTCCACGAAAGCCTGATTGAACCGAGTGTCCGGAAAGCGGAATGAATAACTATCGACTTTCTTGCCCAAATTCCTGCATGCTGCAACGATAAGCGCGGAGTCAAACCCACCCAACAAGACAGCCACCCTGTCGTCAGTAGGCAATACATCTTGCAGGCAGCGCATGAAAAGACCGAACAGGGCTTCACCTGCCAGTTCATCCGTGGCATCTGGCCGCGCCAGGTTTTCCAGCCGGTAGGCCGAACAGTCAGGCCCGTGGGAAGTGTGCTGCCTGACGGCGCCGTCTCTGCACTCCAGAATCATGCCGGGAGCCAGGCTGAATACGCCTTTGTAAAGTGTCTGTTGCCAGGGGAGGAATTCATAGCCCAGCAGGAAATCCTCGAGGCTGCGGTCTATCTCCAATCCCCCATCTACGGCACAATTCAGAGCATACAAGGTGCTTGAAAAGGCGAATCTGTCCGGTGATGCGAAGTAATACGCTGAGCGCATCCCCATGGGGTCGTTGGCCAGGATGAACCGCCTCTCTTCAGCATCCCACAGCGCAACGACAAACGCCCCTATCGTATCATCGAGAAACCCGAGTCCCTGTTCGCGGTAGCGCCTCAGCAGAAATGCGGCTGTTTTGTCAGAATCGTCCAGTGGCGAACCGTCGCCCCAACCAGGAAGCGGGTGGTGTACAGCACCGAGCAACACGAGATAGGAATCGCCGTCGCGCGCAGCCCCAGAGAGGCGGCCGTGCCCCATAAGCCCTGTTCTGGTTGCCCCATTTCCAAATTGCGTTGTCTTTGCGCCGAATAGCTTTTCCACACCACGCCGGAACTGTTCGTAACCTGTAGCAGCCTCTGCCTGTCCGCCCCTAAAGGTGCCAAATATGATGTGCATTTTCGCCTCCGCCACCTCAGGCTGTCTCATTGATCGAACGAAACAGCCCGGCAGCCAAAAGCGTGCTTTCCCGCGATTTTTCCCGAAGGGCAATCGCATTATTCCTGAGCATTGACGAAAGCTCCTCTCGCCGGTCGATCACCTTGTCCAGTGCCGCACAGAGTTCCCCCGCATCCAGTTCCCGGATATCAAAAGCGAACTCCCGCATCCCCATGGCCTCCAGGAATGCGAACTGTTTATGCTCGTAACAGGGAAACACCCCCGGCACGCCACTCGTAGTGGCAAATATCTGGGGGTGATATCGGCTGGCCAGGCAGAGATCTGCCATACCGAAAACCTTACGGTGTCGATCAGAATCGAAATCTGGAGGAACCACGCCCCAGCTTGTACCGATTGGCAGGCGCCGCCCGAGTAATTCGTGGTAAAGTGTATCGTTATGCACGTTACCATAAAGCTGGGGCAGAAAAATGAAATGGCATTCACATTGCCCAGCCAGGTGCTTCAGGCAAGTTAAAAACACCTCGGTAAAATGGGCTCGTTGCCATGGCGGGTCCAGGCATCCGGGATAACGGTACTGCATGCCAGTGACGGCTACAATAAATTTGTACGCCGGCTCGGTACGGTCGCCGCAAAAGTATTGAGTCCGACCAAAAGGCTCTATCTTCTCCTGAATCGCTGCATCTGCTGTTAGATGAATCTCGGCCGCAGGACCGAGCAGCTTGCGGAGATATATCAGTGATTGTGTTTCCCTTATACATAATTTATCGAACAGCCTGAACACCCGTCGCCGGAACCAGTTGTAAGCAGCTTTCTTGAAAGGCCCTGCAGATGTTGAATACAGGAACAAGGGTTTGCCATACAGCCGCGCCAGGCAGACATAAAGCCAATGAACCGGCTCATGCGCCGCGTAGATGTCTCCAAAATATGGGCCGCCCGGCGCCGAGATAACCATGTCGCCCTGTTTGATAGCCAACATGATCTTCTTGGCTTCCCCGTGAAGCAGGAATCCAGCCTCCAGCCCAACTGCTTTAAACAATGCATACAAACTCATAAGAGCGATCTCGTGAACAGGCATAACCATATGATGAAACCGCACGGACTGTTCGAACGGGATGACCAGTGATCGGTCCCTGAATTGCACGACAACGTCAAAATCGACGCGTCCACCTAATTCCGCATCCAGACCCCGAATCATGGCCCGCAAAGCCGCCTCATCCCCCCGGTTCTCGCCATGTTGATTGATGATTACAATCCGCTTCCGACGCATACGCTGAGATCACTTTTTTGATATATGTCGATACCTGTCTAAACCACTCGCCTATCTGCGCGCGGAAACCAGTCCAGTTCCGGTACGCTCGAACTGTAGACCTGATGAGATTTCATATATGTTTCGTTAGCCCGATACCGCAACTCTGATAATTTGGGCCAGTCTGTATCCGATGCTGCAGGGCGATATTCGATCCCTGATGGCAAAATGCAGATTGGACCAGCAGGCTTGACTTACAAGACTCTCACGCACCGCTTTCGCCAACGCCTCAGCGTCCGCTGGAGGAACCAGCCAAATACCGGGCATTTCGGTGCTCAACAGTTCCCGGATAGCCGGCGAATCTCGTGTAATCAGGGGTTTTCCGCTCATCAGTATCTGGAACACCTTGTTGGGAATCACACAGGCTGCCTTGACCGAATCGCCAAAAATGCCAAGACAAACATCCGCGCGGCTGATCCATTTTGTGAGTTCCGGATAATTCACCCATGGCACGCATTCGACCCGGGAAAGCGGCGTCTCATCGAGCATGCCCTTTATTCGGCCCTGTTCCTGGCCCTTGCCAATGATGACCCAGCGAATTTTCTCATCTCGTGTCTCCCTCGCCGCACGAATTATTGTTTCGATACCATGCAAAGGGATGAATTGTCCATAAAATAGCACGCGTTTTTCGGCCGTGACAGGAACATCTGCGTCCGCAACGAGAGGAAAGACCTCCGGTTCAGCGCCGACCAGCACAACACCGCTACGACTTACCCTCAGGCCGAACATACTTACGAAATAATCTGCATGTGCCCGGGTATCGAAAATCACCCGTTTGGCGAATCGGCATGCCAGCCACTCCAAAACCCATATCAGTTTGGCCAAGGGATTGCGTGCACTTAAAATGCGACGATCTTCCACAATCGTATTATACAGGGATAAAAAGACATCCCAAATAATAGGGACGCCTCGCAACTTAGCGAAAAGCCATAGAACGAGTACATCCAGATGCCCCAAATAGGATACAAGCACGGCATCGTGTCTAGGCTGCCTTAAATAGCGGTATATTAATGACGGGTAGGCCAATAGCCATTTGAAAAGCAAACGTAATCTTTGGGAAGGGTCCTTTATCTGACTTTTGTCATCAATATGGTTCCAGACCTCATGGTGACACAAGATTACTTCGATGCCGTTCATTCGCAGTCCACGTTCAAGTATCCTTACACGCGGTTTGCCAAGATCGAATGTTCCCCACATTATCACCCTCACCAGACTAACCTCTTTTCATGGATGTAGTGGACAAAAAACCCATTTCGCTCACTTTTTTTTGCTTCTTTCCTCGGATAACTTAGTGTTTTTGTCCAACAGCAAAAAACGGACATCCTCTATCAGTTTTCGATTCGCAGAAAGCAAATCGGCTACAAAAGCAATTAATAAGGCCTGGAACCCCATTCCCATCAATACCGATGCGAGAATCAAAGACTGGACATGACCCTGACCCGCACCACCCAAGTATTTCCACATAAACCGAAGCCCGATCAGAAAACCCACACCAAACAGCGCTGCCCCAATCGATCCGAAGAAGCTGAACGGTCTATAGATAATGAAGATGCGGATGATGGTCAGGAGACTGCGCTTGATATACGAGGGAATGTTTTTGACCAGACGCGAGGGGCGCATGTCTGCATTCACTCGGATGGGCACCGAAGCGATGGCCATGTTCTTCTGCCCGGCCTGGATGATGGTTTCAAGCGTGTAGGTATAATCATTGAACACCATCAGCCGTTGCGCCGCGTTGCGGCTCATGGCCCGAAAACCGCTGGGAGCGTCGGGGACGTCGGTACTGCTGGCAACCCGAACCGCCCAACTGCCCAGCTTTTGCAGTATCTTTTTAACAGGGGAAAAATGCTCGATGGACACGATGGGCCGAGCACCCACCACGATCTCTGCACGCTGTTCCAGAATGGGCAAGGTCAGCGCCGGGATGTCGTTTGCATCGTACTGATTGTCGGCATCGGTGTTGACGATCACATCCGCACCCAATCGCAGACAGGTTTCCAAACCAGTTATGAAAGCACGCGCCAAGCCCTTATTGTTGGTATGACTCACTATGTGATCGACGCCATTTTCCCGTGCCACCGCCACAGTGTCGTCCCGGCTCCCATCGTCAATGATCAGCCATTCAACCGTATCAAAACCGGATACCTGTCGTGGGAGCGCAGCCAAGGTGACTGGCAGCGTCTCAGCCTCGTTGTAGCAAGGGATTTGGATGATAAGTTTCAATAGCACTCCTTTGGCAATGAATTATTACCGGCGAGCATAAATAGCTGACCCTCAGGGGGCATGGCGCACATCTGCGGCAACAATTTCATAGCCCATGATCGAAACCCGATCTTTACTGCCAACGCGCAGCCTGACCTCAAGACCCGTTGTCTTCTCCTCCAACTGAAACGGCAGCAACGCTTCACCGGACGAGCATTCTCCTTGAGAAAATCTTCTCTGCAAATAAATTTTCTTCCCTTGATCACTCGCGATCTCGATAACCGCAGTATCCGAAACAAAAAAGTTTCCACGTATCACAAGTGAATAAAATCCCTTATCAAGTGCTCTATATGGGCCATAAAACAAATAGCCCGCTCTTCCATCACTCGACAACATACCGTCGCGAATAACACCGACCTGGGAAAAGCGAATCAGCTCATCATATTTGACGGCATAGCAACCCGATAGCAGACAAGCGTCATCCATCGTTGTCGCCAACGAGATATCGCTACGCAAGCGAATACCTGCTGAAATGTCCGCCTTCTTCATGCCATCTTTAACCACAAGGAACAAACCCGAATCATTCTCCCGCGCAAGAACGTTCTCTGTAGTTTTTCCGATGAATTGCTGCGGATTGTAGGTCAAAAGGGGACCATCACAACCATTGCGCCATTCTTTTATAGATATCCGTCTATAACCATAATCATAGAAATAAAATTTATAGAGCTGGAATCTCTCCTTTCTGTAGAGATCTACCCAATCCGGAAATTCGGTATCAAAACCGACACAGGCACCCGGCGTATAATTCGCTCTAACAATATCAACGATGGAAGAAGGCTTGCTATGGAAGGATTGGATCTGAAGATGCCATTGAGACTGATTGATCGAGCTGGCTACAAATGATGAAAGCACGGCCAGCAAGGCAACGTACTTGCCCCCGATACCCACAGCCCCAATGGCCAATGCTCCAAGAGCCATCCAGCTGAGCATGCCCGCTTGAGGGAAAACATATTGTGGCCAGAAAGCGGGCGTATTAATCAAATTATTGAATTCTGTTACAATATGCCTGGACCCCGTCAGGAATCCGGCTCCGACAACGATACAAACAGCCAAAACTGTCGATATGATTCTCGTACGCCCCTTCATTCCAAGCAAAGACATTGCGCCGACCGCTATTACCGGCATAGAAACTTGGTCTAAATATCGACCATATATCCAATGGTCTATACGCCTTGGGTTAAGTGCAATTACCCCAATGGCGATGACGCTGAGACAAGAAAAAATTGCATAGCCCCCTGCTACATCACCCTGCTCAAAATGCTCTCTGGACAGCAGCCTCTTTGCACGGACAAATAAATTGCTAAACCCGAAGAAGGCCAAGCCGAAGCTTCCGACGGTAAGATATGAGATCTGGCCGATCGCCTGCGCACATTTATCGAGCCAATAATTCATTCCTCCTATGCGGGCGAATACTTTTGAAAGCGATGGATAATGCGTAATGGGACGGTAACCTGCTGGAGTCATGCCATCGGCCAACCATGGATGAATCCCGAATTTATACGCGAAAATCAGAACAACAACTCCAATGGCGTGAAAAAACAAACCGCTATATGATCGATTCCTTATAGACCAGATGGAGACCACAATTATTGATGCGCCCGCAACAGCAAGCCCTGCTGGATGAATCCAGTACAACAGACCGACTAAAATCGTAAATGGAAAAATATTTTTACAATTGTATTCTTTAATAGATGCAAGGTTAACCAGTCCAGCAAGGTAAAAAACAACGAAAGCTGGGGTAGTGAATACATATCCTGACATGGTCATCCAAGCGGGGTATGCCCCTACAAAAAGTAAAATAAGTATCCGCTTGACCTCATTTATGTTCGGGCACCAGATCACCATAAGGCGATCAAGTAAATAGAAAGACAGCACCCATAGGAGAGCATTAAGCATCATCGCTCCTGCCCATATGCTTGCCACATCAGAAAAAATCCTGAAAAGGGGCGACAACAGAAATGAGTACCCTGCGTGCCAGCTGCTCGCGCCATCAATATAATAGCCTGCCAGAAAAATGGCATTCGATAGATAACCGATCTCGTCGGAAAGATATGCGGGACCGCTATAAGATCTGCTGTATGACCAGTAAATCAGAGGGATGCCAAGGATTGCCAACCACTGTAAGCCTATGGATGATAAATGTTTTCTAATCATGCCTTATTTAAATTAAAATCAGCCTCTACAAAGGTTCGTTCATGAAATAGATGTGCAACAACCAGAAGTTGTCCCCAACCAACTCAGCATGGTCCAACCCCACATTACCCAGGAAACCCCTAATCTGTGAAAGGCACTGATCGATCGGTGCCTTTAGACATCCAATCGTCTGACAACCACTCCCTGGCCCAGCCTCCTTAAAATGACGCTTCAGATTCTCCTGGTTGCCAACGGCCCGAAAGGTAAACCCGAAACTCTCCTTCCGTTCGAATAGTTTTTTCATTACCGCAGGCCAAACTGACCAATAATCCCCTGCGTATCCAACAATATTGTCCGTTAAAACAGCATCAATGCGATTGAACACCGAGTAATCACGCAAAAACACAAACGGCTGTGTCAGATGAACGATCAACCAAGAAGCCAGCAAAACCGATAAGGCATAGCGTTGCCGCCTGCTGAGAAAAACTGCGATATTTCTGACTTCAAAAGAAAGGAGCATCATTCCGACAAAAATCAACGGTACAAAGTACCTAAAATGAAAGGAATTGGCAGCCACCCAGGAGTTGATCGAAAAAAGGAGTGTCCACGCTCCTGAAAAAACGAGTATCATCATCACAATCAGGCCATTACGGGTGCTACCTGACGAAGCAGCCTTTTGTGCTGAGCTAAAAGTAACAATTTTCAATAGACAAGCGGCCAGTATTACCATTACTACATTGCTCAAATACACTGCATCTATCAGATTCTTTGCGACAATCTGGACAGAATGATTCAGTTGCGAAAACGCTATACTCGCATAAGGTATGCCGGGGGCTGGATAAAAACGTGCGGCCAATCCCCATGAAAGGGAAAAAACCACCACCAAACCGCTGAAGACAAGTGAATCAATATCCAGTTTTTTCTTTAAGAATGCACGTCCCGACACAAGGGCCAGCGCCGGGATTATGATGCTATAGTTAATTCCAACAGCAACAGCCAGAGCATGCTCCTGTCACTGCAATCAGCATCAAAAATGATTTTTGGCGGCCGAAACAATAGAAGAACGCGACCCCCAACAAGAGGTAAGACAGGGTATATTCGACATGCCAAGTCACAATTTCGAAGACTGTCTTCGGTCTTGCAACGAAAAAAAAGATACTTATTAGAACAAGAAAAACCTCTCTCCTCTCCAGACTATATTCACTATCCGGACAATTCATCTTCGACAAACGATCCGCCCAAAACCATATCAAGCAATAAAAAACAACCGTCACAATAAAAAGACAAGCATAGAGGTTAAGCACTGGATTGCTGATCGGGGAAACCGCCAATGGCAGTAGATTTGCCAGGCGATTTTGACCCCAATAAAACAGCGTAACATTCTGAAGCGACATCACCGAGTTTAAAATCACATCCGCATTCAGAAACTCAGGAGAAAAGCGGTTCACGGTCAGGAGCGCCAATAATGCAAGAAGCACCGAGTCGACAACAAAACCCGATAACCACTTGTTTAAATTCATTACAGGGAATCTATGAGTCGAAAGAAAGGTCGTCATGGATGTTCTCTCTGGAAAAACGTATTTTCAACTCACACTCGATTCGCAGGATCCTTACCCGACAGTCGTTAAGGCATGATTGCTGAGAATGCCAATTTATTTTTAAGATGAGAATGAAGCACTGACCGGCAGCAGGTGCCGCTTAACGGAAAAGGTTGTACTTTAAAATACAGTAGAGGGCCCTGAAACCATCTTTCCAGATAATTTTTTTACCTTCCGCATAAGTTCGTCCATGATAGGATATGCCTACCTCGTAAATCCGGCAATGCAGCCTGGATATTTTTGCGGTGATTTCAGGTTCAAAGCCGAACCTGTCTTCTTCAATTGTAATGCCCTGAATGATTTTCCGGCGAAATACCTTGTAGCAGGTTTCCATATCGGTAAGATCAAGATTGGTTAGCATATTGGAGAGTGTCGTCAATAAACCGTTACCGACTCTATGCCAGAAATAAAGAACACGATGCGGTTCTCCGCCGACAAACCGCGAGCCGAATACGACATCCGCCTTATTGTTCAGAATGGGCTCCAGTAATTTTGGATATTCATTGGGATCATATTCAAGATCCGCATCCTGAATAATGAGGACGTCCCCAGTGGATACCATTATCCCGGTTCGAAGTGCAGCGCCTTTCCCTTGATTTTTTTTGTGGTAAATAATCTGATCGACAATTCCTTTGGGACCGATTTGGTGAATCAATTTTTCTCGAGTGCCGTCGTTTGAACAATCATCGACAATGATGATTTCTTTGTTCTCGTAGGGAGAATTTTTAACCGCCTTGATAACTGCTTCTATTGTGTTCAATTCATTGTAACACGGAATCACGACTGAAAGCTTCATTCACTTTCCTTTACAGGAATGAATTCGGGGCAAACGCGGGCTTGCTTCCGGCCTTCAAGCAAGATTTGCATGAGGTGTGCAGCACTTTCTTTACACGTCAGCCTTGGCATATTTTCTGTTGTGGGGTTATGGCCGGCTTCATGCAATTGCAGCCATTTAGCAATCGACTGCGCAAGATCTTCGGGCGCCTTGCCGTCAAAGTAATACGCATACTCCCCTGCCACCTCTCTGAATACGGGAATATCGCGGGCAATTATGGGGAGTTTGTGTAAGGCGGCTTCGATGAGGGGCAGACCGAAACCCTCACCTTCAGAAGCAGCAATCAGGCAAGTCGAAGCGACATAGATTTCTTCCAGATATTCGTCGCTGATGCCTTCAGTCCAGAACAGGTTCTTGTTGCGTTCAGGGTGGGTTCGGAGGTATTTTACCATACTTTCCACCATCAAGCCCTCATTGCCGACAAGTACCAAAATGGGATTCATCCCTTGTTTCCAGAGCAGTTCAAATGCGGCTATGGTTTGGGCGTGTCCCTTATGTGACTCAATCGAGTCCACCATCAGGAAAGAGGGCCGGAAGTTCATTGCTTCGAACAATCGATCTGCATCCTCATGACGTCCTCGTGACAAGACGGGGTTCCCCAAATCCGCGCCTGGATGGAACCAGCGCAGAGAAAACGGACGCGCCCGCTCTGGCCCGAAGTTTTGCAGCCAGTTTTGAAGTTCATCCGCCACCGCCCGGGAAACACATAGCGCACCATCAAACTGGCTGATGGCCGCCAGCCAACGTTGGCGAATCCCGTTTGCAATCTCTGGGAAAGCGTTGGGAATAAGAATGGGAAGCAGGTCGTAAACGATAAAAAAAACCTTGATGCCCCGCCGGTGCCAGCTGAGCAAATACTCGCTCTTTGCAGAAACCTCCATGTTTTGCGAGCCCAGTCCGAGAAAAATATCGCCTGGCCAAGCTTCAACCGGCTCGTCTTCAGTCCAGCCATCATACACCCCCAGGAAACGGCTGGCAAATCGCCGAGCATAGCAATACCCAGACGTATCGGATGTTCCGTACACCGGTTCCACCGCCCATCCCTCAGGCGGTTCGAGGAGGAATTCCTTCAAGAGCGCCCGCACGACACGCTGTATGCCGTTTTTTTCGTCAAGCTGAACGAGATCGGAGATATCCAGCAGCAATTGCCTGCGGCGAGGACGCGGCGGAAAGTTGTTGGCCAATGCCGTGGCCATACGCGCCCAGTCTCCCGGTTGCAATAACGGATCTGAAGTGGCAATAGCATCCACGAGCGCCGGCATCCCCTGTGCCGCATTTTGATAAAAGTTCTCAATGGCCTCTTTATACTTATCTGCGCATCGACTCGGCTGATGGTTCGTTAGGATCACTTCACGCGCATATTGACCGAGTGCAAGGCGCCGCGCTTTATTCTGCCAGAGCGTCAACAAAGCCTCAATCAGCTCTTCATTGGAAAATTCGTCGGGCAACATCCATACCGCGTCTGCAGGCAAATCCGCCATCGAGCCGTGGGCATTGACAACGGTTGCAAGGCCATGATTCATACAGTCGAGCACCGCAGCCGACGTCTCACCCCGAGACTGCGTGCGCAATTGCACGCCAATATCGGCGGCAGTGAGCCATCTACGATAGTTTTCGGCGTCCGTCCAGCCTGTGACTTCAATGCGACCGGCTACAGTGCTTCTTCGAATTTTGCGCACCAGCTGCTTTCCATACTCACCATCGTGATTCTGACCGACGAAAATGAGATGGCAACGCGGGTCATCGGCGAGTGGGGAGGCCATCCACGCATCTATCAGACGATGATTGAGCTTGGTCGGCCCTAAAAGGCCAAAACAGCAAACGACGAAATCATCGCCCGCCAGCGCCTGCGAAAGTCTTGCGCTATTGCTTTTGGTTTTTAATTCAGGAACTCGCAGGAGTGGAATCTGCGCCCAATCTTTCACGGCTTCAGCGCCGATAAATTGCCTTGCGATGCAAAGAGAATGGCTCGAGTGTACAATGACCCCGAGCGATTGTTGCACGACAGTCAGATTGCAGGGATAAGCATAAATAACTTCAGAGGCATCCTTTGCCTGGAATCGTGACTGCAGGGCAAGCCACCCGTGAGCACCGTGCAAAATTTTCGCCCAGCTATTCGGCTTGATACCCATAATGTCCATGTGAGCGACGATGCCCGAAAGAAAGAAGTCGTGCATCACCACCACCCCGGGAATCTCGCCAAGCAGGTCGAACATGTGACTGTGAATTGGCGAATTGCCGAAGTGGTAGAGCACTCGATTAAATCGGCGCGCATTGGCACGGAACCACTCGACAGAACGTATCGGACAGTTGGAACGCGCCCAGCAGGACTCCGATACCTCTTTTTGAGCAACGATGACCTCGATATGGTAGTGTTTTGAGAGTTCCGGGAGGAGCTCAGCGCTATAGTCGGCGATACCGCTTTGTTCCGGAGGCAGTGGCGAGACATAGGCAAGGTGGTGACGCCTCGCCGCCCTGGACGAAGCTGATGCCGCCGGCCTTTGCCGCCGCTTCGTAACAACAGAATCCAGCTCTTTCAATGCCTTGTGAGCAGTTCGTTCCCAGGAAAATTTCTTTGCCTGTTCGATCCCATACTGCTCTAGTCCCGCACGAAATGCGTCATCGGTGAGCACATCTTCGATTTTCCGCGCGATCGCATCATCGTCGAAGGGATCAAACAGCGCATCGTCGCGTCCGATCACCTCCGGCACACTAGATGTATTGGAACCAATGACGGCGCGGCCGCATGCCATTGCCTCAAGCACCGGCAGACCAAACCCCTCGTGCCATGAAGGTAAGACGAAAAGCTTGCAGGCATTGTAGAGCACCAGCAGATCTTCATCAGTGACGAAACCAGTGAACACCAGCTCACCATCTGCCAGTCCCGCCTTTTTGGACAATTGCAGCAACCGCTTTCGGTCGGACGGCTGGATCGAACAGACCACAGCCAGCTGGCAGGTAGCCCGAATGGTGCGGGGCAGCTTGGCATAGCCGCGAATGAGCCCATCGATATTCTTGCGGTGGTCGATTCCGCCCGTATACATGACAAAGGGGCGAACCAGCCCATAAGCAGTTCGTAAATGGGTAAGCCGGGATTCATCGAGGGCTATCGGCCTGAAATGGCCGTCACTGGCAGTGGATATATTCACCACCCGCTCAGGGGGAAAATCCAGGTGGACGATCGCTTCCTGCCGGGTTGACGCCGAGATTGAAAGCAGCATGTCGGCACGGCGCAAGTATTCGAGCTTGTTCAGATACCAGCGCTCGATTGGCGGATTTTGCAGATAAATTCCGCGGTGAATCAAGGGGATCAGATCATAAAGAATCACTGCGGTCGGCAATTGACATGCACCCCCCCCGATACTCGTTACCGCATCGTCACCGGACCCCTCAAACAGTGAGGTAAGCAAGACAATATCGGGTTTCAAGCAGGCGATAAATGCTTCGCGGATTTGCTCCGCTGCACGGCGGCGGGCATCGTGGGCGGCTTCGGCAGCATTGACCGGCCCCGGCGCTTCCCAGACATGAATATTATCTTCCGAAAGGAGATCGGCAAACGCCGCGCGAATCGGCTCAATGGTGTCCGGAAACAGGCCGTTCAATACGAGCACGACTTTATGTTCGCCCCTCAGGCGTGCCATCTCTTTGCTCAACGCCAGGGTATAGCGGCCAATCCCTCGATTCCGGCTTCCCGATGATTGCGCTCCCTGCATATCGATGACGATACGCATCAGCCAGTCTCCTTCTGCCGACGTCCGATAGCAGCCTTCAGAACGGCGTATATCTGTCGGGCATGAGGAGAGAGGGAGGCCAGTTCGACAGGTACTTGAGCGGTGGTGAAATGCAGTGCGGCTCCGTTCAAGAGGATGCGATCCAGGCGCGATTTTACAGCCGGGACGAGGTCAAGGAGCGACACAGCAGCATCCCTGAATCTTGGCCGTACCATGACATATCGGGCAACTTGGTAAAGTAAGGTCTTTGCCCGAGTTTTTAAGACGTCGGGGCTTAGGTCGGGAAGTACTGAAACTATCCAGCGTAGTGGTTTGGTGATGCGCCAGGATACGCTGTTACGCAAACTTGTCACATCATTGAGTGCGTGTTGAAGTTGGCCCCGATAATGAATCGAGAGATTTAATTCCCGAGTCTCGATTTTTAAGACCAAATCTCTTGCCCTTGTGGCATTTTCCAAAATCAGATCGGGCGGTAGCCGGCCAGTAGATAGTTGCCAGATTGAAGGTTCATGTCGTTTTCTCAACTCAAGAATGGTATCGATATCTTGCTGAGAATATCCGTATAAACGAAGCAGCCCATGCACCCTGTCTTCGATTTTAGAAAAAAAACCCATCTCCATATCGCTATAATAAGTCTGGGCCACATGGCAATCATCAAAATCAAGGCCGATGATGTCAAATCGGTAAAGTTCTTCTAGAATCTCCTGCCTGTACTCAGACAGATCGCTTAAGGCATCAATGTTTATTAACAAGTCCGCATTGCTGATTCCTTCAAATAACCCGAGGAACCACAGAGCATAAAACAACAAGTAGTTGTTTTCGGAAGATAGGCGTCGTTTGTCAAAAAAAGAGAACTCGGCAAAGATATCCTGACTGTGAAATTCTTCAAAACCTACTTCCTTTCGAAGACGCAGGATCAGTTCAGGGCAGGGACTGGCATTGAGAATCAGGAAATTTTTGAGATCAAAATACTGGTCAACTTTATAAGACCACCATTGATCCCAAGGGTTACGCCACAGGTAAATGTGATGTCCTCCAAGCATCTCTTTTATGGTAGCGATACGGCTTGATGTCCTGCATTCCTGAATGACCGGGCGGTCTTTTGCTGATATAATTAGAGCTTCAAGATAATTTTTGAGACGTTCATCACCCGATTGGTCAAAATATGTGTCGTAAATAATCTCCTTAGCTATGATATTCTTCCATGATGCATGGACCTGATAAAGCTCAAAAAAATAGGACGTGTCCAATCTGGGATGACGCAGTCCTGCCATTTTCTCTCCATCATATGTCAGTAACTCATCAGGCTTGTCTTTTGCAATCAATGCTATTTCATGTACTGGCTCTTGATAGCACCAATAACCGGCTGGAGACCGCCTGAACACATTGAAAAGATATGTAGAGCCTGATCGGAAGAGAGAATGTATGAATATTGGAGATAAGGATTTCATTAAAGCACTTTTCGAGATGATTTGACAAGTTACTCCATTTCCGCTTCCACCATCATTTTTACAACATCCTCCATTACAAACGAGGCTTTCCATCCCAGATTTTTCAACGATTTATCAGGATTAGCACGGCTAACCATGATATCTGTTGGCCTCAAAAGTTCCGGATTGCACTCGACATGTTCATGCCAGTTCAAACCAAGTTCAGAGAAAACCGCATGAACAAAGTCTTCCAATTTTGTTGTCCTGCCAGAAGCAATGACGTAGTCATCCGGCTTTGATTGCTGAAGCATGCGCCACATGGCATCCACATACTCTGGTGCCCAGCCCCAATCCCGTTGAATATCAATATTTCCGAGACTGAGTTTTTGTCCCTCACCCCTGGCGATACGGCAGGCGGTTTTGACGATTTTTTTTGTTACAAAACGCTCGGGCCTCAGAGGGGATTCATGATTAAAGAGAATTCCTGAGCAAGCAAACAAACCATATGCCTCACGGTAGTTGGCTACAGCCCAAAATGCGGCGGATTTGGCCGCTGCATAGGGACTTCTGGGTCGAAACGGGGTGGTTTCATCCGCTGGCTGGCCGTTTGTGTTGCCAAAACATTCGCTTGAACCGGCATTGTACAGACGAGAAGGAAGCTCCAGAAAACGAAGTCCCTCCAAAAGATTGAGCGTTCCGATACTGACACTCTCGAATGTTTCAACCGGCTGGTCAAAAGATAATCCCACTGAGCTCTGGCCGGCAAGATTGTAAATTTCGTCAGGCTTTACTTTTTTCAAAATAGAAATCACACTGCGAAAATCGTTTAAGGCCATGGACTCAGTCACCACAAAAGATCGGATACCCAGACGGGTGAGATTGGCAAAAGGAGATACCTGCGCGTCCCTGCTGGTTCCGACAATACGGTATCCTTTCTCAATCAAAAGCTCTAGACAGATATGCCCCATCCTGCCCTGAGACGCCGATGATCAGCGCTGTCTTCATAAACCAGTTCTTTCTCCAATAGGTAAATTTACTCGGGTATGGAATTTGCTCCCATAGACGGCGGATCTCCATTCGGGAAAAGCTTTTATTCACATCTCCTATGAAAGCCTGTTTTTCAATCTCAGACAATGAACTGCTAAAGAACCTTTCTATACGTCGTCAATTAAGCAGTCAGCTGCCAGAGTCAGGAAATCATGCCGAGCCCTGGAGACGATTTTTGTAGGATGCGATAACCTCTGAAGTATCTCCCACTGCCTGCGTTATGCCGTTCTCGACCCAGGCCACCCGATCGCAAATTTTTTCTATCTGATTCAGATCATGGGATACCAGAACAACTGTTCTGCCATTCCCGATTTTATGATGGAGCGATTCAGATGCTTTTTTTTGAAACCGCCAATCGCCCACCCCCAGCACCTCGTCGATGAGGAGCACATCCGGAGTCAGCTCCATACCGATGGAAAATCCCAGGCGGGAACGCATTCCGGTCGAATATGTTTTAATCGGGTTATCAATAAAGGGTTCCAGTTCGCTGAACGCGATGATTGCATCCATTCGGGTTCGAATCTGTTTCTTGGAAATCCCCAGGTACAGACCGCCAAGAAGAATGTTTTCCCTGCCGGACAATTCGGGATCAAAACCAACCTGCAGGCTCAGAAGGGACACCACCAGGCCGGATTGTTTGATGACCTTTCCGGCGTCTGGCAGCAATATTTCAGCAATGAGCTTTAGAATGGTGGTTTTCCCGGCGCCATTGCGACCGATAATTCCAAGGGTTTCTCCCTTCCTGACGTCAAAGCTGACATCCTGCAGGGCATGATAGGGCTTGAAACGAAGCAGCCCCTGCTTGATGCGATACGTGCAGCGGACATGTTCCAGGGTAATCAAACAATTATTTTCATTCATATGACGATTTTCGGATAGATATGACCAAAATGTCGCACCAGCAGAAGAGAGAGAAAGAGCAGCAGCGTTGCAGATAGAAACGCTCCGAACAGATAGGTCCAGTCCGGCCATGCCCCTTGCATCAGGATAAGACGATAATTGCGAATGAGGCCGGCCATGGGATTTAAATAAACAATGCTCCGGTGCACCGGCAAAACCGTTCGATCGATATCAAAAAAAATGCCGGAAACAAAAAACATCAGCTGCAGCCCGGCCGCGATAATAAATTTCAGGTCCGGGAAAAAAGGCACAATAGCAGCCAGAAAAATGGTAACCCCTAAGATAAGAATGAATTGAATGGTCATTAAGACGGGCAAACATATCCATGGCAGCGAAAACGGCATCCCGTAGAGGATCAGGAACACCATCAAAACCACCATCACAAAAAATTGTTTCACACAATCCTGACAGACTGTGGCGATGGGGAAAAAAGCTTTGGGCAGATTCATCTGGGCCATCAGGTCTTTGGCATGCATAATGCTGAGAGATCCGTTCTGAAGGCTGCGGTTGAACCAGGTCCAAAATACAATGCCTATCAGCAGAAACGGAACGTAATGATCGGTCCCCTGCTTCATGAGAATGGCGAAAACCACATAAAAAATAGCCATGTCCAGCAGGGGTTCGACAAACCACCAGGCAAAATGCAGGTAGTAGAGCCTCAGTTCATTTGCCAGGCGGGCGCGAACAGTATGAAAAAGCAGATTGGAAAGTTGAATTGATGATGTCATATGGCTTAAAATAGTGCTGACTTAACTCAAAAGCGGGCACAGGAAATGCGATCTCCCAGTGTGGCGCAGGACAGAATGTTTACGCGTCATATATTCTGGAAAAAATCCAAAAGGTTATCGGCAACAAATGATGGGCGCGACCATCTGTCTTCTTCTATTATCAAGACCAGACGCCACTGTGCCATTTCATCACCATATTCGCGAGACGCGTCAATGCGCCCGCGCTTTTATCCGTCAGATAGCAGATTCACGCCATCCTGACAATTATTGATAAAGAACCATATAGATATCTCCGACCGGCAAGTTACATATTTGAATCTTAATTATATTCCCTTGACATATTTTTGGCAACATGAATTGTCTCTATATGCCGCATTCTCCTATATCAGGAAAAGGAATTGAATGGAGAACATTGACAGAAACCGTCTGCCAGATGTTGAATCTACAGCTGGCATTGCTGACTTTTTTATTGACACATCCGCATGAATCATGAATAAGAATCATTATAGTTTAAGATAAATTTTAAATTGTTTCATGATTTTAATAATTCATCATTCTGGAAAGGAAAACAGATGTCAAACATTGTCAAAAAACAGGTCTGCAAATGTGAAAACTGCGGAAATGAGGCTGAAATGGAAATCACCTGCACCCTTCCGGATGCGCCGGCTGAGCCTTCTCCAAAAAAGTCTGAGCCAAAACTCCAGCAACTGAGCCCAAAAAAATCAAGGGCACGGCCCATTGCAAGCACTGTGGCAACGAAGCCGACATGTGGATAGACTATTAATAACCAAGGCGGCAGGTGTATTATGGACGACTGCAAGATTATTCTGAATACCGGACTGCGCGGCGTCAAGATTGCACAGACCCGCATCAGCGATGTGGACGGGGATGCCGGAAGGCTGATCTACAGAGGCTATCTGATTCAGGAACTGGCATCCCGGGCAACATTTGAGGAAGTCGCGTATCTGCTCTTGTTCGAAAAACTGCCTTCTCAAACCGAGCTTCTGGATTTCAAGAGCCGCCTTTCCCGGGAACGCGAGATACCGCCTGAGATGATCGCTGCGCTCAAAACCCGCCCAGCCAACGCACTGGCAATGGATGTGCTTCAGGCCGCGGTTTCCATGCTGGCCAATCATGATCCCGAGCTGCCGCAGGTGACGCAGGATGGCTCCGTCCGCATGGCCATTCGTCTGATTGCCAAAACCGCCACTATTGTTGCCGCATGGCACCGGATCCGGCACGGTCTGGAGCCAGTCACGCCCGATCCCCGGCTGGATCATGCGGCCAATTTTCTGTACATGCTGAAAAATGAAATTCCGGACCCGCAAATCGCAGGGTTTCTGGATGTCTGCCTGGTGCTTCATGCCGAGCATTCCTTTAACGCATCGACATTTGCCGCCCGCGAAGTGGCCTCCACCCGGGCGCACATGTATGCAGCGGTTTCCGCGGCAATCGGCTCTCTTTCCGGAGAGCTTCATGGGGGAGCCAATGCCAGGGTCATGGATATGCTGATGAAGATCGGCACACCGGATGCGGTGGAATCCTATGTACAGACAGAGTTTGCGGCCGGCCGGAAAATTATGGGACTGGGTCATGCGGTTTATAATGTGGATGACCCGCGGGCCTTTATTCTGGCCCCCATGTCCAAGACTATGGGAGAGAAAATCGGTGATTCCCGCTGGTACGATATTTCCAAACTTCTTGAGACCCGGGCCAAGGCTGCGTTCAATCTGCGAAAAGGCATGGATATCGTGGTGAATGTGGACTTTTACAGCGCATCCCTGTATTATGCCATGGGAATTCCAGTGGATTTGTTTACGCCGGTTTTTGCCGTTTCCCGGGTTGCCGGGTGGGTAACGCATGTGATCGAGGAACAGTATGCGGGCGCTTCGGCCAAGCCCGTTCTCTACCGCCCGGAATCAGAATATGTCGGGGACTACTGCGGGCCGGAGACCTGTTCTTTTACGCCCATTGAAAAACGTTCAGCATAAGGACAACATATTTTGTCAAACGACGCACAACTCCGAATGACCCGTCAGCGCCAGGTGATCCTTCAGGAAATTCGAAAAGTCATGACCCATCCCAGCGCCGACGAAGTCTATGAAATGGTCCGGCGGCTTCTTCCCCGCATCAGCCTGGGAACGGTTTACCGGAATCTGGAGATTCTTTCGGAACTGGGAGAAATCCAGAAAATTGAAATCTGCGGCAAGCTCAAGCGGTTTGACGGAAATATCAAGGACCATTACCACCTCAGGTGCCTGAACTGCCACCGCATCGATGATGTTCCGGAGAATATTCATTTTGATTTCAATTCTTCGCTGAATTCAGAAACCGGCTACGCCATCACCGGGCACCGTCTGGAATTTGTGGGCCTCTGCCCCGAATGTTCGGAGCAGCAAAGCAGCCGGTTGTCACAAAAGATTCAATCCCATCTGAATTTTCACTCCCAGCCGCTTTATGGATAAAACGGTCGGACGCACTGACTGAAGCGAATCCTTTCATGCAAATTTATGAAACTGTCGAGTTTTCTTGACAGAGCCCGTCCGTCATAATATAAAAAATCGCCAACTGGGCTGAAATTCAGTAAGCAAACCGAAAATTGGAGATTGGTAAAACCACACAACTTTTTTTAATCACTGGGAGGATACACATGGCAGATTATTACATCAATATTTTCATGAACGATGAAAAGCAGAAGAAACTCGAAGCTGCGGGACTGGCAGGTCATATCAAGGACGTCGATGGGAAAAAAGCCATTCAGGTTGATGTCAGCGCAAAAGAGCAGAAAAAACTCATCAAGGGCTTTCCGGATCTAGTTTTGATGCTACCAATGCCTGTGTCATTCCTGAAGCGGCCGAGACCACGCTTCTGGATATTATCTGCAACATGAAAACCATTGACGTCATGAAAGTGGCTATCATGAAGATTTACAGCCCCCTTGCAGGCAAGGCCCCCCGGTCTGCAATGCGGTAAAGCTGATGGCGGGTTGCCCATAGCGCCCGCAGCTTCGATTCATCCAAGGGAATAAGCCTGCAGCTTGTTCCCTTTTTTTATGAATATAATTCGGAAGCCATCGGAAATCATAAGCTTGCAAAACGGCAGATTATCGATTTTGAATTGCTTGCATGGATACCCTGCAGCTCTTATAACATATTGATATTATGATTTTTTATTATACTTGCCCTTCGTCAATGTCAAAATCTATTATGATTGCAGCGTGATGCAAATCCAGGATGCCGGATCAAGTCTGCCAAGACGGGAGAAAGTTACGTTGTCCAGTTCCTTTATTGTTTATATGATTCTGCAGGTCAATATGGTATCATGGGATCATGTATTGTATCGCTAAGACCCGGTCGTGCGTATCCTGTTATTTTGAAAAGCTGTTTTGGAAGGAGGAAACATGATGTGTAAGTTTATTCGATTTACGGTTCTGAGTTTAACGGTGTTTTTTTTGTTCACAGGCTCGTCAATGGCTGAAGAAAAAAAGGACATGGGTGGTTGGGAACGAAACAGCAAATATGACAAACTCTATGTTCCCAGCGATCGGGACAGTTTCAAGGGAATCGTCACCGGATTCAAGGAAATCATCCCTTTTCCGGGCATGTCACCCGGCGTGGCTCTTCTGGTCAAGGATCCGGACGGCGATGTGGTAACGGTGCATCTTGGGCCCCGCTGGTTTATCGATCCAGCTGCCACAGGAATTCGAAAGGACGACAAAATCAAGGTCAAAGGCGTGTGGGTGGAACTTAACAATGAGGATATCGTGATTGCTTCCAAAATATCAAAAGGGGATTTCTTTGAATACAAGGTTCGCCTGACCAAGGATGGCACGCCATTCTGGACCCTGAGCAAGGAAGATCTGGAACGGGAAAAAGCCGAAAGTCAGAAGCGGTAGGGAGAAAATGGTATGACATCCACGGATCAGAGTCCTTCATCGAATTTCATTCGCAACATCGTCATTGATGACCTTGAGTCCCATAAGTATGATCGGCAGATTATGACCCGGTTTCCGCCGGAGCCCAACGGCTACCTGCACATCGGCCATGCCAAATCCATCTGCCTGAATTTCGGGCTGGCCGCCGAATTCGGCGGCCTCTGCAACCTGCGATTTGACGACACCAATCCCAGCAAGGAAGACGTCGAATATGTGGATTCCATCCAGGAAGATGTCCGCTGGCTGGGCTTTGACTGGGAAAACCGCCTGTATTATGCTTCGGATTATTTTGATCAGCTTTACGCCTATGCGGTTCGACTCATCGAAAAAGGCAAGGCATACGTATGCAGCCTGAGCGCCGATGAAATCCGGCAGTACCGCGGCACGCTGACGGAACCCGGCAAGAACAGTCCCTACCGCAGCCGTTCAATTGCAGAAAATCTGGATCTGTTCACCCGGATGCGAAACGGAGAGTTTCCGGATGGCGCCCATGTGCTGCGCGCCAAAATCGACATGGCTTCTTCAAATCTGGTGATGCGCGATCCGCCTATTTATCGGATCCGTCATGCCGCCCATCACCGTACAGGCAACAAGTGGTGTATTTATCCCATGTATGATTTTACCCATTGTCTTTCGGATTCCATTGAAGGGATCACCCATTCGATTTGCACCCTTGAGTTTGAAAACAACCGTGCTCTGTACGACTGGGTGCTGGATACTTTGGATGTCGCCTGTCATCCGCAACAGATCGAATTTGCGCGACTGAATCTAACTTATGCAGTTCTGAGCAAACGAAAAATGATTGAGTTGGTGGAAAATGGGATAGTGAACGGATGGAATGACCCGAGAATGCCCTCTATTTCCGGTATTCGCAGAAGGGGCTACCCGCCGGAGGCGATCCGCAATTTTTGCGAACGCATCGGGGTTGCCAAAAGAGACAGCACCGTGGATGCAGCCTTGCTGGAACACTGCGTTCGGGAAAATCTCAATGAAACCGCCCCGCGGGTCATGGCGGTTTTAAAACCCCTTCGTGTTGTCATCGAAAATTATCCCGAAGGCCAGGTGGAGTGGCTGGATGCACCCTATCATCCGGACAAGCCGCAGATGGGATCCCGAAGCCTGCCGTTTTCAAGGGTGCTGTATATTGAAGCCGACGATTTCATGGAAGATCCGCCCAAGAAATTCTACCGCCTTGCCCCCGGACGCGAGGTCCGGCTTCGCTACGCCTTTTATATCAAGTGCGAGCAGGTGATCAAGAACGCCAAAACCGGTGAAGTCCAGGAAATTCGCTGCAGTTATGACCCGGAAACCCGTGGCGGCGGGGCACCGGACGGCAGAAAAGTCAAGGCGACCCTGCACTGGGTTTCCGCGGATCATGCCGTTGGCGCTGAAGTGCGGCTCTACGATCATCTGTTTACCCGGCCCGATCCGAACGGCGCAACGGACGGCACAGACTTCAAGGCATTCATCAATCCCGAATCCTTGAAAACGCTCACGGACTGCAGGCTCGAACCGGGACTTGCCGACGCCGTGCCCGGCAGCCGGTATCAGTTTGAACGCCTCGGCTATTTTTGCGTGGATACGGTGGATTCCTGCGAATCAGCTCCGGTGTTCAATCGAACTGTTTCCTTAAAAGATGAATGGGCCAAGATTCAAAATAAAAAACCCTGAAAGGAGATTTGCCCATGACGGATGCCATCACCATTTTCGGGAAAAACACCTGACCCTACACGACTGCTGCTCGTGAAGCATACGCAAATGAAGGGAAAACGGTGATCTATATCGATGTGTTGTCGGATGCCGACAAAATGAACGCCATGCTCAAGTACTCCGAAGGAGATCGCCATGTCCCGGTTATTGTTGATCGGGACAACGTGGTGATCGGGTTTAACGGAAAATCCTGAAGGGTCTAAACGGTTCGGCTGGACGCCGAACGCATAAGGAAAGAATATTCCGCACAATGGAAAAACAATTTCTGATTGACGATTTTCAGTTGGGGGAGTCCTGGCGCCTGTTTAAAATCATGGGGGAGTTTGTCGATGGCGTCGAGGCCCTGCATGATATCGGCCCTGCCATCAGTTTTTTCGGCTCTGCGCGGGTCAAACCGGATGAACCGATTTACCAAAAAGCAGAACTCCTGGCCAGACGGTTTGCAAAGCAAAATTTTGCCGTCATTACCGGCGGCGGCGGCGGAATCATGGAAGCCGCCAACAAAGGGGCCGCAGAGGCCGGCGGCGTCTCTGTCGGTCTCAATATTCTCCTGCCACACGAGCAAAAACCCAACGCCTATGCCAACATCACCCAGGAGTTCAAGTATTTTTTTATCCGAAAGGTGATGTTTGTCAAATACGCCATGGCCTATATCATTTTTCCCGGGGGGTTCGGCACGCTGGACGAGCTGTTTGAAGCCGTCACCCTGATCCAGACGCATCGCATCAGGCCCTTTCCCGTGATTCTGGTTGGAACGGCTTACTGGACAGGACTGATCGAATGGATCAAGGCCCATCTGTTGCAGGAACGGATGATTTCACCGGACGATATCGACATCATTCAGGTCATGGATGATCCGGAAGCCATTGTGAAAGCCATTCAAAAACTGGTGATTTTATAGCGCCTTCAGCCTTCGAAAGGCGATAGCGTTTCGAACCAGTGCTCTGGCCCACTCGGGGGTTCCCGATGCATGGATATGGGTGTATGTGGCCAGAATGTTTTTATAGCAGAGGCCGTCCCGGTGATTGAAAATGCCGGTTCCCCGTTTCATGGAAAACACGAGCCGGCAATCCGCGGTCTCCTCAAAGGAAGCCACCCAGGAATAATGGAATTCATGCCCCCGGATTTCCATGCCCTCAGGATAAAACGGATTCTTCCCGTCAACCGTCACCATTGTGTACCCGTGGCCTTTTGGTTTCTGGCTCAAACCGAAACCCACCGGCAACACGCCGACCATGGGATAAGCCGCATCCTCCAGAACAATTTCTTTTCCAAGATACATCAGCCCGCCGCATTCGGCATAGATGGGAAGGCCTGCTTCGGCAATCTCCTTGAGCTCCGATCTGAAGCCGGTATTTTCTGCCAGAAGACGGGCATGGGTTTCCGGAAACCCGCCGCCGATATACAGGGCATCAAGATCCGGAAGATGTTCTTGCGTCAGCGGACTCAAAAAGACCAGCTCCGCCCCTTCCAGAATCAAAGCCTCGATATTTTCCGGATAGTAAAACTGGAAAGCCGAATCCCTGATAATACCGATTCGCGGCTTTTCCACGCTCACCGGATCCGATCTTTCAAGTGGCGGATACACCGGCGTCTTTATGGGAAGGGCCAGATGGGCGATTGCCTCCAGTCTGTCCAGGTCCAGGCATGCTTTCACCACTTCGGATACGGCATTCACGGATCCGGCCGCCCAGTCATGCTCCGGCGTCGGCACCAATCCCATGTGGCGTTCCGGAAACTGGCTGTCCATGGCCGGAATCGCGCCGATAACCGGTATGCCGCAATGATGCTCGATGCTGCTTCTGACAATCCGCTCATGACGGCTGCCGGCGACCCGGTTCAAAACGACGCCTTGAATGGAAACATCCGCATCAAAGTGCAGACATCCCAGCAACACCGCAGCCATGGTGCGGGTGGATTTGGTACAGTCCAGACAGAGAACCACCGGAAGACCCAGCAGTTTCGCTAGTTCCGCTGTGCTGGTGGATCCTTTCAGGTCGATCCCGTCATAGAGGCCGCGGTTGCCTTCCACAACGGAAATACCTGATGGTGTTGCATGACGGATAAAGGATTTGAGTAGCTGAGATTGATCGAGAAGAAAGGAGTCCAGATTGTAACAGGGCTGGCCGGCCGCCAGGGCAAGCCAGCCTGCATCAATGTAATCCGGACCTTTTTTGAAGGGTATTACGGTTTTGCCTTGCTGTTTCCATGCGCCGATAACACCGATAGACAGGATTGTTTTGCCCGATCCGCCCCTTAAGGCGGAGATAATCATTCCAGGAGATTTCACTGACGAATCATTTTCAGTAAAGAGCGGAATTTATGCTTCGTCTTCAGCTGCAGCCTGTTTTCCCGTTCCCTTGAGACCGATCATCGTGGTGCTGCCGCTTGACCAGTATTCCAGCGTACCGTCTTTCACCATTTCATTGACCAGGTTCTTCACATCCCGGGGTTTTTCCTCGGGAATCACTTCGTAGAAATCTTTCAGATAAAATTTGGATTTTGACTTTGCTTTTTTCGTCAAATATTCCACAATGGCCTTTTTCCCAGCTTCTTTATCCATTTCTTCGCCTCTTTTGTTGACAATTGGATTCCGGCTGAGGGTGAATCCGCTCAGCCGGATAATTGAGCCTAATTAAAACTTGAACTGCGTCGTGTGACGCCAGGTATAATAGGCCGGATCCCGGAAGTCATCGATAAGATGATGCGTAAACGGGATTTCGCATTTTTCAAAGAATCTTTCCCATCCAATCCGCTCGGCCCATTCCCCGAGACGTTCATATTTATTCGCATTGGATGCATATACATCGACGATTTTTTTGATTGTGGCTGTCGTGGTCGGCCACCTTGGGGTTTCGTTGGGAATAAAGGCCACAACGACTTTTGAAAACGTCGGGCGGCTCAGGCGGTTGGAGACTTTTCCACCCACCATCAGAACGATGCCGTCACCCTCATCATCAGCCAGCGGCATGGCCGGGCACATGGTGTAGCAGTTGCCGCAGTACATGCACCGTTCATTTTTAACAGCAACGCTGTTGACGGTCTTGCCATCGGGCAACTCGACTTTTGATGGACGAATGGCGGCAGTCGGGCAGGCAGCGATTGCCAGCGGAATTTCGCACATTTTGTCCAGGTATTCGTGGTCCAGCATGGGCGGTTTGCGGTGAAAACCCAGAATGGCGATATCCGAGCAGTGAACCGCGCCGCACATGTTCAGGCAGCAGGCCAGAGACACCCGCAGGTGGGCGGGCATTCTCATGGATTTGAAGTCGTCAAACAGAACGTCCATCGTTGCCTTTACCGGGCCGGAAGCATCGGTTGCCGGGGTGTGGCAGTGAATCCATCCCTGGGTGTGAACGATGTTGGTAATACCCGCGCCGGTGCCACCGACCGGAAACTTGAAGGAACCGCCGGCAAATTTCCGGCTTTCCAGATCCGCCTTCAGAGCGGCAACCTTGTTCTTGTTATCCACCATGAACTCGATGTTGTTTCGGGTGGTAAACCGGACATAGCCGTCGCAGTGTTTGTCAGCAATTTCACAGATTTCGCGAATATGAGTGCAGCTCATAAGGCGTGCACCACCGGCCCGGACCGTATACACTTCATCGCCGGTTTCTGAAACATGAACCAGAACGCCGGGTTCCAGAATTTCATGATACAGCCATTTACCCTTGTTGGCCTTGATAACCGGCGGATAGAACTCTTCAAAATGCCGTGGACCAATGTCCGTTATTCTATTTTCCATCGGCTTGTCAGGATTGTAACCTGATGAAATAAATGCCATTGTTGTTACCCCCTATCTCTGATGGTGTTTTCTGAATTCGGTGATTTCCCGTTCAAATCCGCCCTCGACCTCGTCTTCTCTCCAGAAAATATACGGATTGTGACGCGGTTCCTTGACATGCTGCGGCATGGCTTCGATATTGGTGACTTCAAGCAGCTTCTGGAAACCCTGACGTTTGATCAACTCGCCCAAACGTTCGCGGTTCTTTCCTTCTTCCATCCACCAATCCCAGACGCTTTCAATGACTTCCTTGATTTCATCATAGGGTTCTTCAACCTTGATGAACGGAACCAGCAGAGAGCCCATCTGGGCGCCATCCAGAATCGGAGCCTTGGCGCCGACCAGAATTGACAGACCCGTGTCTTGCCCGATGCGCAGGGCTCTGGGCATGACGTTGATGCAGTGCATGCAGCGGGTGCATTCCTTGTTGTCGATGACCAGTTTTCCGCCATCCATCCACATGCATTTGGTCGGGCAAAGGTCAATTACTTCTTTGGCAATGTCGAATTTTCCCCAGTCGCGGCCGGAATGTGCGCCTGCATTGGGTTTGAGCTCGCCGCCGATATAGGCCTGAACCGCTTTCTGATCGATACGGATATCATCTCTCCAGGTTCCGATAAAGGACATGTCTGAACGGGCAATAGAGGCCACACAGCAGTTGGGGCAGCCGTCAAATTTGAATTTAAATTTATATGGGAAAGCAGGGCGATGCAGCTCGTCCTGATAGTCCAGGGTCATGGCATGGCAAAGGGACTGGGTATCATAACAGGCATATTCGCAGCGGGAGGAACCGATGCAGTCCGACGGGGTCCGCAGGTTGGAGCCGGATCCGCCAAGGTCCTGATTCAGGTTGTGGGTCAATTCATAAAATATCTCTTCGAGCTGCGGCGTTGTGGTGCCGATAAAAATGATATCGCCGGTGGAGCCGTGCATATTGGTCAGACCGCTGCCGCGCCGTTCCCACAGGTCACAGATGTCTTTCAGATATTTTGAAGTATAGTATTTGCCGGCCGGCTGGCTGACGCGAACGGTGTGAAAATGCGCAACACCGGGAAATTGCTGCGGCTGATCGCAATATCTGCCGATAACGCCGCCGCCGTAACCGAAAACGCCGACGATGCCGCCGTGTTTCCAGTGAGTTCTTTTCTGCACATACGTCAGTTCCATCAAGCCCAGAACATCTTCGCAAACATCTACAGGAATCTGGTATTCAATTCCATTAACATTTTTGGCTCTTGTCTCAGCTTCCTGCTTTATGTCGGACACCCAACTCGGCCATGGGCCGGATTCAAGCTGGTCCAACAATGGGGTTGCATGTTTTGCCATCGTTTACCTCCAGTATGATTAATATTAAATAAACCTTTACCGATACCAAAAACTGAATTTACCCGAACCGGGTAATGCCCGAACCAGGTGAGTTAAGTCACCTCCTTTCAAAATACATGTTGATTGGCTGATAATGAAAAGGTATGTCACCTTAAAATTTTTTAATCAAGGAAAAGATATAAAATCAATCCTGATATTTGTCAATGAAAAAGGTAAGGCTTATGGAGCAATGACGGCTTTCAACCTGAATATTCCGTCAGCAATGCATACACTTCGGCGGCATGGTCAGCCAGATGCTCCCGAACAATCGGAAGCTCCGGTGCAAGCGGGTTGTAAGAGTCTGCAATCGCTTCACAGATTTCTCTCAAATCCAAAATAGAAACAGCCCCAAGGTATTCCTTGAATCGCAAATCCCAGCGCGGTATTTTTACCGATAGCCCGTCCATAACCCCCTGCACTGTCCCTTGAACCGCCGGCAGAGCTGCCCACGTCACCTCTCCGACTCCGTCAAGCCTGTCAAGCCGGGTGCGTATGGACAGATTGACCAGGAAAAAGAGCATGGCTTCCAGATGCGTGTTTTCATCCTTGTCCGGGGTTTCAAGAAGCGCGCCGAACTGCCGTACCGTAATGAGCTTGATGCACAGCGAGCTGTCGGCAGTCTTGACAACAAAATCCCCTGCGGCATGATGCCAGGCAAAGACCTGTTCAAAGGATTCCGGATTATAACAACCGGTTAAAGTCTCAGCAATTTGCCGGTACAGCTCCAGGGTCTGTCCGGGCGTCAGATACCCGTGAGCTTCATGGCTATACCATACCCGTATTTTATACTGCTGATCCTCAGGATCCAGAGAAACGTGAAATTCATGGAAATCATCAAACCATTCCCCAAGAAAAAGCATCACCTTCCGCTCGTTTGTCAGCACCACCTCTCCATAGCCATAAACTCTCGGAAGATAACCGCCGGACGGTGTCAGGCGCAAACGGTTCAACAAATCAAATTCCCGTTTGATGCAGCTTTTTCCGGAAAAAGAAAGCGCGGCATTTACCACGAAAGAAAAAGCCCGCCCGTTTGCCAGCACCTCGACCCGAGAAGGGTGATAAAACTGACCGTGCTTTACCAGAAAGATGTCAATCGTATCTATATCCCGCGCCCTGAAAGACTGTTGCCATACATCGGTAATTGCAGAGATAAGCACACTGAACTGGCGGTTTACAAGAAACTGGCGAACTGCCTTGAAATAGTCTCCGTAGGTCAGCCCGGATGGCTCATCTTCCCCGGTTTGCTGCGGATTTCGGGTTAACGGGAATGGCGAACGCCAGAGGATGCCGTCTTCTTCGACAGCTTCAGAAGCAGAAGAAAGAAAATATCTGAAAAATACCGTTACAGTCCCAGCCGATATCGTTTCAGAAGGCGTAGTCCTTCCGCCTGAATGCATCAGGACGTTTTCCGGCGAAGCAGGTCTATTTCAGTACGAATCTCTGGCGCCACTTCGTATCCCAGTTCAATCGCCTTGTCGCAATGTGCGATGGCCAGGTCGTTGTCTCCGGTTTCCAGATAAGCGATTGCCAGATTGTTATGCACAACTGCAAAATCTGGTTCCAGCTTCAGCGCCTTCAAATTGGTCTCGATGCACTTTTCGAGCAGCCCCTTCATCAGATAGGCATTGGCAAGCGTTGCAAACGCCTGAAGATAGCGGAAATTAAAATGCGTCGCCCTTTCCAGTGCGGTGATGGCTTCATCAATGTTGCCGCGCTGCAGTTCCACAAAACCGATATTGCCATATCCTTCTGAAAAACCGGGCCTGGCTTTTACGGCCTGACGGTTATATGCCAGACACCCTTCCAGATCCCCGCGGTTCAGATAGATGCCGCCAAGTTGAACATAGGCTTCAGCCAGGCCAGGACTGCATTCAATGGCGCATCTCAGTTCCTCTTCCGCCTCTTCGAATTTGCGCTGTCCAAGCAACCCCACCGCCAGATTATAGTGAGAGGTGCCGCATTCGGGATTCCTGGCAATGGCCGATCGCTGAACGGCAATATATTCTTCGGCATTTTTTGCTTTTTCCATACGGGATAATCCTTAATAATGATTTTTTTTGTAAACTTAACACTCAGATTACGTATTACAGGGTACTATTTACTGATGAAATGTCAACCCCGCCGGATCATTCAATACGCAGGAAACTGAAGAGAAAGGATCACCTTTCAGACACTACCCCGGCAACCGAGAACCGGCATGGCGTTGGCAGTATGGAAAACACGCACCGGTTAAGATCAAAGAGATTGCAACAACTGACGGTTTTTGACGAGAAAATCATCATGGTAATATGAAACACAGCAGGATGGCGTTTTGCCTTGGATATCCAAAGTATCGCCGATTTTATGACAACTTGCATGCAAACACAAAAAGGGAATCGCGTGACAGCAACTCCCTTTTTGTGTTGAAATCCGCACTCCGGCGAAGAGCGGTTTAGCGTTTCGAGAACTGATATCGGGCGCGGGCTCCGCGCTGGCCGTATTTTTTCCGTTCTTTGACCCTTGGGTCTCGGGTGACAAAACCCGCTTTTTTCAACGCCGGCCTGAGATCCGGATCCACCAGCATCAGGGCGCGTGTGATACCGTGCCGGATGGCTCCGGCCTGACCGTTAATGCCGCCGCCAAGAACGCGGATCATAACATCGAAAGAGTCCAGATTGTTGGTCAGAATCAGCGGCTGCACCACCATTGCCTTGGCTGCTGCAACGGAAAAATAATCATCAACCGGTTTTTCGTTCACCATGATGATCCCTTTTCCGGGTCTTAACCATGTTCTGGCAATAGCGCTTTTACGCCTTCCAGTGGCATAGTATACATTTTCTTTATCCATATTTTCCCCGGTTTTATAAAAAGTTTATTTTAATATCGAGAGGTCAACAGGCTGCTGGGCTTCATGCGGATGGCTTTCTCCGGCATAAACCTTCAATTTGCTCAGCATTTTTCCGCCGAGACTGTTCTTGGGCAGCATGCCTTTTACGGCAAAACGGATGATGTCCTCGGGCTTCTTGAGGAGCAATTTTTCCGCCGTGATTTCCTTTAAACCGCCGGTGTACCCGCTATGACGGTAATATGTCTTCTGCGTCCATTTTCTGCCGGTAAGGACGATTTTATCCGCATTGATAACCACGATCCAGTCTCCCATGTCCGCATGGGGGGTAAACAAGGGGTTGCATTTTCCCCTGAGACGGGCGGCAATAGAGGATGCCAGCCTTCCCAGTACGGCATCCTTGGCGTCAACCACAAACCATTTGCCCGGGTTATCCGATTCTTTTGCACTGTAAGTATATTTTTTCACGAGTCTCTCCTAATAAGGTAATCTAAACTCGATATATTTATTGTATCAAGCCGGTTCTGTCAATATAAAATTTAATGGCCATGAAAAAAACGACAGTTTGACAAAATCTCCGCCTTACCGCTTTACCATTGTTTATCCATTTTCAGCCCGATTGGTAAAAAAGCGAAGGCCCATCTTGCGGGGCGCAAAAACCTGCCGGAACATGGTCTTGGGTGCCAGCGCCGGAATCACGTTGATCATGGACGTTAACAGCGCGGCCCCGTAAGGCAGCGATTGAATGAGCATCACGCCGACCCAGAGAAGGATTTCAGGATTATCGGTGCCATGCCTGTTGATGATAGCCGCGGATGACAGACAAAATGTCATAAAGATGAGCATTTCTTCCCATGCCATCAACACGCCCTTAATGACAGCACGCTGATTTTCACATTTCGGCGTGCGTAGGAATGGTTTGTCTGATGAGACCAGACCGGTAAGCATGGCCTTTCCAATCGTATGGCTCAGGGCCATTCCGGCGATGGCCGCACCAATCCGTTGTTTCAGCGTACAGCCGACCCGCGACTTATACAGCCAGAAGAAATGAAGCAGTCGGAAAACAAAAACGCCAAGGGCCGGAAGCAGCAGAATGTATAGCGGCTGACCAAAATACCGGGGAAGTACAATGACCCCCGCAACCCAGAGCAGGGTCGCCCAGGTGATAATGACGTTGAACGCATCCCCGAACCAGGGAAACCAGCCTGTTGCAAAATGATATTTCTGCCCGGCGGTCAGGCCGGATTGGGCGTTCCAGGGCAAAAATGATTTCCAGTGTCGTCTGATAATCTGAACCGCACCATATGCCCATCGGAACCGTTGCCGTTTGTAACCGGCAAATGAGTCAGGCGTCAAACCATGGCCAAAGCTTTCGCTGACATAAACGGATTCAAACCCCGCATTCATCAGCCTCAAACCCAGTTCGGAATCCTCACAGATACACCACTCCGCCCAGTTGCCGACATCCAAAAGCGCCTGTTTGCGAATCAGGGTCATCGTCCCGTGCTGAATAATGGCATCACGCTCATTCCGGTGGATCATGCCGATCTGAAAAAAACCATGGTATTCAAAATTTAACATTTCCTTGAAAAAACTGCCCTGCCATTCCCGGTGATCCTGCGGGGCCTGGACAAAACCCACTCTTGACTTGTCAAAATAGGGAATGAGCGATTTGAGCCAGTCCGGGCGGACGATGTAGTCACTGTCGACAATGCCGACAATTGAAGCATCCGGAGCCGTCACGCTCAGCCCGAAGTTCAAGGCCCCGGCTTTGAATCCCGGCCATTTCCCCAGATGGAAAAACCGGAACTTGGCGCCCAGTTTTTCGCAATAATCCCGGACCGGTTCCCATACATCGGCATCCAGCGTGTTGTTGTCCAGCACCAGTACTTCATAATTCGGATAATCTATCTGATTCAGACTGTCCAGGGTCTTGGCAACCATGTCCGGGGGTTCATTGCAGATAGCCAAATGCAATGAAACCTTGGGAAAATCTCTGCCATTTTCCGGAACCAGCGGATGAAACCTGCGTTTAAGCCCTGCCGGCCAGAGCATTTCCGCCATCTCAAATCCATTGATCAGAACCACCACCAGAAGACCGACCTGCAGCGGAAGCAAGAGCCCCCAGATCAGGGTTTCGGTCGGCAGCAAATCGTGAATCCACGGCGTGGAAGCTATCCACACGACTGCGGATATACTCAGTTGAATAACCATGGCAAAGAAAAGCTGGCCGGTGAACGGTTGATCCTGATTATTGCGCAGATACATGGACAAGGGGATGATCGCCAGCAGAAAGGACAGCACCAGCGGCAGGGGAATCGGCGAAACCGCTTTCACAGGGCCTTCAAGAGCGATTTTCAGATTTCGATCCTTGTCAAACAGCCCCCAGTGAGCCCCCATGACCCCTTCCAGATCCACTTTCCAGGGTTGATCAAAGGCTTCCATAATAAAATAATCAATCTTGAGGTCCGCGGCCACATTAAAGAACGCACGTAGAAAGAGGGCTTCGTTGACCGTACTGGGCTTTGCCGGACCCCGGCGCTCCCCGTGACTGGGCCAGCCCACTTCCGCCAGCAGCACGTGTTTATCCGGATAAGCCTGCTGAACCTGTCGGTAGCGGTCCACTACCCAATTCAGGGAATGCTCCAGAGGAATTTTTTCCCAATAGGGAAGGATGTGAATGGCAATATAGTCCACATTCCTTGCCAGTTCGGGGTTGTTGATCCATACGTCCCAGGGTTCGGCCGTGCTGACCGGACAGGGAACCTGTTCACGCACTCTGCGGATGTATTCAATCAGCTCCTTGACCTTCAAGTCCCCTCGTAGAACTGCTTCATTGCCCACAATGACCCGCGGAACCGTAGACGTATAGGTCCGGGCGTTTCGAATCAGATTTCGAATTTCCCTTTCATTCTTGTCTTTGTCCTGATCCAGCCAGGCGCCGGCCGTTACACTCAACCCGTAACGAACCGCCATACCCGGAATATTCTCAAACCCGTCCAGCGAAGAATAACTGCGGACGCTTCGCGTTACTCCCCGGATCATTTTCAGATCGCCATCAATCTGATCTGGAAATGGATATTTATTATCCATAGGATTCTGCCCCTTATGATAAGGGCTGAAAGAGACGCCCTCTATCTTGTCGGTCCAAGACGAAACCAGGGGGGCAGGACGATTAAACGCCAGCCAGATGGCCATGTTGACCAGAACGACCAGACACAATATTTTTGTCTTTTGCATCGCTTTCACCATGTGATATGACAGCCGGGTTCTTCGGCAGTGACAGGGCAGAAACCAGCGCCCTGTCTTTTTTTATTCTATAATGACATTCCCCTTGCAGAGGTGCCATTTCATAAGCAGAATATTTTATTCCAACAAAACGATAGAGTCAAGAAATCTGTAAGTGATCCAGGATAATAAATCACAAAAATCTGGCAATTGACCCGGTTGATGGATTCCGCTATGATAATCACAGTTTCCAAAGAAACAACCCTCCCACCTTTATTTTAACACAAAGATATTATTATGAAATATTTTCGATTTGTGCTTTTTGCTTTCCTTGTCATGCTGCTGGCTTCATGCGCTTTCAAAAAAGTGATTAAATCAGAAAAACCCCCGATGCGCGATAAAACGCAGGTTGTCACTGCCAATCCGGGAGATGAGATCTATTCATCCGGTCAAAAATGGTACATGGCAAAAGCCTATCCGGAAGCGCTGACCGCCTTTCAAAAATATTTATCATCTTTTCCAAACGGCCCCAGGACCGCGGATACCCTTCTGCGGATCGGGGATATTTACATGGCTACAGGGAGACCATCTCAAGCGCTACCTTATTATCAGCGGGTGGCCGCTCTTTATCCTAAAAGCGCTTCAGCACAACAGGCTGAACTTGCTGAATTGACGGCTATTTTTGCCATTGGAGATTACCAGAAGGTTATAGAATCGGGGCAGATTTATGTGAAAAAATACCGATCAACCGATTCTGTCCAACACGCATTTGAAATCCTGGGAGATGCCTATTCCCGCGTTGGACTTCCCCTGGAATCCGCAAATGCGTATTCCCATGCTATGGAACAATCAACGCAACCGGATTCGGTCCGAATCACCCAAAAGCTAAAAGCAGTGCTATCGCAACTGGCTATTTCTGATGTGGTTGGCCTGTTAAATTCCCTGGAGTCATCACAGGCAAAAGCGGAATTTCTGTTACTGGCTGGTCAGAAATATCTGGAAATGGGAAATATGGAAGACGCCTACAAAGTGTTGACCGTATTAACCGAACAATTTCCGAAACAGGACGCAGCAGCTCAGGCATTGCAAATGCTTCAGGACATAAAAACAAGACCGGGCTATCAGCTCCATACGCTTGGCTGCCTGCTGCCGCTTACCGGAACTTACGAAGTTTACGGGAAAAAAGCACTTAAAGGAATTGAGCTGGCCCAAAATCAGTTTTCCATGCACAACCCTGACACACAACTGACCATACGTATTCAGGACACGGAATCAGACCCGCAAAAAACCGTTTCGGCAGTAAAGGAATTGGCTGAATCCGGCGTCGCTGCCATCATCGGCCCTGTGGCCACTGCCGATATTGCTGCGGCAGAGGCGCAAAAATATGGCATTCCGATTATCACCCTGACGCAGAAAGACCAGATCACCAGAATTGGGCCCTCGGTTTTCCGCAACTTCATGACGCCTGGAGCCCAGGTAGACGCGCTGGTATCCTTTGGAGTAGACAAACTCGGCCTGGGCCGTTTTGCAATTCTTTATCCCGATGAACCTTATGGCGTTAATTTTATGAACCTTTTCAAGGATCGGGCAGAATCGGCAGGAGGCCATGTGGTTGCCATTCAATCCTATGATCCCATGCAGACCGATTTCAGGGAAACCCTGCAATTTCTTTCAAGCCGGTATTCTCCTGTTGTCCACGATTCAACATCGCCTGCAGCCGGCAAACACATGGATAAATCCGCAGCAGCCCAAAACGCACCCCAGACTTCCGAGGAATTTGAAGCACTTTTTATTCCAGACTCACCTCAAAAAATAGCCGTTATCGTCCCCCAACTGGCCTATGGCAATCTTCACCCGTCTCATCTGCTGGGAACCAACCTGTGGCATTCCCCCAAACTGATTCAAACCGGTGGCCCTTCGCTTCAGGGCAGCATTCTGCCGGATGGTTTTTTTGCAGAAAGCAGATCGGAGCCCATTCAACAGTTTGTCCGGGAATTTCGAAATGCTTACCAGGAATCCCCCGGTTATATTGAAGCGGTTTCTTATGATACGGCAATGATGATGTTTCAAATTGTCAGCGACCCGGATATCGCTTCCCGAAGTTCAATTATTCAAGAACTTCTCAGACCTGACGGCTTTTCAGGCGTTACGGGGAGTTATCGCTTCAACGAGGAGCGGGAAGTTGAGAAGAAACTGTTTCTGATCCAGATCAAAGGCGAAGAGTTTGTTGAAATCACCGCACCCTGAAAAAAAGGGAACGCCGTTTATGAATCCGGCCTGTTTGGGTTATATGGGACTGACCTCCGGGCTGTTTCTGCTTGCACTGCCCTTTGCCCTGTTGTACACGAAACTGACCGGACGTTATCGCGGCAGCATGCCACAGCGCATCGGTATTTATCCGCCGCTGAATCTACCTGACAAGCCTTCTCCGCGAATTTGGGTGCACGCTGTTTCAATGGGAGAGGTGAATGCAGCCGTTCCCATCGTCGATGCGATTCAAATACTGGCGCCGCACTGCACCATTATTTTTTCCACCACGACAGAGCATGGTCAGGCGCTTGCCAAAGCCCGCCTGCCCGCCGATGTTATCTGCATTTACGCCCCTATCGATTTTATCCTTTCCGTAGCAATCGCCCTCAGACAAATAAAACCTGACCTGCTGATCTGTGTTGAAACGGAATTGTGGCCGAACTGGTTGATGATCGCTTACCAAATGGGAATAAAAACAGCCATCGTTAACGGCCGGATTTCGGAAAGGGCCATCAAACGGTATCGGAAGATCCGACCGCTGATGAAAGAAGTTCTGAGCGGCATGAACGTCTTCAGCATGATTCAGGAGAGTGACGCCCGAAGGATTCGTGAAATCGGTGCAGCGCCGGAGAAAATTCAGGTCAATGGCAACGCAAAATACGATTTGTTGCTGCGACAGTCCGACAGCCGGCGGCCGGACCAAACGCAATTTTGGCAGCATATCTTCGGTGTCACGGAAAACGAGCCGGTTTTTCTGGCGGGAAGCACGCGGCATTCTGAAGAGGAAATCATTCTGGATGCGTATCAGAAAATTATTCGTAACGCCCCGAATACCCTTCTTATCCTGGCGCCCCGGCACCTTGAACGAACCAGGCTTATTGAAAAAATGATCGAAACCCGGGGGCTTAGCTGTCAACTGCGGACCTGTCTTGAAAAAACCGGTGAAAACAGAACAGCGCCTATCATTATCCTGGATACAATGGGAGAACTTGAAGCCGTTTACAGCATTGCCACGGTTGTATTTTGCGGCGGCAGCCTGGTGCCGCTCGGCGGACAAAATATTCTTGAGCCGGCGGTATGGGCAAAGCCCGTGCTCTACGGCCCGTATATGGAGGACTTTCTGGATGCAAGAAGCCTGCTGGAAAGCACCAAAGGCGGCATTGAGGTTAAAAACGGGAATGAACTTGCCGAAAAAGTCCTGTTCTTTATCAGCCAGCCGGATCAGGCACAAAAAACAGGAATTTCGGCGCGAAGAGCTGTTGAAATGAACCAGGGGGCGGCCCAAAAGCATGCCGAAGTTATCTACAGCCTTCTACAACCTTTATGCGAAGCTAGTTGACCATAACCCCCTGCCCCGTCGACTCCAGTACACTTCGCCATAATTTCCCATTCGTATCCACTTGTTTTCGTTGTCCGGCTGAAGCGCTCATGGGAATATGAACGAAATGATTGTTCCAGTGGCCTATCAGCAGCCGGGTTTTACCTGCCATGCCCGCATGAACGGCATCCCGACCCAGCACGCTGCAGAAAGCATGGTCATTGGCATTGGCCGGAAGACTGCGGATAATATAGCTGGGGTCAATATACTTCAGCGATACATCCACATTCCTTGCCTTAAAATATGCCTGAATGTTTTCCTTTAAAAACAGGCCGATATCATTCAATTTGATATTGCCGGATTTATCCGTGTCCTGATCCGGCATCCGTGAAATATTTCTGACCGGCACCTTCCGCCACGACAATAACCGCATGTTTACGGTCATTCAGGCGTTTTTCCAGTGCCGCAAGAAGCCCTCTGGGGCCTTCAAGATCAAAATCCACTTCCGGAATCAACACGAAATTGACATCCTGCTGAGCCAGCACGACAGTTGAGGCAATGAATCCGGAATACCGGCCCATCAATTTGATGAGACCGATGCCGTTTGGATATCCCTCAGCCTCGCTGTGAGCCGCTTTTATGGCCAGGGTGGCAATATCCACGGCCGTGTCAAAACCAAAAGAACGCGACACCAGATAGATATCATTGTCAATGGTTTTGGGAATGCCTACGACACTGATCTTTAATCCCCGCTCGGTAATGCAGTCGGCGATTTTTGTAGCCGCCTTCAGCGTACCGTCTCCGCCGATCATGAACAACACACCGATATTCATCCGTTCAAGGCAATCCACAATATCATCGATGGACTGAGGTCCCCGGGATGAACCCAGAATCGATCCGCCGCGTTCCAGAATACCGGACACATCCGCCGGAGTCAGTTGAAACACATCATGACCATATTTCGGAATAAACCCCTGAAGCCCATACCGGATGCCATACACATTGCTTACGCCATATGCATAGAATAGGCCCAGCACAATGGACCGGATAATGTCATTCAGCCCGGGGCAGAGGCCCCCGCAGGTCACCAGCGCACAGCGGACCTTGCTGGGATCGAAAAAAATTTTTTCCCTGGGACCCGCCATTTCAAAGGCAGGTATCTGCCTGCCCTCCTGGATCAGGGCTTTCATGCGATCGAGATTTACATCGATCGTCACCTTATCGGCATCTGAAATAAAAACGCTGCTCTCTTCCCGGTTTTTTATGGGGGACGTGATTTTACTTTCCCCAAGAACAGGGATGGTTGTGTCCAAGCAATCAATATTCATCTTTTCCTCCAGAACTGTGATCCAGGCAGCAAAAGCGGTTCGAAACGCCTAAATCCGAAATCTAACCGCAGCCTCTGGCCAGGCTCTATGGCATTAACCTGCAGTTAGTGCCCGTTGAATTTAAATTCTCCCTTGCCCAGAATATCATGAAGGTGCAGAACACCTTTAATCTTTTTTTGACTGTCCAGAATCGGCAGCACCGTAATTTGATGTTTTTCCATGATATTCAAGGCATCGCAGGCCAGCGAATCCAGAAACAGCACACGGGGCTGGGCGGTCATGACTTCATCGACCGACACCCCATACACCGGCAATCGTCCTGCTATCAGCCTGCGGATGTCGCCATCGGTAATAATCCCTGCCAGCGTCTGGTCCGGGTTCGCGACAAGGGTTGCTCCGATTTCCAGCCTGTTGATTTCCTTTACCGCTGCATCCATGGAGTCGCCAGCAAAAACCAGGGGAACCTGCGTGTCCTTCAGCATGATATCCTGAACTCGACTGGCCAGGCGCTGCCCCAGATTTCCGCCAGGGTGAATCCGCTTGAAATCGGAAGAATTAAAGTGTTTCCGGTTGATCAGAACCACGGCCAGCGCATCCCCCATTGCCAGAAGCGCCGTGGTGCTGGCTGTCGGCGCCAGCCCCAGCGGGCAGGCTTCTCTTTCAACACTGACATCAATGACGATGTCGCTATGCTCTGCCAGGGTGGAATGCAGATTCCCGGTGAAGGCGATTACCCTGCATCCGATTTTTCGAATACTGGGCACCAGCAGATTGAGTTCATCCGTTTCACCGCTGTTGGAAAGCGCCAGAAAGACATCATCCGGGCTGACCATCCCCAAATCTCCATGCATGGCCTCGACCGGATGCAAAAACAAAGAGCGGGTTCCCGTACTGTTCAACGTGGCAACTATTTTTCTCCCCACGATTCCGGACTTGCCAATGCCGCTGATGATCAGTCTGCCGGTTGCCTTACAGATGAGTTCCACCATTTCTTCAAAATGGCAATCCACCCGGTCCATGAGCTTTAATATGCCCTCAGCCTCAATTTTCAGAACTTCCATGGCCTGTTCAATACTTGATGTCATCCGTAAATTCCAAATTCATTTATTGCCGGGAACAACTTAACTGGATCTTTGATCTTCCAATTGCGTTTTTGACATTTTCCCGTTCATCATAGTATAAAATGAAATTGCATATCAAGGAGGATTTCAGAAAGAATCGGGATTTGTTCAATTCAAAAACATCGTCTCATCATACTGAAAAACGGGTCAGGATCAAGTCCGCTTCCTCTAAATGACCCGCAGCCCTTGCCTCATCAGCGCCATTTAAACCGGTTCAATCGACATTTGCAATGCTATGGGTAATGGAGGCCACCTTCTGACTGATTTGAATTGAAGCATTATCTGCACAGCACAATACCATCCTGTTACGTTCAGAGGGGAATTTATTGACAAATGTGACCATGAAAAATACAATAATATTTTTATGATGCTAATCTATCTGAAATTTGAAATGAATTACAGCGAATTGATTCTTGGAGTTCAAATTCGATTATTGTTACAATAGCATTTATCTTGTTGAATTATATTAAGATCACGTGAGGATACATAATGCTCGATTTAATGCGTAAAAATGCAGGCACCTGGTTAATCAAAATTCTTTTGGGCGCTATCGTTCTGGTCTTTGTCTTCTGGGGCGTCGGCAGTTTTCGCGACCGGGCAGTCGGGCGGGTTGCCATCGTTAACGGAGACCCGATCATGGTTGAAGAATACAATGAAACCTACAACCGCCTATTAGAACAAATCAAGCAGCGGTATGGCAACCGCCTGAACGATGAAATGCTCAAGATGCTTCAGGTCAAAAAGCAGGCCATGGATCAACTGATTGAGAAAAGGCTGATTTTGTCTGAAGCAACACGGCTGGGTTTTACAGTCAGCGACGAAGAACTGTCAACCGCCATCAAGGCCATCCCGGCTTTTCAAGACAATGGCAACTTTGACAACCGCAGATATCTTGCGGTTTTAACCCAGAACCGGCTGAAACCCGAATCATTTGAAGCCATGCAGCGTGAATCCGTTTTAATGGATAAATTCAGATATTTTATTTCAGACAGCGCCAAGGTATCAGATGCCGAGGTGGAAGATTACTACCAATGGAAAAATTCACAGATTAAAATTGACTACGTGTTATACGATCCATCCCTGATTACCGATATCAAACTTTCTGAAGAGGCGGTAAAATCCTTTTTTGAGGCCCATAAGGACAGCTATAAGATTGAGCCCAAACGCAAAGTGACTTACCTGCAGTTTACGCCAGAAATGTACCTTGCCAAGGTAACCCTGCCCGATTCCGAGGTAAAGGACTATTTCGAATCCAACCCCGGAGAATTTGATACGCCGAAAACCGTTGAAGCCAGCCATGTCCTGATTAAGGTGGATCAAAACGCCAATGCGGAACTCGTTGAAAAAGCCAGGGAAAAGGCTTTGCATGTTCTGAAACTGGCAAAGGAAGGAAAGGATTTTGCAGAGTTGGCCAAGCAATACTCTGATGATCCCGGCGGTAAGAACGGCGGAAATCTTGGCGCGTTTAAGCGCGATGCAATGGTCGAACCCTTTGGCGAAAAAGCTTTTTCCATGAAGCCCGGAGAGCTCAGTGATCCGGTCAGGACCCAGTTTGGATGGCACATCATCAAGGTCGAAAAGATCAATGAGGCTTCCAACCTTTCCCTTGAACAGGCAAGGCCTAAAATCATCAATAAGCTCACCGACGAAAAAGCCAAAAATCTAGCCTATGAAGACGCCTTTGCAACCTATAGCGCCGCCTTAAATGCGGAATCGTTATCCAAGGTTGCCGAGACATTGAAACAACAGCTGCTCACTTCAGAACCCTTTGGTCGCAGCGGTCCGGCAGGCGTCAAGAATCCAGCCCAGTTTGCGGCGATAGCCTTCGAACTGGCACCGAACAGCATCAGCGATATCATTGATTCACAAGGCAGCTATTACATCCTTCAGGTTGTTGAAGACATTCCCGAAAGTATCCCGGAATTCGCTCTGGTTGCTGAAAAGGTTCGAGCGGATTTAACAAAGGAAAAACAGGATGAACAGGCATTAAAAGACGCCAAGCAATGTCTGGCCGATCTAAAAAATGGAAAATCGCTGAAAGCATTTCAAGGAAAAAAAGGCGTCAAAACCGGAGCAACCGATTTTTTCAAGCGCAATGATCGGATACCGGATATCGGCTTTGAGCGTGACATATCATCCATCGCTTTTGGGCTCTCACCTGAAAAGAGATTCCCCGATGAACCGATAAAAGGCCAGAAGGGGTATTACGTCATTGCATTCGGGGAAAGAAAGGCCGCAGATCCCGCAGGATTGGCAATCGAAAGATCGCAGATAATCGATAGGCTGATCAGTCAGAAACAGCGTCGAATCTTTGAAGACTTGTTGACCTCACTTCGAAACAACGCCAAGGTTGTAGTTGAAAACGGGTATCTGTAATCCGTCACAGAGGGTGGGAAACGACAGGGTACGGAGATTTTCCCCCTCTGATTCGGCAGGATTCCGAATTTTCCCGGTGAAGGATAAAACCTGATGACAGATCAACATGACAAAGACGCCCCGTTTACTACAAAAAAATGCCCATATTGCGAGAATTACCTGGCCGTTGATGACCGGTTTTGTTTTTCCTGCAACAGGCGTGTGGGGAAACTGAATGAAAAAACGGGTATGGCTGAGCCCCCTGTTGCCTGGATTTCATATATCGTCTGTATTTTGTCCTGGGCGTTTCTGTTGTTTTATATTTGGTGGGCTTTTTATTAGCTGCCGCTCCTC